>CAZEJS010000001.1:0-193488 GCA_964512645.1 uncultured Acidimicrobiales bacterium
CTGGACTGAAGATTAACCCTTATCCGTGGTCCAAGAAAAACGGGTCCGCTATAGCAATAATTCACAGAATAGTTACGTTGCTGCAATGCCAGCAAATAGCTTCATCATGCGATTTGTTTGACCAGCCCTAAACTTTTCTTTAGCAACTTCAGGTTGGTAACATTTTCGATTCTCAAAGCGTGTAGCGCCTCTGTGTGAATCGACTGGCTCCGATAACGAGGAACACTTGTCTATCCGATGATTCTGCTAGACTAGGTGGCGTAGAATTGTTCAAGGCGGTTGTGTTTTAACCGGTTACTCAAGGGCTGTTGAGGCAGAAATAGCTTCAAACTGGGAATATAAAGGCATGTCTGGGCGGGCTCAGGGGACGCCGCCCTCTCAAGGCGGTAACACGGGTTCAAATCCCGTATGCGCCACCACTCCGGCGTTCCGACCGTGTGCTTCTCCGCCGCCTGTTTCGTTTTCAGGTGCTGCTGGGATTTCAGGGACACATGCCGACGGCGGCGGCGCACAGGAGACAGCGGCACCGAACGGGACAACAGGTCATTTATTGATCGCACAGGCCGGGAACCAGGTGGCCAGGTCGGGGCGGAAGGGATTGACGAGCGTTGACGCGGCCCGGTCTCCGCGCCGGTTGAAGCCGGATGCACTGCGGGCGGAGGACGGGGAGGCCGCACCGGGCCGGCCCAGCAGAACGCCCTTGCTCCAGTCGGTCATCCTGCTGAGGGAAGCGATCTCCTCGTCGGAGAGAATGCGCTTGTATATCGCCGCGAGGATCGAGCCCTGCAAGGGGAATATGCCGTCGTCGTGAACCCCCACGTAGAGGTCCGGCCCGATGGCTTCCTCTCGCGGTGAAGAAGTCGTCGAGTGCAGAAACCCTTCGACGCCGTCGAGGAATATACGCTGGTTGTTGTGCTCGTCCACCGTGGCGATCACGACGTGGTCGGTGCCGGCCGCCCAGTTCGAGGCGTTGCACTCGATCGCCGTCCAGACCGCTGAGCCGTGAGACCAGGTTCCGATGGCGACCAGCCCGTAGGCGGTCTTGAGGAGTTCCCACCCGTAAGTGGACGCGACCCCGTCCCGGTTCATGAGCATCAGGTGGGGCATGCCGTCGTCATAAGGCGCGGAGGAGTTGACGACGCAGACGGCGGTGAACGGCATGCCGGGGGTCACCCCCAGGGACGCGCAGGGCCAGGAGCAGGAACCGTATGCGCCCGGGCCTATCACCGGCGCAACGGCGCCCTTCAGATGGGCGGTCCGCGGAGTGCCGGAAAGGGTCGCGGGGATGTCGTGCGCCAGGTCCCTGACCGAGGGTGTGCCGTCCATGTAGAGGACGTCGGGCGCCGTTCCGGGGACGGGATCAACACCGCCAGCGAGCGCGAACCCCGCAGCGTCGTGCCCGCCGGTCCAGGCGTTGTAGTCGAAGTACATGGAGCGTTCGACGACGATCGGCCTGTCGGAGGACACCAGCGCGGAGACGTCCTGGCCCTCCCCGACGTCGCTGTTGACGCTCACGGTCAGCCTGGAGTTGGCGCTCACCGTCTTCTGCCTGGCGATCACCCGGGCGCCCGCCGTGAGGTAGCTGACCGTGACCCGGGCTTCTGTGTCCCCGGGGTTCTGCAGGCAGAGCCATTCCTCGAAGTCCACCCTGGTGGTCCCTTCCGCGAGAAACCAGGCGGTCGCGGCGGAGCTTATGCCCGGCACGCTGTGCCCCCCGGTCCAGGCGTTGTGGTAGTCGAAGTACACGGGGCGCTCGGCAATGAAGCCCCGCGGCGACTCGAGGTGGATGCCGCAGTCCCTGTCCGGCCCCACCTCCCGGTTCACCGATATCGTGACGCGCTCCCTGGCGGGGACGGAATATTTCCTGGAAACGGGGCCGCCCTGGCCGACCGCCGTCTGGTACGTGGCGGTCACCACCAGGGGAACGGCGCCCGGGTTCTGCAGACAGAGCCACTGCTCGAAAGCGCCGTCCACGGGGTTCCTCCTGGTGGTGCCCTCTGCGAAGTACCACTCTCGGCCCGGGGAGTTTGCCCCCAGCACGTCGTGGCCGCCGGTCCAGTTGTTCCCCGCGAGACCCCGGTAATCGAAATACATGGGACGCTCGGCCACCACCCCACGGGTGCTCTCGAGGAAAAGGCTCGCGTGTTTCCCGGCCCCGATCTGGTCCCTGGTCTTGAACGTGGCCCGGGAACGTGGCCCCACTTTCCCCGGCACGTTCTTCTCTCCTTCACCTTCCACCATGTAGTGGAACACCAGGCCGGCCTCCTCGGGGCCGGGGTTGAGAACGGTGACGTACTGGTCGAACTCGGGCAGGGTATTGCCCTCGGCGAAGTACCAGCGGGTGTCGGGCGCGACCGCTCCCGGGGCGCAGGAGCCGCCGGTCCATGCCCCGTTGTAGTTGAAGTAGATGGGCCTTTCCGCGACCAGGCCCGGGGTGCCGGACCGGATCCTTACGGACACGTCCTTCCCCGGCCCCACCTCGCCGTTCACGTCCACGGTGCAACGTGAGTTCGCGGGCACGGGGTAACTCGCCTCCCTGGTGCCGCCGTCGGTGAACATGTAGGTGGCCCGGGCGACGGTGTCCCGGCTGCCGGGGTTGCCCAGGCACAGGTACTCCTGGAAGCCGGCGCGAGTGGTGCCTTCGGCGAAATAGAACGTAGCCGGCGGCGTCGAACCCGCGCCTGCCGCCTGAAGCGACAACAGCGGGATGCAGCCGGCTGCGAACATGACGATGACAACCGGCATTGTCCCGTATCTCTTGATCTTTCTTGCGCCGTCCATGTCTCACCAGCCGCTTCCGTGCCTGCGGTGCGCGCTCGAACGGTCCTCCACGCCGGGACCTGCTATGACAAGCATACAAGACCCTGCTGCCGGGGTGACCCTCGCTCTCACGTGTTTTCCAGAAGCCAGGTCCGCGGGCCGTTTGCCAGTGTGGCGCCCTCCTGGTTGACTTCTGTCGTGTCCTGACAACCGGAGGGCAAGCCGGGACGAGGAGATTGACATGGCATCCCTTGACCAGGGGATATATCGCCGAATGTTGTCTTCGGGGCTTTCCTCCCGATCCGCGTCAGGTGCATATGCTCCACAGGAGCCTGGTCTTCCCGCCTTCGACCAAAGTCAAATGTTCTGACTTTCGATGCTGCGCCCTGCGGCTCGATCCGTGAGGCGCATGCGTGAAACAGCGCGGAACAATGCCCGAGCTCGTCTCTTTGCCCCGAAGCACCTCGGAGGGCGGCGCGCGGCGCATCACAATGTCGTCCTTCTCCGTTATCATTGAGTGTCACCGAGCGACGGGGGCCGGTGCGAGAGAACCGCGCCGACCAACGACCGAACACCCCTGGGAGATGTTCCTGATGGGCGATACGGGCGAATACAGCGTTCAGAAGATCTCCAGCAGCAGGACTGTAGCTATCGACATGATGCACGAGACCGTCAGGAGACATCATGTCAAAGCGCTGGTGGAGGTTGACGTTACTGGCGCCCGAGCATCACTCCGGAGATCCCGGACGGAAAACGGTCCCAACATATCTTTCACCGCCTGGCTCATGAAGTGCATCAGCATCGCCGCGGGGGAATTCCCCGAGGCCTGCGCCTTGAGACGAGGAAAGAAGCTCTACCTTTTCAAAGATATCGACATATCGACGATGATCGAGTTGCGCCACAAGGGCGTGGTAATGCCTCTCCCGTACGTCGTGCGCCGGACCAACGAGAAGAGCGTCGAACAGATCAGCGCGGAGATAGACGTCTTCAAGCGCTCACGCGAAGCGGAGGGCGAGATGGTGCTGGGCGACGAGAAGAGCTCCAGGTGGGTAGACCTGTACCTGCACCTGCCGACTTTCGTCCGAAGGGCCGTCTGGCGCCAGCTCGTGCGCATGCCGAAGACCCTCAAACGCTTTGGCGGCACCATTATCGTCACCTCGGTAGGCATGTTCGGCAAAAGCGGAGGATGGGCCATCACCTTCGGGCTCCAGTCGCTGGCTTTCGCCATAGGAGGAATCGCTCACAAGCCTTCCGTGACACCTGGTGGCATCGTACCGAGAGAACTTCTGAGCATGACCATTCTTATCGACCACGACGTCATCGACGGGGCACCTGCGGCGCGGTTCGTAGCGAGGCTTATCGAACTCATCGAAAACTCTCACGGCCTGGAGTCGTACGCGGAACCCGGGGGTTGATAGGCAGCCGGGCTCACTGCCTCAAGTCGATGAACGTCAGTGTCCACATCGCGCTCGCGGTGATGCTGAATATGCCCGCGCAGGCGGATGCCGCGGCCCAGGCCGCCGCCAGGGCCAGGATGCTCAGCGCTATCAGAAAGGCGTTGTGGTGCCGGTCGGCGACGGTGAATATCCAGGAAAGCGGCACACTGAGCACGGTTATGACGATTGCCATCGTAACCGCCCCGAAGATGGTTACCGCCAGAGCGTAAAACCAGGTCAGCACCACCTCCCTCCAGAAATCCCTGAACAGGATTCCCGCCATCTGGACAGCCTCCACGACTCCCATGCCCTCCAGCACCAGGCACCTCGCGGCGAGCTCGAAGATGATGCCCGACAAAACCGCAACAAGCACGAACGCAAGCCCCAGCGTCAGGGCGCCCAGGCACGGGAAGATAAATCCCTTCCTCCCGAGAGCCCACCAGAACAGGTAGGAAGGCGCGGCGAAGACGGCCAGGACCACCAGGTAAGCCAGGACCAGCACCAGGAACCGGGGAAAGCATCTCGCTCCCCAGCGGAACGCCCCGCCCGGGCCGGAAGGCCGGCCGTGGTCGATGTCGGAGACAGCGCCTATCGCGCACGCCTGGGCGAAGGCGCCCGCGGCGAGGGCGGCCAACCCCACGAACGCCCCCACGACGAGAAACAGCGCGAGGAAAACGGGATTTCGGTGGGCAAAGTCGCTGATGGCTGTGGCGACGCGGGAGACCGGGCTGAGACCGGTAAGCCCCCTGGGGAGCGGGCTCTGGACCCACAGGCTGAAGCCCTGGGCGCCGCCGCCGCCCAGAGCGATAACGAAAGCGATGACCCAGAGGTACCGGTGCCCGCGTACGTGCAGCCACGACCGCTTCAGCGTCTCGAACGCCTCGTTCATCGTCTCCGGGTGTTGCGGATATCCCATCCTTCTCCCGACCGGCTCTTATCACGCCGGCCCCTGTCCGGGCCTGCCCGGCCGTTCCACCAACAGGCCCGCCCGGGCACCGCGCAGGCGCCGTGCCCGCGGTCCTTCAAGCGACTTCCACCTCGAGCGTCCCTATCCCTTCGATCGTCATCGCCACGGCGTCTCCCGGTGAGATCGAGCCGATGCCCGAGGGCGTTCCGGTGAGGATCACGTCACCGGGACAGAGGGTCATGACCGACGAGACGAACGACACCAGCCGGGGAACGTCGAATATCATCATCGAGGTGTTCGATCTCTGGCGGACCTCGCCGTTCAGGCTGAGGGATATGTCCAGCGCGCCGGGATCCAGCTCGGTCTCTGCCCAGGGCCCCAGCGGGCAGAAAGTGTCGAACCCCTTCGCTCGCGTCCACTGTCCGTCCTCGAACTGGAGATCGCGGGCGGTGATGTCCATTCCGCAGGTATAGCCGAAAACGTAAGAGAGCGCGTCCTCGACCGGCACTCGCCTGGCCTCGACACCGATGATGACGGCAAGCTCTCCCTCGTAATCGACCTGCCCCGACCTCGCGGGCAGCAGTATCGACCCGCCAGGATCGAGCACCGAACTGGGGGGTTTCAGGAAGACCGTCGGCTCGGAAGGGGTCTCCATGCCCACCTCGTCGGCGTGCTCCCTGTAGTTGAGGCCGATGCCCACTATCTTGGTCGGGACCACCGGGGCGAGGAGAGCCGCGTCGGACAGGGGAATTCCCCCGGGAGCGGCCGCCGGCTCTTCGTACGGCTCCCAGGCCACAGGCAGGACGGCCTCGCCGGATAGTATCCCGTAGCCGGTGCTGCCCTCGTTAAGAAACCTGACCATCTTCATGCCTGTCCCCCTCGTTTGACACCAGCGGCGCGGCCGCGCCCGGCTGCGGCTGCGCCAATAAGTAAACACGAAAACGTCCGAACCGACGACCCCCCGAGAAACCGGTCCGGAAGGCTCATTACGGAAGGTATCGCCCGGAACGTCCCCCGGAGCGCCTCCTCCGGCGCCTTGTGAAGAGCAGGCAACGGGGGTTCTCCAACGGTTGACCGCAGGCGGCTCTCCACGACAAATAACCGGAGTACAGATACGACGCGGACGGCGCCTGTTCTATTGCTGGGGCTTGTGGCTGAGGCCGTATTCGAGGCTGTCGACCAGGGCCTGCCAGGAGGCTTCGATGATATTTTCGTTCACCCCGATGGTGCCCCACGACTTCTCGCCGTCGCTGGTCTCGATGAGGACCCGGGTCACGGCGGCGGTGCCCTTCTTCTCGTCGAGCACCCGCACCTTGTAGTCGGTGAGCTCGATGTCCTTGAGTGCGGGATAGCTCCTGCCGATAGCGATCCTTATCGCCCGGTCCAGGGCGTTGACGGGGCCGTTCCCCTCGGCGGTTGCTATCAGGCGGCGGCCCCCGACGTGGATCTTCACCGTAGCCTCGGTCATCACTTTGCCGTCCTCGCGCTTCTCCATGATGACACGGAACGACTCCAGCTTGAAGAACTGCTTGTGGGTCCCCATGGCCTTGCGGACCAGTATCTCGAACGAGCCGTCGGCGGCCTCGAACTGGTAGCCCACGTGCTCGAGGTCCTTTATCTGGCTGACGATGTCCCTGAGCCGCTCCGGCTCGGCGTCGAGATCGAACCCCATCTCCCTGGCTTTGAGCGTTATCGTGGATTTGCCCGATAGCTCCGAAACCACGATCCGCTGTATGTTTCCGACCAGCTCAGGCCTTATGTGCTCGTAAGTCTTCGACTCGCTCTTCACGCCGCTGGCGTGGATGCCGCCTTTGTGGGCGAACGCGCTCATCCCCACGAAAGGCTGGTGGGCGTCCGGGTGAATGTTGGCCAGCTCGCTCACGTAGTGGGCCAGGTCGGTGAGGCCTGCCAGCCGGTCCCGCGGCAGGCAGTCCACGTCCATCTTCAGCACGAGGTTCGGGATCACCGAGCACAGGTTGGCGTTCCCGCAGCGCTCCCCGTAGCCGTTCACGGTGCCGTGGACCATCTTCACGCCCTCCCGCACCGCCGCCAGCGTGTTCGCCACGGCGCAGTCGCTGTCGTTATGGGCGTGGATCGCCAGCTTCACCGGGACCCTGCTCCTCACCTCGCCGACGATGCCGGCCACCTCGTGCGGGAGCGTCCCGCCGTTGGTGTCGCAGAGCGATACCCAGTCCACGCCCCCTTCGGCGGCGGCCTCGACCGCCCGCAGCGCGTAGGCGGGGTTGTCCTTGTAAGCGTCAAAGAAATGCTCGGCGTCGAAAACGACCTCGAGCCCCTTCTTCTTGAGGTATTTTACCGACTCGGCGATCATGAAGATGTTCTCGTCCAGGGAAATCTTCAGGGCGGTCTCGACGTGGAAATCCCACGCCTTTCCGACAATGCACGCCACCGGCGCGCCCGAGGCCACCAGCGCCTTCATCTCCTTGTCGCGCGATGCGGAAGTAAGCGCGCGACGGGTCGAACCGAACGCGACCAGCTTCGCGTTCTTCAGTTCCACATCCCGCGCCGCGGCGAAGAATTCTCTGTCCTTGGGGTTGGACGCGGGATAGCCGCCCTCGACGTAATGCATCCCGAAGGCGTCCAGGCGCTTCAGTATCTTGATCTTGTCCTCGAGGGAGAAGGCCACTCCCTCGCGGGCCGCCCCGTCCCTGAGCGTCGTATCGTAGATGACAACGTCCGGCACCCTGTGCCTCCAGTCTCCGGCTCCCGGGCCCCGGCCCGCCGGGCCCCGGTCGGTCAGTAGGCCACCCTGCCGTGGCCCCTGGTAAACTCCCCGAACTCCTTCATCAGCCTGGCGGTGACGGGCCCGGGCCGCCCGTCGGCGATCGGCCTCTGGTCGATGTACGTCACCGGAGCGATCTCCGCCGCGGTGCCGGTGAGGAAACACTCGTCGGAAGTGTAGCACTCCACCAGCGACAACTGCTCCTCGCGTATCGGCACGCCCAGCTCCCCGCATAACGCGAACACCACCTGCCTGGTGATACCGTTCAGGGCGCCGCTGTTCGTCGGGGGAGTGAGCACCACCCCGTCCACGACGATGAAGAAGTTATCAACGACGCACTCGGTTACGTAACCGCTGTCGTTGAGCACCAGCCCCTCGTCCGCCCCCGCGTGAAGCACCTCGAGGTGGGCGAGTATATGGTTCAGGTAGTTGAGCGATTTGATCTGGGGGCTGAGCGCGTCCGGGTTGCTGCGGCGCGTCGAGACGGTGACCAGCTTGAGGCCGTGCTCGTACACCTCGTCGGGATATATCTTGATGGTGGAGGCTATGATGATGACGCCGGGGTTCGCGCACTTGGACGGGCTCAGGCCCAGGTCTCCCCTGCCCCTGGTGATCACCAGGCGCACGTAGCCGTCGGTGATGCCGTTGCGTTTGACGGTCTCGCACACCGCGTCGGCGAGATCCTCAGGCTCCATGGGTATTTCCAGGCGTATGACCCTGGCACCCCTGTAGAGCCTCTTGAGGTGCGCGTCCAGCATGAACACGTTCCGGTCGTACACCCGTATGCCTTCGAATACTCCGTCCCCGTAGAGCAGCCCGTGGTCGAACACGGACACTTTCGCCTCCTCTTCGGGCACGAACGCGCCGTCTACGTATACGGTGAGCCCCATGTCTCGCCCTCAACTCCCCTCTCGGACGTACCCGGCTATCAGGTCGCCCACTTCGTCCGTCCCCATCCCCATCTTCCCGGCGGAGAGGCTCTTGATCCTGCCCGAGCCCAGCGCACGGACGATCGCCTCCTCCACGCGCACCGCGGCATCGTTCTCGCCCAGGAAATCGAGCATCATCTGGACGGCGGCGATGGCTGCCAGCGGGTTGATCACGTTCTTGCCGGTGTATTTTGGCGCTGACCCCCCGATCGGCTCGAACATCGACGTACCCTCGGGGTTGATGTTGCCGCCCGCGGCTATGCCCATCCCGCCCTGTATCATCGCGCCCAGATCGGTGATGATGTCGCCGAACATGTTATCGGTAACGATCACGTCGAACCATTCCGGGTTTTTCACCATCCACATGCAGGTGGCGTCAACGTGCGCGTAGTCGGTGGTTATGTCGGGATACTCCAGTGCCACCTCGTTGAACGTCCTCTCCCAGAGGTCGTGCGCGTAGGTCAGCACGTTCGTCTTGCCGCAGAGGGTAACCTTGCGTTCCATGTCCCTCTTCCTGCAGGCCTCGAACGCGTACCTCACGCAGCGCTCGACGCCCATCCTGGTGTTCACCGATTCCTGCACGGCCACCTCCTGGGGGGTGCCCTTGCGGGTGAAACCTCCGGAACCTACGTACAGGCCTTCGGTGTTCTCGCGGACGACCACCATGTCTATGTCCTCGGGACCCTTGTCCTTGAGCGGGCAGTCCACCCCCGGATAGAGCTTCACCGGCCGGAGATTCACGTACTGGTCGAGATCGAACCTCAGCCTGAGGAGTATCCCCTGCTCTAGGATGCCCGGCTTGACGTCCGGGTGCCCTATCGCCCCGAGGTAGATGGCCTTGAACCCTTTGAGCTCCTCGACGTCTTCGGGGGTTAGAGTCACCCCGGTGGCCAGCCAGCGGTCGCCGCCGTAGTCGAACGTCCTGGCCTGGTAATCGAACCCGCAGGCGTCCGCCGCCGCCTCGAGGACCTTGAGGCCCTCCCGCACGACCTCTGCCCCGGTGCCGTCCCCTGGTATTACAGCGATCTCGTACATCAGTCTCCCGTCCGCGCGCCCGGCGCGCTTTCAAGTCTGCCGGTTCACGTACTCAATGAGCCCCCCCGCGTCCATAATCCGCCGCATGAACTCCGGGTAGGGGGCCACATCGAAGGTCAGCCCCGTGGCCAGGTCCTCTATCCTGCCGTTCGCGAGGTCGACCCTCACCCGGTCACCGTCTGAGATGGCCCCGGCGGCCTCCGGCGACTCCACCAGCGGCAGCCCCACGTTCAGGGCGTTCCGGTAGAAGATGCGGGCAAACGACTTCGCGATGACGCATGATATCCCGCCTCCCTTGATAGCCAGCGGGGCATGCTCCCGCGAGGAGCCGGAGCCGAAGTTCTCCCCGCCGACGATGACATCCCCGGGCTCGACCCTGTCCGCGAAATCCGGGTCCTCCCCGGCCATCAAGTGCCTGCCGAGGACCGCGGGGTCGTTGGACACCAGGTAGGTGGCGGGGATGATTATGTCGGTGTTCACGTGGTCGCCGAACTTGAAGGCCCTTCCCTCGAGCACCACTTCCCTGTCGCTCATACTATCTCTCCCGGGTCGGTGATCGTGCCGGTGAGGGCCGACGCGGCCGCCACGGCGGGGTTGGAGAGGTACACCTCGCTGGTCCTGTGTCCCATTCTGCCCACGAAGTTGCGGTTGGTCGTGGAGATCGCCTTCTCACCCGCGGCCAGCACTCCCATGTGCCCGCCCAGGCACGGCCCGCAGGTCGGCGGCGCGATGACGGCCCCCGCTTCCAGGAACGTGCCGAGAAGCCCTTCGTCCATCGCCCGCCGGTACACATGAGGGCTTCCCGGAATGACAATCAGCCTTACACCTGCAGCGGCTTTCTTTCCACTCAGGACTTCGGCGGCCTGGCGCAGATCTTCCATCCGCCCGTTGGTGCACGAGCCGATGACGACCTGGTCCAGCTTCACGCGCGGCGCTGCGGCCACCGGGACCGCGTTGCTGGGCAGTGACGGAAGGGCCACCTGCGGCTCCAGCGCCGCGAGATCCGTATCGATCCTGCGCGCGTAGCCGTACTCGTCGGGGACCACCGGCATCGCCTGCGCGGCTACCCCGGCTCCCTCCAGGTACTCGAGGGCGAGGCGGTCGGCCGGGAACAGCCCGTTCTTCGCGCCGGCCTCGATGGCCATGTTCGCAGCGGTCAGCCTGCCCTCGACGCTCAGGGCCCCGACCCCGTCACCGGTGAACTCCAGCGAGGCGTAAGTGGCGCCGTCCACGCCCAGCAGTCCGATGAGGTGGACGATGAGGTCCTTGCCGCCCACCCACTTCCGGGGCCTCCCGCTCAGGGCGACCTCTATCGCCTCCGGGACCTTGAGCCAGGTCCTGCCGGTGGCCATCGCCGCGGCTATGTCCGTAGAACCCATCCCCGTGGCGAAAGCCCCCAGTCCCCCGTACGTGCAGGTGTGGCTGTCGGCCCCGATTATCACCATGCCCGGGCGCACCAGGCCCTGCTCCGGGAGCAGCACGTGCTCGATGCCGACTTCGCCCCCGTCGTAGAAGTGGCTGAGCCCCTGCTCGAGCGCGAAGCGCCTCACGAAGGCGCACTGGTCCGCCGAGGCGACGTCCCTGTTGGGGGTGAAGTGGTCGAGCACGAGAACGACCCTGTCCCTGTCGAACACCGATTCCCGCCCCAGCTTGCCGAACTCCTCTATGGCCAGCGGAGCGGTTATGTCGTTTGCGAGCACCAGGTCCACCGGGATCTCGATGAACTCCCCGGGCTTCACCGAGGCGCGGCCGGAGTGCTCCGCAAGTATTCTTCTGGTCTGACTCATCTCTTCTCCCGTTGAAACACAGAGCGCCGGCCGGGCCCTGTTCCATCTGCGAACAACGCGGGGGCGCCTCCGCCGCCGGCCGGTTACCTGCGCAGAACCTTGTTCACCGCGTTGAGGTAGGCGCGCGCGCTGGCCTCGACAATGTCGGTGGAGACGCCCCGTCCCACGACGCGCTCATCGCCAACATCGAGCTGGACCGTGACGTCCCCCAGGGCGTCCAGGCCGCCGGTTATCGCCTCGACCGTGAACGCGTGAAGCCTGGCGTCGATGTGCAGCGCCTCCCTTATCGCCTTGCACACCGCGTCGACCATCCCGTCGCCGATAGCCCTCTCGGTGATGCGCTCCCCTTCGCGTTCGATGGTTATAGTGGCGCTCGGCGGCGCCTCCTGCCCGCCACTGTGGACCTCGTAACCTGTCAGCTTCCACTGCTGCCCCTCGGTGCGTATGTATTCGAGCGCGACAGCCTCGATGTCTTCCCCGGTCAGCGAACTCTTCTTGTCGGCAAGCTCCTTGAACCTGACGAAGGCCTGGTTCAGCTCTTCTTCTCCCAGGTAGTACCCCAGCCGCTCCAGCTGCTCTTTGAGGGCGTGGCGGCCGGAGTGCTTTCCCAGCACTATGTCGCTCTCGATCAGCCCCACCGCGGCGGCGTCCATTATTTCGTAAGTGGCCCGCTCCTTGAGCACCCCGTCCTGGTGTATGCCGGACTCGTGGGCGAAGGCGTTCCTCCCGACAATGGCCTTGTTCGGCTGAACCGGGTAACCGGTAAGCAGGCTCACCAGGCGGCTGGTGCGGCTTATCTCGGTGGAATCGATGTTGGTCCTCAAGCCCATGAGGTCGTGCCTGACCTTCAGGGTCATCACGATCTCCTCCATGCTGGCGTTCCCCGCACGCTCTCCCAGCCCGTTGACCGCGCACTCGACCTGCCTGGCGCCGGCCTTGCACGCCGCCAGCGAGTTCGCGACCGCCAGGCCGAGGTCGTTGTGGCAGTGAACGCTGATCACCACCCCCTCGACACCCTTCACGTTCTCGCGTATCCCGCGGATCAGGGCGGCGAATTCCTCCGGTATGGCGTATCCCACGGTATCGGGGATGTTGAGCACCCCGGCGCCCTCTTCGATGGCGGCTTCCAGCACCGCGTACAGGAAGGCGGGGTCGCTCCGGGTAGCGTCCATCGGCGAGAACTCCACGTCCGGGCAGTACCCCCTCGCCCGGCGAACCGACACGCGGGCCATCTCCAGGACCTGCTCGCGCGTCTTGTGGAGCTGGTGCTCCAGGTGAATGTCGGAGGTGCTTACGAACGTGTGAATACGCGGATGAGCGGCGCCCTTGACCGCCTCCCACGCCCTGTCGATGTCATCCGGTCGCGCCCTGGCAAGCGCGCACACGGTCGACCTGTCGATCCTGGCGGCAATTCGCTCCACGGCGGTGAAATCGCCGGGACTGGTCGCCGGGAAACCCGCCTCGATGACGTCTACACCCAGGCGCTGGAGCTGCTCGGCTATCTCCAGCTTTTCCCGCACGCCCAGTCGTATCCCGGGCGACTGCTCCCCGTCTCGCAACGTGGTATCGAATATGCCGACTACGTCTTCCATCGAGAGCGTCTCCTCTTACAGGACCAGAAACTCCGCGGATTCTATGCCTTCCCGCGACCTCAGGTCTTGCAACACTTCCTCGCTCAGCGGGACGTCCAGGTTGAGCCCCATGCCGGCCACACCGCCAATGGACCTGCGCCCTACCTGCAAACCGCTTATGTTTATGTCACGCTCGCCCAGCACCGTCCCGACCTCTCCGATCATCCCCGGGCGGTCCTGGTAAGTGACGAACGCCATGTACTGACTGGGTGCGATCACTATGTCGAAGTCGCGTACGTTGACGAACATCTCCTGGTTGACTCCTACCAGGGTGGCGCCGGCGGTCACCTTGGAGTCGCCCCCGCCGGCGGTCACACGTATCAAGTTCACGTAATCCAGGGACCTGTTGCTCCTGGCCTCCCTGACATTTATGCCGCGCTCGCCGGCGATAATGGGGGCATTCACGTAAGTGACGGCGTCCATGGAAACCTTCTCGAAAAACCCCTTGAGAAACGCTACCGTCAGCAGCGAGGTCTCGTGTTCGCTTATCTCGCCGAGGACCTCGAACTCGATCTCGCTCACCGCGCCTTTTATGAGGTTCACGAACAACCTCCCGAGCTTCTCGCACAGCGGCATGTAGGGCCTGAGCGTCTCCACCACTTCCTTCTGGGGCATGGCGATGTTCACCGCCCCGCTGACGAAACCGCCGGTGAGCGCCGCGACAACCTGATCGGCGATCGCTACGCCCGCCTTGTACTGCGCCTCCCGGGTGCTCGCCCCCAGGTGCGGGGTCACGATCACCTCCGGCATGCTGCACATCGGGTTGCCCTCTTCTGGGGGCTCGCACTCGAACACGTCGATGGCCGCGCCGGCGACCTTGCCGTTCGATATCGCCCTTGCCAGCGCGTGTTCGTCTATCACCCCGCCCCGCGAGACGTTGACGAACCTGACACCCGGTTTCACGATCTCGAATTGACTGTCGGACACCAGGTGGAGCGTGTCCTTGGTCCTGGGAACGTGGAGCGTCACGAAGTCCGCTTCCCGCAGCAGCTCTTCCATCGACGGCTTCATCTCGATGCCGATCGCATTCGCCCTCTGGGTCGAGATGTACGGGTCGAAGCCGATCAGCTTCATGCCGAAGGCGCCGGCCCGCTCCGCCACCAGCGCGCCTATTCTCCCGACACCGATGATCCCCAGCGTCTTGCCGTAAAGCTCGACACCCTGGTAGGCGGAGCGCTTCCACTCCCCCTTCTCCATCGAGGCGTTGGCGGCGGGGATGTTGCGCGCGACGGCCATTAACATCGCCATGGTGTGCTCGGCCGCGGAGATGATGTTGCTCTCCGGAACGTTCGCCACCATGATCCCTTTCATGGTCGCGGCTTCCACATCGATGTTGTCGACGCCTATGCCCGCGCGCCCGACAACCTTGAGCCGCCTGGCCCTGCAGATCGCCTCGGCGTCGACCATGGTGCCGCTGCGCACGACGAGCCCGTCGTACTCCTCGAGCTTTTCCAGGAATTCCTCCCTGGACATGGCGTCGTACGCGTCCACGAGGAAATGCTCTTCAAGCCTGGCCAGGCCCTCCGGAGAAATCTTCTCCGCCACGAGCACCCTGTATGGGGATTGTTCTCCCATGACCTCTCCCGTCGGTTGATACAGGCGACCCGATTACTACGATACACGAACGGCCGCGAGCCTCAAGGCGCAGGCGGGCTATCCCGCGAGAACCCTGAGCGCGGCACCCACCCCCCTGCCGGGCTCCACGTCGCACCCAAGCCTGGCCAGCGTTATCTCCAGTGCGGCCACCTGGGTGACGATGTCATACTCGTCGAAGTAGCCGACGTGCCCCAGGCGGAACACCTTCCCTTTGAGCCTGCCCTGACCGCCGGCGATGAAGATGCCGAAATCGTCCCGCATCTTCCTGGTGATGTCGCCGGCGCCGATACCCTCCGGCGCCCACACCGAGGTGGTTACGAACGCCCGGCTCCTGTCTCTGGCCAGGAAGCGCAACCCCAAAGCCTCGACGGCGGCCTGCGTCGCCCGGGCGAGCTTCTCATGCCTGGCGAAGACCGCTTCCAGCCCTTCCTCGCGGATCATCGACAGGGCGGCGTCCAGCCCCTGGAGTAGCGTGATCGCCGGCGTGTACGGCGTCTCGGGAGGAACTTTCGACTGCGACTTGCGCGCGGCCTCGAAGGAGAAGTAGTAGGAAGGGCACTTCGCGGACTCCGCCGCTTCCCAGGCCTTTCCGCTAACCGCGCAGAAAGCAAGGCCGGGGGGAGTCATCAGCGCCTTCTGGGATCCGCTGATGCACAGGTCCACCCCCCACTCGTCCGTCCTCAAGTCGACGGCGCCCAGCCCGCTGATGGCGTCCACCAGAAACAACGCGTCGGTCCCGGCCACCACGCGCCCGAACGCCTCGACGTCGTTCACCACACCCGTGGACGTCTCGCTCTGGGTGAGCATCACGCACCTGGCGTCCGGGTTGGCTTCAAGGGCGCTCTCGAGCTGTTCCGGCCTGGCACACTCACCCCACTCGTACTCGACGGTAACGCAATCGAGGCCGAATGCCCGGCTTATCTCGACCAGCCTCTCGCCGAACTTGCCCCCGGCGAACGCTATGACCTTGTCTCCGGGCGAGAAGCAACTGGAGATAGCCCCCTCCATTGCGCCGGTTCCGCTGGAGGTGAACAGCAGCACCTCGTTGGAGGTCTGGTAGACGTACTTCAACCCGTCCAGGACCCTGGCCAGCAGCTCGCCGAACTCGGAGGACCTGTGGTGAATCATCTTCACCTGGGAGAGCCCGACCTTGGTGGGCACGGGCGTCGGACCCGGTGTGAAGATATAATCCTTCTTCAACTCGACCTCCATATGTCGCGCCGCCCCGGGAGCGTGCAACCGCTCCCCGGACCGCTTCCGCCGGCGCCGGTGAAGCGCCCGGCACTACTCGTTCAGCCAGCTCATCATCGAACGCAGCTTCTTCCCCAGGGGCTCGAGCGGATGCTCCGCCTCCGCCTTTCGCATCGTCGCGAACGACGCCCTGTTCGCCTGGTTCTCGAGCACCCACTCGGTGGCGAACCCGCCGCTCTGTATCTCCTCGAGTATCTTCTTCATCTCCCCCCGGACCTCCGGGCTGATGACCCTCGGGCCCCTGGTGAGGTCGCCGTATTCGGCGGTATCGCTCACCGCGGAGCGCATCCCGCTTATCCCGTGGCTGTATATGAGGTCAACGATCAGCTTCAGCTCGTGAAGACATTCGAAGTAGGCGACCTCGGGCTGGTACCCGGCCTCGACAAGGGTGTCGAAACCAGCCTTGATGAGCTCGGCGGTGCCTCCGCAAAGGACCACCTGTTCACCGAAGAGGTCCGTCTCCGTCTCTTCCTTGAACGTGGTCTCGAGGACGCCGGCCCTCGCGGCGCCGATCCCCGCGGCGTACGCCAGCCCCCTCTGCAGCGCCTTGCCGGTGTAGTCACGCTCGATGGCGATCAGCGCCGGGACCCCGCCGCCCTCGAGGAACACCTGCCGGACCATGCGGCCCGGGCCTTTCGGCGCCACCATGATGACGTCCACGTCATCGGGCGGGATTATCTGGTTGAAGTGGATGTTGAACCCGTGGGCGAAGAACAGGGCGTTTCCTTCCTTCAGGCCGGGCTTAATGCACTCCTCGTAAACGGCCGCCTGCCTGTCGTCCGGGATAAGGACCATGATAACGTCGGCTGCCGCGGCTGCTTCGGAGGGCGTGGCCACGGCCAGGCCGGCCTCCCCGGCCGTCCCTGCCGACGAGCTGCCCTCGCGGAGCCCAACCACCACGTCCATCCCGCTGTCCTTGAGGTTCAAGGCGTGGGCGTGGCCCTGGCTGCCGTATCCGATGACCGCTATCTTCCGGCCCTCGAGGATGCCTTTGTCCGCGTCTTTCTCGTAGTACATCGTCGCCATTTCAGACCTCCAGTCTGCCTCGGTCCCCGCCTCGATGCGGCCGCGCGGGCCACGGGTCCTCCGTTAACCGCGCGGCAGCGCTATCATGCCCGTCCGCACTACCTCCACGACGCCGTAGGGGCGCATCAGCTCCTCGAAGGCCCTCAGCTTCGAGGCCGGACCGGTGACCTCGACGCTCAGAGTCCCTTTTCCGACGTCCACGATCTTCCCCCTGAAGATCTCCACTATTCCGGCGACGTCCGCCCTGTTCGAGGGCTCGGCCTTGACCTTGACCAGCACCAGCTCACGCTGGACGCTGTTCTCGTCAGGGAGGTCGATCACCTTGATCACGTTGATGAGCTTGTTGAGCTGCTTGTAGACCTGCTCAAGCGAGTGTTCCTCGACGTCCACTACCACGGTCATGCGGCTAATCTCCGGCTTGTCTGTCACCCCGACCGCCAGGCTGTCGATGTTGAATCCCCTGCGCGAAAACAGCCCCGCCACCCTCGCCAGGACGCCGGGCTTGTTCTCCACCAGAACCGAAAGGGTATGCTTCACCGCTAACCCCCTATCATGTCGTCGAGCGACGCCCCGGGCGCCACCATCGGGAACACGTTCTCCTCCTGCTCGACAATGAAATCTATGAGGACCGGCACCTTTTTCTCCTTGAACGCCTCCCTGAGCGCCGGTTCGACCTCGTCCTTCCCGCTTACCCTGAGGCCTTTGGCCCCGTAGGCCTCGGCAAGCAGCACGAAGTCCGGGGACTCGCCGCGGCGCAGGTGCGTGTGAGAGTAACGCCTGTCGAAGAACATCTCCTGCCACTGCCTGACCATGCCGAGGTAACCGTTGTTGATGACGGCTATGACGACCGGGATCTCCTCGAGAACGGCCGTGGCCAGCTCCTGGGAGTTCATCTGCATCGAGCCGTCCCCGGCGATGTTCACCACCTGCGCGTCCGGCCTTCCTACCTTCGCCCCGATGGAGGCGGGGAGCCCGAACCCCATCGTGCCCAGACCCCCGGACGAGATGAACCGCCGCGGGCGGTCGGACTTGTAGAACTGGGCCGCCCACATCTGGTGCTGGCCCACGTCCGTGACCACGGTAGCCTTGCCCCTGGTCACCCGGTAGATCTCGTCGACGACAAACTGCGGCCGCAGGGTTTCGCCGGCCGGCACCGTCAGCGGGTATTCTTTCTTCCACTCCCTTATCTGCCGGTGCCAGGGCTTGAGGTCGGGGTACGCGGCGTCCTGCGTTTTTTCTTTCAGAAAACCGAGCAGCTCCTTCAAGACCGCCCTGGCGTCGCCGACGATCGGAACGGTGACCGGCACGTTCTTGCCTATCTCCGCCGGGTCCACGTCGATGTGGATGATCTTCGCGTGAGGGGCGAACGCGTCCAGCCTCCCGGTGATGCGGTCGTCGAACCGCGCCCCGATCGCGATGATGAGGTCGGTCTCCATCATCACGTAATTGGCGTAGGACGTGCCGTGCATCCCCAGCATCCCCAGGGACAGCCTGGAGGTCTCCGGGTAGGCCCCCTTCGCCATCAGGGTGGTGGTCACCGGCAGGTCGAGCATGTCCGCAAGCTCCCTCAGTTCGACCGACGCACCGGAGGAGACGACCCCGCCGCCGGCGTAGATGACCGGTCTCTTCGCCGCGGCCATGAGGCGCGCGGCCTCTTTGATCTGCCTGAGGTGGCCCTTCGTGGTTGGCTTGTACCCGGGAAGCGCCGCGCGCCTCTCCGGGTACTTGAAGTCGAACACCGCCCGCTGCACGTCCGAGGGCAGGTCGATGAGGACCGCTCCCGGCCTGCCGGTGGAGGCTATGAGGAACGCCTCCTGCACAGTGGGGGCGATATCCCGGGGGTCTTTGATGAGGTAGTTGTGCTTTACCACGGGCAGGGTGATTCCGGTGGTGTCGGCCTCCTGGAACGCGTCGGTGCCTATCACGTGAGTGGCGACCTGTCCGGAAATCGCCACAAGGGGGACCGAGTCCATGTTGGCGGTAGCGATGCCGGTCACCAGGTTGGTGGCCCCCGGCCCGCTGGTGGACATGCATACGCCGACCTTGCCGGTGGCTCGCGCGTATCCGTCGGCGGCGTGCGCGGCGCCCTGTTCGTGCCTGGTGAGCACGTGCCGTATCGGGAAGTCGAGCAGCACGTCATAAGTGGGCATTATGGAACCGCCCGGGTATCCGAAGATGACCTCGACGTCCTCCTTCTCCACGCTCTTCAGGAGCGCCGCCGCGCCGCTCATCTTCATGTCGCCGACCTCCAATCCGCCTCGATGTTCTCCGGGTCCACTACCGCTCCCCCCGCGGCGCTGCCTACCATGCTCTCGTAAACCGACAAGACTCCGCGCCTTGCCCCCGGAGCCGGTGTCTTACACGCTGCACGCCTTCTGTCGAGCTCGGCGTCGTCTACCAGGAGGTCCAGGCGCCTGGCGTCCATGTCGACCTCGACGGTGTCACCGTCGCGCACCAGCGCTATCGGCCCGCCCGCGGCGGCTTCGGGCGAGACGTGCCCTATCGCGCCGCCCCTGGTCCCCCCGGAGAAACGTCCGTCGGTGACGAGCAGGACATCGTCGGCCAGCCCCATCCCGGCGATGGCCGAGGTGGGCATCAACATCTCGCGCATGCCGGGACCGCCTCTCGGGCCTTCGTACCTGATGACCACGACGTCTCCGGGCCGGATCGAGCCCGCCCTTATCGCGGCTATCCCGGCTTCCTCGCCGTCGAAGACGCGCGCCGGTCCGGCGTGGCGGCGCATCTTCTCTCCCACCGCGGCCTCTTTAACCACGGCGCCCCCGGGAGCGAGGTTCCCCCGCAGCACCGCGAGCCCTCCCCGGGGAGAGTACGGGTCGCCAGCCGGGCGGATGACGTCGGCGTCGAGGCTCCGGGCCCCGGAGATGTTCTCCCCAAGCGTCCGTCCAGACACGGTGGCCGCATCCAGGTCCAGCCCGCCGGTCGGAACGAGCTCCGCGAGAACGGCGCTCACCCCGCCGGCCTCGTGCAAGTCCTGCATATGGTACGGCCCCGAGGGGGCGATCCTGCAGAGGTTGGGCGTCGCCGAACAGATGCGATCCACGTGCTCCAGGTCGAAGAAGATGCCCAGTTCGCGCGCTATCGCCGGCAGGTGCAGCAGCGAGTTCGTCGAGCCGCCGATGGCCATGTCCAGGGCGAGCGCGTTGTCGAAGGCCCCCGGCGTGAGAATAGCGTCAGGTGTCGTTCCCGCTTCCACCAGGTCCACCAGCGCCTGTCCGGTCTCCCTGGCGAGCCGGAGCCGGTCCGGGCTCACCGCCGGGATGGTGCCGTTGCCGGGGAGCGCGATCCCCAGCGCCTCGGAGAGGCAGTTCATGCTGTTGGCGGTGAAGAGTCCCGAGCAGCACCCCGGGCCCGGGCAGGCGCACCTCTCGTAGGCGCCGAGCTCTTCATCGCTCACCGCGGCGGAAGCCGCGGCTTCCATCACTTTTATCAAGTCCAGATCGGTCTCCCCCAGCCTGCCGGTTGCCATCGGCCCGCCGGAAACCATGGCCGCGGGGACGTTCATCCTGGCAACGGCCATGAGCATCCCCGGCACCACCTTGTCGCAGTTGGGGATTATCAGCACGCCGTCGAGGGCGTGGGCCATGACCATGATCTCCACCGTGTAGCTTATTATCTCCCGGGACGGCAGGGAGTACTTCATCCCTTCGTGCCCCATGGCGATCCCGTCACAGACTCCGATGGTGTTGAAGAGCATCGGCGTCGCCCCGGCAAGCCTGATGCCCTCGCACGCGGCTTCGTTGACCTCGCCGAGGTGGACGTGCCCCGGGACGAGCCCGTTCGCCGACCCCGCCACCCCGATCAGCGGGCGGGCGATTTCCTCGTCGGTAAGGCCAAGAGCGCGAAGAAGCGAGCGCTGGCCCGCTTTCTCCCGTCCCACCTTGATTATGTCACTGCGCATCCGTCTCACCCGCCGGCGTTGCGGCGCACGGGTCCCCGGCCTGCCCGGTCCCGTCTCGCTAGAGGTTCTCTATCGCTTTCACCATGGCGTCAGCCATCTCGCTCGTCTTCGCGTCCCCGCCGATGTCGTAGGTTACCGTCTTCCCCTCGCCGATAACCGCGGAGACGCCCGCGAGCACCCGTTCGGCTGCCTCGTCCTGTCCGATATGCTTCAGCATCAGGTAACCGGAGAGTATCTGCGCGGTGGGGTCGACCTTGTCCAGCCCCGTATACTTTGGCGCGCTGCCGTGGGCCGGCTCGAAGACGGCCAGGTCGCCGTCCCCCAGGTTCGAGCTGGGCGCGATACCCAGCCCGCCAATGAGTCCGGCGCAGAGGTCGCTGAGCATGTCGCCGTAAAGATTGGCCATGACCATCACGTCGTACAGATGGGGTTTCTGCACGAGCTGCATGCACA
Organism: uncultured Acidimicrobiales bacterium; assembly: GCA_964512645.1. GTDB lineage: Bacteria > Actinomycetota > Geothermincolia > Fen-727 > Anoxymicrobiaceae > CAZEJS01. The sequence goes on from CAZEJS010000001.1 coordinate 21,474, forward strand.
TGTTGTCGACTATCCGTTCCTCGAACTCCACATCCGGATACTCCTCGGACATCCGCCTCCCTACCTCCAGGAAAAGGCCGTCGGTCATCTTCATGATGTTGGCTTTGTGAACAATGGTGAGTTTCCTGCGTTTGTTGCGCCTCACGTACTCGAAGGCGAACCTGATGATCCTCTCGGAGCCCTGGCGGGTTATGACCTTGATGGACTCGGCAACGTCCGGCGTGACCATATGCTCGATGCCAGCGTAGAGGTCTTCCATGTTCTCGCGAACGACCACGAGGTCTATGTCCGTGTAAGGCGTCTTCACGCCGGGGATGTAGAACGCGGGGCGCACGCACGCGTAAAGGTCCAGTTCCTTGCGAAGGGCCACGTTTACGCTGCGGAAGCCGCTTCCCACGGGGGTGGTGATGGGCCCCTTGTAGGCAACCCGGTTCTCCCGGATGTTGTCCAGCACCGCTTCCGGGAGAGGGGTGCCGTACTTCTCCATTACGTCCGCGCCCGCCTCCTGGCGGTCCCACTCCACCCGGGCGCCCGCGGCGTCCATCACACGGAGCGCCGCCTCGACGAGCGAGGGCCCCACGCCGTCGCCGGGTATCAGGGTTACTCTTCTCCTGGTCATTTTCACCTTTCTCCGATCGGTCGTTCACTCAACGGCAAGACGCCCGTGCTTCTTCATGTACTCCACCAGGCCGCCCTCGGAAAGGATGTCCAGCATCACCCCCGGGAGGGGAGGCGACTCGATCGTCACGTCTTTCGTCAGGTTCAGGATGACGCCGTTCTCCAGGTCGACCTCCAGGGTGTCCCCGTCGCCGATCCCCGACGTGTCGCACACAAGCGCGGGCAGCCCGTTGTTGATAGAGTTCCGGAAGTAGATCCTGGCGAACGACTCCGCCAGGACCGCCGCCACCCCCGCGCATTTGAGCGCCAGGGGAGCCTGTTCCCGGGAGGACCCGCAGCCGAAGTTCTTTCCGGCCACGATGAAGTCCCCCTCCTTGAGCCTCTTCACGAAATCCGGGTCGAGGTCCTCCATCACGTGGCAGGCGAGCTCGTCCATGTCCAGCGTCTTGAATTTGTGCCGGCCGGAGATGATGTAGTCGGTGTTGACGTCGTCTTCGAACCTGTGCGCTTCTCCTCGCATGTCAGACGACCTTTCTCGGGTCGGTTATCTCCCCGGTCAAACAGCTCGCCGCCACCGTCGCCGGGGAAGCGAGGTAAATGAAGGCTTCGGGGTTGCCCATCCGCCCCTTGAAGTTGCGGTTGGCGGTCGAGATGACGTTCTCGCCGTCGGCGGGAACCCCCTGGTGCGTGCCCACGCAGGACGCGCAGCCCGGACACATCACAGACGCGCCCGCTTCAGTGAAGACCTCTATCAGGCCTTCACGCAGGGCCGCCAGCATGACCTCTCTCGAGGCGGGAGCGACTATCATCCTCACTCCCCTGGCCACGCTCTTGCCCCTGACTATCGAGGCCGCCGCCCGAAGGTCGTCGAGCCTCCCGTTGGTACAGGTGCCTATGAGCCCCTCGGCAATCTCGGTGCCCTCCACTTCGCCCACCGGGCAGACGTTGTCGACGGCATGCGGCCGGGCTACCTGGGGCTCCAGGTCGCTTATGTCGTACCGGCGCTCTTCGACGTAGACCGCGTCGGCGTCGGGGTACACCGGCGTCACGGGCCCAGGAGCGCGCCCCTTCAGAAAAGCGAGCGTCTTCTCGTCCGCTTCCATGAGCCCCGCCTTCGCTCCCATCTCCACCGCCAGGTTGCTGATGGTCAGGCGGCCGTCGAGACTCAGCTCGGAGATCGCAGAACCGCCTATCTCCAGCGCCATGTAAGTAGCGCCGTCGGCGGTCACGTCACCCACCATCATCAGCGCGATGTCCTTGGAGTGGACCCCCCGGGGCAGCTTACCCTCCACCGCCACCTTCATCGTCTCGGGCACCCGGAACCAGAGCGAGCCCGATAGGAGCCCCGCGGCCAGGTCGGTCGAACCCACGCCGGTGGCGAACGCGTTGACCGCCCCGTACGTGCAGGTGTGAGAGTCCGCTCCTATCACCAGGTTGCCCGGAAGAGCGTGCCCCCTGTCGAGCATCACCTGGTGGCACACGCCCTCACCGACGTCGTTCAACTCGAGCCCGTGCCTTTCCGCGAAGGCGCGCATCAGCGCGTGCAGCTCGGAAATCGACCTCAGCGGGCTGGGGGCGCTGTGATCTATGCAGAACGCCGCCCTGCCGGCCATGGATATCCCCGCGCCTCCCATGCCCTCGAAGGAGCGTATCGCCAGCGGCGCCGTGCCGTCCTGGGCCATCACGTAGTCGAGCTCGGCGATCACAATGTCACCAGCGGCGGCGTCCCGGCCGGAGTGCGCCGAGAAGATTTTCTCGGAAATCGTCTTTCCCACCGTGATATTTCCTCCAATAATCACTGTTCCCCCCTAAGGCTTCACGCCTTTGGTGGGGAACTGTTCGAAAGACCATTTTATTTCTTTTGCCGCTCTTTTGAAAGATAACGGGATTCCAGCCGCTTTTTCGGCCTTGCCTCACGGGCCCCACGACAGGGGGGGCGACCAGCTCCCCGGACCCAGTTCCACCTTCCGGCTGAACCTGCCTCCCGCACCGTACACGAACACCGAGTCGCGTGATCCCGCCGCGGGGTCGGCTTCGAACAGCAACGCGAACCGTGACCCCGAAGGCGCGGCGCTGATGTCAGTGAACCGGCCGCCGGAAGGAGGCTCGACGGCAAGCCGCAGGCGGGCCGCGCCACCGGTGCCTGTCACGAAGTAAACGGCGGTCGGCCTCGAGGGCCCCGGCCTCTCAACCAGGACCGCGAGTACGTCCTCGCCTGTCCAGGCCATTGACCTCACCCGGCCTTCCACCACCTCGCCGTCGGCATCCCGCGTGCTGCCCGGCACCAGCACCGTCCTCTGCCGTATGGAGCTCTCGTTCCGGCCGGAGGCGAGACCGGTCACTACCGTCGCTCCGCCTTTACGGGCATAGGCGAGCTTGCCGCTTACCGGCGAGAACGCCGCGCAGGTTACGAAATCGGGCGCCTGGACCTCTCCCCTGCCCTCCGGGCCTCGGAACGGAAGGTCCGATATCAGGCTGCTCTTGATGTCGATCTGCCGGAGCTTTCCGCCGGACAGGAACCAGATCTGGTTGTGCCTGGGAAGGAAGCCGAGCTGGCGGACCCGCGAATCGCCGGCCCGGACCGGTATGGTCCACTCCGCGTGCTGGCGCCCGCTGAACGCGCTCTTGCTCCGTATGCTGACTTCCTCGACCTTGCCGCCAGCCCTGCGGTACCAGCCCACGATCACCTCTTCGCGGCTCCCGGAGATTGCCCAGGAGGAGTACCCCTGAGAGCCGGCCGGGGCCGCTACGAACTCGCGAGAGGGTCCGCCCGACAGCGGCACCAGCCTTACCGCGCCGTTGTGACCGACCAGCGCCTCCGACGTCTTCACCGTCCCGGGGAGCAACCTGGGCACAAAGAACGCCGAGAGCGCCATGGCGGCCAGCATCACCGCGAGGTATTCGACCGTGCGACGCTGAGGGCGCCACCGCTTGTTCTTCTCGACGAACTTCTTCGCCTGCTCGTATCGCTGTTCGACAGGTGCATCGGGCATGTGTCAATTATACAGGCAGCCGCGGGAGGCCGGCCCGTCGGTGCGCCGCCGGGCGGCGCACGATGGGTTTGAATTAGATATTTCCATTTGATATATTCCTCTGGGACTACTAGGAGGGAGATGGCCATGGAAAACTTTCCTGAGGATCTGAAGTATCACAAAGAGCACATGTGGGTGCGCGGCGACGGCACCATTGGGATAACTTTCTACGCCCAGGACCAGCTGGGCGAGATCGTCTTCATCGAAGTGCCCGAGCCCGGGGCCGACGTCGAGGCCGGGGAAGGCTTCGGGGAGATCGAGTCGCGCAAGTCGGTCTCGGACCTCATCGCCCCGGTGACGGGCACCATCAAAGAGGTCAACGCCGAAGTGCAGGACGCCCCCGAGATCATCAACGAAGACCCCTACGGCAAGGGATGGGTCGCCATTATCGACGTGGCCGACGCCGCGGAGATCGAAGGCCTCATGACAGCGGCCGAGTACAACGAGCTCGTTTCCGGAGAGGAAGGCTGAGCGCCGACAGGCAACAAACCAAAGGCGGGCGGCGACGCCCGCCTTTTTCTTTGCACGATCTCATCTGGCCGGGAGAACCCCGGCGCGGGTGAGGTGACCGCCCCCAGCCCACCCCCCCCGGGGGGGGTTGACCTCGGAAACCGCTCAGGTGAGCTTCCTGCGGATGAGGTCTGAGGCCATCTCCGGGTTGGCTTTGCCGCGGGTCTTCTTCATGACCTGGCCCATCAGGAACTTCAAAGCCTGCTCTTTGCCCTCGCGCAGGTCGCCGGCGGCCTCGGGGTTCTCGGAGATGACCTCTTCAACAACGGATTCGATCTCCGAGCCGTCGGATATCTGGGCCAGGCCCTTCCCTTCGACTATCTCCTCGGGTCCCCTGCCGGAGTCGAACGCCTCGCGCAACACATCCTTGGCCATCTTCCCGGAGATCACCCCCCGGGTTACCAGGGACACCAGCTCCCCGAGTCCCCGGGGCTTGAGCGGGCAGGCGCTGATGGGAACGACGGCGTCCTTGAGCATCGCCGAGAGGTCCCCGGCGATCCACTTCGCGAGCGCCTTCGGGTCCTGGCCTGTCGACACCGCTTCCTCGAAATAGTCGGCCATCGCCTTCTCGCCGGTCAGCATCGAAGCGATCTCGGGCTGGAGCCCGTACTCGGTCTCGAAGCGCCTGAGCCTCTCGGCGGGCAGTTCGGGCATCCTGGCCCTTAAGGATTCGAGCCACTCGCGGTCGGGTTCGATAGGCACGAGGTCGGGCTCCGGAAAATAGCGGTAGTCGAACGCCTCTTCCTTGCTGCGCAGGGGGCTGGTCATTCCCGCGTCGTCGTCCCAGTGTCTCGTCTCCTGCACGATCCGCTCGCCCCGGTCGAGCGCGGAGCGCTGGCGCCCCTCCTCGTAGATCAGCGCGCGATACAGCGCGCGGAACGAGTTCATGTTCTTGATCTCCACCTTGGTACCCGCGACCCCATCGACGGAGATAGAGATATTAGCGTCGCACCGCAGCGAGCCTTCCTCCATCTTGCAGTCGCTGATGTCCAGGTACTCGATAGTCGCACGCAGCAACTGCAGGAAGACACGCGCTTCCTCCGGGCTCCTCAGGTCGGGCTCGGTCACAATCTCCGCAAGCGGGATCCCGGCGCGATTGAAATCCTCGAGGCTGTGTTCCGCCCCATGGATGCGGCCGCTGGCGCCGACGTGGATGCTCTTGCCGGTATCCTCCTCGAGGTGGACGCGGGTGATCCCCACCCGGCGGCGGTAATCCCCCATCTCCACGTCGAGCCATCCGTCGTGGCTCAGGGGGCGGTCGTACTGCGATATCTGGAAGTGCTTGGGCATGTCGGGGTAGAAGTAGTTCTTGCGGTGGAATATCGAGCGGGCGGCTATCTCACAGTTCAACGCCAGCGCCAGCAGGATGGTGTCCCCCACCGCGCGGCGGTTCGTGACGGGAAGCGAGCCGGGGTGGCCCAGGCAGACCGGGCAGGTCTTGGTGTTGGGGTCACCGCCGAAAGACGCCTCGCAGCCGCAGAACATCTTCGACCTGGTGCTGAGCTCGGTGTGTATCTCCAACCCGATTATCGTCTCTCGGTCCATCTCTCCACCCTCTCAGGCCGCCTCGAGGCCCGTGGGACGCGGGTCGAAGCCGACCGCGCGCTCGAGGGCCAGGGCGGCGTCCAGTATCTTCCGTTCCGAAAGGGGCGGGCCCATGAGCTGCAAGCCGACGGGCAGCCCTCCGGCGAGCCCGCAGGGCAGGCTCAGCGCCGGGATTCCGGCCAGATTGACCGGTATCGTGCATTTGTCGGACAGGTACATGGTCAGCGGGTCATCGACCTTCTCCCCGAGCTTGAACGCGGTTGTCGGGGACGTCGGGGATACCAGCAGGTCGTACTGGTCGAACGCCCGCCCGCAATCCCTGATGATAAGGGTGCGGACCTTCTGCGCTTTGGCGTAGTACTCGTCGTAGCAGCCCGCCGACAGCGCGTAAGTGCCGAGCATGATCCGGCGCTTGACCTCGGGGCCGAAGCCCCGGGCCCGCGTCTCGTCGTACATCTCCCATACGTCGCCGAACTCCCCCTCCGCGCGGAAGCCGTACCTCACCCCGTCGAACCTCGCGAGGTTGCTCGAGGCCTCGGCCGGGGCGATGAGGTAGAAGGAGGAGAGTCCGTACTCGAAGCTTGGGAGCGACACCTCGTCGCAGGACACCCCCATCCCCTCGAGGGCGTCCATGGCCTCCCGGACACGCTGTAGCACCTCCGGGTCTATCCCCTCGCCGGACAACTCCTTGACGATGGCCACCTTCATCCCCTGGACCTCTCCGGTGAGCCCGTCGAGGTAATCGCGGGCGGGCTCTTCGATGGAGGTGGAGTCGCAAGGATCGTGACCCGCTATGACCCCCAGGAGGGCGGCGCAGTCGGTCACGTTCAGCGCCATCGGGCCGACCTGGTCAAGAGAAGAGGCGAACGCCACCAGGCCATACCTCGAGACGAGCCCGTAGGTCGGCTTCATCCCCACTATTCCGCACAGCGAGGCCGGCTGGCGTATGCTCCCCCCGGTGTCGGAACCCAGCGCCCAGGGGGCCTCACCCGCGGACACCGCCGCGGCGGAGCCTCCGCTGGAACCCCCGGGGACCCTCTCCAGGTCCCAGGGATTGGCGGTGTTCCCGAAAAAGGAGTTCTCGGTCGAAGAGCCCATGGCGAACTCGTCCATGTTCGTCTTTCCCAGCACAACCATGCCCGAACCCTTCACCCGCTCCACGACGGTCGCGTCCCATGTCGGCACGTAGTTCGCGAGCATGCGCGAAGCGCAGGTGGTACGTATGCCCTTCGTGGAGAGCGCGTCCTTGACGGCGATGGGAACGCCGGCGAACCGGCCCGCGTCCCGGCCCCGGGCGATATCCTCGTCTATCCGCCTGGCCTCCCTGAGGGCGCCTTCCGGGTCGGTGTTGATATAGGCCCCGACAACCTCCTCCAGGGACTCGATCCGCCGGAGGAACGCTTCGGTGACCTCCTGCGCCGAGACCTCCCGCCTGTCGATCAGCCGCGCCGTCTCGACGGCGCTTTTGTAGAGCATCTCCATCTCCCCCGCCTATACGATCCTCGGCACCTTGAAGGCGCCGCCCTCCGCGTCAGGCGCGCCGCCGGTGGCCTCCTCTACCGGAAGTGACGGGCGCACCTCGTCCTCACGGAATACGTTGACCACCGGCAGGGCATGACTGGTGGGCGGCACGCCCGCCGTGTCCAGTTCGCCGATGACCCTCGCATGCTCCAGTATCCCGGAGAGCTGGTCCCGGTAGGTCTCCTTTTCTTCGTCGTCCAGCCTGAGCCTCGCCAGCCTGGCCACGTGTTCAACATCCTCGACGGTTATCGCCATCCTTGCCCCCTCCAGGTCCGCGCCTCAGCGGCCCGTCATGCGCTTGAATTCCTCCTCGTCGATGACCTCGACGCCCAGCTCCCGCGCCTTCTCCAGCTTCGACCCCGGGTCGCGGCCGGACAGGACGAAATCGGTCCTGCGGCTCACCGAGCCGGAAACCCGGCCGCCGAGCCCCTCTATTATCGCCGAAGCTTCCTCCCGGGTGAAATCGTCCAGGCCTCCAGTCAACACGAAGGTCTTGCCCCGCAGTGCCCCGCCGGAGCCGTCCGGCGCCGCTTCGTCGGCCATCCGGACGCCGCCGCGACGCAGTTTCCCGATAACCCGGAGGTTCTCCTCCCGGTCGAAGAAAAAGGCCACGCTCCCGGCGATCGCCGGCCCGACGCCGGGTATCCCCAGGAGGTCGTCGGCACCGGCCCTCTGGAGCGCCTCCATGGAAGGCAGGACGGAAGTTATCTCTTTGGCGACCGTGGCCCCGACGTGTCTTATGCCCAGGCCGAAGACGAGCCTCCAGAGCGGCCGGTCACGCGCGGCCTCTATCGCCAGCGCCAGGTTATCCGTCGCCTTCTCCTTGTATCCGGGCAACCGCGCTAGCTGTTCCCGCTCCAGGAAGAAGATGTCGCCCACGTCCTTGATGAACTCCCTGTCCAGGAGTTGCGCCACCGTGACCTCGCCCATTCCTTCGATGTCCATCGCACCCCTGCCAGCGAAGTGCACGATGCGCTCGAACGTCTGAGCGGGGCACGCGATATTAGTGCACCTGGTGACGGCTTCGCCCTCTTCGCGTTCTACCCGCGAGTTGCAGACCGGGCAGCGCGCGGGCATCAGCCACCGGCGCTCGCTTCCGGTCCTGGCGTCGGTCACCACGCCGACGATCTCGGGAATGACGTCGCCGGCCTTGCGGACCACCACGCGGTCCCCGAGCCTCACGTCCTTGCGGGCGACCTCGTCCTCGTTGTGCAGCGTTGCGTGGGTGACGGTCGAGCCGGCCACGAAGACAGGGGACAGCACCGCCACCGGTGTCAGGGCGCCCGTCCTGCCGACTCCGACCACGATGTCCTCGACGGTGGTGGTCTTCTCCTCCGGGGGGAACTTGAAGGCTATCGCCCACCGCGGGCTCCTGCTGGTGAACCCCAGGGCTTCCTGCTGCGCGCGTGAATCGACCTTGACCACCACGCCGTCTATCTCGTACGGGAGAGAGCGGCGCTTCTCCTGCCATTCGAGGCAGAAGTCGTACGCCTCCCCGATGGAGGCGACGCACGCGACGTGTTCGCCGAGCCGGAAACCCAGGGTACCGAGGTACCGCAGGACCTCACGGTGGCGCGCAGGAACCGGGGATGACGAATAGCCGACCGCGAAGGTGACCATCGAGAGGTTGCGCTTCGCCGTCACCGCGGGGTCGAGCTGCCTGAGCGAGCCCGCCGCCGCGTTTCTGGGGTTCGCGAAAGGCCGCTCTCCGCCGCCCAGGCGTTCCTCGTTCAACTTCAGGAACGAAGCCTCCGGCATGTAGACCTCGCCAACCACCTCGATGAGCTCCGGCACTTCATCCCCCATGAGCCGCAACGGTACCGCCGGTATCGTCCGCAGGTTGGGGGTTATGTCCTCTCCCACCTCCCCGTCACCCCTGGTGGCCCCCTGTTCCAGCAGGCCGCGCCGGTAGGTCAGGGCGACGGCGATCCCGTCCATCTTCAGTTCGCAGACGTATTCGACGCGCTCGTCCGACCCCAGGAGCCTGGTTATCCTCTGCGAGAATGCCTCCAGGTCCTCCCGGTTGACGGCGTTGTCCAGGCCCATCATGCGGCCGCGGTGGCGCACCGGGCTGAACCCGGCCGACGGGGGCGGCCCGACGCGGCGGGTGGGCGAGTCCGGCGTTACCAGCTCGGGGTGCTCGGACTCGATGTCAAGAAGCCTGCGGTACAGCTCGTCGTACTCCGCGTCGCTGATGAGCGGGGAGTCGAGCACATAGTACCGGTGGACGTGGAGGTTGAGCCGATCCCGAAGGTCGGCCGCCTCGGCGGCGGCTTCTTCCGGGGAACGCTGGTCGTTGGCGCTCACAACTTCTTCCAGTCACCGGGAGGCCAGAAGATCAGCAGCGCCTTGCCCACCACCTTGCTGCCCGGAACCGGCCCGAAGGTCCTGGAGTCGAACGAGTGGGCTTCGTTGTCGCCCATCACGAATACATCCCCGTCCGGCACCAACTGGGTGTACGGGACCGGTACGTGCCTGTTGGTGCTGCGGTGCCTGTAAGTGCCGTTTACCACCACGTAGCCATCCTCGATGGTAACCCTGTCCCCGGTGATGGCCACGACCCGCTTGATGAGCATCTCCGGACTTCCGGCGATATCCTTGAGCACCACCACGTCGTCTCGGTCGGGCGTGGTGTTTCCCCGGTATGGGACCACGAACACCCTGTCCCCGTCGTGAAGCGTCGCCAGCATGGACTGGCCGTGAACTATGTACGGCTTTCCAACGAAGACCAGGAGCATGAGTATCGTGAGCAGGATGACGAATGGTATCAGCAGGAACGCCCCCGCACCGGCGAGGCCGATCCTGCGCAGGGCGCTCGCACGCCCGTCAACCGGAGGCGAAGGGGACAAGGGGTGAGGATAGAACTGCCCGGTGTGCCACCCGGGTGGATACCGCCACGCGGGCGGCGGCATCTGTCCGGGCGGCATGCGGGTCGGCGGGCCGTCCGGTACGTCGGGGCAGTCCCGGTTCCTGCGCCTACTGCCTCTCAACTGCGAACCCCCGAGCTCGTGGAAGGTTTGTGGCGCCCTCTCTCGGGCGCCTGTGCTGACTGCCCTGATTATAGCAGCGTGCGGTGACCATGCCCCCCGCCGACTACCCGGAGGCTTCCCCAGATGCCCAGCGAACCCTCCACCTGTATTACCGCGCCCAGCACCGATTCGTGGCCCCTCGCCACCTCCAGCCCCGCCTCTATGTCACCCGGAACCAGGACCCTGTTCCCGATCGCTGAAGCGGCGGCGTCGGCGCAGGAGGCCGTCCTCGCCAGCACGGTGACCGCGTCCGCCGCTCCCAGGGACAGCGACGGGCCTACCTTAGCGCTGCTGGTGCAGAGGCCGATTCCCTCCCGCTCCACGTTCACTGCCATGTCGAGGTCGACACCCCCCGTACCGGCGAATACCCTGACGGTCCTCTGTCCCGTCCCGGCCAGGAAGATATCGCCGCCGTTCTCGACTATCACCTCCGGCGAGAGCCCGAGCAGGTCCGTTCCCACGTGCTGGGCGATCGCCCCGGCCACCGCGGCCATCGGCCCCACGTCGAACTCCGCCGCGGCTTCGGCCATCGCCCTGACTATCGCGGGAGCTTCGCGGTCGACCGGGACCGGACGGAACGAGGTCCCGAAATCCACGTGCCTGGAAAGGTAGGCCTCGAGGTCTTTCCTGTGGCGCTCAAGGGAACCGGCCGCGTCTTCGCGGAGGTCGCCGCGGGTGCATACGTAGAGGTCGCTTTCGCCGATGACGACCGTATAGCACTCCAGGCCCCGGGGCTCCATCACACCACGGTATGCTCGCTCCACCTGAACTTCGTCCCCCATCCCTGACGGAGCGGCCCGACCGCGTCGGCCCGCGGGTCCCCCGGCCCCGGCGGGGCACGAAGGCCCGCAGATCGAGCACCGGGGCGGCCGGTCGCACGAAAAGGCACTTGCGAGTGGAGTATAATTGGCATGGATGGATCTGTCGACGAGACAGGGAGGGGACCCAACGGGCAATCCCCGCCGCCTGCCGAACGCTCGCCGCCATCCCGGTCACCTCCGGCCGCCGGTGCCTTGACCGGTCCCCCGAAGGACCGGCTTCACCCGGGCTCGTTCGCTCATCGACCGTGCGCGCCGGATGTGATAGAAACTCCGTGAGGCGCATGGAAAGCGCGGGGCCCTGGGAAGGGCCCCGACACGAGGGGGGACGATGGAGAACGAGTGCACCTGTGCCAACAGGTTCGCGGACGTAGACGACCTGGGCCCCATAGAGGAGATACTCGAGAGGTACGGCAGGGAAAAAGGTGCCCTGATACCTCTCCTCCAGGAGGCCCAGGACGCCTACGGCTACCTGGACGAGAAGATCATGCGCGAGATATCCCGCGGGGCGGGATACCAGATGAGCCAGGTCTATGGGGTGGCGACCTTTTTCGCGCAGTTCAGGTTGAAACCGGTCGGCGAGCACCTGATCAAAGTCTGCCACGGGACCGCCTGCCACGTGGCGGGGGCCACCCAGATCACCGACGAGATCGCCAACCAGCTCGGAATCAAGGAGGGCGAGACCACCCCGGACAATAAATTCACCCTCGAATCGGTGATGTGCCTGGGAGCCTGCGCGCTCGCCCCGATCATGGTGGTCGGGGACGACACCCACGGCAAGCTCAAGCCCACCGGCATCAAGAAAATCCTCAAGAAATACTCCGGCGACGGCTCGCGGGAAGAGGAAGAGTGACAATGAGCGGCAACGGAAAGAAACACAAGGTGGTCCTGGGCTACGGCACCTGCGGCATCGCGGCGGGGGCCACCGCCGTAAAGGAAGCGCTTGAAGAAGAGGTCAGGGCCGGCGGCTACGACGTCGACCTGGATATCGCCGGCTGCATGGGCCTCTGTTTCAAGGAACCGGTCGTCGAGATATTCGACCGGGACGGCGGCTCGGTCATCTACGGGGACATCACGCCCAAGAAAGTCGGCCGGCTCCTGGCGGAGCACGTCGGGAAGGGCGAGCTCGTCGAGGAGTGGATTATCAGGAAGAGCTCCGACCCGGAGTCCATCGAGGGCGATTTCCTGGAGAACCAGCACCGGATAGTCCTGCGCAACTGCGGCAAGATCAACCCCGAGAGCATCGAGGAGTACATCGAGGCTGGCGGCTACGAGGCGGCCGGGAAGGCGCTTTCCTCGATGACGCCGGAGGATGTGATCGAGGAGGTCTCCGGCTCCGGCATCAGGGGCAGGGGCGGCGCCGGGTTCCCCACCGGCACCAAGTGGGGTTTCGCGCGCAAGTCGCCCGGGGAGGAGAAGTACCTCATATGCAACGCCGACGAGGGCGACCCCGGGGCGTTCATGGACCGGAGCGTCCTCGAGGGCGACCCTCATTCTGTCATCGAGGGAATGATACTCGCGGGCTACGCGATCGGTGCGAAGTACGGGCTGATCTACTGCCGCGCGGAGTACCCTCTCGCCCTTAAGCGCCTGGACATCGCGATAGAGGCGTGCCACCGGAAGGGGTACCTCGGGGAGAACATCTTCGGCAGCGGCTGGGATTTCGACCTCAAGGTCAAGAAAGGCGCCGGCGCGTTCGTCTGCGGGGAGGAGACCGCGATGATGGCCTCCATCGAGGGAATGCGCGGCATGCCGCGTCCGCGTCCCCCGTTCCCGGCGAACTCGGGCCTGTGGGGCAAGCCGACGAACATCAACAACGTCGAGACCCTTGCGGCCATCCCCTGGATCGTCTCCAACGGAGGCGCCGCCTACGCGGCCGTCGGCACTGAGAAAAGCAAGGGGACGAAGGTGTTCTGCCTGGCCGGCAAGGTGAGGCGGACGGGCCTGGCCGAAGTCCCGATGGGCTACACGCTCAAGCAGGTCATCTTCGACGTCGGCGGAGGCATCGCCGGCGGCAAGGAGTTCAAGGCGGTCCAGATGGGCGGCCCTTCCGGGGGCTGCCTCCCCGCCGAGAAGCTGGACACGCAGGTCGACTACGACCAGATCACCGCCGCCGGGGCCATCATCGGTTCGGGCGGGATGATAGTGGCGGACGACCGCACGTGCATGGTCGACCTGGCGCGCTACTTCCTCTCGTTCACCCAGGACGAGTCCTGCGGCAAGTGCACGCCCTGCCGCATCGGGACCAAGCGCATGCTGGAGATACTCGAGCGCATATGCGAGGGCAGGGGGAAGCCCGACGATATCGAGCGCCTGCTGGCGCTGGCCGAAGATATCAAGGCGGCGAGCCTCTGCGCGCTCGGGGGCACCGCGCCCAACCCGGTCCTCACCACCCTGCGGTACTTCCGTAACGAGTACGAGGACCACATCTTCAACCACAGGTGCACCGCCGGGGCGTGCCCGGCGCTGATAACCCTGTCGATAGACCCGGAGACGTGCACCGGCTGCGGCGCCTGCGTCAAGGTCTGCCCGGTCGACGCCATCTCCGGCGAGAAGAAAGAGGCGCACATCATCGACGAAGACGCCTGCATCAGGTGCAAGATGTGCCTGTCCAGGTGCCCGTCCGAATCGATAATCGCACGGTAGGAGGCCCGCTGACCACCGTTGCCCTACGGGAGGTTCGAGTTGGAAGAGATCACGGTCCGGATCGACGGGACTGAGGTGGTCGGGCCGAAAGGCTCGACGATACTGGACATGGCGAAAGCCGGCGGGATTGACATACCGACGCTGTGCTACGACCCGAGGCTGTCGCCTTACGGGGCCTGCAGGCTCTGCCTGGTGGAGGTCGAGGGCGCGCGGGGCCTGCTGCCGGCGTGCTACGCCGAGGCTACCGACGGCATGGTCGTCCGGACCGCCACCGAGCAGCTAGAGCGCATCAGGAAGACCCTGGTCGAGCTCCTGGTTTCGGACCACCCCATGGAGTGCCAGGGTTGCACGAAATCGGGACGCTGCGAACTGCAGAGACTGGCCGACCGGTACGGGGTCACCGACGACTCCGCCTTCGAGGGAGAGGTGCACGAGTACGATCTCCTGCAGGAGAACCCTTTCATCATCCGGGACTACAACAAGTGCGTCATGTGCGGCCGCTGCATCCGGATATGCCGCGAAGTCCAGGGGGTCGGGGTTTACGACTTCGTCAACCGGGGATTCAAGGCGGTTCCCGGCACCCCCTACTCCAACCCGATGACCGAGACTCCGTGCGAGTTCTGCGGGCAGTGCATCTCGACCTGCCCGACAGGCGCGCTCAAGGCGCGCCCGTACGAGGCCGAGGGGCGCGTGGCCGCGCGGGACCTGCTGCGCAACGCCTGCGCCTTCTTCAAGATGAGCGAGGACGAGATGATGGAGGCGCTGGGCCTCGAAGGCTGGAAGGTCCGTACGACCTGCGCCTACTGCGGCTGCGGCTGCCAGCTCGACCTCCACGTCATCGACAACAAGGTCGTCGAGGTGACCTCCCCCCTGATGGTGGGTCCCGGGCAGGGCAACCTCTGCGTCAAGGGACGGTTCGGCTACGACTTCATCGACAGCGACGACAGGCTGACCAGGCCGCTGATCCGCAAGGAGGGGCGTTTCGTCGAGGCCGGATGGGACGAGGCCCTCGACCTTATCGCCGCCAGGCTGGGGGAGGTGAAGGCGAAGAGCGGCCCCGACTCCATCGGCATCCTGTCCTCGGCGAGGGCCACCAACGAGGACAACTACGTGGTGCAGAAGTTCGCCCGGGCCTGCGTCGGCACCAACAACGTCGACCACTGCGCACGTTTGTGACACGCTCCAACCGTCGCCGGTCTGGCGAAAACGTTCGGAAGCGGAGCGATGACCAACACCATCGATGACCTCGAGGAAGCCGGGGCGATACTGGTCATCGGGTCCAACACCACCGAGGCCCACCCCATCATAGGCCTGCGGATCAAGAAAGCGGTAATGCAGAACGACTGCAAGCTGATCGTCGCCGAGCCGAGGCGCATCAGGCTCTCGCACTACGCCGACAGGGTCCTGCAGCACAGACCCGGCACCGACGTCGCCCTGCTCAACGGGTTCATGAACGTCATCATAGAGGAAGGCCTTTACGACGAGGCGTTCGTGGCGGAAAGGTGCGAAGGTTTCGAGGAGCTCAAGGAGCTCGTGAAGGAGTACCCCCCCGAAAAGGTGGCGGAGATCTGCGAGGTGGAGGCGGAAGAGATACGCCAGGCCGCGCGGACCTTTGCCGCCGCCGACAGCGCCGCCATCCTGTACGCCATGGGCATCACCCAGCACACCACCGGCACCGACAACGTCGTTACCGTGGCCAACCTGTCGATGCTCACCGGCAACATCGGCAAGCGCGGCGCGGGCGTCAACCCATTGAGGGGACAGAACAACGTCCAGGGCGCCTGCGACATGGGGGCGCTTCCCAACGTGTTCACCGGCTACCGCCCTGTGAGCGACGAGGAGACGCGCCGGAAGTTCGAGGAGGCCTGGGGCGTCGAACTGCCCTCCGAACCGGGGATGACCGCCACCGCGATGATGGAGGCCGCCGCGGAGGGCGGAATCAAGGCGATGTATATCGTCGGTGAGAACCCCATGGTCAGCGACCCCAACCTCCGCCACGCCGAGAGCGCCCTGGGGAACCTCGATTTCCTGGTGGTCCAGGACATATTCATGACCGAGACCGCGGCCCTTGCCGACGTGGTGCTGCCGTCGGCCTCCTTCGCGGAGAAGGAGGGCACCTTCAGCGCCACCGACCGGCGCGTGCAGAGGGTGCGCAAGGCGGTGGAGCCGCCCGGCGAAGCCCGGGCCGACTTCGAGATAGTCGCGGACCTCTCGAGGAGAATGGGTTACGACATGGGCACTCCGGAGCCCGCGGAGATCATGGAAGAGGCGGCGTCTCTTACGCCGCATTACGGCGGCATCAGCCACGCCCGGCTCGATTCCCTGCCGGAGAACGAGGCGCTGCACTGGCCTTGTCCGGACCCCGGGCACCCTGGGACACCCATACTGCACACCGCGCAGTTCACCCGCGGCAAGGGCTGGTTCTGCCCGGTGCTCTACCGGGCGCCGGCGGAGCTGCCGGACGCGGAGTACCCGCTGGTCCTCACCACCGGGCGCGTCCTCTGGCAGTACCATACCGGTACGATGACCCGCCGAGTCGACGGCATCAACGAACTCGACCCCCACGGGAAGGCCTGGATCAACCCCGAGGACGCCGAGGAGGCCGGCATCGAGATCGGCGGGGACGTGCGCATAGCCACCCGCAGGGGAGAGATCGAGATGGAGGCGCTGGTCACCAGGCGCATACCGAAGGGAATGATCTTCGTTCCGTTCCATTACTCCGAGGCGGCCGCCAACGTCCTCACCAACGACGCCCTCGACCCGGTAAGCCGGGTCCCGGAATTCAAGGTCAGCGCCGCCAGGATCAGCGCGAAATGAGCCGCACCCCGATACCAGGAGCTTGAGATGGAAGACACCCTAGTCGAAACGGAAGCCAAGACGGAGGCGGGGTCAGCGGACGTGCAGGACGTCAGGATCCTCGCGTTCCTGTGCAACTGGTGCTCTTACGCCGGGGCGGACCTGGCGGGCGTCTCCCGGATGCAGTACCCCTCCAACGTGATCGACATACGTGTGATGTGTACCGGGACGATCTCCCCGTACTACGTGCTGAAGGCGTTTCAGGAGGGTATCGACGGCGTCCTCATCGCCGGGTGTCACATCGGGGACTGCCACTACGACAAGGGCAACTACGCCACTGCCAGGAGGTTCCGGGTCATCAAGGACATCCTCACCGGCGTAGGAATAGACCCGAGGCGCCTTCGGCTGGAGTGGGTAAGCGCCGCTGAGGGCGCCAAGTTCCAGGACGTCATAACTTCGTTCACCGAGCAGGTGCGCGAGGCCGGCAGGTCCCCGCTGATGAGCGGCTCATCGAAAGGCCTGGCCGACACGGCCGCCGGGCCCGCGGTAGCCCCAGAGAGACTCCTCGACGTGAAGGCCGGCGACTGGCGCCCCGGGCCCACCGAGGAGGCCGTGGCGCGGGCGCTGCGGGGAGCGATCGAAAGCGGTGAGGCTTCCGCCGCTGTATTGCTGACGGAAAGCGACGGGCTGCTGGTGCCGCGGGTGGCCAGAAGCGCGGACGACCCCGCGTTCGAGCGGTTGTACGCCGGAGATTCCCGTTACCCCATGGCCTCCTTCGCGCTGATGGTCCTCCCGCTGGTCGAGGGAAGGCTGGCCCTCCCGGTGCGGGAGTGCGACAGGCGCATGATAGTCGAGCTGAAGAAGCACAACCAGGTGGATCCCGACAGGCTGCTGCTGCTGGGGGTGCCCTGCTCCCAGGAGCGCGCCGACACCTGCGGATGCGATCACCCGTTCACCTCCGCGGAGATCGCCGTGGCCCCGGCGCTGGCCGAGCCCGTGCTTCAGGAGACGGCGGACGGCGAACTGCCGGAGACGCCGGGGGAACTCCTCGAATACTGGATGGGCCACTTCTCGCGCTGCATCAAGTGCATGGGCTGCCGGAACGTTTGCCCGCTGTGCTACTGCAGCGAGTGCGCGCTGGACGACCCGGACCTCGTGGGACCGGACTCCAAACCTCCCGACATCCCGATATTCCACCTGATCCGCGCCGCGGATATGTCGGACCGATGCGTGGATTGCGGCATGTGCGAGGAGATCTGCCCGGCAGGCATACCCCTGCGCCGCCTCTACCGGCAGGCCCGCGACGTGGTCAGAGAAGCGTTCGGGTACGACCCGGGCGTCGACCCCGACGCCAGCAGCCCGGTCAAGATGCTGGGCGAGCCCGCCGACCTGGGCGGCATGAGGGATGGGTACCGGGCCTCCGATCAGGAGCGGTAGTCGAAGAGCATCTCGATCATGCCGCAGTCGAGCGAGGCATCCCCTTTTCCTTCGATAGCGGCACGAACCCCGGGCGTCCGTAATAAAACGAGGGCGGACAACGCCCGCCCTCGCCGTCTTCAATCAGAGCACGGGCGCCGGCGGGACGCTGCAAAGTCCCCGCACCCGCATTCGCTTTAGAGCTCGAGGTAGGAGGCCGCGAAGAGGGTCTCCTCGTGGAAGAGCTTGACGGTCTTCTTGATCGCCAGCTGCAGCGGGTCGCTCAGGTCGAGCTCGCCCTCCTTGAGCCCCTCGGCGATCTGCACCAGGTCGTACTCCGGGCTCTCCATGCGCGCGACCGCCATCAGTTTCTCGTCATTGGGGTCGACGATCGCCGCGTCCATGCCGTGGCCCATCAGGGCCGCAAGGTAGATACGGTTGACGAACTCGGCGTTCTCGGTGGTGAGCCCACACTTGTTGCTGACGTTGGACAGGCCGCAAACGAGGTGCGGCTTGTCCGGGAGCTCGGAGAACATCTGGGTCGCCACCAGGAGGGCGTGCACCTGGTCCTGGGCTACCCCAATGGGGAGCACGATCGGGTCGATCCAGTAATCGTCGTGCCCGATCCCCGCCGCCTCGAACGCCATCATCAGGTTGTAGCCGTTGGTGACACGCTCCTCGGCGTCACGGGGCACACCGGCCTCGCTTGTGCACAGTCCCACCACCTTGGCGTTGTACTCCAGGGCCAGCGGGATGAGACGGTCCATCCGCTCCTGGACGTTGGAGATCGAGTTGATTATCTTGGGGTTCTTGCCCACCTTGAGGCCGGCTTCCATCGCGTCCATGTTCATCGTGTCCAGCGACAGCGGCAGGTCGGTGACCTCCTCTATCGTCTCCACCATCCACTGCATGAGCTCGGGGCCGTTCTTGGTGGCCGGCCCGAGGTTGATGTCTATGCAGTCGGGCTTGCCCTCGAGCTGGATCGTCACCATGTCCTGGATGGGGCCCTTTTCGCGGGCGTTCATGGCCTCCTTGATCTTCGTGGTGATCACGTTGACCTTCTCGGCGATGATGTACATCTCTACCTCCTTGCCATCTCCCTGTTCATACGTCCGTCGTATGCGCCATCGCGCTATTCCAACATCCTGTGGGCGAAGTACGAACTCCGCACCAGGGGCCCGGCGGCAACCGCCTCGAACCCCATCGCCAGCGCAGCCTCCTCGAGCGAAGCGAACTCCTCCGGTTCCCAGTAGCGCTCCACCGGCACGTTCGCCGCGCCCGGCCTGAGGTACTGTCCGACGGTCAGGAGCCTGCAGCCGGACTCCAGCAGGTCCTGCATCAGGGCGAGGACCTCGTCCCGGCTCTCCCCGAGCCCGACCATCAGTCCGCTCTTGGTCCGGAACCCCGCCCCGGCGGCCCTGGATAGCACCCCCAGTGACCTGGAGTAGGCGGCCTGCGGCCTTGCCGTGGCGTAGAGCCTCTCCACCGTCTCCACGTTGTGGTTGAAGACGTCGGGCCCGGCGGCCAGCACCGTGTCCACGTCGCCGCTCCGCCCGGCGAAATCGGGTACCAGCACCTCGGTCGTCACCCCGGGCGCCGCGTCCCTGACGGCCTCCACCACGGCGGCGAAATGCCCCGCCCCCCCGTCGGGCAGGTCGTCCCTGGTCACCGACGTCACCACGACGTGCCTCAGGCCCATCTCCGCGGCCGCTTTCGCCACCCTCTCAGGCTCGTCTTCCTCGAGCGGACCGGGCGTCCCCCCGGGGACCGCGCAGAACCCGCAGTCCCTGGTGCACCTGTCGCCCATTATCATGAACGTCGCGGTCCCCGCTTCGAAGCATTCCCCGCGGTTCGGGCACTTGGCCCCTTCACAGACCGTGTTCAGGCGTTGCTCCGCGAGGACTCCTTCAACCCTGGACACCTGCGGCCCGCACCTGACAGGCCTCAGCAGCCAGCGGGGCATCCGGTCCCTGGAGCGAGGCTCCGACAGCATCTACGAGTACCTCGCCCGCATCGCCTCCGAGACCTCCCGGGTCAGCACCAGCGCCCTCTCGGCGACCTCCATGCTCGCGGGCCCCAGCCCGCAGGACGGTGAGACCAGCGACCTTGCCGCGACAAGGCCCCTGTCGATCCCCTGCCCCTCCAGCACGTCGAACCCGCTCTCCAGCATCGAGACCAGCTCGGCAGATGTGATGCTGGTAACGCTCTCGTCCTTGGGGATGACCCCCCAGGCCAGAGAGCCACCGCGCTCGAGGTGCCTGGCGATGTCGGGACCGTACGCAACGAACGGCTCCATGTACTCGAACGCATCGAAGTGGACCACGTCCACCCCAGTGGCGAACACGAGCGACCAGTCCGTGTTCCCGCAACAGTGCACGCCCGTGATATCCGCGCCGCACCCCGCGAGGCACTCGGTGATGTCGTTGACGACCTGCTCCCTGCTGACGCTTATGAGCGCAGAGCCCACTGAATGCAGGTAAGGCTCGTCGTAGAACATCACCACTTTCGCCCCGGGCGCGGCCTTTCTCAGCTCTCGGCTCTGCCACGCGCCCTTGAGCGCGAGCCCCTTCACTATCGCCTGCTCCAGGTCAGGATGGTAGATGCTCGCCTTCCTGTTCTGGTCGGTGACGGTGAGCCCGAACGAGGCAGGGCCCGTAACGTGGCCTTTCACATATGGCCTGCTCTCGAGGTCGCTCGCGAAAGCTCCCCCGAGGAACGCCGCAAGCCCGTGTGCGTACTCGCCCGATATCGCGAACCTGTCCAGGTCTTCGGCGATGACGGCCTCGTAGAAACTCTCGAGCTCCTCCGGAAGCGCGTCGTCCACCTGGAACCACAAGCGCTTGGCGGCCTCGTCAACCCTGATCCCCGGAAGGCCCTGCGAGTACTGGGCGTACATGTTCTCGAGGAAGCCTATCTTCGGCAGCTGCGGCCAGGCCGCTACCTCGCCGAAGGCTTCCAACATGAGCTTCACGGCCTGCTCAGCATCCGTGTGCGGCAGGCTACCGATAGCTATCATCGCGAACCACGGTTCGAAATCACCAGTCATAGGGCCCGGCCCCTTCCCGCCTTCTGACCACTCTGCATCACCAGATGTCTGCTATGCGCAAAGGGGTCTGACCCCGACTGCGATCAGTGCCCTTAAAGGGCGTTGATATCCAGCTCTGCCTCTTCGAGGATCCTCGGTACGACGTCCTCCTTGCCGATGGCCATGATGTGCACGCCGTCAGCGAGGTTCTCTTCGCGGATCCGCTTGATGTGCCGCGCCATGATCTTGATGCCAACATCGATGCCTTTGCCCTTCTCGGCAGCCGACATCTCTTCGATGAGGTCATCGGGCACGAAGACGCCAGGTACGTTCTTGTTCATGTACTTGGCCATGCCCGCCGACGTGAGCAGAACCAGGCCCGCCTGCATCTTGATCGGGTACTGGCGCGCGATCTTCATGAACTTGGCGAAGTTGTCCATGTCGTAGATCGCCTGGGTCTGGAACCACTCGGCTCCGGCCTCGACCTTCTTCTCGAACTTGATGAGCTGCGGCTCGATGGGCACGGCCTCGGGCGTCACGATGGCGCCCTTGTAGAACTTGACGGGAGCGTTCATCTCGTTCCCGCCGAGGTCCTTGCCCTCCTCCATCAGGCGGATCATGTTCAGGAGCTGGACCGACTCGAGGTCGAATACCGCCTTGCACTCCTTGTGGTCGCCCGTGGGGACGCTGTCGCCGGTGAGGCACAGCACGCTGCGGACGCCCCGGGTGTAGGCGAAGAGCATCTCGTTCTCCAGCGACATGCGGTTGCGGTCACGGCAGGTGACCTGCAGGTTCGGCTCGCCGCCTCTCTCGAGGATTATCAGCGCGGTAGCCAGCGACGGGTAGCGCATCACCGAGCTCTGGTTGTCGGTGATGTTCATCGCGTGCACCTTGTCCTTGAGGAGGTCGACGTGCTCGATGACCTCCTCGATGTCAGGTCCCTTGGGGGGCCCGATCTCGCCGGAGACCAGGAACTTGCCGGACTCCAGAACCTCCTGAATGGAAGGCTTAGAGTTCTTGACCTTGAGTTCTTCCCATACCTTCTCTACGCTCATCCTATTCACCGCCCTTCACGCGCTCGATCACCAGGCGGCCCGGCTTCATGACCGGGTTCCAGTTCTTGGGCGGCTGGTATTCCTTCATCTTGGACAGCTTGCCCTCCCGCTCGAGCTGCTGATAAATGAGGGTCCACGCGCAGTCCTTCTCGGGGTCCACCTCGCACTTCCCGTCGTTGGTTCCGCCGCACGGCCCGTTGAGGATGCCCTTGTGGCAGCGGGTCACCGGGCATATCGCGCCGGTCATCTCCAGCACGCAGTCTCCGCACAACTGGCACTTCTCCTCGAACTGGCCGACCCGCATCACGTTGCCGAGGAACAACGTATCGTTGGAAGGAAACACGGGTTTGTCCGTGGCGTTCCTCGCCGCCTGGGTACCCGCCCCGCAGGACATGACAAGGAAGGCGTCGGCCTTCTCGACCTCGTCCTTGTGGGCGCGGAACTCCTTCTTGATGTCCAGCTCCTGGCAGCCGGTCTCGGGGACGAAGCCGCCGGTAACGACCTTGCCCTCGGCCGTGAGCTTCTCGGTCATCTCCTTAATCTGGTCTTCGCCACCGGTCTGGCACGCGGTGGCACAGTCGCCGCAGCCGATCAGGAAAACGCTCTTGGCGTCTTCAAGCTCTTTGAGGATGGCCTCAAAGGCTTTCTGCTTGGTTATGATCACCTGCTCCTCCTTTCAATGTCCGCTCCTTCGAACGCTCTATGAGCTCGCCACGTAGTTGCGCAGGTAAGAGGAAATGTCCGCCGCCTCGCGCGGCCCTATCAGTATCTCCCAGTCGGCGAGCTCCTCGTCGAGCTCTCCGGATATCTGCGCCACGTACCCGGGGATGATCAGCTTCCGGTGGCCGACCTTCTCGGCGATCCCCGAGGTGTTGACGAACTTGGCAATTATGTCCGGCACGAACTTGCCGGCGGCCCAGGCGGTAAGCACCGACTGCCCCTCGGAATCGACCACGCCGAGCCAGGCGTCGACCTTGGAGGCCTCGATCTCCCCGGAGACGATGAAGTACGTCAGCGAGAAGTTGGTGGTGACCATCACCGGCGAATCGGGACCGGGGCTGCCGATCTCGTAGAACTTGGCGTCGACCGCCATCGGCTTCTGGGGGTCGGTGTACACGTTCTGGATCTCCACCTGCAGCGGGTACTGCAGCCACGCCTCGGCGCTGGAGAGCACCACGATGTCCGCGTACTTGGCGATGTAGACCCCGGCGTACGCGCCCTGGAGGAACTCGTCGTCGGTCTCCTCCGCCGGGAGCGTGATGATCGGGAACCCGAACGGCTTGAACTTGGCGGTAAGGGCGCCCTTCCTTATCTGGATAACGGCCTCGAAAGTCTCCTTGAGGGTCCTGGTGCCGGGGTCGAGGACCAGGTCCTTGAGCTCCATGCCGGCCGCCTTCTCGGACAGGTCGGCCAGGTCGTCCAGGGAAGCCCCTTTCAGCACCAGCGGCAAGCCCTTCTCCTTCGCCAGCGCGCCCATGGCGTCAATGTTTGCCGCCGTCGCGCAGTACATCAGCGGGTTCTTGTCGCCGATCTTCTCCAGCGCGGCCTTCATGACCCCGGCGTCCTCGGTCATGGGCATCAGCGCGCAGTCGGTCATGCCCGCGACCTTTCCGGCGAAGTCGGCGAACTTCCCGGCGTCCCCGGACTCGCACTTCAGCGCCACCAGCTTGACCTCGAGGTGCTGGCCCACGCGGTCCCAGGAGTCCGCGTTCACCGCTTCGATCTTGACCTTGAGCTCGTCCTCGGACATCGCGTCCGAGACCAGCACTCCCATGCCCGGAGGGTTCATGAACCGCTTCTCGTGCCTGAAGAGCACCAGCTCCTCGCCTGTGGTGAACTCCTTGGCCCCCTGTCCGATTATTACTCCCCTCACCGGCGGGGCGGCCGCGTCGGCCAGGGCCGCCTTCGCCTCGTCCGAGACGTGCGGGCAGTCTTCGAGCTTCGCCTGGCCGCCCGCGAGCTTCATCGCGAACGCGAGACAGGTGGGTAGCTTGCACTCACCGCAGTTCGTCTTCGGGAGCAGCTTGAAAATATCGAGACCGCTCAGTGCCATCTCCCTACTCCTTTCGTCCCATCTTTACCGGTCCTATTCGTTTTGCGTACCATCCCGCTCGCCCTCCCCCCCGTGGGGGAGGGCCGGCGGGGGTGTTCCATATCGCTTACGCGAGCATCGGGTCCATCGTGAGCGCGGGGTGCTCCTTCTCCGTCAGGAACGGCAGGATCTCCTCCTCGGTCACCCCGACGGTCTCGTCGGCGATCTTGTCGATGAAGTCGGGAGTTCCCAGCTCCTCGGCCCGCCTGTCGAGCTGCTCGCGCAGTGTCTCCTTGAGCTCCTTCGGCATCCAGACGATGCGGTGGAAGCCGCCGTCGGCGCTGATGAACTTCTTGGAGGTTATGTAAACTTTGCCGATGCCGACGAATCCCGGGGTGACGTTCCCTCCGCCAACCGAGCCGGCGAGCGTCGAGAAGGACATGCCGCATGGAGTCTCCTTGCCGGTGAACTCCCTGTTGACGATCATGACCCCGTTGCATATCGGCAGGAACGCCACAATGCACTCGAAGCAGCCGCACGACGTCATCGGATCTTCCATCATCGTGTAGGCGTTGAACTTGTCCAGCTTCTGCCCGGAGTTATCGTAAACGAACTTGTTGACGTTGACCCACTGGCCCTTGTCCTCGTCGATAGCGTCGCCCTTGGGGATGGGCTGGTTGGGTCCGGTGGGGTCGATCTCGTAGGCCGCCTTGCAGTCGAGCCAGTTGTAGGCTCCGCAGAGCCCGAGGCGCTCGGGCGTGACCACGCAAACGTGGGTGGGCGCGAACGACTGGCAAAGCGTGCACGAGTAGTAGATGTCCGTGGTCTCGTCGGTCATGCCGGCGGTGCGCTCGTCGCGCTCCGCGTACTTGGCGCGCGCATTGGCCAGCCACTCTTTGCACGGAGCCTCCTCTGTGTAGAGAGTGACCTCGACCTTGTCGACTATCGCCGGGAACTCGCCCAGCAGCTTGGCGTGGAGTATCTCGCCGTAGTCCTTGATCTTGAAGCCCTTGGACTGGGCCTTCTTGCTGATGCGCGTCCAGACGATATCGCGCTGGCCCATGTGCCAGATGCCCTCGGCCCCGTTGATGAGGTGGTGGCACTGGCGCTCGAGGATCGACTCGAAATCCTCCTGCATCTTCCGGCCGGCCACGTGGATCACGATTCCCAGCGGAAGGGCCGCGCCGGCCTCGATGTCGTCGATCTCCGGCCCGACCACGGTGATCTTGCCGTCCTCGACCTCGTCCATCTCCTTCATCTCCACGAACTCGAACGCCGGAGTGATGTTGCCTCCGAACTGGCAGTACATGTCCTCCTTGCGGATGCGCTCGCCCTCGAAGGCCGGCCCGTAGGCCATGGGGATGGGGACCTTGGTGACCTGTATCTTCAGACCGCGAACCTCGACCGCCTTCTGGACGATCTGGTCGTGGGGTATGTTGGAAACCACGTGCTCGTAGGTGCAGACTCCCGTTGGCAGGATCTCCGGTATGGGCGTGTCGGCGATCGTCGGGAAGCCGTAGTTGATAGCGCCCGCGGCGTTCGCGTACCACTCGTCGGTGACCTCGCCCAGCGCCATGACAAACGCGAATATCCGGTTCTTGTTGTAGAGCAGGACCTTGCGGTAGTCGCCCGGCTGCGCGCCCCCGAAGCTCATCGCCGCGCGGGCGGCGAACCCCAGCGAGTACACCGCGGAGCCTATCTCGCGCCCGTAGGGCACGATGCGGGTCTCCCAGCCGAGCTGGACCCCGATGCTGTCGAGCTGCTCGGCCACCGTGGTGCCGTTGAAATTGCCGCTCGTCCAGACGTAGAGGTTCTTCTCCTGGAGTTCCTTGACTATGCTCTCGGCGGTCTGGGGATCGGGCGCCGAACCTGCGAGCGCGCAGAAACCGGGCGCCGATCCGTCGACGAACTCGACGCCCCTCTCGCGCATTATCACGTCGTCGGCGGCGCCCAGCCATATCCCGTCGACCGGGTTGGGGCCGTCGATGTACTTGATGGCCTCTTCGAGCTCCTCCATGAACAGGGTCGCCATCCCCGCGTCCAGCCCCGGCCCCAGGTAAGGGGTCCAGAGGCCGTCCCTGGGGAGAGGGGGGATCAGGTCCTCGGCGATCTTCATGACCTTGCCGAAATCACCGAGTTTCTCGACCTTCTCGCCGGTCATGGCGTAGATTATCGGGAGGTAGTAGGCGGTGTTGGGAAACGCCACCTCCTGGTTCTCCCCGTGCTTCTGCAGGGCCTCGTCGATCCGCGCAGCTACCCTGTCGTGGATGGCGTGCGCTCCTCTGATCGCGGCACTTAGAATTATCTTGGACATGTAAACTCCTCCTTTTCTTTCTCGTCAGTGCCTCAGAGGCTATTCGATCGACAGTTCGCGTCTCATGGCCATGTCGTAAAGCACGCGTTCGCGCTTGCCCAGTATTCCAAGCGCATCCCGCTTCATGTCGATAAGGCTCAGCAGCTTCCCGACCATCTTGTCGGGGTCGGGCTCGTAGTGCCAGGAGTTGCCGTACTGCTCGAACATGCCCTCGAACAGGTAATCGGTCAGCTCGCTGCTGCCGGTGGTCGGCCAGGTGGTCCCGAACACGACCGCCGCGCCCGAAGCCACGAAGTACTGCCCGATGGATATCGCCTTCTCGCTCATCCACTCGGGCGCGCACCCCACGGCGGGCAGGTCCGATATGTCGTCGCCCAGGCCACCCTCGTTGACCATCGCGGTAAGAGCCACCAGGATGCGGCTGTTGTCCACGCAGGAACCGACGTGGAGCACCGGAGGTATGCCCACGGCCTCACAGATTTCCCGAAGGCCCTGGGGCATTACGCCCTCCTTGTACGCGATCTCCGGCGTCATGAGTCCGGTCTTGGCCACCGCCTGCGCCGCGCAGCCGGTCATGACCACCAGGCAGCCGTTGGCCACCAGCTCACTGACAACCCTCACGTGCACGGCGTCATGCGCGACCCTGGGGTTGTTGCACCCTACCACACCCACGACCCCGCGTATGCGGCCGTCGATGATCCCGTCGTTGAGGGGCCTGTAGGAGGCGCGGAACTTGCCGCCCAGCATGTAGTTGATGTACTCGTGATCGTACCCGGCGATGAAATCGCTGGTCACGTCGGGGATGTCCACCTTTCCCCTGTTGGGGAAATTGTCGATGGCCATCTCGACGATCTTCTTGGCGCTGGAGAGCCCTGTTTCCTCGTGGAACTCGATGTGCTCCGCCAGCGGCATCCTGCCCTTGGGGCTGGTGGTGATGACCTTGGTATGGAAGCACTTGGACAGTTCCCCGATCGCCTGGTAGATGCACTGCACGTCCACCACCATGGCGTCGATCGCGCCGGTCATGATGGCAAGCTCCTGCTGGAGGACGTTCCCGGCCACGGGAATGCCGTGCCTGGAGAGGATCTCGTTGGCCGTGCAGCAGATCCCGGCGATGTTGATGCCCTTGGCGCCCTTCTCCTCGGCCCTCTTGAGCAGACTCCCGTCCTGGGAGGCCAGGAGTATCATCTCCGAGAGGAGAGGCTCGTGGCCGTGGACGATTATGTTCACCTGGTCCTCGGAGAGCACCCCCAGGTTGATCTTCGCCTGGAGGGGCGTCGGCGTCCCGAACATGATGTCCTGGAGCTCCGTCCCTATCATCGAGCCGCCCCAGCCGTCAGCCAGCGCCGTGCGGGAGCCCTGGCGCATGATGTTCTCCATCTCCTGGTCGACCCCGATATGGGTACGGTGCATGACCTCGACGACCTCGCGGTCGATTCCGCGGGGGAATATGCCCAGCTTCCTCCATATCTCCTTGCGCTTCTCGGGGGCGCGCAACCCGAAAGCGAGTTCGCCCTCCTGCTGGCCGAACATCGCCAGGCACTTCTCTCCGACCTCGAGCGCTATCTCCTCCACCGGCCGGTCGCCGACCTCGACGTCCAGGTCCGCCGCCACTTCCAGCAGCTTGATCCGGTCCTTGATCTGGTACCCCTCGGCTTCTCCCTTCGCGGCCATGATGAACGTGTGCGCCACCGCCCTGCCGTGGTCGGAGTGGGCCGCCGCGCCGGCGGCGATCATCCGGCAGAAGTTGCGCGCCGCCACCACACCCGCTGTCGCGCCGCAGATTCCCCGCTTCTCCTCTTCGCCCTCCTTCTTGGGGGGCGTGAGCCTGCATGGCCCCATAGCGCAGTTCTTGCAGCAGATACCGCTCGCGCCGATCGTGCAGACCTTCATCGACTCCGTCCGGCTGAAGGCGGTTGACCGTTTTTCCGCCTCAGCCTTCTTGAGCATCTCGACCGACGCTTCACAGGCCGTCCTTTCTTCAAAATCCAACTGTCCTCAACTCCTCGCTCTTCGTGAGCTTCCGTGGCCTCGTCGGGCCTATCCCTTCAGTTCGTCGATGACCTTCCTTACCGTCCTGATGGCATCCGGGTGCCTCATGATGATCACATCGGCGCCGGCCACGAGAAGGGTGGTCGCGGTGAGTATCTCCCACATGACCCCGCGCTTCTTCTCGTCGCCCCACTGCGGCTCGTCGGCCGCGGGGGCCTTCGCTTCCTTCGCCTTCCACGCCTCGGGACCGACGTCCGCCAGAAGCGGCATCTGGGTCATGCCGTCGTCCTGGCGCAGTGCGGCGATCTTGAACCGCTCCATGATGGAGTAGGTGTACTCCAGGCCGTAACCGAGGGCGCCGGTGGTGGGATCGACGAGGATCTTCCCTACGTCCACGCCGAGGTTGGAGAGAAGGATGTTCAGCTGCTTCGCCAGGTTGACGTCGATGGGCGACTTGGCCGCCACCGTCTGGTTGTATCCGAGCGCCGCCGCTCCGATGGTCTTGAAGTTGTCCTCCTTCGCCGGCCCCATGACCACGTTCAGCCCTTCGCAGGCCGTCGCCACCGCCTTGAGCACCTCTCCGTCCTTCTCGACGTCCTCCGAACCGTAGACTATCACCGGTATGCTCACGGCTTCGGCGACCGCCCTGGTGGTCTGCGCGGCGTCGGCGGCGGGCCTGTCGGCGCCCTTGGGATCGGTGCTCTGCAGACGGAGCGCTATAACGTCGGCCCCCCACTCGTCCTGAGCCTTCTTCGCCCAGGCGACGGGGTCCGACAGGACGTCCTTGAGGGGCTCGGTGACCGCTTCGGGCCACTCCTCGGGGTTGTCGTCGTAAACCTCGACGGCGATGAGCGGCCGCCTCGGCATGTCGCCTTCCCAGAGATAGAACGGCAGGATGTTCTCCCCGCCCGCCTTCACATCACCGGTCCCCAGCACGACCTCGCGTATTCTCGAGTCGCTGGTTTCCTTGATCGCCTCAAACGCCATGTGATTCCACTTCCTTTCTACGGTTCAACCACCGTGCGCCGCATTGATATATGTCAAACACGCTCGGCGCGCGCGCCTCGTCAGTCCCCCGCCTGCATCTTGCAGGCGGTCAGCGCGTTCTTGAGCAGCATCATGTTGGTTACCGCCCCGACCCCGCCGGGGACGGGGGTGATCGCCCTGGCCTTCTCCTTCACGTTGTCGAAGTCCACGTCTCCGACCGTCCTTGTCTTCGGCTTGCCCTTGTCGTTCAAAACGGGGTTGCCCTCGTCGTCGAGCACCTTGACCCGGTTGATGCCGACGTCGATGACCACGGCGCCCTCCTTCACCAGGTCGGCGGTGACCAGCCCCGCCTTGCCGGCGGCGACTATCAGGATGTCCGCGCCGGTGGTGTGCCTGGCCAGGTTGCCCGCCTGGGAAGTGAAGATATGGGTAACCGTGACGGTTGCGTTGCGGTTCAGGGCGAGCATCGCGACCGGCTTTCCGACTATGTTCGAGTGCCCGACGACGACAATCTCGGCGCCCTCGAACTCGACGCCCACCCTGTCCAGCAGCTCGATGCATGCCGACGGGGTTGCCGGGGCCAGCGTGGGCTCGCCCAGCAGCAGGCGTCCCATGTTGGCCGGGTGGAAGCAGTCGATGTCCTTGTCCTCGCGGATGTTGCGGATTACCGCCGAGTCGCTGATGTGCTCGGGGTACGGGCGGAGCGGCAATATCCCGCTGACGGCGGGGTCCCCGTTCAATTCCTTGACGATATCGATGACCTGCTCTTCGGTGGTCTCCGCGGGCAGCGTCTTCTCGATGTAGTTGAAGCCTACCAGCTCGCAGTTCTTCTCCACCTGGCCCCGGTACATCTTCGACCCGAAGTCGTCGCCCACCAGCAGCGTCGCTATCCCGGGGGCGAGCCCTTTGGCCTTGAGGCTCTCGGTCTCGGACACTATCTCCGCTTTGATCTCGTCCGCTATGGCATTCCCGTCTATGATCTCCGCCATTCCATACCTCCTAGCCGAGTTTCTCGTAGGTCACTCTGACAACCCTGTCCTTGAGCTCGAGCGCCCGTGCAAGTATATCTTGAACGCCCGTCCATTTCTCCTCGTTGAAAGCGCCGTCCTTGATGGTCCCGAGGTTGATCTTCACGTTGAGGGCGGCGCACTGCGCGCACGCCTCCGCCAGCAGGGCTGCCACACCCGCGTCGCTCACCGCGTTGACGTTTCCTATCTCCGCCGCGACCTCCGATAGTTTCGCGACCTCCAGGCACTGCTCCACGATGGCGTAGGGGACCATGGTGGCTTCTTTGCAGGCCGCCTGGACGGCTTCGTCCCTCTTCCGCTTCTCCTCCTCGGTTCCGCGCGGCATCTTGAAAGCTTTCGCCAGGACGGCGTACACCTCGGTGTCCTCCTGCACCAGCTCCTGGAGCCGGGCGCGCACCCTCTCCGAATCCGCGAGCAGCTCCTCGATGCGGTCCTGGACGCCTGAGTACTTCTCCTTGCCCACGGTCAGGTTCGCCACCATGCCAACCAGGGCCGCCCCGACGGCCGCGGCAAGCGCGCTGGCCGAGCCGCCCCCGGGCTCCGGCGCGCCGGAAGCCAGCCTGTCGAGGTAGTCCACCATCGGACCTTTCACGTACATCCTGCCCTTCACCCCCTGTAGCGCCCCCGTTCGAGGCGGCAGTCAGCTCTTCAACGTTCCAGCAAGCCGTCCATCATCCGCCGTACCGCCTGGAGGGCGGCCGAATCGGCGCCGATTTCCACCAGCGGTCTCCCCAGCTCGTCCAGCTCGGACACCTCCGGGTCGTCCGGCACTATCCCCGCCAGGTCGATGTCGAGTCCCGCCACCTCCGCTGCCACCGCCTCCGACAGCTCGCCCCTCACCCGCGAGAGCACCAGGCGGTAGCGCCCGACACCGATGTCCATCTCCCGGGCGAGGTCCCTTATCCTCATCGCCGTGGCCAGCCCCCTGTGCGATGGGTCGCTCACTATGAACAGCACATCGACACCGCGGGTGGTGCGCCGGCTGAGGTGCTCCATTCCCGCCTCGTTATCAATTACCAGATACTGGTAGTTCTTGTTGAGCCTTTCCAGGAACACCCTGAGCATGTTGTTGATCGCGCAGTAACACCCCGGGCCTTCGGGCCTGCCCATGCTTATGAGGTCGACGTCCGGCGTCTCGATGAGCGCCTGTTCGATCTGCATTTCCAGGATGTCCTGCTTGGCCATTCCGGCCGGTATCTGGCCCTTCCGGGTCTTCTCGCTCATCTCTTCGCGGACGGACCCTACCGTACTCTCCAGGCTGAGGCCCAGGGCGAGGTCGAGGTTGCTGTTGGAGTCCGCGTCGACGGCGAGCACCGGCCCGAGCCCTTTTTCGACCAGGTACTTGACGACCAGGGAAGCGAAGGTGGTCTTGCCCACTCCGCCCTTGCCGCTGACGGCGAGCACCGTGGTCAAGCGGTCTCACCCCCGCCGTCCCGGCCCAGCTTCGCGCGCTCTCGCGACTCGGCCAGCCTCTCCATGACCGTCGGGAACTCCCGCGTATGGGTGTGCGGGAAGAACATCGCCGCCATGTACTGGTCCATGAACTTGGAGCTGGTCGAGAGCTCCAGGTAAGTCATCATCTTGGCTATGCGGTCGGCCTCGCCTATCAGGCTCTTGGAGAGGGCCATCAGGTAGCTGCCGAGCAGCGACCCGTTCCCAACGAACTTGATCTTCTCGACGTCGACGTCCGGGAGCAGCCCGATGATTATCGCCTTGTCTATCTCGAGGTAGCGCCCGAAGGCCCCGGCTATGAGGATCTCCTCCACCATGTCGATGGTCATGCCGACTTCCTCCAGGAGGATGTTGATGCCGGCGAAGATCGCGGCCTTGGCCCTCATCAGGTTGTCGATGTCCACGTCGGTTATGACGATGTCACGGTTGGTGCCGCTCTCGTCGGCCCACGCGAGCACGTACTCCCCGCCAGAATCGCTCCCACGGACCCTGGGCGTGTCCAGCTCGGTGTCGATCTTGCCCCTCTCGTCCATGATGCCGGTGAGGAACAGCTCGGCCAGGGTGTCGATCAGCCCGGAGCCGCAGATGCCGATAGGCCGGCGGTTCCCTACGGTGATGATCATCGGCTCGAGCGTGACCTCGTTGATCCGCACCTGCTCGATCGCCCCCCTGGTGGCCCGCATCCCGTGCTTGACCCCCGCGCCCTCGAACGCCGGGCCGGCGGAGCACGAGCAGGTCATCAGCCAGTCCTTGTTGCCGAGGGCCATCTCGCCGTTGGTGCCGATGTCGATATAGAGAGTCACTTTCTCGGAATTGAACATCCCCGAGGCCAGCACCCCGGCGACTATGTCCCCTCCAACGTAAGAGGCCACGCACGGGGTGCACCGCATGTAGACACCGGAGGCGATGCGGATGCCGATGTTGGAGGCCTTGATCCACGGGA
Organism: uncultured Acidimicrobiales bacterium; assembly: GCA_964512645.1. GTDB lineage: Bacteria > Actinomycetota > Geothermincolia > Fen-727 > Anoxymicrobiaceae > CAZEJS01. The sequence continues at coordinate 54,233 of CAZEJS010000001.1, forward strand.
AGAACTGGGCCACCGGGATATAGGGGTCAACCCTGATGTAGCGGGGGTCCAGCCCCAGCAGGAGGTGGATCATGGTGGTGTTGCCCGAGATCACCAGGTCGGTAATGCTGCAGAACTGCGTGTTCGTCTTCTCCACGACCTGCTGGATCAGGTTCCAGATGGTCTGAACCGCCGCCGACTGGAGCTTCGCCAGGCCGGTGGAACGCGTGGAATATATTATCCGGCTGATGATGTCCTCGCCGTAAGAGATCTGGCCGTTGTAGTCCGACGCCTCCGCGGTAACCTCGCCGGTCTGGAGGTCCACGAGCTGGACCGAGACCGTGGTGGTCCCCAGGTCCACTGCGAGCGCCGCCTGGCGCGGGGACGTGTCTCCCTTCTCGATTCGCACCGCCCTGAGCTCCTGGCCGCGGTCGAGCACCGTCACGGTGACGTCGAAGCTCGAGGCCCTGATGAGCCCGGGCAGCGCCTGGAGCATCGGGAAATCGATAACGACGTCCTTCAGGCCGGCCAGGCGAGACAGCTCCCGCTTGATCCTCTCGGAGTCGCTGAGGTTATCTTCCAGTGTCGGCGGATCCATCACCAGGTGGAACTTGGTGGTGGGAGGGTTGAGCTCCCACTGGGGGAGCCTCTCCGCCCAGTCCTCCGCGGAGAGCGTGTACCCCTTGAGCGGTATCGGGGGACGGCGGGTGAGGGCGCTCTTGTCGCCCAACTGGGTCTCTATGGGCACCCGGACGTCGGCGTCGCTCTCGATGGTCGCGGAGCAGGCAAGCACGTAACCGCGCTTCACCTCCTCCTCGGAGAGCTTGGCCGCGAGCTTCTGCTTGACCTCGCCCTTCTCGACGATGACCCTGCACTTGCCGCAGTAGCCCTCGCCCCCGCAGGAAGCGTTGATGTGCACGTCCGCCTTCATCGCCGCCCGGAGCAGGTTCTCGCCCTTGTCGACTTCTATGCACCTGTTCTCCGGGTAGAAGCAGACCCTCACTTTTTCCATACTGTCACGTCCGTCCTCCCGGCCCGCAGGTGCGCCACCCCGCAACTCGGCAGGTGGCGCACCCTGGCAACGCTCTTCTTCGAAGGCCCCTGCGCCACCATGGTCGCGGCCCGATGGCGCATGGCCGCCTGCATCGGTAAGCCTGCGTACCGCCTAGAACAGGCCGACAACGCGGCCGCCCTCGACCAGGTCCACCTTGTTCCCGGCGGGCTCGCTGGGAAGCCCGGGCATGGTCTTCATCTCACCGCAGAGCGGGTAGAGGAAGCCCGCGCCCACCGAGGGCCTGATCTCCCTGATGGGCAGGCGCCACCCCGTCGGACGCCCCTTCAGGTTGGGATCGTGCGAGAGCGAGAGGTGGGTCTTGGCCATGCACAGGGGCAGGTTGTCGTACCCGGCCTCGGTGAAACGCTTGATGTCGGCTTCGGCGACCGGCGAGTAATCCACCCCGTCCGCCCCGTATATCTTGGTTGCCACGGTCTCGATCTTCTCCTTGATGGAGCTGCCGAGGTCGTACAGGTACTTGAAATCTTTGGGCATGTCGCACGCCTTGACGATCGCTTCGGCGGCTTCCTTGCCACCCTCGCCACCCTTCGCCCAGACCTCGATGGGCTCGCAGAAGTCGGCCCCGGCCTTCAAGGCCAGGTCCTGCACCATCGCGACCTCCTTGTCGGTGTCGGTCGTGCGGCGGTTGACGGTGACCACGACCGGCAGCCCGAAGAGCTTCATGTTCTCGATGTGCTTCACCAGGTTCTGGCAGCCGTCCTCGAGGGCGGGCATGTTCTCGGCGGCCTGGAGCTTCTCGTCGATCTTCTTGCCGGGCTTGGCCTCGAACGCGCCGCCGTGCATCTTGAGCGCCCTCACCGTGCTGGTGATGACCACGCAGTCGGGGGTGATGCCGTACTTCTCCAGCACCCTGACCTTGATGTCCATCATCTTCTCGGCGCCGCAGTCCGCCCCGAACCCGCTCTCGGTGAACACGTAGTCGCACAGCTTCACCGCTATGAGGTCCTCGACCACCGAGTTATTGCCCTGGGCTATGTTGGCGAACGGGCCGCCGTGCATGAAGCAGGCGTTGCCCTCGAGGGTCTGGATGAGGTTGGGCATGATCGCGTCCTTCAGCAGGACGGCCATGGAGCCCGCGCACTTGAGGTCGGAGGTGGTCACCGGCTTGCCGTCGTACGTCTGGGCGACGACGATGCGTGACAGCCTCTCCTTCAGGTCGTCGAGGTTCTCGGCAAGCGCCAGGATGGCCATGACCTCGGAGGCCACGGTGATGTCGAAGCCGGTCTGGCGAGGATAGCCGTTCTGCTTGCCCCCCAGCCCTACCACGATGTCGCGCAGCGCGCGGTCGCTTATATCGACCACCCTCCGCCAGGAGATCGTCATCGGGTCTATGTTCAAGGGGTTACCCAGCAGAATGCTGGTGTCTATATACGCCGCGCAGAGGTTGTTCGCCGCGCCTACCGCGTGTATGTCGCCGGTGAAATGCAGGTTCAGGTCCTCCATGGGCACCACCTGGCTGTATCCGCCCCCGGCGGCGCCTCCCTTGATCCCGAACACCGGGCCCATGCTCGGCTCCCGGATGTTGATGATCGAGCTCCTCCCGATCTTGTTCATTGCCTCCGTGAGCCCGATCGAGGTGACGGTCTTACCCTCGCCCAGGGGCGTAGGAGTTATCGCCGTGACATCGATGTACTTGGCGTTCGGGCGGTCTTTCAACCGCTCGATGACGTCGAGGTGGACCTTCGCCTTGTAGTTGCCGTAAAGCTCGAGGTCGTCCTCCTCCAGCCCGATCTTTTTGGCGATCTCGACAATCGGCTTCATCTTCGCAGCCTGCGCGATTTCGAGGTCACTTGGAACTGCTGCCATTGCCCCTCCTTAAATCCTTGCCATCAGCCCTGAAAAACCCCCGCCAGGGGGTCGTATCCAACCATGTCGGTCTGTTACCCCGGATTTCTTGTGCGCACCAACCCCTTTCGGTACTGATTCCTCATGGTATGTAACCTGCGATTTTGCCTGCCCACACAAATAAAGCCTCCATGATGGAGGCACAGGCGAGATTATATAGTGTCCATCCATCTTATTGCAAGGGAACCAGGGCAGGCCCGGAGCCGTTCCCGGCACCGTGCCACGGGGCGCCCCCGGCGATGATCCCGCAGGGGTCCCGCCGGGCGCGGGCGCGACGCCTGGCCCGGCCGAAGCGGGACGGATTCGGGGCTTCGCGCGAAGGCGTAACCGGGGGGAAGGGGCTCGTTGACTGGGAGGGCCGCCATGTGATTGAGTGGTTGGCGCTGATTTCGCGTACTTACACTCCGGTGAGACCAAACAGGGGGGCTGAAAAATGGCAGAAGAAGGGAAGTTCGACGTAGTGGTCATCGGGGCCGGTCCAGGCGGGTACCCCGCCGCGATCAGGGCGGCGCAGCGCGGCGCCAGGGTAGCCATCGTCGAGAAGGAGAAGGTGGGAGGCACATGCCTCAACTGGGGATGCATTCCCACCAAGACCCTGCTCGCTTCCACCGAGCTCATCTCCCAGGCAAGGGAGGCCGAGAAGTTCGGCGTCAAGATCACCGGCGTAGAGGCGGACTGGCCGGCGATAATCGAGCGCAAGCAGAGCGTGACCGACACCCTCGTCGGCGGGATACTCCAGCTGCTCAAGGCGAACGGCATCGAGCTCGTCAACGGCAGCGGACGCATCGGCGCCGACAGGAGCGTCGTGGTCAAGACCCCCGAGGGGGAGCGGGTCCTGAGCGCGGACAAGATCATCATCGCCACCGGTTCCGACCCCGCGGAGCTGCCTGCGTTCGACTTCTCGCAGGCGGCGGTCATGACCTCGACCGACGCCCTGGCGCTCGACCACGTCCCGAAAAGCCTCATCATCGTCGGGAGCGGCGTCATCGGCAGCGAGTTCGCCTGCATCTTCTCCACCCTCGGCACGGAGATAGTCATGCTCGAGCTGATGGACCGAATGCTGCCGACCGAGGACAGCCGGGTCGCAAAACAGATGAAGAGCACCTTCCGCAAACAGGGCATAGACGTCCGCACCAAGACGACGGTGGAGGAGGTCCTGGAGTACCGGCCCGACGGCATCCGGGTCAAGCTCTCCACCGGTGACGAACTGGAGGCGGAGAAGCTGCTCGTCTCCATCGGGAGGAAGTTCAACTCCGCCGGTCTCGGCCTGGACGAACTCGGGGTCGAAACCGACGAGCGCGGCCGCATCGTTGTTGACCAGACGATGGAGACCACCGTTGACGGCATATACGGCGTGGGAGACGTGGTTGGCGGCATCCTGCTTGCCCACACCGCGACGTTCGAAGGCCTGGTGGCGGCGGAAAACGCCACCGGGGGCAACGCCACGATGAACTACCACGTGGTGCCCGCGTGTATTTTCACCACGCCGGAGATCGGCAGCGTCGGCATCAACTCCGACAAGGCGGCCGAACAGGGCATCGACGTCAATATCAGCAGGTTCTCCTTCGGAGCCCTGGGCAAGGCCCTGGCCATGGGAGAGGACTACGGGTTCGTCCAACTGGTCATAGACGCCAAGACCGACAGGGTCCTGGGCGCCCAGATCATGGGGCCGCACGCGTCGGACCTGGTGCACGAGGTGGCCGTCGCGATGCACATGGGCGCTACCGCAGGTGACATCGCCGGGACCATACACGCCCACCCTTCGCTCCCCGAGGCGATCATGGAAGCGGCGGAGGCGGCCCACGGCAAGGCGATACACGTGGCGCCCCCCAGGAAGAAGTAAGCCGGCCTCTACCAGGACCGGCCAGACAAGGAAACGCGGGCCGCGGGGGCCGGCCGTGACGGCTCAGGAAGCGGTAAGGCCGTCTTCGCCGGTCCCGCCGTCGCCGTCCCGGGCCGCCCCGGAGGTCCGGGAGGAAGCCTCGGCGAACTCCACGGTCAGTTCGGACACCATCTCTTCCCGCCCGGCGAGGAAGTGGTCCGTCGAGGGCAGTACCATCGTGTTCGCTGAGTCGCGCTCGCCGGCGGCGCCGGTGAAAGCCCGGAGGGATTCGAGCGGGCAGAGGCGATCATCGGCGCCCGCTATGTAATGCCGCTCGACGGTCGAGGCGGCGATGGCTGGCGCCGCGCTTCGCCAGTCGTAGAGCGCCAGGGGCGGGGAAACGGCGACGCAACATGCGGCTTCAAGCCCCTCCCCCAGGGCCAGCAACGCCATCCATGCGCCGAACGACCACCCGGCAACGGCCAACTTCGACGGGTCGACCTCCCCCAGTCCCCGCACGAACCCGCACGCGGCGGCCACGTCGCACGGCTCATCGAGGCCGTCGGTAAAGGCGCCGGAACTCCTCCCGACGCCGGCGAAGTCGAAGCGCAGGACCGCGAATCCCGCCCTTGACGCCCTGGTCTCCATCGTCTCCAGCAGGCCGACATCCATGGAACCCCCGCCCGCGGGGTGGGGGTGGCACAGGACCAGACTCCTCCCGCCGGCACACCTGTCCGGCAGCGCCAGCAGTCCCCGGAGCTCCACCGCTCCGCCGGGTCTCGGGGATTCGAACCTCACCTCATAACGCATCCGTCCACCTTTCGACCGCGGGGACCGCCCCGGTCGAGCGCCTTCCGACGGCCACAGCTCAGAACTTCACCTTGATGAGCTGCAGGGGGCAGGCGTCCACGCAGAAACCGCACAGGATGCAGCGGTCCCTGTCGAGCACCAGTTCCCAGTCCGGCGCCCCGACCTTGAGCGCCCGGGGCTGGCAGACGGCGGTGCAGGCGCCGCACGAGATACAGAGCTTGTCGTCGAGCTCGATGTCCCTTATGGCATCCTCGACCTGGACCCCCAGCTCCTGGAGGTGCCGCACCCCCGCCTTGATGCGCGCCGCCGGCCCCTCCAGCTCGACCAGCATGCGCCCTATCTCGCCCTCGCTTATCTCCGCGCGCAGGATGTTGGTGATCACGTCGTAGTCCCTGACCATCATCGCCACCACCGGCCTCTCCACGACCTCGGGAGGGAATGTCAGCACGAGCCTCTTCTTCGCCATCTACTCCCCCTCCCCGGTCCGAATCTCCAGCGGGAGCGTAACCCCACCGGACGGGAGCGGCTCCACAGGCGCGGTCAGCAGGAACGCGCCTTCCCGGATCCAGGCCTTCAGGTTCGCCGCTATCTGCCGGGCCACCTTGTAGCTGGAGAGCGGCGCCGTGGGGACTTTCCTGTCCCCCAGCCGCACCGACCCGCTCCGGAGTTCCGCGTAACTGACCCGCCGCAGCGGCTCGCGAGCCCTCGTCGGCTGGCTGTAGTCGAAGACCGAGGTCTCGATTTCGGAATCGGCCACCCCGGTAAACGCCGCCATCTCTTCGTCGAGCACCGGTATGGGGATTCCCACCCCGACGTAAAGCGTCACGCCGTAGCGGTGAAACCTGGCACCTCTGATGAACCTGGAATCCATCTGCTTGAGGTCGCCGATGAGGGCGAGGCTCGCGGCGGGGCCAACCGGGGTGCCCCCCGGCGAACGCTCCACGCTTCCCTTGTGCTGGGTCCCCTGCCAGGCCACGTACCCCGCGGTTCCGCCGAGGAATATCCTGGTGCCGACACCGACGGCCCTGTACAGCGGGTCGTTGAGCAGAGGGCTCATCTGGCCCGCGCTGCAGTAGGTGACGCTGCCGAAGTTCGGCAGCAGGACTCCCATGTAAGTGTAGATCGTCCGCTGTGAGCCGTTGGTAGCGGAGGCGTAGTTCTGGTAGGCGTTGCGCGGATTGAACAGGTAAGCCTGGTTCACGGTATCTTTGCTCACCAGGGTCTCTATCTCCTTGCGGGGATAGCAATCCGTGCCGTAGGCAGAGGCCCGCAGCCTTATGCTCTTTCCCTCCACCAGGTCCTGTATCACGTGCGCGCCGCCGTAGGCGATCCCCTCGGTCTCGGAGCTGGCGGTGGCCCCTACGTACGCGTCGACGGCGGCGAGGTCGGCGCAGACGGGGACGTCGTTCAGCCAGACCCTCGACATCTTGATCGGGGGCTCGCTGTGGCCGAAGTTGATGAACGCCCCCGAGGAACACATGGGCCCGAACGTCCCGGTAGTCACGACGTCCACCCGGCGCGCGGCCTTCCGTGCGCCCTCGGACTTCACGATCTCCGTCATCTCGTCGGCGGTGACGACGACGGCCTCGCCTTTCCTGATCCTCTCGTTTATCTCCTCGTACGTCTTGACCACGAGCCCACCTCCCTCCGGCGGTGTTGATGTGTCCATTCTAGCCGAACCGGCCCGGCCGCCGGAGGCTCCCGGGTACGACTCGGCGGAGGGCCCGCATAAAAAAGGCCTTCCGTCCTCATGGGGACGAAAGGCACGCTTCCGTGGTACCACCCCACTTCGCCCGCGCCTCGCGGCGCCGGGCCTCACCGGGTACGCCCCCACGTGCAGGGAATATACCCCGGCCCTGTTACGGGGGCGTCCGCCCGGTTCTACTCGCCCGGCGGCGCCGGGTTTTCTTCCGGGAGCTCGGGGGCCATGTTCGAGGAGCGCCCGCGGCGCCGGCTCCCACCGTCCCGGCTCGCTTCGGCCCGGCTTCCACCTCTACTCTTCCCCTTCAAAGCCTTTCACTGGTGTTCAGTTGTAAAGCGTCACTGCGTTCACCATGAACCTACCCATGCCCGGTGGATCTGTCAAGGAAAGCCCCGACAGCGCACGGAGGTAGGCGGGCCCGGCGGTCGAATTCCAGAACAGATGAACGTCGAAAAAACACCCGGCCCGATGGCGACAAGCGCGGTACTGGCATGCCTAGGGGTGGCTTCGGGTCTCCTCTACTGGACGCTGATCTCGATATCTCTGGACCCCGCGCTGGGCATTGTCCACGGAATGCGGGACGCGACCTGCACTGGCCCGCTCACCTGGCCGGCCAGCTTTCTCCGCGTCACCGGCACCGGGCCGGAGATGGCCCAGGCTGCCTATATCATTCTGATCGTCCTGCTGTCCGGCCTCTGGTACGCCGGCATCCACATCGTGAAGCGCGAGCGAGGCCACGCGGCCACGGCGGTGATCGCCTGCGGCTTCGCGGTCTTCGCTACGCTGCTGGTGCTGGCCCCGGTCTTCCAGTCGTCCGACATCTTCAACTACGTGTTCGGAGGCCGGGCGATGTCGGTCTACCGCTCCAACCCCTATACGCTCCTCCCGTCCATGCGACCGCACGACCCGTTCTACGGGTTGATCGCCTGGAAAGACGCCGCAAGCGTCTACGGCCCTATTTTCAGTTACCTCTCCTGCCTGCTCACCAGGATCGCCGGGAACAGCGTCACCGCCAACGTCATCTGTTTCAAGGTTATGGCGGCGCTGTCCTACGCGGCGTGTCTGCCCCTGGTCTACCACCTGGCGCGCAGGGTCTCTCCCGGACGTGAGAACCAGGCGCTGATGCTCGGCGCCTGGTGCCCGCTCCTGCTGCTGCACATCCCCGGGGGAGCGCACAACGACATGTTGGCAGTCACGCTGGTCCTCGGGGGCTACCTGCTGTACCGGAAAGGCCACCTGCTGTGGGGCCTGGCGCTGGTGGCGCTGGCGCTGGACGTGAAGCTGACCGCGGGGCTCGCCCTGGTGCCGCTTCTCGTCCTGTACATCAGGGACAGGTGCGGCGTCCCGCTGAATAGACTGGCGCTCGGAAGCCTCACCTGCGCCGCGGCCGTCGCCGTCCCGTACGCGGGCCTGTGGCGGGGGAGCCGCACCTTCGAGAGCACCGGGAAGGTGGCTTCGCTGTACTCCGCCTCGTCTGTTCCCGACCTCTTCAGGCAGCCCCTGGAACGCCTGCTCACCGCGAAAGGCGTCTCCCCGGCGACGGCCGACACCATCGCGAGGGGCTCGATTCGCCTGGTCTTCCTCGTGGTCTTTCTCGTCGGAGCGTTCGTCCTGCTCCGCCGGGTCACCGACTTCGGCTCCATGGCCCGCGCCGCCGCCGCGCTGGCCCTGCTGTGGCTCCTCACATCGACTTACGTCCTTCCGTGGTACGCGACCCTCGGGGTAATGCTGGTGTCCTTCTCCGCCTGGAACCTCACCACCGTCATGACGCTCGGCGCGGCGACGGTACTGCTGCTGTACAGGTTGCCGCTCAGCGGCGAACCCGGCGGTGGCGCGACACTCTATATCGCGCTCCCGCTCCTGCTGATTGCCGCGGGCTGGGCCCTGCTGGGCGCATTGACGCGCGCGACGCGCGCGCGAAGCGCCTTCAACGGTACCGATGGCCGGAGAATCGCCCCCTCCGCGCCGGGTGGCGGGTGACACGCGCGGGCCGCAATCAGATATGATAACTGGGCGCCTGGTCGAACCCGGGGAATATGCAAGGAGGGCCGGTCATGGGAATGGTCGAGTGGTTCGAGTTCCAGATTCCGGGAAAGGTGATCTGCGCGGAACACTGCGTCGACAGCATCGGCACGGAACTCGAGAAGGTCGGAGCGTCGAAGGTGCTCATCGTCACCGACCGGGGGGTCGAGGACGCCGGCCTCTGCGAAACGGTCAAAGAGGGGCTCGAGAGCGGGACGGCTCAGCTCGTCGGCACTTTCGCGGATGTGCCCCCGAACTCCGAGATTAAGGTGGTCCAGAACTGCTATGAGACCGCGAAGGAAGCGGGCGCGGACGCGCTCGTCTCGGTGGGCGGCGGCAGCGTCATCGACACCGCCAAGGGGACGACCATACTGATGGTCGAGGGCGGAGACCTGCTCGACCACCAGAGCGCGGTTTACACGCCGTCGGGCCCGATGCCGCCGCACATCGCGGTGCCGACAACGGCGGGAACCGGTTCTGAATCGACGTTCGCCGCGGTCATCGCCGACCACGAGCAGATGATGAAGCTCATCTTCCAGGGGCCCGAGCTGGCCCCCACCGTCGCCATGCTCGATCCGGTCATGACCAGGACCCTGCCTCCCGGGCTGTCCGCGTCCACCGGAATGGACGCGCTGACCCACTGCGTTGAGGCGCTCCATTCGGAGATGCACGAGCCGATATGCGACGGGCTGGCCCTGCACGCCATAAGGCTCATCGCCGAGTACCTGCCGCGCGCCGTCAAGGACGGCGGCGACATGGAAGCGAGGACGATGATGCTGATCGCCGCCAACATGGGCGGTGTGGCGTTCGCCAACGCGTTCGTCGGGATAGTCCACGCGATGGCGCACTCGGTCGGCGGCAAGTTCGGGATACCTCACGGCGTTGCTAACGCCATACTCCTGCCTTACGGGATGGAGTTCAACCTCCGCTACGTCGAGGAGGGCGTCCCGGGCAAGTACAGGATGGTCGCGGAAGCCATGGGCATCGACGTCAGAGGTGACGACGACGAGGCCGCGGCGCGCAAGGCCATAGCCCGCCTCAAGGACCTGACCGCCGAGCTCGGCCTGCCCACCCGGCTGGGAGAGGTGGGACTTCCCGAGGACGGCCTGGAGGCGGTAACCGATGACGCGATGATCGACGGTTCCATGTTCAACAACCCCGGGGAACCGGAGTTCGAAGAAGTGCTGGAGCTGTTCAAGCGGGCCCTCTAGGGAAACGCGCCGGAAGTACCCGGACCACGGGCCGCCGACGGCTCGACAGTGGAGTGCCCGGCGGTCGGGGCTGTGTCGGTCTCTCGCGGGAGCGGTTGCCGGCGTTCGGAGGTGATGCTCTGTGACTCTTCGAGATTACTACGAGTTCTGCTCGCCCACCAAGGTCATGTTCGGCCAGGGCCTGGCCGGAGAGGTCGGCGCGGAAGCCGAGGCACTCGGCTGCACCACCGCGATGATCGTCACCGACAGGGTCGTACACGACGCCGGACTCGTCGAACCCGTCATCAGGAGCCTCGGGGAGAGCTCGGTCGAGCTGGTCGAGGTTTACAACGAGGTGCCGGTCAACTCCGAGGTCGTGGTCTGCGGTCGGATAGCCGGGATCGGCGCAGCCGGCTCGGTGGACCTGCTGATATCGATCGGCGGCGGAAGCGTCATCGATACCGCCAAAGGGGCCAACATCCTGCTGGGCGTGGGGGGTGACCTGCTGGAGGACTGGCAGGGCACGCACCTGGTCCCGGAGCCGCTCAAGAGCCACATCGCGATCCCCACCACCGCGGGCACCGGCGCCGAGGTGTCGCTGGGAGCGGTCATCAAGCACACCCCGGGCGGGGTCAAGGTCACCTTCAACAGCAAGTACCTCCTGCCCGACGTCGCCGTGCTGGATCCGCTGCTTACCGAGTCGATGCCACCGGGGCTGACTGCCTCGACAGGGATCGACGCGCTCACACACGCCGTGGAGTCGTTCACCAGCCTGGAGCACATGCCGCCGTCGGACGCTTTCTGCACTTACGCGGTCCAGGCGATACTGGAACACTTGCCGAAAGCGGTGAAGGACGGGTCGGACATGGAAGCCCGGGGCAACATGCTTATTGCGGCCAACCTGGCGGGAAACGCGCTGTCGCACACGCTGTCGATCGGCGCGTGTCACGCCATGGCCCACGCCGCCGGTGGTCTGAGCCCGGTCAGCCACGGCGTGGCCAACGCGGTCATCCTTCCCGTGGTGATGGAGTACAACCTCGAGTCCGCAGCGGACCGCTTCGCCGCCCTGGCTCCTTACGCCGGCGTCGACGTCGGAGGACTGGACGAACTCGAGGCCGCCGCGAAAGTCATTGCGGCGCTCAGCGAGTTCATACACTCCTTCGGGATGCCGAGGACCCTCAGCGAAGCCGGGGCGGACCCGGCCATGGCACAGCGCATGACCGAGGAAGCGATGGGCGACGGGCAGATGTACGGCAACCCCCGGGAGGCGGTAGCCGAGGAGATCCTCGGCCTGTACAGGGAGCTGCTTCCGTGAGCCGGCCGTGCGCGGGCCGGGCGCCACGAGGGTCGGAATGAAATCGTCGGGAGAACGTCGAGCGCAGTAATGAAAGCGCTACAAAGGGAGGTCCTCATGAGCGTTGATGTCATTGTCGTCGGTGGGGGCTGGGGCGGCCTCACCGCCGGAGCGATGCTGGCGCGGAACGGCCTGGAGGTCCGCCTGCTGGAGGCCAGCGGTCATCTCGGGGGGCGCGCGTCCTGCGAGCGCAAAGACGGCTTTATCGTCGACTACGGCATACACGCCATCAGCCACGGGTCGGCCGGGGCCGCGGCCAGGGCGCTCTGCCTGGTCGGGCACGAGATCGAGTTCCTGCACTACGGCAAGCCGCTCCTGTACCGGGAGGGCGGGTTCGCGCCGCTGCCGACAGGCGCCTACTCCATCTTGAGCTCCCGCCATCTCTCGCCGGCGGACAAGCTGACAATCGCTCGCGGCTTCGGGCGCCTGCTCCTGTCGAACACCGAAAAGACGGCCGACGTCCCGATCGTGGAATCGGTACCGGGAGCCGACAGGGAGACGGTGAGGGATTTCTACAGCGTCCTGTCCGGGATAGGGTTGATCGCCCCCGACATCGAGGTGGCGAGCTCGGGCGAATTCGCCAGATTCCTCAAACGCGCCCTGAAGGCCCGGCACCAGGTCGCCTACCCCCGGGGAGGCTCCGCCCAGATAAACGAGGCCCTGGCGGCAAGGGTGGAGAGCTCCGGCGGCGTCTCAACCAACAGCCGGGTGAAACGCCTGGAGATCGAGGGCGGCCTGGTACGGTCTTTGAAAGTGCTCGAAGAAGACCTGTCCGCCCGCGCTTACGTCCTTGCCGTCCCGGTGCAGAAGATACCGGACCTGGTGGGCGACGCCCTGGACGGCGAGTTCAAGAGGAGCTGCTCTTCGATAATCCCCACCGCCGGGCTGTCGCTCGACCTGTGCCTGTCGCGCCCGGTGTCCGACATCGACAGCGTCATCATAACCGCGAACCCCGTTACCATGGGCCAGTTCACGTCCAACATCGACGAGAGCACCGCCCCCGCCGGGAAGCAACTGGCGACGTTCTTCTACCCTCTGCCCGTCTCGCTCCTCGAGGACAGGGTGCGGCTGGAGGAGGAGAGCAAGCGGTTCGTCGCCCTCGTCGAGGAGATGTTCCCGGGGATACTGGACCGGGTCGAATGGGAGCGCACCCTCAAGCTCAAGATGATCGACGGGTTCGAACCGCGGGTGGGGCAGACGCCGCGGGACCGCCCCGGCACCAGGGTCGAAGGCGCGGAGAACCTGTTCCTCGCCGGAGACTGCGTGGGCGTCGAAGGCCAGGGCGGTGACGTCGCCTTCACCTCCGGGGTGCGGGCGGCCGAGGCGGTGCTGGAGTACCTCGGATGAACGCGGCGCCGCGGGAAGCGCCCGAGGAGCTGCAGCTAACCGGAGAACGTACTCTGCCCGGCATCGCCCGGGAGAACTACTGGTTCATGCGCCACGTAGCCGCGTACGAGCACGTGCTGCCGCTCGCCGACGGAAAGAGGGTGGTAGACATAGGCTGCGGTGAGGGGTACGGGCCGTCGATCCTGTCGGAGCGCGCCGCGAGCGTGCTCGGGGTGGACATCGCACCGGAGGTCGTCGAACACGCCAGGAGCCGTCACGGCTCGGAGACGGTGACCTTCGAGGTGATGGACGTGAACGACCTGGACCTGGACGATGGCTCTTTCGACCTCGCCGTGTCTTTCCAGGTCGCCGAGCACCTCGCCGACGAGGCCGGCTACTTCTCGGAAATAGCCCGGGTCCTGGCCCCCGGGGGGACCGCCGTGCTCACGACCCCCAACCGGCTCACGATCTCCCCGGGGTCGGAGACGCCCATCAACCCGTTCCACCTGCGGGAGTACACCCCCGACGAGTTCCGCGCCGCGCTCGAGGAGCACTTCGGAAAGGTCCGCCTCTCGGGGTTGTTCCACGCCGGCTGGCTGGCCGTCAACGAGCGGGTCAGGGCCGTCGACTTCATCAAGTTCTACGAGATGGGACCCGCCAACCCTAGGTACTGGACGCACCGGCTCCTTACCCCCCTGGTGCGCTCCCGTGATTTCCGCATTCGCGGGGGAGACCTCGGCGGGTGCCTGGACGTCGTGGCCGAGTGCTCCTCGCCCCTCGGAGGTGCTTGACCCTGCCCGGACAGTTCTCGTTCGTGCTCCATACCCACATGCCGTACGTGCGCAGGAACGGCGCCTGGCCCGTCGGAGAAGACTGGCTGTACCAGGCGATGAGCGAGACGTACCTGCCGCTGCTGGGCATGCTAGCCGAGCTCGACCACGAGGACCTCGGACCTTGCCTCGCGCTCACCCTGACCCCGGTTCTCTGCGAGCAGCTCGCCGACCGCTACATCCAGGACCGTTTCGTCTCCTACCTGAAGACCATGGCCGAGCGCGCCCGCGGAGACGCCAGGGACTTCCGGTACTTCAGCGACACCCCCAGGGGCGACCTGGCGAAAGATTACGAGGAGGATTTCAAGCGCAAGCTCCTGGCTTACACCTCGATCGGCGGAGACATACTCGGCGCGATCGCCTCCTTCGAGGAGGCCGGCCTCGTCGAGACGCTGGGCTCCTGCGCGACGCACGCCTTCCTGCCCGGCCTCGGTGATGAAAAGCGCGTCCGCGAGCAGGTGCGCCTGGGCGTCGAGTCGCACGTGGTTCACATTGGAAAAAGGCCCAAGGGTTTCTGGGTACCGGAGTGCGCCTACCGGACGGGCCTGGAGGAAATCCTCGCCGAAGAGGGCGTGGAGTACTTCATCGTCGACTCCACGGCGCTCGGCGGACTGGCGCCCGGGCGCCCGTACACGGTGGGCTCCTCCCCGGTCGTCGCGCTCGCGCGAAGCGACAGGGCGCACGGCAACGTATGGGACGAGGACGCCGGGTACCCCACCGACGGCAGCTACCTCGACTCCACCAAGTACTACCACGGCTCCGGGCTGCACTACTGGCGCGTCACCGGGAGAGAAGTGGACATAGAGGCCAAGGAAGTGTACGTGCCCGCGGACGCCAGCAGGCGGGCGCTCGACCACGCCGAGCACTTCATCGGCGACGTGGCGGCGGAGCTGGACGAAGCCGCATCGGCGCCCGGCGGCGGGTTCGACGCCGACCCCCCCCTGGTTGTCGCCTGCTACGACACCGAGTTTTTCGGACACGGCTGGAAAGAAGGGTTCTACTGGCTGGAGATCGCCCTCCGGTCCCTCTCCGGCTTCAGTTCGATGCAACTGACCGTCCCCTCCGAATTCCTTGCCCGGTTCGCCGAACGGGCACCCGTCGAGCTGGCGGAGACGAGCTGGGGCACCGGCAGGGACCACTCGACGTGGTTGAACGAAGAGACCCGCTGGATGTGGGAGGCCGTGGGCGCTTCCGCCTCCAGGCTTTCAGGGCTTGCCCGCCGTTTCGAGCCCGCCGGGACCGGGCCCCTGGAGGCCCGCGCGCTGGTGCAGGCCGCGCGCGAGGTGCTGCTGCTGGAGTCCAGCGACTGGCCGTACATGGTTGCAAAAGACCGGGCCGCGGACTATGCTAGTGAGCGGTTTCGCCGCCACCTCGAGCGGTTCGAATCGCTCTGTGGAGCGCTGGAGGACCAGGAGGTGGAAGGCGCGGCCGATGACCTTGATGAGGTCGAGGAGGCGGACAACATCTTCGCCGGACTCGATCTCAGAACTGTCTTAGGAGACAAGGGCCCCGGGGGGCCTCGAAGGGAGACGGAATGCGGGTAGTTCTCCTGAGCTGGGAGTACCCGCCGCGCATCATCGGCGGACTGGGAAGGCACGTGTACCACCTGGCGACCTCGATGGCCGAGCAGGGGGTCGAGGTCCACGTGGTGACGAAGGACCACCCCGGCGCGCCGGACTACGAGGAGTCCGGCGGCGTCAAGATCCATCGCGTGGTCAATTACCCGCCGGACATCGCCCAAGAGGAATGGGTCCCCTGGACGCTCCAGTTCAACGTGGCGCTGCTGGAGAAGGCCGTGGCCCTCATCAACGAGCTCAAGAGGGTCAACGTCATCCACGCCCACGACTGGCTGGTGGCTCACGCCGCTGCGAGCCTCAAGCACGCGTACCGCATACCCCTGGTTGCCACAATTCACGCTACCGAGTACGGCAGGCACCAGGGACACCTCCCCGGGCCGATGAACAAGCTCATACACCAGATTGAGTGGTGGCTGACCTTCGAGTCCTCGCGCACCATCTGCTGCAGCCAGTACATGATGGAACAGATAACAGACATCTTCGAGCTGCCCCACGACAAGGTGGAGGTCATCCCCAACGGCATAGACCACGAGAGCTTCAAGCGCGACGTGAGCGTCGACCTCTACAGGAAGAAGTACGTTCCCGCCGGAGACAAGCTGGTCTTCTTCGTGGGAAGGCTGGTGTACGAGAAGGGGGTGCAGACCGTTATCGAGGCGATGCCGTTGATACTCAAGCGCATCCCCAACGTGACCTTCGTCGTGGCGGGGAGCGGGCCGCACCTCAACGAACTCAAGTCGCTTGCCGGCGACTTCGGCCTGAGCGACAAGGTCAGGTTCACCGGCCACATGGACACCGACGGCCTGTGCGCCTTCTACAAGAGCGCCGACCTCACCGTGGTGCCGAGCCTCTACGAGCCGTTCGGCATGGTAGTCCTGGAGTCGATGGCCATGGGTACTCCCACTATAGTCGCCGACACCGGGGGACTCTCCGAGATCGTCGTCCACGAGGAGACCGGCCTGAAGTTCGAGCCGGGCAACCCGGACTCGCTCGCCGACGCGATGCTCAGGGTCCTGGAGGACGCGGGCCTTTCCAGGCGCATTACCGAGGACGCCACGGCCTACATGGGCGAGACGTACAACTGGGACCGTATCGCCAGGCACACCCTCGACGTGTACCGCCGGGCGGAGCGCGGCTACGAGTACCGGCCCCGCACCCTGGCCCTCTGCCCGCCGCTGCCCGACGAGGCCGCCGGCTAGCCCCGCGGAGCGCCAGCCCGAACCCATCCAACTTCCATGGCGGCGCCCCGGCGCATCCGGCCGGGCGAGAGCGCGCCCGGGTCCCGCCCTCAGAGGGCGCCCAGCCCCTCCTCTGTCCTTCCCGTGAGAAAGTCCGCGGCGTGCTCCGGGGTGGTGACGTTTATCATCATCGAGGTCCCGAGCTCGAAACCCCCGGAGATGGTAAGCTTCGGGACCACCTCCAGGTGCCAGTGGTAGTAAGGGTACTCCGCGCCGTCGGTGGGAGCGGAGTGTATGTAGTAGTTGTACGGCGGGTTGGTGAACTTCCGATCGTAGGCGCCGAGCACCTCCCGCAGTAGGGCGCCGAACTCCTCCAGCTCACCCTCGGTGATGCGGCCGAAGGACTCGCGGTGCTCGCGGGGGAGTATCCACACCTCGAAGGGAAGCCTCGAGGCGAACGGCGCTATGGCGACGAACGCGCGGTTGCTCGCCACCACCCTGCGGGACGCCGCGGTCTCCTCGGCGACGATGCGGCAGAAGACGCACTCGTCGTGCCTGGAGTGGAACCAGGACGCCCCGGCGAGCTCCTGCTGCACCAGCGGCGGCACCAGGGGCATGCCGAAAAGCTGGGAATGGGAGTGCTCCAGCGAGGCGCCCGCCTCCCTGCCGTGGTTGACGATGATGTGCACGTAGCGGATATCCGGGTCCCCGGCGTTGGCGGCGTACCTGTGACGGTACACCCTCAGAACCAGCTCCACCTCTTCCGCCGGCATCGTTCCCAGGTGGAGAGAGTGCGACGGGCTGTGGATTATGACCTCGTGGGACCCCTCCGCCGCCCTGGCGGGAAAGAACTCCGCGGTGGGAGGCGGTTCCTCGGCGGCCTGGAACGCGGGGAACTTGTTGGGAACGACCCTGACCTGCCAGCCGGGGGCGTTCGGCTCTCCGTCGCCGGGCCTCACCGCGAGGACCTCGAGGGGCGTCATGATCTCGTGGCCGGGGCAGAACGGGCAACTGTCGGACTCCTCCGGGGGTTCGACGGCGCACGGTGAGGAAAAACCGGTCGGCCGCATCGCCCTCTCGGTGGCGACGACGACCCAGAGCCCGGTCACGACGTCCTGCCTCAGCTCTCCCAACGGTCTCCTCCCCGGACGCGCGCGCCCCGCCCTGTCGGAATCGGGCGCGTTCCCCTCCGTGGGACTCCGCTTCCTCCCGGCACGCGCCGGCGCCCCGGCGTCACGGCCCGCTCCTCTCGGCGTACTCCCGCGCCGGCGGCCCGTAGATGTCGGGCGGGCCGGGCATGGCGTACGCCCCCTCGTCCCACTCCACGTCCACGGGGTTCCTCCGGTACTTGAGCACCTTCGCCGGCACTCCTCCCACCACGGCGTAAGGCGGCACGTCGCGCGCGACCAGGGACATCGCCCCTATCACGCTGCCCTCGCCGACGGTGACCCCCCTGAGGACGGTCGCCTTCTCGGCTATCCAGACGTTGCGCTCGATTATCACGTGCTCCTTGCGGATGCCCTGGCTTCGTATCGTCATGTGGGGGTCGATGAACCAGTGGTCGAAATCGACGACGTAGATGTGATCGGCCCAGAGCGCCTCCTCCCCGACCTCCACGTGGTTGTAGCAGTTGATGGTGTTCTTGCCGCCAAACGTGGACTTGCGCCCTATCCTCAGCGTCCCCTCGTGGGCCCTGAACGCGCACCCCTCGCCTATCCAGACGAACCCGCCTATGGTGAAGCTGGCGTTCCTGCCCTTGCTTATCTCGTACCGCTTCGGCAGAAAGACGAACCCCTCGGTCTTAATGCCGGGGCGGAGGAGCTTGAACTTCAGGAACCGGTACAGCGAGCGCCAGTAGTTCCAGGTGTACATCCTGTTGCGGATTATGAAACGGAGGTTACGGACCAGCCAGGTGCCGCCCCCCGAAGGCTGGAGCTCGGCGGGGAGGGCGGGCATGCCCCGTTCCTCGTCACCTGTCACGACCTCGGCCTCCAATCGCACCCCCGGAGCGTCAGCTCGCCTTGCGGGCGAAGAGAAGCATGTTGTAGAAGACCGAAGCGGGGAGGTACGGGTAAATCCTCTCGTCGAGCCTGCTCAGCTTGAGGTAGGTCGAATACGACCAGTACCGCCAGCGGAAAGTAATGTTCTCCTCGACGAGGTTGTTCTCGATGGTGCGCGTCATCCACCCGACGAAGCTGGAGAGGAACTCCTCTCCCTCGACCCGCGCCTCGGCGAAGCCGGCGTCCAGCGCCTGGCGGCGCACCGCCGCGGGCCAGAAAGTGTGGACGTCCACGACCTTCTCGAACTCCCGGATCTCCCTGTCGGCGGCCTCCCTGTCCACCTGCGGGCGCATCCTCGCCCGGACACCTCCGAAATAGCCCCCCAGGCGGGTGTAGACCTTGAGGGCCGCGGTGGTGCCGCCGCGGGCCGCCTGTCCCATGAGGTCGCCGACCCGGGTCGGCTCCCCCGCCAGCAGGCAGACTCCCCCGGGCTTCAGAATCCTGTGCATCTCGGAAAGCGCCGCGGGGACGTCGGGGATGTGGTGGAGTATCGCGTGCCCGACCACCATGTCGAACTCCTCGTCGGCATAATCGAGCCGCTCGAGCTCGGACTGCCGGGCGTGAACCTTGAGGCCCAGCCCGGCGGCGTTATCGAGACAGGCGTCCACCATGCCGCGGCTGATGTCGCAGGCGTGGAGCTCTTCGATGAGCCCGGGCTCGGACAGGCACAGGTTGAGGCCCACGTACCCGGTTCCACAGCCCACCTCGAGCAGCCGGTCCACCCTGGGGAACGGCCCGCCCAGCGCCTTTTCGAACTTGTGCCGGACGCGCAGCGCGTTGTCGTGGTCGTACTGTATCCCCCACTTGCTGTCGTAGCTCTCGCTCTCGACGTCGTGGAACAGCTCGTTGGCTTTTCTGAGGTCGACTTCCATAGGCGCAATAATAACAGAACGGCCCCCGGCCGCGCTCTCTCGCCGCTACGGGCTCCGGCCTGCGGCCCTGTGACGCCGCGAGCCTTTCCCCGGCACGCACGAAAGATTCGCGCCGGGCCGCGGGCGCCCGGCGCGATTTCTATCCGGCGGGAGCGTCGTCTACTGCTTGTGCTCCTTGAGCCCCATGAGGTTGGCCGCCAGCACGACGCGCTGGATCTGCGCGGTGCCCTCGTAGATCTGCATGATCTTGGCGTCCCTCATGTACTTCTCGACCGGGTAGTCCTTCATGTAACCCGATCCGCCCATGACCTGGACCGCGTCCACGGTGACCTTCATCGCCATGTCACCGCAGAACGCCTTGGCGATCGAAGACGCTGTGGACAGCTTGCGAGCGGCGTTCTTGTCGCCCTCGGCCGCCTTCTTCGCCAGCCAGCCGGCGTGGTAGTAGAGGTTGCGGCCGGCCTCGATGCCCTGGAGCATGTCGGTCAGCATGAAGCTGATGGCCTGGTTCATTATTATCGGGGCGCCGAACTGCACGCGCTGCTTGGCGTACGCCAGCGACTCCTCGAAGGCCGCCCGTGCGATGCCGGTCGCCAGGGCCGCGACTCCCGCGCGGGTCTGGTCGAGCGTCTGCATGACGATATAGAACGCCTTGCCGACGTCGCCCAGCATGTCGTCCTTGGAGACCTTGACGTTCTCCAGGAAAACCTCCGCGGTATGGGAGGCTCGGATTCCCAGCTTGTCCTCGTGCTTGCCCTGGCTGATGCCTTCGCTCTTGCCGTCGACGATGAAACCGGCGAGGCCCCGGTACCCCTTCTCGGGATCGGTGTTGGCGAAGATCGTGTAGACGTCGGCGATGCCGCCGTTGGTGATGAAGCACTTGCTGCCGTTCAGGACCCAGTGGTCGCCCTCGTCCTTGGCGGTCGTCTTGATCGCGGCCACGTCGCTGCCAGCCTCGGGCTCGGTGAGGCCGAAGGCGGCCAGGCCCGGGTTCTTGGGGTCGCAGAGGGGAGGCAGCCACCTCTGCTTCTGCTCGTCGGTGCCGGCGATAAGCAGAGGGGCGAGCGCGAGGTTGTTGGCGCCGATGCTCGTCGCCAGGCCCGCGCACCCCCAGGCCAGCTCCTCGAAGACCATCGCGCTGGTGAGGGGGTCGAGCCCGCCTCCACCGTACTCCTCGGGAATGCCCGCAGAGGGAAGCCCCGCCTGGGCGGCTTTGGGGAGTATCACGTCCTTGGGAAACTCACCCTTCTTGTCCCACTCCTCCGCGATCGGTCGGAGCTCGTTCAGGGCGAAGTCGTGAGCCATGTCCACCGCGGCTCTCTGTTCGTCGTCCAGCTCAAAGTCGATCACTCTGTTTCCTCCTTTCCGGTGTTACACTCGGAATCTCGTTCTCGTCCAAACCTCGACTATTCTATCCTGTTCCGTTCGGCCGGGCTACAAGCGCGAGCGCACCGGGCGGGCTACTTTCCGATGAACTCGGCCTGCCCCGGGCCCTTCTCGATGAAGGTCCGCATGCCGATCTTCTGGTCCTCGGTGGAGAAGCAGAGGGCGATGCCCTGCGCCTCGATCACCAGGCCGTCGGATATCGAGCAGTTCAGGCCCCGGTTGATCGCGTCCTTGGCCATCGCCAGCGCGAACGGCGGGTACTTGCGGGCGTAGCGCCCGGCGACCTTCTGCGCCTCCGCGACCACCGCGGCGCCGTCGCCCTCCACGAACCTGTCCACCACCCCGTACTCCAGGCACGTCTTCGTGTCGTAGAACCTTCCGGAGAAGATCATCTCCTTGGCCCTGGCAGGCCCGATCAGCCTGGAGAGCCGCTGGGTCCCGCCGGCCCCGGGGATGATGCCCAGCAGTATTTCCGGCACCCCGATCTGCGCCGTCTCCCCGGCGAACCGCCAGTCACAGGCCAGCGCGAGCTCGCACCCGCCCCCGAGCGCGAACCCGTTGATCGCCGCTATCACCGGCTTGGGCACGTTTGCCAGCGCGGTAAGCGCGTCCTGCGCCCCGCCGATGATCTTGGTGACCAGCATCGGCGTCGCTTCGGCCATCTCCTTGATGTCCGCGCCTGCGGCGAACACCTTCTCTCCGCCGGTCACGACCACCGCCCGGACGGCGTCGTCGTACTGCAGCTCCCTTGCGCACATGCCGATCTCGATGAAGAGCTGGCTGTTGAGGGCGTTGAGCTTGGGGCGGTCGAGCCGCACCGTCGCGACGTACTCCTCAACCTCGACCTTCAAGAACTCGAAATCGTATGCCATCCACAACACCTCCACTTCGGTCTCCCGTCGGGTCGGTCCCGCGGGCGATAAGGCGAACAGCCACGAGCAGCGGTAATTCTATCACGAACGTGCAAAGGCAGCGGGTGTCCGTCGCGAACGTTTCCGGGGGCGTTCGCGGCGGCGGGCGGAGGCGCCGCGGACCGGCGGGCGGGGCTCAGAGCGTCCGTATGTAATCGACAATATCCGAGGTCGGGGTGCCCGGTGTGAAGAGCATGGACACGCCTTTCTCCAGCAGCCGGGCGATGTCCTCCTCGGGGATTATCCCGCCGCCTACCACCGCGATATCGTCGGCGCCCTTCTCCTTCAACATCTCCACAACCCGGGGGAACACCGTCATGTGGGCCCCGGAAAGCACCGATAGCCCCACCACGTCCACGTCCTCGTCAATCGCCGCCCTGACGATCTGGTCCGGCGTCTGGTGCAGGCCCAGGTAGATGACCTCCATCCCCGCGTCCCGGAGCGCGCGGGCGACAACCTTGGCCCCGCGATCGTGCCCGTCAAGCCCCGGCTTGGCTATGAGCACCCTGTGTGTCTTCTCGCTCAACTCCGCTCCCCCGGCCCGGTGCGGTTCGGCGCCCCGGGCTGCTTCATCAGTAGATGGGCTGTTCCCTGTACTCCCCGAACACTTCCTTGAGCACCCCCACGATCTCACCCAGGGTGAGGTGCGCCCGGGCGCAGTCGATTATCGCCGGCATGAGGTTGGCGCTTCCCTGTGCGCGGTCGCGCAGCTCCCCGCGGGCCCGGTCCGCCCCGGCCTCGCTCCTGCCCGCGCGCACCCCGCGGACGTTCCCGACCTGCTCGCGCTCGAGCGCCGGGTCGATCTTCAGCAGCTCGATGCCGAGGCCCTCCCCCTGGTGGGCGAACCTGTTCACGCCGACGATGACGCGCTCGCCCTTCTCTATCTCCATCTGGTAGCGGTAGGCCGCGTCGGCGATCCGCCGCTGGAAGTAACCCTTCTCGATGGCCTCGAGCACCCCGCCTTCGGCCTCTATCTCGTCGAAATAGGCATAAGCCTGGCGCTCCATGCGGTCGGTCAGGTGCTCGACGAAGTAAGAGCCCGCCAGGGGGTCCACGGTGTTGGTCACCCCGGTTTCGTAGGCGATGACCTGCTGCGTCCTCAGGGCGATCTCCACGGCCTTCTCGGTGGGGAGCGCCAGGACCTCGTCCATGGAATTGGTGTGCAGCGACTGGGTCCCGCCCAGCACCGCCGCCAGGCCCTCGTACGCTGTGCGCACTATGTTGTTCTCCGGCTGCGGCGCGGTGAGCGAGCAGCCCGCCGTCTGGGTGTGGAACCTCAGCAGGAGGGACTCCTCCTTCTCAGCACCGAACCTCTCCTTCATCACCCTGGCCCAGATGCGCCTCGCCGCCCGGTACTTCGCTATCTCCTCGAAGAAGTCGATGTGGGAGTTGAAGAAGAAGGAGAGCCTGGGGGCGAACTCGTCCACGTCCAGCCCCGCCTCGATACCCGCCTGCACGTACGCCATCCCGTCGGCCAGGGTGAACGCCAGCTCCTGGGCCGCGGTGGAGCCCGCCTCGCGGATGTGGTACCCGCTGATGCTGATGGTGTTCCAGCGAGGGACCTCCCGGGCGCAGAAACCGAGGATATCGGTGATTATGCGCAGAGAGGGCCGGGGAGGGAATATCCAGGACTTCTGGGCGATGTACTCCTTGAGGATGTCGTTCTGGATGGTGCCGCCGAGGCGGTCGAAGCGCGCCCCCTGTCTCTCGCCGGTCACCAGGTAGAAAGCCAGCAGGATGGCCGCAGGGGCGTTGGTGGTCATCGAGGTGGTGATGCCCTCCAGGGATATCCCCTCGAACAGGGTCTGCATGTCCACCACCGAGTCGATCGCCACCCCGCAGCGACCTACTTCCCCCTCGGAGAAGGGGTCGTCGGAGTCGCGCCCCATGATCGTCGGCATGTCGAAGGCTACGGAGAGCCCGGTCTGGCCCCGGCCGAGGAGAAACCGGTAACGCTCGTTGGTCTGCCGCGCGGTGCCGAACCCGGAGAACTGCCTCATCGTCCAGAGGCGGCCCCGGTACATGTTGGGCCTTATACCCCGGGTGTAGGGGTACTCCCCGGGAAAGCCGACGTCCCGGGCGTAGTCGCCGCCCTCGACGTCCGAGGGCCCGTAGAGAGGCTCGACGGGCTCGCTGGATACGGTTACGAACGGCCCCTCGCGCTCGGGCGCCGGAGTGTACGTCTCGGCGAGCCAGCGGCGGCGTTCGCCCTCGAAGCTGCCGTCGTCCATCTTCAGTACTCTATCCCTTCGCGCAGCGGCACGCCCCTGTCGTAGCAGTGCCTCACGTTCTTCATCTCGGTGATGAGGTCGGCGCGCTCGTAGAACTCGTCCGGCGCGTACCGGCCGGTGAGCACCAGCTCCACCGTGGGGGGCTTCGAGTCGATGACCGGGAGGACCTCGTCGAGCGTCAGCACCCCCAGCTCGACGGCCACGCTTATCTCGTCCATTATCACGATGTCGTACTCGCCGCCGGTCAGGGCCCGGCGCGCCTCCTCCAGGCCCTCGCGGGCAAGCCTGACGTCCTCGGCGGACGGCTCCCCCTTCTTGACGAAGGTGTCGAGGCCGGCCTGTGTGAGCACGAAGTCGCCGCCCAGCCTGGGCGCGGCGACCAGCTCCCCGTACTCGCGGCCCTTGAGGAACTGGACCATGCAAACCCGCAGGCCTTTCCCGACCGCCCTCATCGCCAGGCCCAGCGCGGCGGTGGTCTTCCCCTTGCCGTCCCCGGTATAGACCTGGATGAGCCCCTGTTCCATCTCTTTCGACCCTCCCTCACCGGCGCCGGGAGACGCAACCGCACCCCCCGCCATCAAGACCGGGAAAAGTATATCAAAACCGGTATTTCTCATATCAAACCCGCTCTTCCGCGCATAATCGGAAACCCGGTTCCCTGGAATCGCTCGAGCCCGCTGTGCGATGCGGAACGAAAGCGTTTTCCGGCCACGAGGAGATGAAAACCGGCGGACGAGCGGAGACGCGGCTATTCGAACGTCCTTGCGTCCGGCCAGCAAGGGCTCGTTTTCATGGGGCGCGCGCCGGCGCCCGCGCACGAAGTGGCGGATACGGGACGTGTCTTGCATATATAATTGGCGAAGCGTGCGGCGGACAGACGGGGCACGGTCTCGCAAGAGGTGCGGCAATCGATGACACGCGGCGAAACATGACGCTCGAACCGCCGGTTCTCCGGAGTATCAAGAAGTACAGAAGGCGCGTTGCCCTTCGCCAGTTGGCAATAGTGGGTTTTCCCGTCCTGCTGGCACTGGTCGTAGCGCTGGTGATGTTCGCGGCCGGACTGGACCTCGGCCCGCCCGACAGGACGCACCCGCTGAAGAGCGGTCCGGTCGCCGGAGTCGTTGTCGCCCTGTTGTTTCTCGCCATACCGGTCCTCATTTACTTCTTCGTTGCGGCTTACCAGCGTCGGAAGTTCCGGAACGAGGTCCTGGCCTCAGTCAGCCCTTTCGCTGACGAGACAATGACGCCCCGTTTTGCGAACGGGCTCTCCGGAGCGTGCATCGCCACGGACCTGGAAGAACCCAACCTGGTGGCCGCCCGTATCGGGCAACTGTCCACGTTCTCCTTCGCCTTCTCCCGCGGGGGGCTCAACGTGGCCGTTACCCGGGAGGTTCTCGACGCCGGGCTTTCGAGTCACGAAGCCGAGAGCCTGATGGCCCGTGAAGTCGCCACGATCCTCCTCGGTGATTACGTGAAGACCGCCCTCTGGTTCAGCCCCGAGCGAGTCGCGGCAATGGCGCCAACCTTCATCGTGTTCCTGCTGTTTCTCCTGGGGCTGTTCCTCAACAGCAAAGAACTGCTGCTCGTTGGCACCGGCATGATGTTCGTCGTCTTTGTGGTGACTTACATGTCCGATCTTTACGAAGGCCTGATGAAGCTGCTTTTTCGAGGGCTCGGCCGCCGCGACGAACTGCTCGTCGATTCCATCGCCGTGAAGATCACCGGCAATCCGATGGCCCTGAGTTCCGCACTTGCCAGTCTGGAGGGCCTGGGGCTGCTCGGACATCCGCAGCCCACGCTCAAGCTGTTCAAGACAGACATACGCAACCTGTTCCGCCTTCCGGGAAGGGGCTATGGAGGCCTTGTCTACAGGGTTTTCAACGTTTCGGAACCTGATCGGGACCAGTTGCTCGAACGCCTTGGTAATCTCGAACGGATCCAGAAGGGAGACTGGCGTTGCTTCGGCATGGTCGCCGACGGTGAGGCGTTCGTCGATCCGGGTGCATGGGAATAGGGTCCCGCGGCCGCACGCACATCCGCCAGTTCCGCCCAAGCCGGTAATCGCCGGCCTTCCGGCCCGCATGCCTCCGATCGCGCCTTCGGCATCCCGTGCCCCGGGCTGATGCCGTCAGGCGTCAAGGCGGGCGAAAAAATACCCCGGTGAAACGGGACGGGGCCCTCCTGCGTCGAATTATCATCAGACCCGCGGCGGCTCGGTGCCGC
Organism: uncultured Acidimicrobiales bacterium; assembly: GCA_964512645.1. Classification (GTDB taxonomy): domain Bacteria; phylum Actinomycetota; class Geothermincolia; order Fen-727; family Anoxymicrobiaceae; genus CAZEJS01. Next base: position 80,623 of record CAZEJS010000001.1, read on the forward strand.
GGGCGGGAAGGGCTAACCCGCGGAATCGCGGCCACGGAGGCGATGTGAAGGCAGGGACACTGGCGGTGAGAGAGACGGTTATGAGCCGCAGGCGGCTCAAGAAGACATACCTGTACCTGCGCAGGGCGAACAAGAAACGAGTCGTCCTGCTGCTCTCGGCGACTTTCCTGGCGGCGGTGCTGCTGGTGCTGTGGGGGTTTCTACTGATACAGGACCTGGCGCTGTCCGACGAGGTCTTCCCCGGGGTGACCGTGAACGGCATGGCTGTGGGCACTATGGACCGTCAGCAGGTGGAGAGCCTGGTGAAGTCGAGCATCGTCACCGCGGTGCAGGAACCGATGGTCCTGACCCACGAGGACAGCGTCTACAAGCTGGACCTGGCGAAGATCGGCCTGTCCGTGGACGTCGACAGGATGGTAGACGAGGCGTTCCGCAAGGGCTCCTCGATCAACATCGTGTCGAGGATGCTGAGGCGGTTCCTCGACAAACCCATCACCGGCGACGTCCCGGTCATCCTCAAGTACGACCAGGCGCAGGTCAGAGCGTTCGTGGCGAACATCGCCGGCGACCTCGACTACGCCGCGCGAAACGCGTCGGTGGACATGTCAAAAGGGCACCCGGTGATAACCGGGTCGCGCAACGGCCGGAGCGTCAACCAGGAGGAACTGATCGGGCAGATCACCTCGCTCCTTCCCCAGGGGAAGCGCCGGCTGCAGATACCGGTCTCGGTGCTGAACCCGGCGGTCAGGGAGTCCGACATCGGGACGATAATTGTGCTGAAGCAGTCCGAACACAAGCTGTACCAGTACAACGGCGGCAGGCTGGTGGACACCTACTCCTGTGCCGTGGGAACCCCCCAGTACCCCACTCCCAACGGGAAGTTCGAGATACTGGAGAAGAAGAAGGACCCCTGGTGGTACCCCCCCAAGTCGGACTGGGCCAAAGACAAGAAACCGGTGCCCCCCGGCCCGGGGAACCCCCTGGGACCGTACTGGATGGACCTGGGAAACGGTGTGGGCATCCACGCCACGCCGGACGAGGCCTCGCTCGGGTACTCGGCGTCTCACGGGTGCATCCGGCTCTCGGAGTGGAGCGCCCTGCAGGTCTTCAACGCCGTAGAGAAGGGCACCCCCGTCTACATTATCCCCTGAAAAGGGTGCCGCCCCCGGATGGGGCCGCGAACGGCTCTCCGGGGGCGGTTTCTTTTCCGAGGGCCTCCGGGGTCCACCCCCGGGGGCCCGCGGCATCAGTCCGAGAACCCCCCGATGGTGTCGGTCCCGGCTCCCCGGTTGCCCCAGTACATGGCGCGCTCGACCATTATCTTCTTCGAGGGGTCCTTGCTGCGCACCATCACCGACGCCCGGGAGTCCGAGAGCCTGTCCGCCATGTTGTAGCTCTTGCGGGAGTTCCCCGGGATGGTGTCGGAGAACACCACGTTGCCCTTGCCGGTGGGGGTCATGTAAGAGATCTCCACCTGCACGTCGGCCTTCCCGGGGTTCTGAACGAGCGTCCAGGTCTCACGGCCGCCTGACGTCTGCCCGTCGGGCAGGTAGAAGGCGGTGTGGGGCGCGGCCAGCCCGATCGAGTCGTGGCAGGCCTCTCCCGCGGGGGAGTTCCAGTACATGGCGCGTTCGGCGATTATCGGCTTGGTGCCGTGCACCACCGTGGAGACGTCGGTGTTGGGGGGGAGCTGGTCGTTCACCCTAACGGTCCTGCGGGAGTTGGGCTCCATGGTGAAGGAGGGGCCCGGGACCTCCCCGGAGGGGGTCTGGTAGGTGATGTTCACCCCGTTGGCGCTGTTATGCGGGTTCTGGACGAGCACGTAGGTTATGTAGCCGGAGTCGTATCCGGTGGCACCTTCCGCCAGGTAGTAGGTGGAAGCCGGGGTGGTGGTGCCGATCGAGTCGTGGCCCTCCCGGCGGTCGTTGCGGTACATCGCTCGCTCGGGGATGACCTCCTGGTCGCTCTCCACCTTGATGGAGGCGTCCGCCTGGCCGATGTCCTGCGCCATGGAGAAGCTGGCCCGGGAGCGGGCGGGCACCTTGTGTTCGATGGTTTCCGGTCCCCTGCCCTCTATCATGTAGGTGACCTTGCAGGAGGCATCCTTGCCTTGCGGGTTCTGGATGAGCAGCCAGGTCTCGAAGTTCCAGTTGGTGGAGCCCTCGGGGAGGTACCAGGTCTTTGCGGGAGAGGTCACCCCAATGGAGGAGTGGCCTTCTTCTCCCGCTCCAGAGTTCCAGGTCATGGTCCTGTCGACGGCTATGGAATTTCCCTCGGTGCAGACGACCTTCGTGGAGAAGTCCTTGCTTCCCAGCTTCTCCGCGGGGTTGACGGTCGCCTGGCTGAGGGCCGGCAGGGTTACCGTACCCCCGGGGACGTCCCCCTCGGAGGTGTTGTAGGTTATCTGGGCATGGACCGTCGCCGGGTTGGGGTTCTGGATCGACACCTGCGTGGAGAAGCCCCAGGCGGTGGTGCCCTCTGCGAGGTACCAGGTGTCACCGCCACCGAGGGTGCGGAGGGCGTCTATGCGCCCCCACCCGTAATGGTCGTCCCTTCCTTTGGCGCCGAGGTCCTTAGCGCTCTTCTGCATCCGCGACTGGACCTGCGCAGGCGTCCACGCTGGGTACTTCGACCTCACCAGGGCCCCGAGCCCCGATGCCATGGGGCAGGCCATCGAGGTCCCGCTGAGATAGTCGTATTTCTGCTGGTAGCCCCAGGAGTTCAGCGAGCACGGGTACATCGGCAATGTCGAGTAGATCTTCCAGCCCGGCGCGGAGAGGTCCACGTCGGAGTTGTACGTGGAGAAGGCGGTGTACTTGTCCCGGTTGTCGGTGGCGCCGACGCCGATCACGTTGTCGTATCCCGCCGGGTAATTCTTTGTCGAATCCCCGGAGTTGCCGGCGGAAGCGAACACCACCGCCCCGCGCGTGTTGTGCGCATGGTTGACGGCGGCCTGCCCGGCCGCCGAGGAACCGGGGCCCCCCAGGCTCATCGAGAGGACCTGCGCGCCATGGTCGGCCGCCCATCTTACCCCGGAGTAGATGTCGTCGTACGTCCCCGACCCGTCAGATGCCAGCACCTTCACCGGCATGACCCTGGCGCCGAAGGAGACCCCGACGCCCCCCTTGTTGTTCCCCTGCACCGCCGCGGCAATCCCCGCGCAGTGGGTGCCGTGCCCCTGGTCGTCGTGCGCTGAGGCGTTGGCGTTGGTCTTGAAGAAGAGGTCGTAGGGGGCGTAGTCTACCCACGTGCTTGAGCTGTTCTGGGCGTACATGTCACCCTCGCGGTACTCGTCGACGTTGCCGGGGTAATCGCCGGCGGGGTTGAACACGATCCAGTAGTGATCGCTGGCGCTCGGCGTCTGCTGGTAGAGAACGATGTAGTACTTGACCCCTTTCGCCAGCTTCACCGGGGTGGAGAAGTTCTTGTAGATGTAAGTGACGCCGCTGGACGCTATCTCGGCGGGGTTCACCGTGTATGAGGCCAGGTTGGTCCCGGAGAGGGAGGAACGCAGGGCCACGGTGATCGTGGTCGGGCTCCCCGTCTTGTAGAACTCGAAACCGGCGGCGGTGAGGTTCTGGCCGGTCCCGGTTACAGACTGGGCGATCCTGGGCCAGGCTGTGGAACCCAAATGGGCGATTCTTTGGTAATAACCTCCATCATAGTAGTAGTCCATCAACTGGCTTATCCCCGCGAAGTTGTACCCGGGGACGAACTTCGAGGAGAGGTCCGGGTGGTCCAGGTCGCCCCCGGTATCGATGACCGCCACGGTCACGGGGGTGGTGCCGCCGGTCTCCACGTTCCAGGCTCCCTCGGCGTTGATGTCGGCGCCGGGGGTGCCCTCCTGCCCCTTGATGACCTGCCCGGTGTTGTTCAAGCCCCACTGCCTGGGATAATCCGGGTCTTTCGGCCGGTAAGTGGCGCGCGCGATGTAGTTGGGCTCGGCATAGAGCACGTCGGGGTTGGAGCTGAGGGAGGCCACCGCCCCCTCCACCGAGACGTCCGGCCCGAGCTGGAGGAGCTGGGCGCCCGCGTCGTCACGCACTACCGCCAGGGCGCCTGCCGCCCGGCGCGCGTTGTTCTTTGAGGCTTCGCCCGCGCCCGGCTTGAAGCTGACGATCACCTGGTTTTTCATGCGGTCCGGCCTGCTGTTGCCCAAAGGGATCGCTTTCGTACACTGGGAGTACCGTTCCGCCGGCCCGGCGGCGTAAGCGCCGGCCACCGGCACCAGCATCGCGGAAACCAGCAGGATCGCGGCAAGGAAAACAAGACACCTGCGCATCGCCATCGCCTCCAGGTTCATCACAGGGCGGCCGGCGCCGCCCCTTTTCGAACCTGGGCTTCCAAGCGGCACCCGCCCCGGCCCGGTGCCATTCCAGAAACCCGGACTCGAACTCGCTCATCCCCGGCTGTTGCGCAAACATTTTACCACCGGAGTTGGAGGGCCCGTCAATAACTTACGCGCCGCTTCCGAAACTGGTCGTTCCCGCGCGACTCGCCCAGGGCTCAGGAGGCCCGCCCGGTTGGATGCCGGGAAGCGGCGAGGTTGGCCAGGGCCACCGCCCCGACGTACTCGTCCACGGTGCCGTTGCGCGAAGTGTCGGCGAGCTTGAGCTCCAGGGGGAAGTAGAGGGCGCCCAGGGAGACCGCGCCCCCGAGGTGGGCCAGCGCCCTATAGAGGAGGTTCCCGGAGACGCCGTCGGGGGCGATGAGGCAGTTGGCCCAGCGGAGCGCCTCCTCGATCATGATGTTGCAGTGCCTGACGCCGTAGCGTTCGGCCAGCGTCTCGCCGCGCCTGATGCTGGCGGCGATGCGGCCGGAGCGGCCGGCGTCCGCCGGACGCCCCGCCGAGAGCACCGCGACGCGCGGCTCCCACGACAGCAGCGAGCAGAACCGGCGCATGTCCCCGATGAGCCTGCCCATCTCCCGGAGGTTGCCGCCTTCGTCGATGCCCACCGGCCCCAGCAGAAACGCCCGGCCCGAGGCCGGCAGAAGGAGCGCGACGCGGCGTACCCCGGCGCGGGGGCGGAGCCGCCCCAGGGCCGCGAGGAACTCGTCGGAGGGCAGGGAGCCCCGCACCGCGGCGTCGATCTCCGAGGCGGCAAGCGCCCCCAGCATCTCCCCGGTGGAGCGGTAGACGGACAGCGGGCAGAACGCCACCGACCGGAGGACCGCCTCTTCGCGAACATCACCCTCCCCGAGACCGATCCCCACCCTGAGGTCCGCCGAAGTGTCGAAGGGGAACTTCATCTCGTCCATGGGATGACTGTAACAGAAAGCGGGAGAAGCGCGCCGGGGCGGCAGGCTGGAGGGCGACGGGTTCGGCCGGCCTCACGCCGGCGCCGGGCGCCGGGCGTAGTAGGCGCGCATCACCGAAAGGGCCTCAACCGCCTCCTCCGGCCTCTCGAAGACCGGGTAGTCCATCCTGCCCTGCACGTCCCTGAGGTACTGGCACTGGGACAGAAGGCACAGCGCCACCGGCTTGTCGTGCCTGCGCATCAGGCGGCCGATCTCCGGGTAAGGCTCGCGCGACATGCCGGCGTAAGCCCCGTCGTACTTGGCGTCGGAACGGCGGAGCAGCACCATCGCCACCCCGTCGATGTCGTCCTGGCCGAGCAGCCGGTCCAGCGCGTTGAGTATGGCCTCCGTGGAATGGATGTCGCCCAGGTCGAGCGGGTTTCCCAGCCTGATGACGTCGGAGCGCACGTACTCCCGCAGCCCGGAGACCACCTCGCCGGACAGGGGCGGGAACTCGAAGCCGGCCCTGCAGGCCCCGTCGGCGCAGAGCACCGTGTAGCCGCCCGCCTGGGAGACCACCGCCACGCGGTTCCCCCTCATGGGGGGCATCTCGAAGGCCCGGGCGAGGTCGATGAGCTTGCGTATCTCCCCGACCCTGATCGCCCCTGCCTGCCGGAGCGCCCCGTCCAGCACGCGGTCGTCGTTGGCGAGAGCCGCGGTGTGGCTGGCGGCGGTGCGCGCCCCGACCTCGGTGGTGTTGGCCTTGTAGACGAGCAGGGGCTTGTCCAGGCGCTTCGCCGCCTCGAACAGGTCGCGGCCCCGCACCACGCTCTCCAGGAACATGCAGATTACCCTGGTTCCCTCGTCCCGCCCGAGGTACTCCAGGAAGTCGAGCTCGTCCATGTCCACCTTGTTGCCGACCGAGACGAACTTGTTGAACCTGGAGCTGCTGTTGTCGAGGAACATGATGAGGCTGACCCCCACCCCGCCGGACTGGGTAATTATCGAGATGCCCCCGGCCTCCCGCTTCTTGAAGGTCAGGAACGGCAGGCAGAGGCCATTCTCGGCGTTGATGAGGGTAAGGCCGTTGGGTCCGACAAAACGGATGCCGTAAGCGTCGGCCTTCGACCGGATGAGCCGGGTCAGCTCGTCGCCCCCGGGGCCCAGTTCGGAGAACCCCCCGGAAGGGATGGCCATGAGCCGGATCCCCTTGGCGGCGCAGTCGTCCATCACCGCGGGAACCGCCGTCGCGGGCACGAAAGCCACCGCCAGGTCCACTTTCCCGGGGATGTCGCCGAGGCTTTCGTAACCCCGGAGCCCCAGCACGTCCTCGCCCCGCGGGTTCACCGGGTACACCGCGCCGGCGTACCCCCAGGTGATGAGGTTCTGCACGATGTTGCGGCCCATGTTCCTGGAGCCGGCCGAGGCCCCGACGACGGCCACGCTGTCGGGGTAGAACATCCTGCGTATGTCTTCGTCCATGCTGCCCCCGATCCGGCGCCGTCCCTACGGGGCGGCACCGCGGGTAGTATCCCACCGGACGCGGAGGTAATGCAATCTCCTCCGGCGGAGCGGGGGGCGCCGCAACGGCGGGAGCTTTCGCTTCCCGGGCAACTTCCGCGGGGCCGTGGAGGCGGCGCGGGATAGCCGAGCGCCGGGAAACGCCCCGGTGCTCAGCCCTCGCCGTCGGGGCCCAGCGACTCCAGGACCAGCGATACCAGGTCCACCACCGGGAGACCGCCGTCCCGCTCCGCGGCGCCGGCGAGGTTAATCTCGCAGAACGGGCAGCAAGTCACCAGCACCTCCGAGCCGGTCTCCTCCGCCTCCGCCTGCCGGGCCGAGGCGATGTCCAGGGCGACAGAGGCGTGGCCGGTGCGCAGGCCGCCCCCCCCGCCGCAGCACCGGGAGTTCATGCCGGTCCGGGCCATCTCCGAGACCTCTACGCCGGGCAGGGCCGCGAGCACCCGGCGGGGCGCGTCCACCACGCCCCCGTGCCTCGCCAGGTGGCAGGGGTCGTGGTAGGTGACCTTCCGCTCGAGGGGACGGGGCGCGAGCCTGCCTTCTTCCAGGAGCGAGGCCAGGACCTCCGACATGTGCAGAACCTCGACGTCGAAGGTGGCCACCTTTGGGTACTCGTGCTTCATGATGCCGTAGCAGCCCGCGCAGGCGGTGATCACCCTGTCCACCCCCAGCGCGTTTATCCTCTCGATGTTCTTCGCCGCCTGGGCGGCGAACACGTCCTTCATCCCCACGCGCATCGCGGTGCTGCCGCAGCAGACCTCCTCGCGGCCCATTATGCCGAAGTCCACCCCCGCGGCCGCCAGCACCCCGGCGGTGGCCAGGGCCACCTCCTGCATCTCCGGGAGGTAGGCGGCGGTGCACCCGGGATAGTAGAGCGTGTCGGATTTCTGCTTCGGAAGCACCTTGACGCGGCCCTTGAGCCTGCGCGCCCAGCGGTCCCGCTGCGCGCGGGGCATCTGCCAGGGGTTGTCGTAGTTCTGCACGCTGCGGACCATCTCCATCTGCGGCTCGAGGGGGCCCCGGCCTTCGCGCACCATCTCGTCACGCAGGAGGTTTACCAGCTCGGTGAGCCTGATCCCCATCGGGCACCGCACCGCGCAGGAGTAGCAGGCGGAACAGTAGTAGACGACCTCCGGCCGGAGCACCTCTTCGCGGCCGCCGGTGAGCACCAGTCGGACGATCTCCCGCGGCCCGAGGTCGCTGTAGGCCGCAACCGGGCAGGAGGCTGTGCACGTCCCGCACTGCAGGCACGAGGTCACCTTGTCGCGAATCCCCGAGCCGCCGACGACCTGTTCGAAGAACTCGCCGGTGAACCCGGTCAGGGGCTTCCTCCCGTCGCTCATCCCACTCCCCGCGCCTTTCTCATCCCGCCCCGGCGGTCTCGCCCGCCAGGTAGCCCAGTATCTCCGAGCGCAACCGTATGAACTCCCCGTCCGTCCGGTTCCTGGGGTACGGCTGCGCGTTGGCGAAAGTCCGGACCACACGTGCCGGACGCCCGGACAGCCCGACGATCTCCCCCCCGAGGTAGACGGCCTCGTCCACGGAATGGGTGACGAAGACCACGGTCTTGCCGGTCTTCTCCCAGAGCTCGACCAGAAAGGCCTGCATGGCGTTCCTGGTCTGAGCGTCGAGGGAAGCGAACGGCTCGTCCATCAGCAGCACCGCGGGCTCGACCGCCAGCGTCCGGGCGATGGCGACCCTCTGCTTCATCCCGCCGGAGAGCTCCCGGGGGTACAGGTCATCGTGCCCGGTCATCCCAACGACCCGGAGGTACCCGTCGGCCCTGCCGCGCGCTTCCCGCCGCGACACACCCGCGATCTCCAGGCCGAAGGAGACGTTGCGCGCCGCGGTGCGCCAGGGGAAGAGCGCGTACTCCTGGAAGACCATCCCCCGCTCCGGGCCCGGGCCCTCCACCGGGACGCCCTCGAAGAGGACCTCCCCGGAAGTCGGCGCCAGCAGCCCGGCGATCAGCCTCAGCAGGGTAGTCTTGCCGCAGCCCGACGGGCCGACGATGCAGGTCAGGGCCCCTTCGGTCACGTCGAGATCGATCCCGTCGAGGACCTCGAGTTCCCTGCCGCTCTTCTGTTCGCTGAACGATTTGCGCAGGCCCCGCAGCGAGAGCAGGGACCCGCCGGCCCTCATCTCCACCTCAACAGCCTCTTTTCGACAATCCTTATCAACCGGTCCGCCAGGAAACCGATCACACCGATGACCAGGATGCCGGCCACCAGCAAATCGAAGCGCGCCAGGTCGCGGGCGGTCATTATCATGTAGCCAAGCCCGTAGCCGTTCTTCACCCCGATGAGCTCGGCCGCCACCAGGGTCATCCAGGCGATGCCCATGCCTATGCGCACCCCGGTGATGATGGAGGGAGTGGATCCCGGCACCAGCACCCTCCATAGGATGGTGCCCTCCCGCGCCCCCAGCGTCCGGGCCGCCTCCACCAGGCGGGCGTCCACCCCCTTCACCCCCAGGACGGTGTTCAGCACGATCGGGAAGAAGGCCCCCAGCGCGATAATGAACGCGGCGGAGCCCAGCCCGAGCCCGAACCACACCAGGGCCAGGGGCAGCCAGGCCAGCGGGGGCACCGGCCTGACGACCTCCACCAGCGGGTCCACCGCGGTCTCGAACCACTTCGACCACCCCATGAGTATCCCCATGGGGACCGCTATCACCAGGGCGATGCCGAAGCCGGTGAACACCCGCAGGAGGCTGTAGGCGACGTGTCCCTGCAGGTGGTACCCCCGGGGCAGGCCGGTGGCGGCGAGGTCGTAAAGCCCTTTCAGGACGTCCCACGGCGAAGGCGTCGCCCTCCCCAGCGCCCCGGTCACCGCGAGCGCCTGCCACACCGCGAGCGCCGCGAGCGGCGAGGCCAGCTTCCACTTCTTCACTTGCCGTCACCGGGGATGAAGGAGCTGTCCACCATGGACCTCGCGAAGGCGGCGGGGTTCTTCTCCTTGATCACCCCCTGCCCGGCCATGAACACGGCGTACTCCCCAATCTTCCTGACGTCCGGCCTGAAAGAGAAGCCGATGTTCTTCATCGCGGCCCTGACGACGTCCGTCGGCTGGCCGGTGAACAGGTGCGCCATGTCGGCGGCCTCCAGCCGGTTGTCCCTGATATACCTGGTAGCCTTGACGTGGGCGGCGACGAAGCGCCTAACCGCGTCGGGGTTCTTCTCGATGAAGGCCGAATCGGCGACCACCATGCAGCACGGGTGGTCCGGCCAGATCTCCCGGGAGCTCAGAAGCGTCCTCCCCGCACCCTGGGCCCGGGCCATCGACGGGTAAGGTTCCCAGGCGAGGGCCGCGTCAACCTGGGCCCCGGCGAGAGCCGGCAGCATCTCCGGGGGCTTGAGCACCGTCTTCCTGACCTGCGAAGGTTCCATGCCCGCCTTCTCCAGCGCGCGATGAAGCAGGAAGTCCTGCACGGTGGAGAGGCCGGGGACGGCGATCGTGCGCCCCTCGAGGTCGGTAATTTCCTTTACGTCGAGCCCCGGCCGCACTATCAGGGAGGTCCCCCCGGTATTCGCCTGGGCCACTATCTTCACGTCGGCCATGCGCTGTCCGGCGAAAGTCAGGCACGGCGCCGTCCCCACGTAGCCGATATCGAGGTCTCCCGCCGAGAACGAACTCATCTCTTCCGGGCCGGCGTTGAAGGCGCCGCCCTCCCGGATGTCCAGGCCCTGCTCCTTGAAAAAACCTTTCTCTCTGGCGACGTAGAAGGCGAGCTGGTGCAGGTCGTTCCGCAGGAACCCCACCCTCACCACCCTGGAAGCGGATTCGGAGCCGCCGCACCCGGCGCCGGCGGTCACCAGCGCCCCGAGCAGCACCGCCGCGCAGGCGCACGCCAGGCACGCACTCGCGGAACGCCATGGTCCAACGCGGGTCTGTTTCATCTCAGCAACCCTTCTATGTTAGCCACTATCTGGCCGTCGTCGCCCAGTTCCACCCCGGCGGCCCCGCTGAGGCAGGCGGCGGCGCAGACCCCGCAGCCCCTGCAGAGGGCTTCGTTCGCCACCGCAACGCCGTCCTCCAGGGAGAGCGCCCCGTACGGGCAGGCGGCGACGCATATCCCGCAGCCCCTGCACGCTTCCCGATCGATGACGCAGACGCCGGCGTCGATGGACACCGTTCCGCCGTCCAGCAGCGCCAGGGCCTCCGACGCCGCGGCAAGCGCCTGGGCGACCGTGTCCGGTATGTCCTTGGGACCCTGGCAGCAGCCCGCCAGGTAGATGCCGTCCGCCGCCGCTTCCACCGGCCTGAGCTTGGGGTGGGCCTCGGCGAAGAAGCCGTCGGCGCTCCGGGAGATGCCCAGGGTGCGCGCCAGGCCGGCGGCCCCCGCGTCAGGGACCAGGCCCGTCGCCAGCACCACCATGTCCACCGGCAGTTCCACGGGCCGGGAGAGCAGGGTGTCCTCGGCGAAAACCTTCAGCTCCCCGCCGAGGCGGGCCACGTCGGCGCACTTGCCCCTTATGAAGTAGACCCCCTCGTCGCGCACCCGTCGGTAGAACTCCTGGTACCCCTTCCCGAAGGCGGTGACGTCGATGTAGAACTCGCTCACCCGGGCGCCGGTCCTCTCGCGGGCGGTCAGCGCCTGCTTCATCGAGTACATGCAGCAGACCCGCGAGCAGTACTCGTTGGCGTTCTCGTCCCGAGAACCGATGCAGTGCAGGAAGGCGATCGAGCGCGGCTCGGAGCCGTCGGGCAGGAGGACCCGGCCCCCGGTGGGACCCGAGGCCGAGAGCATCCGCTCGAACTGCAGGCCGGTGAGCACCTCGGGGTAGCGCCCGTACCCGAACTGGGGCATGGCGGCGGCGTCGAAAACGTCGAAGCCGGTGGCGACGATGACCGCCCCCACCTCGATCTCCCGCACCTCGTCGGCCATGTCCAGATCTATCGCCCCGGCGCTGCAGGCCTCCAGGCATTGAGAGGAGCACCTGCCTTTGGTCACGTACAGGCAGGCCTTCGGGTCCACCGCGGCGCAGGACGGCACCGCCTGGGCGAACGGGATGTAGATCGCCGAGCGTTTCGCCAGGCCGGCCTCGAACTCGTCGGGTATCCGGCCCGCCAGCACGCACGCCCCCGCGCAGTCGCCGCACCCGGTGCACCGGGCGGCATCCACCCGCCTGGCCCTGGTGCGCACGGTCGCGGTGAAGTTTCCGACGAACCCGTCGAGGCTCTCCAGCTCGCTGGTGGTGAGCAGCTCGATCTCCGGGCGCCGCTCCAGCTCCACCATCTTCGGCATCATGATGCAGGCGGAGCAGTCGAGCGTGGGGAAGGTCTTGTCGAGCAGGGCCATGTGCCCCCCGACGCTGGGGGAGCGCTCCACCAGGTACACCTTCCTGCCCGCGTCGGCGAGCTTGAGCGCGGCGGTGATCCCGGCTATCCCGGCGCCGAGGACCAGCACCGCGCCGGTCACCGGGAACTCGCGGCATTCGAGCTCCCTGTGCAGGGCGACCCTGGCCACCGCTCCAGCTACCAGTGAAGCCGCCTTGCGCGTGGCGGCGTCGCCGTCGTCGTGGACCCAGGAGCACTGCTCCCGGATGTTGGCCATCTCCAGGAGATAGGGGTTGAGGCCGGCTTCCTCCAGCGCGGCTCGGAAGGTGTGCTCGTGCATCCTCGGGGAACAGGCGGCCACGACGACGCGGTCGAGGCCCAGCGATTCTATGTCCGACTTGATGAGGGACTGCCCGGCGTCTGAGCACATGTAATCGCAGTCCCTGGCGACGGCAACGCCCGGGAGCGACCGGGCCCGTTCCGCCAGCGCCGGGCAGTCGACAACGCCGGCTATGTTGCTGCCGCAGCGGCAGACGTAAACACCCGTCCTGCTAGCCATCGGTGCCGGTCCCTCCGCGCTCGTCCGTCCCGCGCCGCCGCTCCTCGAGTCGCAGCTCGAAGTACAGCGAAAGAAAACCTGCGGTGAGCTCCTTGAGCATGGTCAACAGCGACGCGGCCTCCGCCTGCGACTCCTGGTTCGACCGTACCGCAACGGAAAGCTCTTTAGCAAGGTCGCACGCCCGGGCGTACCCCTCGGCGAGCCGCTCCAGCTCCGCGCAGGCGCCGAGCGTCCCCCCGGCGGACCGGCGTTCCAGGTACGGCAGGCGGTCCCAGGCGTACTGCAGGAACATCCGTATTTTCTCAGGCTCCCAGACCTTCACCCCTATCTTCCAGGTGACCTGGGAGCGCTCGAGTCCGTACCCCACGATCCGCGCGTTGGAGACCTGCCTCTTTATCTCCAGGAGCGACCGGGAGACCTCCGGGCGGCCTTTGCACACCGACGCTCCCCGGCGGGTCGCGCCCCCGCCTGGGGCCCTCGCCCTCCGTGGGGAGGTCCTCCCGCTGTGCTCGACGAACATCTCCCCCATCAACGCGTTGGCCTCGGGGAAGTGCGGGTGCTCCAGGTGCGGTCCGCTGGCGACGGCGACGCCGTCGCCCAGCTCCTGGAAGACCACCGCCTGCCTGCCGGCGATGAAGCTCCCGGCGCGCTCGCGCGGCCAGAGGAACGCGGCGCGCGACGCGGCGGAGGCGTAGTCGGCAAGCGAGCGCGCCTCCCCGGCGGACATCACCGGCCCCCCGAAGAGCGGGGCGGAGATCTCCGCGGCTTCCCGGAACGCCAGCATCCCGGGAGCGGGCCCCCGGGGGAGGAGCGCGACCTCACCGTACACGGGGTGGAAGACCCACTCCCTCCCGTACGGCGCGAGGTACTTGTGCTCGAGACAGAGCGGCGCGGGCGGGTCATCCATCACGTTGAGCATGTCCGCGTCCACCAGCCGGAACGGGGTGAACGGCTCCATGTCAACGCCCCGAAGGACCAGGTAGCCCCCGGCGCAGGAGCCGTGATAGAAGCCCCCGCCCCTGACGAACTCCTCCAGGCGCCGGGCCCCGTCGGTGCCCAGGGAGCGGGCCATGGCGTAGGTGTCCCCGCCGCCGACCAGCATGATGTCCCTCGTTTCCAGTGCCCCCTCGAGGACGTCATGGTGGGTAAGGAAGCGGACGTCGAAGGTCTCCAGTCTCTCCAGCAGGTCGGCGAACCATATCCAGGAGTGCGAGGCGCCCTCGCCGCAATAGACCGCCACCCCCGGCTCGCCGGCGAGCCTGGCGGCGAGCGAAGTTAGCGCCCGGTGGCGCGCCGTCCTGGGGGTACGCCGTTTCACGATCCCTCAGCCGAGCATCCCGGCAAGGTCGTCCGGTCCCGCCTCCAGGCCGGCCGCCGGAGCGCAAAGCGCGGCAAGCGCCTCCAGTTCCACCCCGGACATCAGCAGGAAGGTGGGGCAGACCCCCAGCACGTAGCCGACGCGGTTCGCCCGCGCCCACTCCTCCGCCGAGCCCAGGGGGGGCACCCAGGAGCCGAAGAGGCCTTCGCGGCCCCGGTCCCCGATCGGCCATGCGGCCTCCGGCACGTCCTCCAGCTCTTTGACCGCGGTCACGATCTCTTCCTCGCTGGTGAGCGGCGAACCAGCGAGCCGGCGCGCCGCCCGGAGCTGGTCGATCCCCCGGCGGGCCGAGGCCTCCAGGGCCATGCAGGCGGCGGCGGGTTCCCACCCGCCCTCCTTCAGCCAGAGGGCCGCAGCGGCCCCGGCTACCAGCATGCCCGGCTCCTCGACGTCCCCGGCCTCCATGACCGAGGGCGCCTCGCGGTACTTGGCGAAGGTGGCGCATGCGTAAGGGCACGCGAAACAGGACCTCGTCCGGTGGGCGACCGGCGTCAGCCACCCGTCGAGGTCGGGCGCCCCCAGCCGTTCGCACAACGCCCGGAACCCCCGGTGGGATTCGACCCCGCCGAACAGGGCGACCGCGCCATCGTAGAACTCCCGGGGGTCGTCGGCGTCTATCATGCCAAGCCCGCGCACCGCCAGCGCCTTGAGGTTCTTCCGCCCCATGACCGCACCGAGCGCGGCGTCGTCACCGGAACCCCAGTAGTTGTTGGAGATCGACGCCATCGGCGAGCCCGCCTCGCCGGCGGGACCGATGCAGAGCACCTGTATGAGGCTCTCCCCCATCTCCCGCCTGATCGCGTCGGTGGCATGCCAGGTATCCAGGCCCCAGAGAGCCGAGGCGTCTTCGATGTCGGGCACCCCGTCGTGGAGCCACAGGTAAACCGGCGAGGCCGAAGCGCCTTTGACCACCACGATCCCGAACCCCGACAGCTTCATCTCCACGCCCGCGAACAGGCTCAAGGGGGCGACCGCCGGCTCCCCGGTCTGCGGGCTCTTGCCCAGGACGAAACCAAGGCACGACGCCGGCACCGGCGTGCCGGTGAGCAGCCCGGAGCCGAAGACGAGCGGGTCCGAATCGGCGTGCTTCCTGTAAAGCGCCAGCGCCGCGGCGAGCCCGGGCCCCGCCTCGTCAGCCTCGTCGAACGGGACCTGCTCGGTGGTACCGGCCTCGAGGTCGACTATGAGCGTGTCCCCGTAATACATGGAGTCCATTGGCATCTCCTCACTCGACGTAGAGCGCGCCCTGCGGGCACACGGCCACGCACTGGGGCTCCAGCCCGGCGCTCTCGCACATGTCGCACGCTTCCCTTATCAGGATCGGCTTGGCCGACGCGCCACCGCCGCCGCCCTTCTGCAGGTCTCCCAGCTTGACGGCGCCCGCGCCCTCCGGCCTTCCCAGGAATAGGTCCTCTCCGGTCTTCACCATGAGCCCCATGTAGTTCTTTTTCTCTTCGGCGCGGTGGAGCATGATGCTCGAAGAGATGAGGGAAAACGCCTCGTCCCAGTGGTATCCGCAGACAAGCTCGCACAGCGCGCAGCCCGTGCATTCCAGCGGCTTGATCTTGACCCTCACCCCGACCTCCTTCTCGCGGCCCCCGCGCTTCTCAGATGGTGTACCCGCCGTCGACCGTGTAGAGCTGCCCGGTCATGTAGCCGCCCGCCTCGCAGAGAAAGGCGACGAGCCAGGCCACTTCCTCGGGCCTTCCCCAGCGGCCCAGCGGTATCGTCTCGAGTATCCTGGAGCGGGTCTCCTCCCCGGTTTCGACCGCCATGTCGGTATCTATGAACCCCGGCACGACCGCGTTCACGGTGATGTTGTAGCGGGCCAGCTCCCTCGCCAGCGACTTGGTGAAGCCTATCTGTGCGGCCTTGGTGGCCGCGTAGATGGTGTCGCCTGGGTAGCCGGTGACCCCGATGACCGAGGACACGTTGATGACCCTGCCCCACCCTTTCCTCTTCATCCCCGGGACGGCGGCGGCGGTTACGTAGAAGCCGCCTTTCACGTTGGTGGCCATCAGCCTCTCCAGCAGGCCTGCGTCCACCTCCTCGATACGCGCGCCCCGCCATATGCCCGCGTTGTTGACCACAATGTCCACGCCGCCCAGCGCCTCGGCCGCCCGCTCGACCAGCGCGGCGCACTGCTCCTCGGATGCGACGTCCGCCCGAACGCACAGGGCGCGCCGCCCTAGAGACTCGATCTCCCCGGCGACACCGAGCGCCAGGTCCTCGCGCGCCAGGTAGTTGATCGCGACGTCGCAGCCTCTGCGCGCGAGCTCCAGCGCTATCTCGCGGCCCAGGCCGCGCGAGGACCCGGTGATCAGGGCCGCCCTTCCCTCCAGGTTTTCCATCGGCATGCCATCACCCTCCCCCGTGGCGCTTGCCCGAGGAGCGCGTTCCATCCCTTCGAGCGGCGGACACGGCCCGACCCGCGGGGCCGCAGGGACGATCCGTCAGGCCGAATCGACGAGCACCGAGGACTCCTTGAAGGTGCCGTAATGGGCCCGGTAGACGTCCCACACCTCTTCCAGCGTCGCGTAGGTTTCCACGGCTTCCATGGTGGGCTCGAAGAGGTTCTCGTCGCGCGCGGCGGCCTCCCGGAGCTTCTCCAGCGACTCGGACATCCTGCGGTTGTCGCGGCGCTCCTTGAGCCTGGCGATGCGCTCTTTCTGCGCGTCCTCCATCTCCTGCGTTATCTTCAACAGTTCGACCGGGGGCTCCTTTTCCTCGACGTACCTGTTGACCCCCACGATCACCTGCCGCCCGCTTTCGACGTCCTTCTGGTACCGCCAGGCGGCCCGCGCCACCTCCCGCTGGATGTATCCGTGCTCAACCGCCTCGAGCATCCCGCCCAGCTCGTCGATCCTGCGGATGTACTCCCGGGCCTCTTCCTCCATCTCCGCGGTAAGCTTCTCCACGAAGTAGGAACCCCCCATCGGGTCTACCGTGTTGGCCACCCCGCTCTCCTCGGCGATGATCTGCTGGGTCCTGACCGCGATCCGCAGCGACTCCTCGGTGGGGAGCGCCAGGGCCTCGTCGTAGGCGTCGGTGTGGAGGCTCTGCGTCCCCCCGAGCACCGCCGCCAGCGCCTGGATGGTCGCCCTGACGATGTTGTTCAACGGCTGCTGGGCGGTAAGCGAACACCCCGCGGTCTGGGTGTGAAAGCGGACCATCATCGAGCGCGGGTCCTTCGCGGCGAACCTCTCCTTCATGATCCGCGCCCAGAGCCGCCGGGCGGCCCGGTACTTGGCGATCTCCTCGAAGAAGTCGTTGTGGGCGTTCCACATGAAGGTGAGGCGGGGGCCGAAGCTGTCGATGTCGAGCCCGCGGGCGAGGAACGAGCCAACGAAGTCAATTCCCTCGCTGATGGTGAACGCCAGCTCCTGGGCGGCGGTGCAGCCCTTCTCCCTTATCTGGTACCCGACGATGCTTATCGGGTACCAGCGGGGCACGTTGCGGGTGCAGTACTCGACCACGTCGGTGCACAGCTTCAGTTCGGCGCGCCTGGGGAGCACCCGGACGTTGGCCGCGACGTCGCGGCAGAAGGTGTCGTTCTGGAAAGTCCCCTGGAGACTCGAGAAGTCGCAGCCCTGCCTCCTGGCGAGCGCGAAGTACATCGAGGGGATCGGCGGATGGGCGATGACCAGTGACGTGGAAACCCGGGCGAGCGGTATGTCGGCGAAGAGACGCTCCATGTCCTCCAGCGAGTCGCAGGGAACCCCGTCCCGCCCGACCTCACCGTGGGCCAGCGGGTGGTCGGAGTCGAGGCCGTGGATGGTGGGCATGTCGTAGGCGACGTTCAGCCCGGGGGCGCCCTTCTCGATGAGGTACTTGAGGCGCCGGTTGGACTCGTCGGGGTCCCCGAAGCCCATGAACTGCCTGATGGTCCAGGGGCGCCCGCGGTACATCGTCGAGTGTATCCCCCTGGTGAAGGGGTACTCCCCGGGGAACCCCAGGTCGCGCCGGTAGTCGAACTCCTCGGCGTCCCAGGGGCCCGCAAGGCGCTCGACCTCGCGGCCGGAGACCGTCTGGAAGGACTCCCTGCGCTCCGGCGCGGCTTCCAGCGCCGGCCCCAGCGTTTCCCGCTCCCAGCGCTCCCTGTCTCGCTTCAAACGGTCTATCTCGCTGCGGTCCATTTCGCCCTCCCCGGCCCGCGGTCCCCCGGACCGCTTCACTTTCCCTTGTACTCCGGGTCCCGCTTCTCCAGGAAGGCCTTTACGCCCTCGCGGCTGTCCTCGGTCCCGAACGTCAGCGCGCAGGCGGCGGCCTCCAGCGCCCCGCCCAGGGGGATCGACGCCTCGGCGGCGGCGTTGACCGCCTCCTTGGCCAGCGCCATGGCCAGCGGCGCCTTGGAGGCAAGGAGCCCTGCGACCTCCATCGCCTCGTCCATCAGCTTTTCCGCGGGCACCACCCGCGACACCAGCCCCATCATCAGCGCCTCGGACGCGTCGACGACGCGACCGGTCAGCACCAGGTCCTTGGCGCGGCCCAGGCCCACTATCTTGGTCAGGCGCTGGCTGCCGGCCCAGCCGGGCATCACCCCGTAGTTTATCTCCAGCTGGCCGAAGCGCGCCCGTTCGCTGCAGAGCCTGATGTCGCAGGCCAGCGCCACCTCGCACCCTCCCCCGAAGGCGAAACCGTTGACCGCGGCGAGCACCGGCTTCTCCATCTCCTCCATGTCGCGCAGTATCCTCTGCCCGGCCTGGAGTACGTACTTCGCCTTCACCACCGCGTCGAGCTGCTCGAAGCCGGAGATGTCAGCCCCACCGATGAACGATTTCCCCGAACCGGTGAGGACGACGGCCCGCACCTCCGGGTCCTCCCGCGCCCCGGCGAGCAGCTCCGCCAGCTCGAGCATGTCGTCGAGGTGAATGAGGTTGAGCGGCGGCTTGTCCAGCACCAGGAGCGCCACCCGGCCTTCCCTGCTGGCTGACCATACTCCCATCGTTCTCTCCTCCTGTGTCGTGCCCCGTCAGACCCCCGCCTGGTCGGCGGATATGCCGTGCCGTCCGGGGTTCATCATGTTCAGGGGGTCCAGCTCGCGCTTGAGCGCCTTCAGCAGGTCGAAGTACGTGCCCAGCAGGGGCGTCTGCACCCAGCCGAAGCCGGACCTCTCGCCGCCGTAGGGCCTGTCGAACATGCCGCCAGACTCGCATATGAACGGGATGGCGTCGCGCGCCATGGCCATGCCCTTCTTGATCCCCTCGGGCTCCCCCTGGTTGGGGTAGGCGTCCATCTCCAGCATGCCGCTCCTTCCGAACTCCAGCGGCTGGAGGTAGAAGGTCGTCTCCTCGAACGGGTACGGCCTGTCGGCCTTCTCCGGGTCGGTGTCGGCGAAGTTTTTGCGCGCCAGCTTCATGAACTGCCTGGCGAACGTGGCCGCCTGCCCCATGGGGATGTTGAACCAGAACAGCTCGAAGCAGCCGGAGAGCCTCTCCACCCTGGGGGTGACCTGTATGATCTTGAACACCCGCTTCCACGGCACCAGCTCCTTGAGGAGCTCCAGCATCATGTCCGGCGAAAGCCCCGCCCCGGTCCTCTCGACGATCGCGTCGAGCTGCTCCCGCCTTATCTCCAGTTCCTCCTCGGTCTCTCCTCCGTAGTAGACCAGGGCGCTCTGCCGGGGCATCTGGGCGCGCAGCGTCTCCGCGCCCTCCTGGTTGGGGGTCACGCCGAGGGCGAGATACCCGTCCTGGAACAGTATGGTCTCGAAGCTGCAGTCCTCCCTGGCGACCTGCCTGAGGAACTCGCTCACCCCGTCCAGGTCGTCCTCGGGAAACTCCGCGGGCATGATCTCCTCGTGCACGGGCATCGGGTAGAGCTGGGCCACCATCTCGGTGCAGATGCCCATCGTGCCTATCGAACCCTGGAAGACCCCGGAAATGTCCGGGCCCGGGCCTTCGACGCAGATCGGACCGTAGTTGTCCTGGTGCAGGCAGCCGGTGCGGAGAATCTCCCCGTCAGGCAGCACCACCACCAGGCCCAGTATGGAGTCGGTGCCGACCCCGTACTTGTTGGACACCTGGAACACTCCTTTGTCCAGGTAGTTCGCGAGCATGGACACGCTGGCCGGCGCGCTGGGGACCGGGTTGCGCAGGCCCACTTTCTCCACCTCGACATAGACCTTGCCGAACGTCGCCGCGGGCTGGATGCGGCAGCACATGTTCTCCACGTCGATCTCCAGCACCCTGTCCATCCGCCTCATGTCCACGGTGACTCCGCCCCTCTGGGGTATGCACCCGCCGCCGACGTTGCCCCCGGTGGACCAGGCGACAACCGGGGCGCCGTAACGCCTCGCGGCTTTGACCACCTTCGCGACCTGCTCGGTGGACTCCGGAAGGACCACTATGTTCGGGTTGTGAGCGACCTCGAGGCTCTGGTCGCGCGAATACCCTATGAGGATGACCGGGTCGTCGGTGGCCCACTCGTCGCCCACTATCTTCTTGAGCTTCCCCAGAAGCTCCGTGTACGTCTCTTTCGTCGTGAGGTCTACCTGCTTGACTGCCATGCGACCGCCCTCCTCAACCCATCGACTCGCGCACCAGCTCGAGTATGTCCAGAAGCTCTATCCTGCCGCCCGTGGCGTCGCCGAGGTTCTGCTCGCAGAACGGGCATGAGGTCACCAGCGCTTCCGCCCCGGTGCTCATGGCCTCGCGGACCCTCTCCCCCGCGACCCAGAGGGCGAACTCGGGAAACGCCGACTTGACCCCGGCGCCGGCGCCGCAGCAGAACGCGTTGGCCCTGTTGCGGGGCATCTCGACCAGCTCGATGCCGGGTACCGCCTCGAGCACGCTGCGCGGCGCGTCGTACACCCCGGTGTAGCGCCCGAGGTGGCAGGGGTCGTGGTAGGTGACCTTTTTCTTCACCGGTTTCTTGAGCTTGATGTCGCCGGAGCGGATGAGCTCGTCGATCAGCTCCAGCGAGTGGGTCACCGTGGAGGACAGCCCGCCGAACTCCTCGTACTCCTCGCGCAGGATGGAATTGCAGCCCGAGCAGGATGTCACGATCCTCTCGGAGGAGACCGATTCGAGCGACTCCATGTTCATCAGCGCGCGCTTCCGGTAGGCGTCGTAATCCCCCATCCGCAGGAGCGTGCTCCCGCAGCAGAGCTCGTCCTTGCCCAGCACGCCGAAGGGGACACCGGCCTTCAGGAGGATCTCCGCGGTGGCCCTGGCGATCCCCTGCAGCTTCGGGTCGTACGCCGCGGTGCACCCGACGTAGTAGAGGACTTCGACCTTCTGCTTCCGCGCGTCGGGGAGCCCCATCTTCTTCATCCAGACGTCGCGCCTCGCTCTCGGCTGCTGCCAGGGGTTGTCGTAGTTCTCCATGGATTTGATGAGCGTCTCGTGCTCGGGGAGCGGGGCCAGTTCGTCCCGGAACGCCCTCTCGCGCAGAGCCACGATGGTCTTCAGCGGGTTCTTGTTGCCCTGGTCCGAGCAGATGACCTGGCAGCCGCCGCACTCGGTGCAGGTGAAGAGCACGTGCTTGAGGGAGTCGCTGTACTCGAGGCTGCCCTCGAGCAGGCCCCGGGCTATCTCCTGCCTGCCGGAGGCGTAGTAGGCCTCGTACTTGTAGCGCAGCCCCGAGGGGCAGATCCCCATGAAATCGGTGTCGGTTATCTCCTCGTGGTCTATGTACTTGCACAGCATGCACTTGCCGCAGCGGTACGAGTCCTTCTGGACCTGCAGCAGGGGGTCGTACGGGTTCCTGGTCAAGTCTGACACGTCACACCTCCACTACCTGTCCGGAGTTCAGCATGTCCTCGGGGTCGACGATCTCCTTGAGCCGCCTGAGCATCTTCATGTACGAAGCCTGCTTCTTGAAAATATGGGTCGCGAGCGAGCCGGTGGGGTTGGGGAAGAATGCCCCCTCGTCGGCCAGCTTGACGAGGAGCTCCTTAACCGCGTCCGCCGCGCCGGGCCCGGGCTCGAGCACGTCGAACTGCAGGTACGCCGAGGCGCCCCTCTTCACGGGGATCACCATCGCCGCCGTCTTTCCCTTGCCTTTGAGCCCCGCTTCGGCGATGCCCGAGAGCTCCTCCACCCGTGAGAAGCTCGTGTAGAAACCGAAGGAGACTTCGGGCGCGTACCAGGGCCGGCCCAGCGCCTCCCCGGCGGCCTCCGCCAGCTTCGCCTTGCCGGCGGCCGGCCGGAGCTTCAGCTCGGCGGCCAGCTCGTCGATCCTCTTCTCCTGGTAGGCCACCAGCCGCGGGCTGCCCTCCAGTCCGAATACGACCGTCCACGCGGAGAGCCCGGCGTCCTCGCCCATTACCTCGACGGCCTTGGCCTTGCTCAAGACCAGTATCTCGGTACCCACCTCGGACCTGGCGCACCTCCGGGCCAGGGAGCAGGCCTGCCCGCGGGTCGTAAAACCTCTCACGGCGACACCGCTGTCCTCGGGCTCGGGGTACAGGAACACGAAACCTCCGAGGGGTATCCCGAAGGAGTTGCGCGAGCCGGTGAAGACCTTGCTGATGTTGGGCCCGCCGTCCTCCCGCCAGTGGGTGGTGGAGTTCGGGAGGGCGTCGGAGCCGGAACGGTATTCGCGCCCGTCGGCGAGCATGGCGTGGAAAGTCGCCAGTTGCCGGTTGGTGAAACGGTTCGCGGCCAGAACCACCTCGCGTTCCAGCGCGCTTTCCAGGATGTAAGGGGAGCGCGCCGCCGCCGGCAGCGCCACCCTGACGCCGGCCGCCGCCAGCTCGGGCAGGGCCTGCTCCCATGTCACCCCGGGCTGAACGTGCAGGTACAGGTTGGTGGCGTCGATGGACTCGATCTTGCACATGTTTCTGAAATCGACCACCACCCCCGGCCTCGCGGGGGCGAGCCCCCACGGCAGGGGGGTGTAGACCGACAGGCCGTACGCCCTGGCCACGGAGAGTACGTGTTCGATGTCCGTCCGCCCCCGGGGGTAGACCACGCAAATCACGTTCCCTGCCGGATGGCCGTCCTCGAGGTACGACGCGATGGTCGCCTCGTCATCGGAGAACCGCCTCGGGTCCACCATGATCTCGCGCAGTCTCGCCCTGGCGAACGCCGGGTCGGGTCCGCTCCTCGCTGCCATGCATCCTCCTTTCCGCCAACGTACCGTGGAAAGCTCGCGGGTTGTGGCACCGGCATGGATCCAGGATGCGCGTGCCACCCGCGGGTCCTCCGGTCCGCCCCGCTCCACCTCGTTCAAACCCGTCCGCAGTGCTACCGCGCCCCACGGGGGTGCGGTGTCCGCGTTTCAATCCTCCAGCCCGAGGGCCCTCGCCAGCTCGTCGGCCGCGCCGTGGGGATCCAGCTCGCGGGCCGCCATCCTCTCCGTCAACCCGGCCGCCGCGCCTCCCTCGCCCAGCGCGTCGAGCGCGAGCGAGGCCACCCGCAGGCTGAGAATGCCCAGCGCCTCGGCCTTCATCCTCTGGAGGGTCTTCTTCTCGAGCATGCCGCTCTCCACCAGGTAGCGCCTGTGAAGCGCCACCTGCCGGGCCAGCTCGTCCACGCCTCCGCCCTCGAGGGCGGAGGTCGCCACGACCGGAGGCTTCCGTCCGGCGCCAACGTGGTCCGGCCTGGTATCGACCATCATCTCCAGGTCGGCGACTGTGCGCATGGCCCCCTCGCGGTCGGACTTGTTGACCACGAAGATGTCGGCTATCTCCAGGATGCCCGCCTTGATCGCCTGTACCTCGTCTCCGGCGCCGGGCATCGTCACCACCACGCATGTGTGCGCGAACTTCACAATGTCTATCTCCACCTGGCCCGCGCCTACGGTCTCGACAATGACGTACTCCTTGCCGAAAGCGTCGAGCACGTTGATCACGTCGTTGGTCGCAACGGACAGGCCGCCCTGCGCGCCCCGGCTCCCCATGCTCCGGATGAACACCCCGGGGTCCGATGAGAGCTCCTGCATCCTGACCCGGTCCCCCAGCAGGGCGCCCCCGGTGAAGGGGCTCGTCGGATCGACGCAGACGATGCCTACCGACGAACCTTCCTCCCGGAAATGTGCCGCCAGCCTGCACGCCAGCGTGCTCTTGCCGCTGCCCGGGGAACCGGTGAGGCCGATGATATGGGCCTTCCCCGAGTGGCGGTGCAGCCGGCGGAGGATCTCCCGCGCGCCGTGCTCGCCGTTCTCCACCATGGTGATCAGGCGGGCGGCCGCCCTCCGGTCCCCCGAAAGGAGCTTCTCGTACAGCTCCCCGGCGCCGCCCTTCAAGGCCGGCCTCTGCGTTCCTCGATGAACGCGACGATGTCGCGCGTGTCGGTGCCCGGCCCGAACACCCGGGCGACGCCGTGCTCGCGCACCAGGACCTCCGCGTCCTCCGGAGGTATCACGCCCCCGGCGATAACCGTGATGTCGGCGGCGTCGTTCTCTGCGAGCAGCCCGGTTATGCGCGGTATCAGGGCCATGTGCGCCCCGGAGAGCATCGATAGCCCCAGCACGTCCACGTCCTCCTGGAGGGCCGCCTCCACCAGGTTCTCCGGCGTCTGCTTGAGGCCGGAGTAGATGACCTCCATGCCCGCGTCCCGAAGCGCCTGCCCGACTATCAGCACGCCCCTGTCGTGCCCGTCGAGGCCCGGCTTGCAGAGGAACACCCGGATCTTCCTACCCATCCGCACCCCTCCCCGCGATAACCCTGCCGGAACCATCCCCGTCTTTCACGCAGATGCCGTGGGCGATCAGCTCCAGTATCGACGAATAGACATCCTCCAGCGAAAGGCTCGTGCCCAGCAGAAAGTCCGGGGCCATCGTTGTCACCAGGGTGCCTTTGAGGGCGGCTATGGTCACGTTGGTATCCAGGCCATCCTTGAAGACGCCCTTCTCCTTGCCCTCGTCGATGACCGAGCGGATCTCGGAGACTATCTGCTCCTCGGCGCCGCGGACCCGCGCCCAGAGGTCCGGCAGCTCTCTCTGGAGGTCGATGAGGGCTACCGGCGTTATACCGGGGTACGGCAGTTCCATGAAGAACCTGGAAAGGCTGCGAAGCTTCTCCAGCGGATCCGCCCCGGAGCCGATGATAGCCCGCATCCGGGAGGAGAAGACCTCGAGCTCGCTTTCCACCACCTCGGTGGCGATGGCGTTCTTGGAAGGGAAGTTCTCGTAGAGGGTTCGCTTGCTCATGCCCGCGCGGCGCGCGATGTCATCCATGGTAGTTGTCCTGTACCCCCGGACCAGGAACTGCTCACGCGCGGATGACAGGATCTTTTCCTTTAGAGGTTCGCCCACGTACCGCTCCTGAAAACCAATAAAACCCTCGGAGTTTTATCGGTTCAAGATACTATCAAGCCGCGCGAGAAAAGGTCAACACCTGAATCGGCACGGCTTCCGCGCCCGGTTTTTCACCGTGACGCACCACTTGAGGCGACCTGCGGACATTGTGCTAGAATACAGGGGATTTTCTGCCGGATGGAGTGGGATGGCCAACAAGCGTATTGAACTGGAACGGTACAGATACTACGTGGACCTCCTCGAGGAGGAGCCGAACCGCAAGCGCGTCCGCCGGGGAGTGTCGGTCTGCCTTATCGTGATGATGCTGTTCTCCCTGGGGATGTTCGCGCTCATGCTGATGTCCAACGGCCTTGCGCTCAACCCGGCCAACGTGCTGGAGAAACCGCCGGAGAAGTCCCCGGCGGCGCCGTCACAGACAACCCCTGGCACCCAGATTCCTTCAGGCACCCCGATGCCTTCCGGCACCCAGATTCCTTCAGGCACCCCGATGCCTTCCGGCACGGAAGAGCCGGCGGGCACCCCGGTCCCGACAAACGGGGGCGCGCCTCCCGGGAGCGGCCTGCCGGTCGAGCGCGCAGGCCTGCCCTCACACGAAATGTCCGCGGCGCTGCCCCGCGGGGCCGCCGACGGCGACCTCCTGGCCCAGGCGACGACCGAACCGGGGTCCGCGTCACCCGCCACATCCCCGGCCGTCGCCGCGCCGGCCAAGAAGAAGGAGCCGCTGCCGAAGCAGAGCAAGGGCGTTGGCAACCTGTCCAACCTCGCCAGAGGAGCGGGAAACCGCGGGTGGCAGATATACTCCCTGGTCCTGGCGATCGGCACTATCGTGATGCTCTACATGGGATTGAGAGCGTCCGGGGGCGGGAGGCGGTCCGGGTGAACGCCAACGTAATTGTCATGGAGACGGCGGTGTTCCTCCTGTTCCTGGTCTTCTACTACGGGGCGTCCAGGGCAATGGGCGCATCCAGACACCGCGGCTACTTCACCGGCGCGCTCCTCTTCTCGCTTGCGGTACTGACGACGGCGGTCTGGGCCGGCGGCATGAACTTCTACTGGTACGGGATCAACTCCTACTACAAGCACTACCCGCTGGGCGGGTACATAGTGTGGCTCGGACTCGTCCCGCTTGCGGCCTGCCTCCTTTGGTACATGGTAGCGGCGACGTCGCAGATCCTCTCGGCGCTCTTCGCGCCAAAGGCCGGCCCATGGACCCGCGCGGCGCTCTCCGGCGCGCTGGCGCTGCCGTTCTACCTGCTGGTCCTGCCGGTCGGGGTTACGAACCATTGGTGGACGTTCAACCTCAAGAGCTTCTACGTCATAGACATCCCGCTGCCGGCGCTGTTCGCGCTGTTCGGATCAGTCTTCATCTTCAACGCGGTCTACGAGACGACGGTACTCGAGCTCCGGCAGGCCGGTTTCCTCAAGAGCCTGGAGGATAAGACGATCGCCAGGGTCGCGTACAAGAACGTCAAGGACCCCAGGAGCCTCTCCTGGGCGCAACTGAAGGCGCTCTTCTTCTTCAGGCTGGCGGCGGGCTTCGTGACGTTCGCCGTTTGCATGGCGCCGGTGGTAGTGATTTTCTGGGCGATCGCCAACAGGGGACACATCCCGCCGGGCTGGTAGCGGGCCGCTCTTTCAGTACATCCCCGTGACCGGCGTCACCCGCCAGTCGATGAACTCGGCCGACTCCCCGGCCAGCGAGACCGTCAGGCGTGAGCCGGCAACAACCCGTCCAAGCTTACCGCAGGCAACCCCGCACGAGGCGAAGAGCTCCGCTACCCGGTGAGGGTCTCCCGGCGGCACCGCCAGCAGGAAACCGCACGAGGGATAAGCCCCGAGCCACCATCCGAGGTCGATACCCTCCGGCACGGGAAGCCCTTCCAGGTCCACGTGCGCCCCCGTCCCGGAAGCTTCCATCATCATCGCCAGGGTGCCCAGGATGCCCGCGTTGGAAATATCCCTGCAGGCGCGCGCGCCCCCGATTTCCGAGACCCGCACCAGCGCCTCGAGCTTCGCGCCGGTGCGAGAAGGCTCGGCCCGGGTGACGGTGTCCCAGGCGTGAAACCGCTCGCGCGCCCGCCCGTCGAGGTCCACCGCCACGAGCAGGTCGTCGCCGGGGCCGGCGCCGTCTCCACGCAGCAGCCTTTCGGCCCGACCGGCAATGCACGTCGCCACCCGGAAGGGGCCGGGGTCGGTGGAGGTGTGGCCCCCCAGCATCGGGAGGCCGTAGTGGTCCAGGGCGGCCTCCATGCCGCGCGTGAACGCCGCGCGCGTCTCTTCTCCGGCGTCTCCCTCGAAAACCACAGCCACGATGCCGAAGGGGCGGCCGCCCATGGCGTAGATGTCGTTGACGTTCACCGTCACCGAGCAGAAGCCGGCGAACTCCGGGTCTTCGAAGAGGGGCGAGCGCATTCCCTCCGCCGCGAGCAGGAGGTAGCCCGCGGGAGTCTCCACGGCGCCGGCGTCGTCCCCGGGGCCCAGCACGCCTTCGCGCAGGCCCGCGCGCCGGACGAACGGACGGGCCCATGCGCCCGCCCGGCCCTTGCTCCGGATGGCGGGACCTTCTTTCACCGCGCCGAGAAGTTCTTCGAGTGATCCAGGCGTCATCCGAGTATTATAAGCCCCTCACGACCCGGACCCCCAGGCCCCGGCCGGGTGTCACACAGAGAATATATAATCGCTCCGGAGGTGATGGCCTCGCAGAAGGCCGAACGGATCGTCGAAGTCATCATAGACAGCGCGGCCCTGGACCTGGACCGCCCTTTTCACTACGAGCTGCCGGCCGGGATGGAAAAGACCGTGGAGATCGGCTCGGTGGTGCTGGTGCCGTTCAACCGGCGACTTGCCGTCGCCTACGTGGTCGGGTTCCCCGACAGGGCCGGTGTCCCGTCTCTGAAACCGGTTTCCAGCGTGCTCGACGAACCGCCGCTCTTCGACTTCGACCGGCAGAGGCTCTGCCGGTGGATTGCCTCGCACTACATGTGTCCGCTCTCCCGGGCCTTCAAGCTGTTAATGCCGCCCGGGCGCGCCCGGAAGGTCAGGCAGGTGGTCGTGCTGGATGCGGACTCCGAGAGCGCGCTGCGGCTCGCCGGGGACGGGCCGCTCCGGGAAGTGGTGGAGACGCTAACCGCCTCCGGCCGTGAAGCCGACATGGCGACTCTGAAAAATACCCTCGGCCCCGGCCCGGCGGCCGCCGCGGTCAGGGAACTGGAATCACTGGGAGTGATCTCGAAGAGGTTCGAGCTCACCCGCCCGGCGGCGAAGGCCAAGACCCGCCTGGCGGTGCGCTCGCTCGCCACGGGACCGGACGACGAGCGGATCGGGTCCCTCCCCCGCCGGCAGCGGGACGTCCTCGAGCAGTTGCTGGCGCTCGGGGGTGTCGCGTTTCAAAGCGAACTGCTGCGCTCCTCGGGGGCCGGATCCGCCACCGTGAAGTCCCTCGCCGCCAGGGGGCTCGTCCGGGTGGACGCCGAGGAAGTGCAGCGGCTGCCGCGTACCGGGGACGCCCGCGCCGAACGCCACGTACCCGACGAGCGGCAGCGGGCGGCCATCGACGAGATATCCGGCGCGGTGGAGAGGGGCATCCACCGCGAGTTCCTCCTCCACGGGGTAACCGGCTCGGGGAAGACCGAGGTGTACCTCCAGGCGATCGAACGCGTGCTGGCCGGGGGAAAGCAGGCGATAGTCCTGGTGCCGGAGATATCGCTCACGCCCCAGACCGTCGAACGGTTCGAGTCACGCTTTCCGGGGCGGGTCGCCGTCCTCCACAGCAAGCTCTCGCCCGGTGAGCGATTCGACCAGTGGCGCGGGGTTCGCGAAGGGCGTTACCCGGTCGTCGTGGGCGCTCGCTCGGCGCTTTTCGCGCCGGTATCCGACCTCGGCCTGATAGCCATAGACGAGGAGCACGAGCCCTCTTACAAGAGCGACACCTCCCCGCGCTACCACGCGAGGGAAGTGGCGCAGGTGATGGCGCGGATGGCCGGGGCCGTCCTGGTACTGGGCAGCGCCACGCCGTCTTTCGAGTCGGTAGCTCACGCCAGGTCCGGCCGTTACCGGCTCCTGGCCCTGCCCGGGCGGATCGACGATCGCCCCATGCCCGACGTGGAGGTGGTCGACATGAGGAAGGCGGGAGGGGCCGGCGAGGTCCCTCTCCTGTCGCATTCCCTGCTGGACGGTCTGTCCCGTACACTGGAGTCCGGCGGCCAGGCGATCCTCTTTCTCAACCGGCGGGGGTTCGCCAACTACCTGCAGTGCCGGGCGTGCGGGGCCATCCCGGGCTGCGACGGGTGCGACGTCAGCTTCTGTTATCACAGCAGGGGGCGGATGCTTCTCTGCCACCACTGCGGCGCGCGGAGGCCCGTGCCTCCGGGGTGTCCGGAGTGCGGCGCCGGCCCCTTGAAGCAGTTCGGCGCCGGCACCCAGAAGGTGGAGGAAGAGCTGCTCTCGCGGCTGCCGGGCGTATCCTGCGTCAGAATGGACGCCGACACCACGTCGGCCAAGGACGCCCACTGGCGGCTGCTGGGCTCGTTTGCCGCGGGTGAAGCCCGGGTGCTCATCGGCACCCAGATGATAGCCAAGGGGCTCGACATCCCCGGCGTCACTCTGGTCGGGGTGATAAACGCCGACACCGCGCTCGCGCTCCCGGACTTCAGGGCCAGCGAGCGCACCTACCAGCTGCTGACTCAGGTCAGCGGTCGGGCGGGCAGGGGCATGCGCCCCGGGCGCGTGATCGTCCAGACGTTCATGCCCGACCACCCGGCGATACGCGCGCTCACCGGGGACGTGGAATCATTCGTGAACTCCGAGCTGGAAGCGAGGGCGCAGGCCCTCTACCCGCCTTACGTCCAGGCGGTCAACGTGCTGGTCACCTCCGAGCACATGCAGAGCGCCTCGCGGGGGGCCGAGCGCCTCCGGCACGTGCTCGAGACCGACCTCCAGGGAACCGGCACCATCATCCTGGGGCCGGCGCCGGCCCCCCTCTCACGGCTGCGGGGCCTATACCGCTGGCACATCGTGATCAAGTCCGCCGACCTCGACTCGATCGCCGGCCGCCTCCGCGGGTCGATGGCGCGTTTCGGCGACTACGCGCGGACGTGCGCGCTGGAAAGAGATGTCAGGGTGTCGCTGGACGTGGACCCGGTAAGCCTTCTCTGAACGGCGCTACTCCATGGGAATGCGGTCCATCGGGTAAGGCAGGGGCGCGTCGGGAGGTATCCTGTGGATGTACTTCCTGCGGAACTCCGGGTCCTGCATCCGGCAGCCGACCGTCTTCTTGCGGTACTCGGGATGGGCCCTCATCCTGTTCCAGATAGTCTTGAGCGACTCCTCGCGCACGTTACCGAAGTGGAGAGGCACGAAATCGCACGGGGTCACGTAGCCGTCGTGGGTTATGTGCAACTGGTACTTCGCCCCGAAGCATCCGATTATGTCCACCTCGTTCACGTACGACATGGTGACGATCTTCGGGCCGGGGCCGCGGGCGTGCTGTCCCTCCTGCATCTCCGAGAGGGCGCGATGGTCGTCCGGGGTCAGAAGCAGGTCCTCCCGGTCGATCATCTTGCCCGTCGGCGTGACGTCGAAGACGGTGATCTCCCGCACGCCCAGCTCTCTTCCCAGCGCGAAGAACCTCTCCACGTGACGGTTCGCCACGGCCTCGTGTGTCGCGAACGTGCTTATCCCGGTGTTTATGCCCTCCTCCGCCGCGGCCTCGAGGCCCCGGCACGCCCTGTCGAACAAGCCCGGCACGCCCCTGCCCGCGTCGTGAACCTCCGCCTCCGGGCTGTCGAGACTGACAAACGCCACCTCCAGGCCGGCACTCCGGAGCTCGCGAGCCGTTTCGCGATCGAGGTAATACCCGCTGGTGAATATCTGCGGCGCCGCGTCGAACCGGTCGACGTGGGCCACGAGCTCTGGCAGGTCGGCTCTGGCCATCGGCTCGCCGCCGGTCAGAACAATGCTCCCCGCCATGAGGTCGACGCACTGCTCCACGACGTCCTTGGCCTCCGAGGTGTCCAGCTCGCCTTCCCGCGGCCTGCGGTCGGCGGAGCAGTGGTAACACGAACACGGGCACCTGGCGGTGACCGCGAAAGTGACGGCGGTCGGACCACCGGAGAGGTGGAAATCGCGTCGGAGGCCGCCCCGCAGGACCCGCCCGTATGCTTTGCTGCCGAACGGCGGGAGGTAGAAGGTGTAGGCGTCGCGCGAAGCGTACCTGGTGAACGGTATCTTCTCCGGAAACACCTTCACCAGCCAGCAGCCCAGGGAGAACGCCCCTGGCATCCTGGGCGGCCCCAGGTTGCGATACATGAACCTGCGAAACTTCCTGAGTGGAGGCCTTGTTATCTCGAACCGGTCCGGCCGCGCGTCGTCATCGTATTGTTCTACCGTCAAAAGTGTCTCCTCCGGAGGCTCGTGCCGGGTGTCCGCGGAAGGGCCCTCGCCAACAGGATAACACGAGGGGCCCGCCTGCCGCCCGGGCGTCAAACCGCCGGGGCGGCGCCTCTCCCGGCGCCTTCACAATGAATACGGCGGCGGCGGGCGAGCGGTTTCGCGCGCGCCGGCCGCGGGGGGGAAGCGGGCTCAGTTGAGCTGGATCTTTTCGACGATGTCGCGCTCGCGCTCCAGGGCGGCCTTGAGCTCCTCGGCGCACGCCGCGGTGCAGGTCATGAACAGCAGGTCGTTGCCCTGCCGGCGGGCCTCGGAATCTCGCCCGGTCACTATCACCGGCACGCGCCTGCCGGCTATGGTGACCTCCATGAGGAACCCTTCCCGGCCAGAACCCCGCACGAAGTCGATGCCCTCCCTTATCCTGGCTCCGGCCCCGAACACCTCGTCACCTTCGGGGATGGCGCTCCCGCACCACGCGCAGGCGCTGGTTATCCTGTCGGTTGCGACACCAGCCTGCCACTCCATTATGAACGGGCACTCCCCGGGGGATATTCCGCAGTCGCCGAACTCGTCCTTCTCTTCGCCGCACTCCTCACAGACGTCCCAGTGCCCGCATTCCGACCCCGCGGGTATCTGCATCCCGCACTCGACGCACCAGAGCAGCCCGCACTCCTCGCAGTAGCCCACCGTCGGGTCGTCAATCTGTTCGATCTCGTCGCCGGACACCGTTTTCGCGCTGCCACAGTCGGGGCAATCGCCGACGAAAACGGCACGAAGAAACTCCTCTTCGTCGGGGGACAGTTCCTCGCCTTCGGCGTCGAACCGGTCGAGTATTCCCTCCATGAAGGCGTCCCTCGTCATGCCGCTGGAGCCCGCGGCATCCTCGAACGCGCGCCGGATGTTCTCCGGCATGCGCTCGACCATTTCCTCCAGCATCCTCTTTTCCTCATCGTTCATTTCAAATCCTCCATGCCGGGCTGGAGCCGCGCGCCGGCCCTAGCCGCAACGGGAGAAACCGCAGGACCTGCACACGTTGCACCCACCCTCCAGTTCCATCGGACCGGAACATTCCGGGCATCGTACGTCCCCCAGCGCCGCGGGGAAAGGCGGTCGGTCGCCCGCACCGTCGTGCGCATGGAGGTAACGCTCGATGGCCCGTCCGATCGCGTCCGGGCAGGAAAGCACCTCCGCCTGCTTGCTGCGGATCGAGGACATGCATCGTATGCCCCGGAGCTGCTCGATTATCTCGCCGACGTCTACCCGCGACCTGAGCCCCAGGGAGATCAACCTGCTGGTGGCCTCCGACTGCGACGGGCAACCCCCGGCCCGCCCCAGCGCCGTGAAGACCTCGCAGATCCCTTCCTCGTCACCGTTGACGGTGATGTAGAGGTTGCCGCAGCCTATGCGCACCTTCTCGGTGGTGCCGGTGGTCACCTTCTGCCTGACCCTCGGCTTCAGCCCCGGGGCCGGCTCCTCGTCGGATACGCCCTTGTAGAGCACCTGGACGGGCCGGCTTCCGTACCTGTATATGGTCACGCCCTTGCAGCCGGTCTCATAAGCCATGGTATACAACGACTCTACGTCACTCACTTCGGCCTCGCAGGGCAGGTTCACGGTCTTGCTCACCGCGTTGTCGGTGTGCCGCTGGAAGGCGGCCTGCATCCTGACGTGCCACTCGGGCGCCACCTCGTGCGCGCTGACGAACAACCGCGCGAGCTCCTCCGGAACGCCCTCGATGTCGCGCAGGCAGCCCGCCGCGGCAACGCGCTCGACAAGACCGTGGTCCTCGAGGCCGTACCGCGCCGCCGCCGCCAGAAACCCGGGGTGGACTTCGATGAGCCTCTCCCCGTCCAGCACCCTCCGCTCGAACGCCACCGCGAAAAGCGGCTCTATGCCGCTGGAGCACTGCGCGATGATGCTTATCGAACCCGTGGGAGCTATGGTGGTGGTGGTCGCGTTGCGCAGCGGCGCCGAGCCGCGCTCGGCGTAGACGCTGTGTTCGAACGCCTCGAACGGCCCGCGCTCCGCGGCCAGCGCCTCGGACGCCTCCCGGGAGACGCCGGAGACGAACTCCATCACTTCGGACGCGATCCGCAGGCTCTCCTCGGAATCGTACCGTACGCCCAGCTTGATGAGCATGTCCGCGAACCCCATCACCCCGAGGCCTATCTTGCGGTTTCTCCTGGTGACCCGGGCAATCTTCTCGAGGGGGTAGCGGCTGACGTCGATGACGTTGTCCAGGAAATGGACGCCTTCCCTGATGAGCATCTCCAGGCGGGAGTAATCTATGGAGGGGCCGCCCGCGCCGTCTTTCACCACACGGCCCAGGTTGATGCTGCCCAGGTTGCACGACTCGTACGGCAGCAGCGGTTGCTCACCACAGGGGTTGGTGCTCTCTATGGCCCCCTGAGCGGGGGTGGGGTTCGCTTCGTTCATCCTGTCGAGGAAGATAACGCCCGGCTCGCCGGTAGCCCACGCGCCGGAGGCTATCTCGTCGAAGACCTCGCGCGCGTCCAGAACGGCCGCCGCCTCTCCCGAACTGGGGTTCACCAGTTCGTACGGTGCGCCTTCGAGGAGCGCCTCCATGAAGGCGCGGGTCAGGGCCACCGAGATGTTGAAGTTGTTGAGACGGCCGTGATGCTCCTTGGCGCGGATGAAGTCGAGGATGTCGGGGTGGTCTACGCGCAGCACGCCCATGTTGGCCCCCCGCCTGGTACCGCCCTGTTTGACCGTCTCGGTGGCGGCGTCGAACACGGTCATGAACGAGACCGGGCCGGAGGCGATCCCCTTCGTCGACTGCACGACGTCGTTGCGGGGCCGCAGCCTCGAGAAGCTGAACCCCGTGCCTCCTCCCGACTTGTGTATTAGCGCCATGTTCTTGACCGCGTCGAAGATGGCCTCCATGCTGTCCTCCACCGGCAGCACGAAACACGCGGCGAGCTGCCCCATTTCGCGTCCGGCGTTCATCAGGGTGGGCGAGTTCGGCAGGAACTCCAGGCCGGTCATCATCTCCAGAAACGTCTCGCGGGAACGCCTGGCTCCCCCGGACCCCCGGTACGGCTCGTCGGCCGCCGACACGGCCGCGGCGACGCGCTCGAACATCCCGCCCGGGTCCTCGAGCAGCCTGCCCTCACTGTCTCGCGCGAGGTACCTCTTCTCCAGCACTTTCAGCGCGTTTTCTGAAAGACGGTCGAACGATGTCATGTTTTCCTTCCGATGGCCCCGCCTGCTGCGGCTCGCGGACCTCCGCGCGCCGCCGGACCGGGGCCGATTCCAACCCCGCCTCCGGCGCCCCGGAAACGCCCTCGGGCGGACCTTCTCTCGATACGAGTATAAACCTCCGCACCCACAGAGAGAACGCCGCCGGGGGGCTGCTGAGCAGTCTGACCGGCGCGCGCAACCAAGTATTCATTTACGGTCATATGTGTTATATATATACGACATTTTTCGCATCGGTCCCAGGGTAGTGGAGGTGGTTTTTGATGGCAGCGACATCCGAGAAGTGCATCATTTCTGCGGCTCTCACGGGTGCGGCGACAAGGAAAGAGCAGAACCCCAACGTCCCCTATACGAAAGACGAATTCGTCGCGGAAGCGGTCAAGTGCTACGAGAACGGGGCGACGATCGTGCACATCCACGCGCGCGATCCCGAGACCGGCCTGCCGACCCCCGACCTCGACATCCTGGGCGGCATCGTGGAAGGCATCCGCGCCGAGTGTCCGATAATCATCAACCTGAGCACCGCCATCTCGCCGCTAGCCACCAAGGAACAGCGCATCGCGGTCATCGAAACGTTCAAGCCGGAGATGGCCTCCCTGAACACCAACAGCATGAACTTCGCGGTCGGCGACTGGAGAGAGCACAAGGTCATCTTCGAGATAGTGTTCGAGAACACGTTCGACCAGTTGGTGTGGTACAACCGGGTAATGCGCGAGGCTGGCACCAGGCCGGAGTTCGAGATATACGACATGGGCGGCCTGTACAACGTTCTGTTCCTCAAGGAGCAGGGGATCTTCCAGGAGCCGCTCCACTTCCAGTTCGTCTTCGGCGTCCTGGGCGGCATGCCGTTCTCGACCCGAAACTACGGCCTGTTCCTGGAGGAGATCCCCGGGGACGCGACGTTCAGCTCCTGCGGAGTGGGGCCGGCCTCGTTCGCGAGCGCTTATCACGCGGCCGTCAACGGGGGCCACATACGTGTAGGGCTGGAGGACAACATCTGGATCAGCAAGGGCAAGCTCGCCGAGGGCTCCTGGGAACAGGTCGCCAAAGCGGTCGAGGTCGCGAAACTCGCCGACCGTCAGATCGCGACGGTGGACGATACCCGCGAGATGCTGGGCCTCAAGAAGGTCTGATAATCCGGCCTTCGGCCGCACGTTTCATCGAACAAGGAGGTCTGGATACTTTGTACGACGATCTAATCGGACTCGAGGAGGGCATGGAAGAGCTCTTCGTCAACCCCGACGCCGACACGGCGCGGGCGCAGTTCCGCGAGAAGAACAGGGGGCTTACCAACAAGGTAATGTCCGCCGAGGAAGCGGTGAAGACCCTCATCAACGACGGGGATTACCTGGCCGTCGGGGGATTCGGGCACGTGCGGATACCCACCGCAATCCTCTACGAGGTGGTCAGGCAGGGCAAGAAGAACCTCGGGATGGCCGGCCATACGTCCATCTACGACAGCGACCTGCTGGCGACGCCCGGCCTGATGGACCGGTGCGACATCTCCTACGTCATCGGCTACGAGATCAGGGGCCTGTCCGCCAGCGCGCGACGGGCGTTCCAGAGCAAAGCGATCCGCAAGACCGACTGGTCCAACGGCGCCCTGGCCTGGAGGTTCGCCGCCGGCGCCGCCGGGCTCTCCTTCATACCCTCGAGGCACATGCTGGGCACGGACACTTTCCGGCATTCGGC
The DNA here is from genome assembly GCA_964512645.1 of uncultured Acidimicrobiales bacterium. Classification (GTDB taxonomy): domain Bacteria; phylum Actinomycetota; class Geothermincolia; order Fen-727; family Anoxymicrobiaceae; genus CAZEJS01. The sequence goes on from CAZEJS010000001.1 coordinate 117,101, forward strand.
CGCGAAGACCGTCGAGTGCCCGTTCACCGGACAGCGCTACTGCGCGCTGCCCGCGCTCTACCCCGACGTGGCGATAATCCACGTCCACAACGCCGACACCTACGGCAACGCGCAGATCACCGACGGAATACTCATCTCGGACCCGATGGTGGCCCGGTGCTCCAAGCGGGTGATAATCTCCACCGAGAGGCTGATCCCGCACGAGGAGATCCGCGCCAACCCCAAGGACACCACCATCCCCTACTACTGCGTTGACGCCGTTGTCGAGCAGCCGTACGGCAGCCACCCCGGCAACATGCCCGGCGAGTACTGGTTCGACGAGGATTTCTTCAAGCTCTACCTGAACACGGTGAAGACCGAGGAGGGGGCCGAGCAGCTCTACAAGGAGTACATCTACGACGTCGCCAGCTTCGAAGAGTACCTGGAGAAGATCGGCGGCGTAAAGAAGATGCGCGAGCTGCGCGCAATCGAGAAGGTCATCTACACCAATAACTGCTAGGAGGAGACCAGGTTATGTGCGCTGACTACAATCCCCTGGAGCTGCTGGTATGCGTCGGGTCCAGGGTGATCGAGGACAACTCGACCGTGTTCGTCGGCACGGGCGTGCCCATGGCGGCCACCATGCTGGCCCAGAAGTATCACTGCCCCAACGTAATAGCGATATTCGAAGCAGGCTCGATGGCGCCCCAGATGCCGGGACTGCCGATCTCGGTGGGAGACTCACGTACGTCCTACAAGGCCCTGATCGCCAGCACGATGAACGACGTGTTCGAGATGTGCCAGCGCGGCATGGTCGACTACACGTTCCTCGGAGGGGCGCAGATAGACATGTACGGCAACCTCAACAGCACCATGATCGGCGGCGACTACCAGGAGCCCAAGGTGCGCTTCCCCGGCAGCGGCGGCGCGAACGACCTCGCCAGCCTCTGCTGGAGGACGGTCGTCATCACCCCGATGGACAACCGCCGCTTCGTGGAGAAGGTGAACTTCATCACCTCGCCGGGCTACCTGAACGGGAAAGGCGCGCGTGAGAAGGCCGGGCTCCCCAAGGGCTCCGGTCCCTACAAGGTGGTGACCAACCTGTGCATCCTCGGGTACGACGAGGACACCTGCAGGATGAGGATAGAGTCCCTGCACCCCGGCGTGACCGTCGAGGAGGTCCAGGAGAACTGCGGGTTCGAGCTGCTCGAAGCGCCGGAGCTCGAGACCACCACTCCCCCGACCGACGAGGAGTTGCGAATCCTCCGCGAGGAGGTCGACCCCGACGGCTACATCATTGGAAGGTAGCGATGGAGACAGACCCGATAGTAGCGGAAGCCCTGGAAAAGGGGCTTGAATCGCTCTCGGAGCGCTCTTCGAAGCTGCTCCTGGAGAAGTACGGGATACCGGTGACCCCGGAGAAGCTCGCCGGGTCGCCCGACGAGGCCGTGGCGGCGGCTGAAGAGATCTCCTATCCGGTGGTGCTCAAGGCGGAGGGCCCGGAGATCGCCCACAAGACCGAGCGGCAGCTTGTGGCCGTCGGCCTCAAGGACGAGGCCGATGTGCGCGAAGCGTACGACACCATAACCGCCAACCTGGGCGATACCCCCTCGGACGGCATGCTCGTGCAGAAGATGATTAAGGGCGAGCGAGAGCTGGTGATCGGCCTGGTAAGGGACCCCCAGTTCGGGCCATGCGTGATGTTCGGCCTGGGAGGCATCTTCACCGAAATACTCAAGGACACCTCCTTCAGGGTCGCCCCCATAACCGAGGACGACGCGCTACAGATGATGGACGACATCCGCGCCAGTGCCATCCTCGGCCCGGTCCGCGGGATGAAGCCCGCGAACAGGGAGAAGCTCGCCCGGGCGCTCGTCGGGCTGGGCAGGATTGGCATGGAGCAGGACTACGTGGGCGAGATAGACGTGAACCCCCTGATCGTCGACGGCGAAGGCGAACCGGTCGCGGTTGACGCGCTGGTGGTCCTGGCGAGGCCCTCCGCGCAATGACCGACGAGAAGCCCGCGGATGCGCCCCCGCCCGGGGGACCGAAGAAGAAAAAGCTCTCCACCCGCTGGAAAGTGGTCATAGGGGTAGTCGCCGCCCTCCTGGCGCTCTGGATTGCGAGCGAGATCGTCGTCCCCCGTGTGGCGTCCTCCTACGTGGAAAACAAGATACGCAGCAAGTATCCCGAGGCTGAGAGCGTCTCCGTCTCCATCAGCGCCTTCCCCGCCGCCAGACTGGCGTTCAAGAACTACTCGAAGCTCACGGTGAAAGTCCGCGGCGTGACCCTCGAGGACATCAACTTCCACTCCATCGCCCTGAAGAGCCGGAAGTGGCCCGAAGGCACGTTCGCCGCCACCGTGCTGCCCGCGGAGATGATGAGGTTCTTTTCGGCCACCCACTCCTACGTGCAGCAGCCGGCGCTCTCCCTCGAGGGGGACGCCATCAAGGTCACCGGCAGGATAGACGTCGGCTACGCCACGGTGGACGTCGTCGCGACGGGGAACCTGGAGTCCAGACAGGGAAAGCAGATATTTTTCGTCCCCGACAACGTAGCGACAGGGGGCGTGGTCAACAAGGCGAAAGCCGAGGCCGCCGTGAGGGAGACCATGGCGGCCGGCCCCGTCTTCGTCGTCAGGTCAGACTTGCCGTTCGACGTCACATCCATCGCCGCCGCTGGCGGACGACTCCGGGTCGCGGGGACCGTCGACCTCTCCAGGGCGCTCAACGTCAAGCTCTGAAGCCCGAACGCCGCCGGGCCCGGGGATCCCGGTGGAAAAGATGCCCGCCGCACCTTCAATTCCGGTGTGAATTCAATATAATGATGTGGTCCGTACCGTAGGCGGGAGGCGACTTTGAGCGATACCAAGGCCGGGAACATGGGGTCGGCGTCGCACCTGGGCGAAGCGCAGGTGCCGAGGGATGCCCACTTCGTATACGACTACACGCGCCGCAGGGTCCCGTTACCGGTGACGTCTTACATGGCCGTCGCCGATTCGCCCGGCGACGCCCCCGGCGCCGAGAACCCCGCCAGGAAGGCCCTCGACAGGTTGCGCGACCTCGTCGAGCCGGCGGTGATCGCCGAGGAAGAACTCAACAGCCAGTACATGGAGAGCTTCATCCGCGAGAGCCTGTCGAGGATCAACACCGAGTTCTTCGAGGCCGCGCAGGCGGAGGCGAACGCGAAGCCCCTGGCGTCACTCACCCTGGCCATGGCGGACGCCAGGCGCGCCTACATCGGCCACGTGGGCACCTCGAGGGTGTACCTCCTCCACTCGGGCAGGCTCTACGACCTGACCCCGACGCCCGTCGGGACCGTGGACGCCTCGACCCCGGCCCCGCCACCCCCCGAAGGCCAGGACAGCCTGCCGTTGTTCCCCCAGCCCGACACCGGGGCGGAACCCACCGAGGCGCCCGCCGCCGGGCTTCCCGGCAGCTACCTGGGCCAGGAGGCGCTGGCGGCCATCGGGTACAACGAAGTCGAGATCGTGCCGGGCGACGTCATAACCCTGGTCACCGACGGCCTTTGGAGGGCGATAACCGAGGAAGAACTGGTGGAGAGCCTGCTCTCGGCAATGAACGTCCAGCGAAGCTGCAGTCAGCTGGTGCGGCTCGCCTTCAGCAGGGACGCCTCGGACAACGCGACAATGGCCGCGTGGCAGTACGTCGTCGGCGGCAAGGACGAAGTCATCCACGAGCCCAGGGCGGCCGTCAAGGCCGCCGCCCGGGAGAAGACCAGGGCCCGCGCCGCCGAGGGCATACTCGTCGCCCTCCTGGCGCTGGTGCTGCTGGGTATCTTCACCGTGGGATTCGCTTTCGGCTGGCGCATCACCGACACTTTCAGGAAGCCGGCCAAGGAGAAGGCGCGCAAAGAAGCCGCGGCCAAAGAGAAGAAAGCGCAATCCTCTCAGCCGCGGGGTTCCACGCCCCAGGGCACCACGCCCCAGGGCACCACGCCCCAGGGTACGGCTCCCCAGGGTACGGCTCCCGCGGGGGCCAACCGGAACGCGACCATCAAGGGGGACGGGGTCAGGATGAGGGCCGCCGCCGACCCGCGAGGAGACATAGTGGGGCTGTTCAAGAACGGCGACAGGGTCGTGATACTCGGCGATGTGGTCGGCACCGACGGCCTGGCCTGGTCCAGGGTCTCGGGGACCGTGACCTCCTCGGGGCAGACCAAGACCGCGGAGGGTTTCGTCAGGAACGATTTCCTGGTGAAATAGCAACTGCCCCGCCGCCCGGATCCCGGGCGTGGCGCTTCAGATGAAGATGCCCAGGACGGCCCCGACCGCCATCCCCGCGAAAAACACCCCGAAGATTATCAGAAGCGCAGTGGTGAGCTTCCGTTTGACCTGGGGTTCCTGCTGGAGCAGCGGCAGCTGCAACTCGAAACCCGGCTGCTGCGCCGGGTTGACCCTGGCAACCTCGGCCCCGTGGATGAACCCGGGCGCCGCCCTGTCTTCCGTGCCGTTCATGCCACCTGCATTCCTCGTCAGTACTTGAGTTCCTCCAGGTCCTCGCCGGAAAGGTCGAGGATGAAGCCTTCGACAAGCGCGCCGACCACCCCGACCTTTTCGGCCGAGACGCTCGTGTAGGCGTTGTCGGTGTTCAGCGTGCCGTCCCTGTCGCACCATTCGACCCAGACCGCGGGGATCTGGGAATTCTCGAACGGGATATTATCACTATCCGCTGTCGATTTGATATAGGTGAGGCCCACATTTTTCCCGGCCGCGTAAGTCGAGAGCTTGTCCTTGAGCCTCTGCAGCCCGGTACCCTGCGTCCTCAGGGCCAGGACATCCCCCTGCCCGATGCAGTCAAGGGCGATGAAACCGATTATCTCCTTCTTCTCCAGCGAGCCGGTGAGGTCGATGAACCTCCGGGAGCCCGCCAGCCTCTCCTGGTGCTCGCCCACCCCCGGCCTGTTGGCGCCGAAAAACACGAATTGCAGCGTCGGCTGCAGCTTCCTGCCGGAGAAATCGCGGGCCAGCTCCAGCAGCGCCCCGACCCCGGATGCGTCGTCCACGGCTCCCCTGCTGCCGGGGGAGCTGTCGTAATGCGCGCCGATGACCAGGGTGTAGCCCTCCTTGGTACCCCGGCGCGTGCCGACCACGTTGCGCGAGCCGAACCCCTCGGCCGTGCTGAACGGCTGCTCCTCCACCGTGTAGCCGAACTCGCCCAGGCGCGCCACGATGTAGTCGGCGGCGGATGACTCCTTCAGCGAGCCGGCCGGGCGGGGTCCGATCTGGTCGCTCAGGACAAACGTGTGCTCCATCGCCAGGGCAGCCGTGAACCGGGTCGCAGAAAGGGCACGCTCCCGGCGCGCCCGTTCGCCGGCAGCGGGAGCGCTCCTGGCCGGGGTGGTGCGCGAAGCCGAATGCGCGGGGCTCTTCGGCGCGGGCTTTCCGAACAGCAGGTTCCCACCGACGCCGGCGGCAAGACCCAGCACGAGCACGGAAGCCACGAGGAGCGCGATGCGCCTTGCCTTCTTACGCCTGGACCTGACCTTCTCCAGGCGGCTCTCGCCGTTTTCCACCAGGTTCTCACCCTCGAGAGGCACGGGGCCTCGTTTTCTCTGAAGCGCTTCGCGTGACTATACCAGAAAAGGGCTCCCGCGCGCTTTCCGTTTCCTCCGCCAGACATCGGAGATACGGACGAACGGCGGAAGGAGCGTGTTCCACCCCCCCCCCGGCGTGATGGGGCCCGAGGCGCGGGCCCCGCGGGAGTCGATGGCGGCAGCGCCCCGGGTCTGTTGTAATATACCCGGAGAAAGGAGCGAGTTGGCCAGAGTCTGCATCAAGGGTTTTCCCCACCGGCCCGGAGGCCACTGCGGCAGCACCGCAATGCGGGACGTGCTGGCGTTCTACGGGCACGACCTGAGCGAGGAGATGGTCTTCGGCCTCGGTTCGGGGATCGATTTCCTTTACGTCGAGCGCCCAGGGATGGAACCGCCCGTCCACATCGGCGGGCGCACGGCCGACCTCGAGCAGAACCTCTGCGACCGCCTGGGGATCCGCATGGAGGTCGTATCGGGCCGGGACGCGGAGCAGGGCTGGCTGGACGTGAAGTCGCTTCTCGACCGGGGAACCCCGGTTATCGTCCACGCCGACGTGTTCCACCTCGACTACTTACGGGCCAGGCGCCACTTCAGCGCCCACCGGATCGTTATCCTCGGCTACGACGAGGAAAAAGGCGTCGCGTACGTCGGCGACAACGATCGAGACGAAGTACAGGAGTGCTCGCTGGCGAGCCTGGCGCGCGCGCGGTCCTCGGAATGGCTGCCGGCGCCCGCGGACCAGGCGTACTACCTCCTGTCGGTGCCCGCCGTCTTGACGCCGGTCGAAGTCGCCATCGTCCCCGCGGTCGAGGAGGCGGTGCGGCACAACATCCGGCTGTCGCCGGGGCATGCCTCGTTCGAAGCCAAAGGGGCCAGGGTAGCCCTGGGGATGGCGGGGGTCCGTGCCTTCGCCGACGCGCTGCCCTCCTACCCCGGGTCGATGACCGAAGAGATGCTCAGCGCCACCTGCAGGAACATCTACGTCAGCGCCGAGAAAGGCGGGACGGGATACGGCGGGAACTTCCGCCGCATGTACGGCAGGTTCCTCATCGAGGCCGCCCGGTTCGAGGGCTTCGGCGAGCTGGCGGCCGTCGGCCGCGAGTTCGTGGAGATAGGAGACCTCTGGACAAGGATGGCTCTGGTGTTCAAAGAGCTGTCCGGAGATGGGGAGAAGGCCGTCGCCGAGGCTCATCCGCTGGCTGTCGAAGCCGCGGAGCGAGAGGGCGCCGCGTTCGAGGACCTTGCCCGTATAACCGGAGATTGGGGCGCGGGGTGAGCCGCGAAGAGAGCCTTTTCGACAGGCCGGAGGCGTCGATGGAGGGCACCCCGCTCGCCGAGCGGATGCGCCCGCGCACGCTGGCGGATTTCGTCGGGCAGGATGAAATAGTGGGGCCCGGCCGGCCCCTCAGGCTCGCCATCGAGGAGGACCGGGTCTCCTCGATGATACTGTGGGGGCCGCCCGGCTCGGGGAAGACCACGCTGGCGAGGATAATCGCCGGGGCCACCGAGTCGGAGTTCGTGCGGTTCAGCGCGGTGACCTCGGGGGTGCCGGAGCTGCGCAAGGTCATCGCGGCCGCCAGGGACGCCCGCAGGTACAACGACCGGCGCACGATACTGTTCGTCGATGAAATCCACCGCTTCAACAAAGCCCAGCAGGACGCCTTCCTGCCCCACGTGGAGGACGGCACGATAACCCTCATCGGGGCCACCACCGAGAACCCCTCCTTCGAGGTCATCTCCCCGCTTCTCTCGCGGGTCAGGGTTTACGTGCTCCGGCAGCTCGAGCCCGAACACCTGAGCGCGATAGTCCGCCGGTCCCTGGCCGACCCGGAAAACGGTCCGGGGACAGCGGGCACGGGCATCGACGAGGACGCGCTCGGGGCGATCGCCGGGATCGCCGACGGGGACGCCCGCATCGCCCTCAACGTCGTGGAGCTTGCCTCCTTTCTCGCGGCGGAACGGAACCTGGAGAGGATCGACCTCGAGACCGTCATCGAGGTCGCCCAGGAGAAGACGATCCTTTACGACAAGGGCGGCGAGGAGCACTTCAACCTTATCAGCGCGCTGCACAAATCGCTCAGGGACTCCGACCCCGACGGCGGCCTCTACTGGCTGGGAAGGATGCTCGAGTCGGGAGAGGACCCGCTTTACATCGTGCGCAGGCTCATCAGGTTCGCGTCCGAGGATGTGGGCAACGCCGACCCGCGGGCGCTTTCCGTCTGCGTGGACGCCATGCGGGCCTGCCACTTCATCGGAATGCCGGAGTGCGATCTCGCGCTCGCCCAGGCGGTCACCTACCTCGCCGCCGCGCCCAAGAGCAACTCGCTGTACGCGGCGTACGGTGAAGTCAAGTCGGACGTCAGGAAGCACGGGGCACTGCCGGTGCCCCTCCATATCCGCAACGCGCCCACACGCCTGATGAAGGATATGGGCTACGGCAGGGGATACAAGTACGCCCACAGCTACCCCGGCCACATCGTCCGGCAGGAGCACCTTCCGGACAAGCTCGCCGGGAGGACCTATTACCACCCCGGCGACCAGGGTTTCGAGAAGGATATAGCCTCGAGGCTCGCCGCCCGCCGGGAGGAGCTTTCCAGGAGGCTCGATGACGACGGGAAAGACAGCGACTGACGGGAGGCGCGCATGGCCGGCGGCGGAAGGAACGGAGTGATCGAACGCGGAAACCCGAAATCCATCAGGCGAGCGCTGGACGCGATAGGACTGACGTTCAGGCTGGCGAGGCTGCCCGGCAGCGGCAAGCACCCCTGGCTGCGACCGGACAAGACCGACATGCGCTGGCTGCCGATCAACACCGACATCGAGATGCCCGGGAACGCCCCGATGCCGCTGGCGGTGCTCGACCGCCTGATCGAGGAGGCTTCGCACCGGGTGATATTCGACTACTGCGGCTGCCGGGTGGCGTACCGCTGCGAGAGCTACCCGCAGGAGATCGGCTGCCTGCTCCTTGGCGATTCGGCGCTGGAGTCAAGCCCGAAAGTCTCCCGGGAGGTCGGGGTCGAAGAGGCGAAAGAGCACGCCCGAAAGGCCGTGGACGCCGGGCTTGTCCCGATAGTGGGGAAAGCCAGGATCGACAACGCCCTCTTCTCGATCAAGGACCGCGGCAGGCTTCTGACCGTATGCCTGTGTTGCGAATGCTGCTGCATCACCCGCAACATCCGCCACCTGCCCCTCGACAGGCTCGAGCCGCTCTTCCCACCGCTGGAGAGCGTGGAGATCGAAGTTACCGGCGACTGCACCGGCTGCGGGAAATGCGTGGAGCACTGCTACGTCGAGGCCATCACCGTCGAGGACGGCAGGGCGGTCATCGGCGAATACTGCCGTGCCTGCGGGCGCTGCGCCACCGTCTGTCCCGCGAACGCCGTCAGCGTTCGCCTCACCGACCCCGATTTCCTCGACAGAACGCTGGAACGAATAAGGTCTTACGTCAAGTACGACTGATCCACCCCGCGCGGCGGCGGGGACGGGGGCCCCTCGCGGGCATTTCCTTCGGGCGACCCTGCCGGGGCGGCCCTCGAGCGAAAGGGCCGCCCTGGCGGGCGGCCCCATTCGAGTAAGATCTGTCTCAGCCCTACTTGCCCCCGAGCAGCGCCCTGGAAATGACCACGCGCTGGATCTGGTTGGTGCCCTCGTAGATCTGGGTGATCTTGGCGTCGCGCATCATGCGCTCCATCGGGTAGTCCTTCATGTAGCCGACCCCGCCCATGAGCTGGAGGCAGTCGGTGGTGACCCTCATCGCGGCGTCGGTCGCGAAGCACTTGGCCATCGCGCTCAGGGCGCTGAAGCCCGGCTCCTGGGCGTCCACGGCGCACGCGGCGCGGTAGACTATGGAACGGGCCGCCTCCACCTGCATCGCCAGGTCCGCGACCATGAACTGCAGCCCCTGGAGGGCGGCAATTGGACGGCCGAACTGCACGCGCTCCTTCATGTACGCGATGGCGACGTCGAGCGCGCCTGCCGCCACGCCGAGTCCCTGCGCCCCGATGGACGAGCGGGTACGGTCGAGCGTCATCATCGCCAGGTTGAACCCCTTGCCCTCTTCCCAGAGCAGGTTCTCGGCGGGGACCTCCATGTCCTCGAAGATGAGCTCGGTTGTTGACGAGCCCCGGATGCCCATCTTGTCCTCGTGCTTGCCCACGCTGAAGCCCTGGTAATCCTTTTCGACTATGAAGGCCGAGATGCCCCTGACGCCCTTCTCGGGGTCGGTCATGGCGAACACGGAAAATATCTCGCCCACCCCGCCGTTGGTAATGAAGCACTTGGTGCCGTTGATCACGTACCTGTCACCCTTCTTGACCGCGCGCGTTTTCATGCCAGCGGCGTCGGACCCCGCGTCCGGCTCGGTCAGGCCGAAGCCGCAAAGCTTCTCGCCGGAAGCCAGGGGGGGCAGGTACTTCTTCTTCTGCTCGTCGTTGGCGCCCAGCTTGATGGGCGTGGACCCCAGCTCCTGGCAGCCGATGATGAGCGAGGTGTTCACGCATACCTTGGCAAGCTCTTCGATGGCCACGCAGAGCGTGAGCAGGTCGGCGCCTTCGCCGCCGTACTCCTCTGGAAAAGGAAGGCCCATGAAGCCGTTCTCTTTCAGCTTCTCGACCATGTCCCAGGGGAACTCGCCCTTCTCGTCGATCTCGGCCGCCCGGGGCTCGACAACGTCCTTGGCGAACTGCCTGATGGACTCCTGGAACATCTTCTGCTCTTCATTCAACGAAAACATACTCCACCTCCGCTTCTGTGCCGTCCTCGATCGCGGGCGACCGGGCGCTTATTCCACCTTGACTATGACCGCGTCACCCTGGCCGCCTCCGCCGCATATCGCCGCGGCGCCGTAGCCGCCGCCGCGCCTGCGCAGCCCGTTGACCAGGCTCATCACTATCCTCGCGCCGCTGGCCCCGACGGGGTGGCCGAGGGCAATGGCTCCTCCGTTGACGTTTATATTCTCGGCGGTCGCCGGGTCCAGCCCCAGCATCCTTGTCGAGTGCCAGCACACCGCGGCAAAGGCCTCGTTGATCTCGTAGAGGTCGATCTGGTCCGGGGTCATGTCGATCTTCGCCAGCGCCTTCTGGATCGAACCGCCGGGTACGGTCGCCAGGTATTCGGGCTTGTCGGACACCATCCCGTGGGAGACCACGGTGGCGAGCACGCTCAGCCCGAGTTCCTCGGCCTTTTCGCGGGACGTCACGACCAGGGAGGCCGCTCCGTCGTTGATGCCCGAGGCGTTCCCCGCGGTGATGGTGCCCTCCTTGCGGAACGCCGGCCTCAACCGAGCGAGCCCCTCGGCTGTGGTGTCCGGCCTGATATGCTCGTCCTGGTCGACGACCCTGACCTCTTTCTTCACCTTGACCTCCACGGGCACGATCTCCTCGGCCAGCCTGCCCGCCTGCTGCGCGGCCGCCGCCCTCTGGTGGCTTCGCGCCGCCCACAGGTCCTGGTCCTCGCGCGCGGTCCCGAACTCCTCGGCGACCCTGTCGGTGCCTTCGCCCATGTGCCAGTCGTTGATGGCGCACCACAGGGCGTCGTGGATCATGCCGTCCACCAGGGTGGCGTTGCCCATCCGGTAGCCGAATCGGCCCTTGGGCACGTAGTAGCACCCCTGGCTCATGCTCTCCATGCCGCCGGTCACTATCACGTCCGCGTCGCCGGCGCGGATTATCTGGTCCGCGAAGACCAGGGCGCTGATGCTGGATATGCAGACCTTGTTGACGTTAATCACCGGGAGGTCCGTCGGGAACCCGGCTTTGATGGACGCCTGTCTGGCGGGCATCTGCCCTACCCCCCCGGTAATGACCTGTCCCATTATCAGGTACTCCACCTGCTCGGGGTCGAGGGTGGACCTCTGGAGCGCTTCCTTTATCGCCGCCGCCCCCAGGTCAACCGCGGGAACGTCCTTGAGGGCGCCCCCGAGGCGGCCGAAAGCGGTCCGCGCCATTCCTACGATCACAGTCTCCGCCAACTCAATCAACCTCCTTGAAAAATCGCAATGTCCCGAAAACTTCACATGCCGAGCGACCTCGACAGCACTATCCGCAGCACCTCCGAGGTCCCCTCGCCGATCTCCATGATCTTGGAGTCCCTGAAATACCGGCAGACCGGGTAATCCTCTATGTACCCGTAGCCGCCGTGGATCTGGACCGCGTCGCTCGCGACCCTCATGCAGGTCTCGCTGGCGAACAGCTTGGCGACGGCGGCTTCGTTGGTGTACTGGCGCCCCTGGTCGGCGGTCCAGGCGGCCCGCAGGGTGGCCAGGCGAGCCAGTTCGACCTCCATCAGCATGTCCGCGCACTTGAAGCTCACGCCCTGGTTCCTGCCTATCGGAGCCCCGAACTGCACCCTCTCCCTGGCGTACTTGACCGCCTCGTCCATGCACGCCTGGGCAAGGCCGACAGACAGCGCCGCGACCCCGATGCGCCCGCAGTCGAGCACCTTGAGGAAGTTCTTGAAACCGAAGCCCCTGTCCCCCAGGAGGTTCCCCTCGGGCACCCGGCAGTCGGTAAAGGAGAGTTCGTGGGTGTCGGAGGAATGCCAGCCCATCTTGTCGTACGGGGGGGCGACGTCGAAGCCGGGGGTCCCGTTGGGAACGATTATCGTCGATATCTCTTTTCTGCCGCCCTTCTCGCCGGTCACCGCGGTGATGGTCACGTGACCGGTTATATCCGTACCGGAGTTGGTGATGAAGCACTTCGAGCCGTTGATCAGCCATTCCCCGTTCCCCAGGACGGCGGTGGTCCTGGTGCCGCCCGCGTCGGAACCCGCCTCCGGCTCGGTAAGGCCGAAAGCGCCCATCTTCTCGCCACTGGCCATCGGGACCAGCCAGGTCTTCTTCTGCTCTTCGGTGCCGAACCAGAAAATCGGCATCATCCCCAGCGATGTGTGCGCCGCCATGGTGATCCCCATGGAAGCGCTGGCCCGCGAGATCTCCTCCACCGCCAGCGCGTATGTGACGAAGTCGGCCCCCTCCCCCCCGTACTCCTCGGGGATGGGCAGACCGAACAGCCCGATGTCGGCCATCTTCGACTGGATCTCGTACGGGAATTCGCCTTTCCGGTCCAGCTCTTCGGCCAACGGCGCTATCTCCGCTTCGGCGAACTCGCGCACCATCTGCCTGAACATCCGCTGTTCTTCGGTCAGGTCAAAATCCATGTGTATCTCCTCGGGGTATTCGGCTACAGGCAAAACAAAGGCAGGCTCGGGCCCGCGGGTTCAAAAACTATCACAGCGCGATTCAAAACTCAATCGAGCGGCTCCGTTCGCGACGCGGCCCGGACCGCGCCTGTTGCCGCCGGGTTTTCGCGGCGGCGCGGCCCTTTCGGCGGACGTCGCGCCGGGGGCGGCGCCGCCGGCAACGGCCCGAATCCCGGCCTCGCCGGACGCGGAACTGCCTGCGCCACGCTATCAAGTCCGGGGGGCCGAATAACCGATAAAGCTGTTGACCGGCGTGTATTGCGCTCGACGAAGGGAGACGGAATTGCACTGCGCCAAGTGCGGGGGCGAGATCCCCGGGGGAGCCGCTGCGTGTCCCGGCTGCGGTCTGAAGCTCAAGGTCGCGCCGAATCCGCCTGCCTCCGCCACGCCTCCTCCCGCGGCAGGGCCTCCTGACGCCGCGCCTTCGGCGCCGCTGCGGGCTTTCGGCGCGCCCCCGACGCCGGAGCCGCCGGAGTACCGCCACGCGCCTCCTCCTCCCGGGCCGCCGGAGTTCTCTCAACAGGGCCCGCCGGAGTACCGCGCCCAGGACCGGACCGGGGATTTCGCGCCCCCCGGGGGGTACGCCCCTGGACCGTCTTTCGACGTGCCGTATTACTCGCCCGGCGAGCTGCCGCCCCCTGGCGCGTACCCGCAGCACGGGGCGCCGCCGGCCTACCCCGGAGGGCGGGCCGGCGCCGCGGAGAAGGGCCGCTTTCCGTGGGCGATAGTCGCCGTAGTGGTCGCGGGCCTGCTGGTGATCGGCGGGAGCGCCTTCGTCTACTTCAAGTTTCTCAAGAAGACAACCTACGACGGGCCACAGGCGGTCGTGGCGAGGTACTTCGAGATCCTGCCCGGCGGCGACACCGACGCGATCAAGGCGCTGTTCGCCCCCGACGCCCAGCCGAGCGAAACCAACCTCAACGCGATCAAGACGGTCGGCTCGATGGGCGCCGACCTCAAGTACGAGAACCCCAGGATGAAGACCTTGAGCGAGAGCGCCACCGAAGCAAGCGTGCAACTGGTCGACCTGACGGTTTCGGTGAGCGTGGCGGGACGTTCTGTGAAGCAGAACCTGTCCATGTTCGCCGGCGGCGCGAAGATGGTCGTAGCCCTCAGGAAGGTCAACGGGCAGTGGCTGCTCGTCGCCCGTGACGGCAGTATGCCCAACCTGCTCAACCTGCCGGGCGGGGGGAGCGGCACGCTGGACGTCCCGGCGAGCTCCGGCTCCACGTGAGGTAACTGAAGCGCGCCGGTACGGCGCGGCGGGACACCGGGGGCGCGTTCAGGGGAGCGAGAGCGGCGCGTAGCTCATCAGCATCCGCTTCTTTCCCACCGATGTGAACTCGACGGTTATCTCGCAGTCGTTCTCCAGTTCCACCAGGGAGAGAACGAGGCCTTCGCCCCATTTGGCGTGGACCACGACATCCCCTTCGCCGACCGCCAGCCTGTCCCGCCCGCCTTCGGGCCGGGGCGGCGCGTATTCGACCGCCTCCAGCAAGTCCGGGGGCACCTCCTCCAGGAACCGCGACACGCGGTTCAAAGAGAGCCCGCCCCAGAGGCTCCTCGCCTCGGCGTGGGTGACGTAGAGGACGCGCCTGGCCCGGGTCATCCCGACGTAGCAGAGCCTGCGCTCCTCCTCGAGATCCCGGGAGTTCTCCAGCGACCGCGCGTGTGGGAAGACCCTCTCCTCCATCCCGACCATGAACACGCCGTCGAACTCCAGGCCCTTGGCGTTGTGCAGGGTCATCAGGGAAACGCAGGCGCCGTCCTCGAGGTTGTCGGTGTCGCTGACCAGCGAAACCCGCTCGAGGAAATCGTCGAGCGAGACCGCGCCGTACTCCCGCCGGAACTCCGCCACCGCCCCGTGCAGCTCCTTGAGGTTCTCGACGCGGCCCTCCGCCTCGAGGCTCTTCTGCGCCTCCAGGTCGGCCAGGTAGCCGGTCTCGGCCCAGACCTCCTCCAGGAGCTCGTCCACGTCGTGCCCATCGGCGTACAGCGCCAGGCCGTCGATCATCCGCGCGAAATCCCCGAGAGACCTCACCGCCCTGGGCGACAGCCCCGGCACCTCGCCGGCCGACCGGACGCAGTCGATGAGGGGCCGGCCTGTTCGCCGGGAGTGCTCATCGAGGCCGGCGAGGGTCGACTTCCCTATCCCGCGCGCCGGCACGTTGACGATCCTGCGCAGCGAGACCTCGTCGCGGGGGTTGGCCAGCAGCCGGAGGTACGCCACGGTGTCCTTGATCTCCTGGCGGTCGTAGAAACGCGTCCCCCCGAAAACCCTGTAAGAGACGCCGCGCCGGACGAGGTGCTCCTCGATAACCCGCGACTGGGCGTGGGTGCGGTAGAAGACCGCCACGCCGCCGGGCGCGATGCCCTCTTCGCCGAGGCGCTCTACCTGGTCGCAGACGAACGCGGCCTCCGCGTGCTCGTCGGGCACCCGGCAGTACCTGACGTTCTCTCCCGGTGGGTTCGACGTCCACAGCGTCTTGGGCTTCCTGTCCACGTTGTTCCCGATCACGCGCCCGGCCGCCGACAGTATCCGCCCCGTTGTACGGTAATTCTGCTCCAGCTTCACCACCCGCGCCTCGGGGTAGTCCTTCTCGAACTCCAGGATGTTGCGCATGTCAGCGCCCCGCCAGGAGTAGATGCCCTGGTCGTCGTCGCCCACCACGCACAGGTTTCCGCGCTCTCCCGCCAGCAGCCGGACCATCCGGTACTGCACGGCGTTGGTGTCCTGGTACTCGTCCACCAGCACGTGGCGGAACTTCTCCCGGTACCTCTCGAGGGTCGCCGGGTACAGCTCCAGCAGGGTCACCATGTGGCAGAGGAGGTCGTCGAAGTCGAGAGCGTCGTTGGCCCTGAGGCGCTCCTGGTACCTGCGGTAGACCCGCGAGGCGACCTCCATGAAGAAGTCGCCTTCCACCCGCCCGGCGAACGACTCCTCGTCCACCATCTCGTTCTTGGCCGAACTGATGACGCCCCTGAGTGCCTTGGGGTGGTAGGACTTCCGGTCCAGGCCGAGCTCGTCCAGGCACTGCGCCAGGAGGCGCAGGGAGTCGGACTCGTCGTAGATGGAGAACCTGGCGCTGTAGCCGAGAGGCTCGATCTCGCGCCTGAGTATCCTCGCGCAGGAGGAGTGGAACGTCCCGACCATCATGTCCCGCGCGCCGGCACCCACCAGGCGCTCGACGCGCTCCTTCATCTCCGTTGCGGCCTTGTTGGTGAAGGTCAGCGCCAGGATGCCCCAGGGGCTCACGCCGTGTTGGCGCATGAGGTGGGCGATACGGTAGGTCAACACCCTGGTCTTGCCGCTCCCGGCGCCGGCGACGACGAGCAACGGGCCTCCCATGTGCTCGACCGCCTCACGCTGCTCGGGGTTCAGGTCTTCGAGGTAACCGGACGCGCTCTCTCGGGGGGACATCTCGGGGGGGCTACTCCCACTCGATGGTGCTCGGGGGTTTGCTGGAGATGTCGTAGGCAACGCGGTTCACGCCGTTCACCTCGTTGATGATCCTGCTGGATATCCGCTCGAGAACCTCGTGGGGTATCCGGGCCCAATCCGCGGTCATCGCGTCCTCGGAGGTCACTGCCCTGAGGACTATCGGGTAGGCGTAGGTCCGGCCGTCGCCCATGACCCCCACGGATTTGACGCACGGGAGAACGGCGAACGACTGCCATATCTCCCGGTACAGGTCCGCGCGCTTGATCTCCTCGATGACGACGGCGTCCGCCTCCTGGAGGATCGCCACCCTTTCAGCGGTCACCTCGCCGATAATCCTCACCGCGAGGCCCGGGCCGGGGAACGGCTGCCGCCAGACTATCTCCTCCGGGAGGCCCAGCTCCTCGCCGACCGCGCGGACCTCGTCCTTGAACAGCGCGCGGAGCGGCTCGATGAGCTCGAACTCCATGTCCTCGGGAAGCCCGCCCACGTTGTGATGGGACTTGATGAGCGCGGCGTCCCTGGTGCCGCTCTCGATTATGTCCGGGTAGAGCGTCCCCTGGACCAGGAACCTCGCGTCCTCCAGCCCGGACGCGGCCTCCTCGAAGACCCTGATGAACTCGTTGCCGATGGTCTTGCGCTTGGCCTCGGGGTCGGTGACCCCGGCCAGCCTGGAGAGGAAGCGCTCCGAGGCGTCAACGTGCACGAGCTGCATCTTGTGGTGACGGCCGAACGTCTCCACGACCTCGGCGGCTTCGTTCTTCCGCAGGAGCCCGGTGTCGACGAAAACGCAGGTCAGCCGGTCGCCGAGGGCTTTGTGCACCAGGACCGCGGCAACCGCCGAGTCCACGCCGCCGGATAGGCCGCAGATTATCTTCTCTTCGCCGACCCTGGCCCTGATCTCGCTCACCGAATCCTCGATGATCGACGACATCGTCCAGGTGGGCAGGCAGCCGCAGCCGCGGTACAGGAAACGCTTGAGCATCTCGGTGCCCGCCGGGGTGTGCACGACCTCGGGATGGAACTGCACGCCGTACAGTCCGCGCTCGCGCGACTCCACGACCGCTACCGGGGAGACCTCCGTGCGGGCGGTAACCTCGAATCCCGGGGGGGGCGCCGTCACGGTGTCGCCGTGGCTCATCCACACGGTCTGCTCGAGGGGGAGGTCGTCGAGCAGAACACCCTCCTCCAGGACGGTGAGGGGCGTCTTGCCGTACTCACGGACGCCTGTCGGCTCCACTTTTCCGCCCAGGCTGCCGGCCATGAGCTGCATGCCGTAGCAGATGCCCAGTATCGGGATGCCGAGCTCGAAAACGGCCGGGTCGATGCCGGGGGCGCCGTCCTCGTAAACACTCATGGGACCGCCGGACAGGATGATGCCGTCGGGGGCGCGCTCCTTGATCCGGTCAACGGGCGTATCGTGAGGGACTATCTCGCTGTAGACCTTGCACTCCCGCACCCGCCGGGCGATCAGGTGCGCGTACTGCGCGCCGTAATCGATTATCAGAACCAAGCTCTCATGGGACACCGTCAACCTGCTTTCATCGAAGGCGCCGTTCGGGAACGCGGGCCCGCCGCGGGCCGCTCACCTGCCCATCCCGACGTCCTGGCTCTTCTGTATGGACTTGCCTTCCGTCTGCAGCGCGGGGGCCACCATGACCTCGGCCCTCTGGAACTCCTTCAGCGTGGCGTAACCGCACGTGGCCATTGACACGCGCAGTCCGCCGAACAGGTTCAGCGTGCCGTCGTTCTCGTGCGCCGGGCCCTTGAGAATCTCCTCCAGGGACGCGGCCCTGCCGACCTCCACCCGCGTGCCACGGGGCAGTTCGGGGTGGAACGTGGCCATGCCCCAGTGGAACCCCCTCCCGGGCGCTTCGAGGGACCTGGCGATCGGCGCGCCGATCATCACCGCGTCGGCGCCGCAGGCCACGCACTTCGCGATGTCGCCTCCCGTGCGGATGCCGCCGTCGGCGATGACGTTCACGTACCTGCCGGTCTCCTCCATAAGCCTGGCCCTTGCGGCGGCGGCGTCCGCCAGGGCCGTGGCCTGGGGAACGCCTATGCCGAGCACACCCCGGGTCGTGCAGGCGTGCCCGGGACCGACGCCGATGAGGACTCCCACCGCGCCGGTGCGCATGAGATGGAGCGCGGTGTGGTACGACGCGCAGCCACCCACGACCACGGGCACCGGGAGCCCCGATATGAACTCGTAGAGGTCCAGGGGCTCCTGGGAATTGCTCAAGTGCTCGGCGCTGACCACCGTCCCCTGTATCACCAGCACGTCCAGGCCGGCCTCGAGGGCGTACGGGTACAACTCCTCGACCCTCTGCGGGGTCAGAGACGCCGCCGACACGACCCCGCCGCGCTTGATCTCCTCTATTCTCCGGCCGATGAGCTCCGGCTTCACCGGCTCCTGGTAGACACGCTGTATCCCGCGGGTGGCCTCCGCCTTGGGCAGCGTGGCGATCTTCTCCAGCACCGGCGCGGGGTCCTCGTAACGGGTCTGGAGGCCCTCGAGGTTGAGGACGCCCAGCCCTCCGAGCCTGCCAACGGCGACGGCCATCGCCGGATCAACGACGCCGTCCATCGCCGAAGCCAGGAAAGGCAGCTCGAAGCTGAATGGACCCAGCTGCCAGGAGAGGTCGATGTCCAGGGGGTCCCTGGTCCGGCGCGAGGGCACTATCGCGATGTCGTCCAGCCCGTAAGCCCTGCGTCCCGATTTTCCCATGCCGATCTCGACTTCCAAGATACCTCCAGTAGCGGGTTGAAGAGGTCGTAGTGTTCCATATTTAATCATGTAGAGATTGGCGGGTAAAGGAAATGCGTCAAGGACGCCGGGATGTCCCGCGAGGGCCCCTGCGAAGCAGGCGCGGGGCCCGCCCGCGCGGAGTCTTGCGTGCCCCGACCGCCCGGACAGGAGGTTGCCATGGAGATCGACAGGGAAGCCATCGACGAGCTGAGGTGCGGCGCGCTCCGCGCGATCGACGGCCTGTGGTTCCTTGCCGCGGAGGACAGGCTGGGGTTCGAGGGAGCGCTCGAGCTCGACCTTGAGGTCTGGCGACGCTACGGGGTGGTCATGCTGAAGAGGGCCTGCGGGCTGCTGGGAATAGAGCTCGGCGCGTCGCCGTCCCCGGACATGAAAACCGTCTGCCGGCTCCTGGAGGTGCTGTGCGCTGTCGACGGCTCCGAGTGCGAGAGCGAGACCTCGGCGGACGAATCGCTCTTCACGGTGAAGCGCTGCACCTGGCGGGAGAGCCTGGAGAGGGCCGGACGCGCCGAAGAAGTGCCCTGCGAGCTGGTGGACAACGACGCCTTCGCGGCGTGGCTCGAGGCGGTGGACCCTTCGCTGGAGATGGAGTGCACACATTCGCTGCCACGCGGCGACGAGCGCTGCGTTTGGATCATCCGGCGCCGCCGGGACCCGGGCGGGACCGGCGGGTAGGCGAAAGAGGGCCCCCTGGTCCCGGAAAGCGGAAGCGCCCGCGGGTGCGGGCGCTTCGTGTTTTCTCCGGTGAACCGGATTACATCATTCCGGGAGGCATTCCTCCGCCCATGCCGCCGGGCATCCCCATGGCGCCGGGCTCTTCGGGCTTGTCGGCGATGAGCGCCTCGGTGGTGAGCATCATTGCCGCGATGCTCGCCGCGTTCTGCAGCGCCGAGCGGGTGACCTTCGCGGGGTCGATGATGCCGGCCTCGAGCATGTCGACGTACTCGCCGGTGAGCGCGTTGAGGCCCATGCCGTCCTTCAGTTCCTTGACCCTCTCGGCCACGACGGACCCTTCGAGTCCCGCGTTCGTGGCGATCTGGCGGAGCGGTTCGAACAGCGCCTTCTTCACGATCTCGGTGCCGGTCTTCTCGTCGTCGCCCATCTTGGCCGGAGGCTTGATCGCATTCGCAGCGTTGACCAGGATGACGCCGCCTCCGGAGACTATCCCTTCCTCCACCGCAGCCTTGGTCGCCGAAAGGGCGTCCTCTATGCGATGCTTCTTCTCCTTCAGCTCGACCTCCGTGGCCGCGCCGACCTTGATCACCGCGACGCCGCCGGAGAGCTTGGCGAGCCTCTCCTGCAGCTTCTCGCGGTCGAAATCCGAGTCGCTCTTGTCGATCTCGGCACGTATCTGGGCGATGCGTCCCTCGACGTCCTTGCTGGAGCCCTTGCCCTCGACGACGATCGTGTCTTCCTTGCTGACCTTGATCTGGCGGGCCTTGCCGAGCATGTCCAGGGTGACGTTCTCGAGCTTCATGCCCAGCTCCTCGGAGATCATCTGGCCCCCGGTCACGATAGCGATGTCCTGGAGCATCGCCTTTCGCCTGTCACCGAACCCGGGCGCCTTCACCGCTACGCTGGTGAACGTCCCGCGGATCTTGTTGACCACCAGCGTGGCGAGCGCCTCGCCCTCGACGTCCTCAGCAATGATCAGCAGCGGCTTGCCCGCCTGCATGACCTTCTCGAGGACGGGCAGGAGGTCCGCTACCGCGGAGATCTTCTGGTTGGCGATGAGGATGTAAGGGTTCTCGAGGACGGCTTCCATCCGGTCGGTGTCGGTTACCATGTACATCGAGAGGTAACCTTTGTCGAACTGCAGGCCCTCCACCACGTCGAACTCCATCCCGAAGGTCTGGGACTCCTCGACGGTGATAACGCCGTCTTTTCCGACCTTGTCCATGGCGTCGGCTATTATGCGGCCGACCTCGTCGTTGTCCGCGCTGATGGCGGCCACGCGCGCGATCTCTTCCTTGCTCTCTATCTCCTTGGAGCGCTTCTTGATGTCGGCAACCACCATCTCCACGGCCTTGTCTATCCCGCGGCGGATCTGCATGGGGTTGGCCCCGGCCGCGACGTTGCGCAGGCCTTCCTTCACCATCGCGTGGGCGAGGACGGTAGCGGTCGTGGTTCCGTCGCCGGCCACGTCGTTCGTCTTGGTCGCGACTTCCTTGGCGAGCTGGGCACCCATGTTCTCGTAAGGATCCTCGAGCTCCACCTCGCGGGCGATGGTGACCCCGTCATTGGTGATTGTCGGAGCGCCGAACTTCTTCTCCAGGACTACGTTGCGCCCCTTCGGCCCCAGGGTGCCCCTGACCGCGTCGGACAGCTTGGTGACGCCGGCCTCGAGGGCTCTGCGGGCTTCCTCGTCGTATTCAAGTATCTTTGCCATCTTCCAGACTCCCCTTTCGCTACTTCTTCGCCTTGGACGGCTTCCTCTTGGCGAGGATGTCTCTCTCGCTCAGGATGAGGAGGTCTTTGCCCCCGGCCTTCACTTCGGTGCCGCCGTACTTCGAGTAGATGACGCTGTCCCCGACCTTGACCTCCAGCGGTATGAGCTTGCCCTCCTCGTACCTGCCGGGGCCTACGGCCAGCACCTTGCCCTCCTGCGGCTTCTCTTTGGCGGTGTCGGGGATGACGATGCCGCTAGCCGTCTTCTCCTCGCCCTCGCCGGGCTCGACGATTACCCTGTCTCCCAACGGTTCCAGGTCCATGTCCACTCCTCCTCGGTCCGATTGGTCTATTAGCACTCGCCACAAGAGAGTGCTAGTGGGTAATTATACGGTTTTGTGTTTTCGAGTCAACAGGTTTCTCCCCCGTTCGTCCCGGGGGCGCTTCAAGCGGCGAACCAGGGACGGGCCACGGGCTCCCCGCGCGGCGCCGGCTACACCTTCTCCGCGTCCTCGAGCAGGAAGTCGGCCCCCTGCGCCCAGTCCGCGAAAGCTTCGGCGTCGTAGGTGGAGGGATACTCCCTGTAGTGCTGCTGCACCCTTCCGGCAAGCTTGAGCGCACCGTCGTATCTCACCAGCAGCGGTACGCCCGACAGCCCCTTGAGGACGTTCCTTATCTTCACCTGGGCGGTCGGCACCTCGAACCTCCCGCGAAGGGCCGCGGCTATCTCCTGCTCATCGATCACCCCCCTGGCCATGCTCCACGAGAACTCCTTCTCCGTCATGTGCTGCATCAGCAGCCTGAGGCAGTCCAGGGCCGCCATGTCGGCGCCCCTTGCCCGCATGTACTCGCTGTTGTACGACCACAGGGCCGCCGTCGACGCCTCCCCGCCGGAGAGGGCCCGGACCGCCGCGGCGGCGGCCAGGGAACCGCCGAGGAGCGCGCCTCCCGTGCCCCTGGCGATCACCGGCGTCGCCTGGCAGGCGGCGTCTCCAACGACCATCAGGCCGTTGGTCACCATTGTGTTCAAAGGGCGCCTCGTGGCGATGCGGCCGCCATCCACCGCCAGGACCTCCTCGCCCACCGACGGCTCCGACCTCACGTATCCGAGGAGTATCTCGCGCGGGTCCGGCGAACCGGCGCGGTCCTGCACCGCGGTCCCGATATCAACCGTCCCGTCGCCGCCCGGGCACGTCCAGCTGTAACCCCCGTAGCGGCCGATGTAGAAGCGGAACACTTCCTCCGCGGCCTCCCGCGGGGTCTTTACCGCCAGGCGCCTGGCCTCCCTGTATACCGAGACGTGGTCGCCGCTCCTGATGCGCCTGGGGATGCCCATGCCGGAAGGGATGGTCCGGCAGAGGACGCGCTCCGGCCCGCTCGCGTCCACGGCGAGCCTGCAGGAGAACGTGCCCCTGTCGGTGGTAACGCCGGTCACGAAACCGTTGTGTATCTCCGTGCCCCCGGCGACGCACCCGCTCATCAGACGCGCACCCGCCTCGCGTGCCCCTTCCAGCAGGTGCTCCAGCAGCGCCCTCCCTTCCACCACCCGGAAGCGCCCGCCGGGGACTGACACCCGCGTGGCCGTGTATGGGCTTACGACTTCGATGCCGCCGGGCCGTTCGCCGAAGCGCCCCGTCTCCAGGCCCGCCGAGTCCAGGGACTCCTCCTCGATGAGATCGCGGGTGCGGGGCCCGGACCAGTCACCCGCCTTCCTGTCCAGCAGCAGCACGCTGTTGCCCCCCGCGGCGAGCCCCATGGCCAGGAGGGCCCCCGCGCAGCCGGCGCCGACCACCACCGCGTCGTACCTCTCACTCACCGCGCCTCACATGACGTGCATGGGGCAGCCGGCGCTCCGCCCCGTTCAAGCCGGCTCCCAGGAACGCGTACGCTCCACCGCCCTCTTCCAGCCGGAGTACTTCTCGTCCGCGAGCTCCCTGTCCGGCGACGGCTCGAAAGTCCTCTCCGGCTTCCAGATGCTTTCGATCTCATCGATGTTTTTCCAGTAACCGACCCCGAGTCCTGCCAGGTAGGCGGCCCCGAGCGCTGTCGTCTCGGCGACCGCGGACCTCTGAACCTCGATGCCCAGCTGGTCCGCCTGGAACTGCAGCAGCACGTCCATTACCGAAGCGCCGCCGTCCACCCTGAGCGAGGCAGGGTCGATCCCCGAGTCCTTCCTCATCGCCTCGAGGACGTCCCTGGTCTGGTAAGCCATCGACTCCACGGTGGCCCTGACGATCTGCTCCCTGCTGGTGCCCCTGGTTATGCCCAGTATGGCGCCGCGCGCGTACGGGTCCCAGTACGGCGCTCCGAGCCCGACCAGCGCGGGCACGAAGTAGACGCCGCCGGTGTCCGGCGCACGCTCGGCCACTGGCCCGGTCTCCGACGCGTCATCGATGATACTCAACCCGTCACGCAGCCACTCGATGGCGGCGCCGGTGATGAAGATCGAGCCCTCCAGCGCGTAGGTCACGGCGCCGTCAATTCCCCAGGCGATCGTCGTCAGCATCCCCGAGGCGGAGGACACGGGCTCGTCGCCGGTGTTGACCAGGACGAAGCTCCCCGTCCCGTAGGTGTTCTTGGTCATGCCCCTGTGGTAGCAGGCCTGGCCGAAGAGCGCCGCCTGCTGGTCGCCGGCGATGCCCGCCACCGGGACCCGCACGCCCAGGAAGTGGTCCGGGTCGGTGTATCCGAAGACGCCGCTGGAGGGCCTTACCTCCGGGAGCATGGAAGGGGGCACGCCCAGCAGGTCCAGCAGGCCGCCGTCCCACTCGAGCGTCCTGATGTTGAACATCAGGGTCCGCGACGCGTTCGACACGTCGATCGCGTGGACCTTGCCCCCGGTGAGCCGAGCCAGCAGCCAGGAGTCGATGGTGCCGAAGTTGAC
The DNA here is from genome assembly GCA_964512645.1 of uncultured Acidimicrobiales bacterium. GTDB lineage: Bacteria > Actinomycetota > Geothermincolia > Fen-727 > Anoxymicrobiaceae > CAZEJS01. The sequence goes on from CAZEJS010000001.1 coordinate 141,311, forward strand.
CTCTCCCTGTCCCGCCAGCTTCGCGAACCCCGGGTCGTTCTCCAGGCGCCAGGTAATCTTGGTCCCGCTGAAGTAAGGGTCGAGCACCAGGCCCGTCGAGACCCGGAAACGCTCCTCGTGGCCTTCGGCGCGCATGCGCTCGCAGATCCCGGCGGACCTCCTGCACTGCCACACGATCGCCCGGCCCAGGGGCTCGACGGTCCCCTTGCGCCAGAACACGCTCGTCTCTCTCTGGTTGGTGATCCCTATCGCCGCGATCCGTGACGGCTCCGTGTCCGCCTCCGCAAGGGCCGCCTCCACGCAGGCGAGCGTGCAGGCCCATATCTCCTCCGGGTCGTGCTCGACCCAGCCGCCCTGCGGGAAATACTGGGTGAACTCCCTGTTCACCTTGCTCAGGACCGCCCCTCTTTCGTCGAACAGCACCGCGGTCGAGCCTGTCGTGCCCTGGTCAATAGCGAGTATGTACTTCTTCATCTCCCCTCCTCAACGGACGAGGCCGTCGGGCGCCTGCGGTATCGGCTCTCCGAGCCGCAGGTTCGGATGGACGTCCGTGTCCAGCCCCGAGAACTGGCCGGCAACGTAGCGCATGTAGCCCGCGGCCGCCACCATGGCCGCGTTGTCGGTGCAGAGCGACCCGGAGGTGCCGACAAGGACAAGCCCTTCACGGCCGCACGCCGCTCCCAGGGCCGAACGCAGACCGCTGTTGCACGCCACGCCGCCGCCGATGACGACGTGCCTCAAGCCTCTGTCGAGGGCCGCCCGCACCGTCTTGCCGACCAGGACCTCCACCACCGCGGCCTGGAAGGAGGCGGCCAGGTCCTCCGGCGGCGGAGGCTCCCTTCCCTCGGCCTCCAGGCGCGCAATGTATCTTATCACCGCCGTTTTCAAGCCCGACATGGAGAAGTCGTAGTCCCCGCTGTGCATCATCGCCCGCGGCAAATCCACGGCGCGGGGGTTCCCCTTCGCGGCCAGCCGGTCCAGGACCGGGCCCCCCGGATAGCCGAGCCCCAGGAACTTCGACACCTTGTCGTACGCCTCGCCCACCGCGTCGTCCCGGGTCTCTCCCAGCACCTCGATGTCGTCGAGCGCGCGGACCTCGGCGAGCAGGGTGTGACCCCCGGACACCACCAAAGCGAGGAACGGAGTGTCCGGAAGCGAGTCCTCCAGCGCGGGCGCGAACGCGTGGGCTTCGAGATGGTTCACCGCCACCAGCGGCACCCCCCACGACCAGGCGAGCGCCTTGGCGCAGGAGAGCCCGACCACCAGCGACCCGACGAGCCCCGGGCCCACTGTGACGGCCACGGCGTCCGGAGCGTCTCCCGAAGCCCGAAGCGCCTCGGCGACCACCGGGACGATCGACTCGACATGGGCGCGCGCGGCTATCTCCGGGACTACCCCGCCGTAGGAACCGTGCAGGTCCACCTGGGAGGCCACCACGCTCGAGAGAACCCTCGTCCCGTCCTCCACCAGCGCGGCCGCCGATTCGTCACACGACGTCTCGATCCCCAGCAGCAGCAATCAGCCCCCCTCCTTCGACGCGGCGCGCATCCGCATCCGCTCCAGCAGTTCGGAGTACTCCGGGGCCCTTATGTCGCCGGTCGCCATGATGACCGCGTCCTCCCCCGTTTCCGTGTAGTAGCCGAGGCGCAGGCCCAGTTCCTCGAAGCCGAACTCCCGGTAAAAACGCCTCCCCCCGTCGTTGCCCGCGCGGACCTCCAGGGTCAGCCAGCGGGCTCCCCTCTCCAGGCCCCTGCGCACGACCTCGAGCAGCAGCGCCGACCCCAGCCCGGACCGCCTGCGCGAGCGGAGCACGGCCAGGTTGGTAACGTGGACCTCCCGTTCGATGACCTGCGCCCCGGCGTAGCCGGCGAGCTCGGCGTCGTTCTCGGCGACCAGGTAGATGGTGCGCTCGCAGTGCTCTATCTCGTAGCGGAACAGCTCGGCGCCCCAGGGGCTGGGGAATATCTCCTTCTCCAGCGCCACCACCCCGGCGACGTCGGCGTAGAGCATGTCCCTGATCAGATAGTTCCCGAACCTGGGCAATGTCAGCTCACCTCATACCGCTTTCCTGAGGTAGATCGGTAGAACGCCGGCCGCCCCCCCGTCGGGCGCCCGCGCGACCGCGGAGGTCGCGAGGACCGCCAGTATCTCCGGGGACGGGAAGCCGACCTCCTCCTGTGGCAGCACCCTCACGTCAACCCCACGCCGCCCCAGCGCTTCCAGCAGTTCTCCGGGCACGTAACCCACGGCTGTCGCGCGACCGCCGTGGGACATCTCCAGGAGCCCCGCGGCGCCCTCCGCGTCCAGGCAACTGAAATCCGTCACCCGCCGCACCTCCTCGCCGGCGAGGTACGCGGCGGCGAAAAGGAGTCCGCGGCGGGCGTCCATGCAGCAGAGCAGCGGACCCCGGGTGTCGCCCGCGTGCGCGGCCAGGAGGTCGAGCGTGGGGACGCCCGCGAGCGGAACCCCCAGGCCAAGCGCCATGCCTTTGGCGGTGCTGACGCCAACCTTCACCCCGGTGTAGCCCCCGGGACCGGTGCCAACCGCCACCGCGCCAATCCCCGCGGGGGTTATCCCCGCCGAGGATACGGCCGTGTCTACGAGCGGCATGAGCCACCCCGCGTGTCCCTTCACGGTCCGGAACCTCGAAGCGCTCAGCGTCCGGCCGGCCCGCGACACGGACACCACGCCCTCAGCGGTGCAGGTGTCCCAGGCAACTACCACCGGCTCTTCAGGCATGCCGCCTCAACTCCGACAGGATTTCCTCCGTGCGGGAGCCCCAGTCGCCCCGCGGGGTCACGGCGACCAGGCGGTCGTCTTCTCCCTCCCCGAAACGTATCTCCACGTCCATCGTCCGCTCGGGAAGAGCCGCCCGTACCCGGCCGGCCCACTCGACCGCGCATATCCAGCCGCCGTCCAGGTACTCCTCCACCCCCGCCTCGACAAGCTCGTCCGCGCCGTCGAGGCGGTAGGCGTCCACGTGACAGAGGGAGATGTCCTGGTACACGTTGATTAACGTGAAAGTGGGGCTCCTCACCGGGCCGTCGTGTCCCAGGGCGCGGGCCAGGGCGGCGACCATTACCGTCTTCCCCGCTCCGAGCTCACCGTCGAGCGCGAGCACGTCGCCAGCTCTCAGGGCCCGCGCCAGGGCGAGGGCAATGCCGGCTGTCTGCCCGGCGGAACCGCTTCTGATCTCCAGCACCATCGAACGCCCCGTTCCCGCGCGCTCAGAAGAGCCCCAGCTGCTCGGGCTCCCCGGGCTCTTCCGGCTTCTCGGCCTCCCCTGGCGCACCGTCCGGCCCCTGTTGCTCCTCCAGGTACCCCCGGAGGTCCTGGAAATCCTGGCGCAGGAGCTGCATCGTCGCCGGGGCCCGGAGCGCCGCGGCGGGGTGGAAGACCGGCACGTTGGAGTAGCCGGAGCCCGCGAACCTCCGGCCGTGGTTGCGGGTGATAGGGATCGGGCGCCCCATCATTACTCCGGCAGCGACCCGGCCCAGCTCGCATATTATCCTGGGCCTGACGAGCCTTATCTGCGCGGTGAGAAACGGGTTGCACGCCTCGATCTCCGGGGGCAGCGGGTCGCGGTTTCCCGGAGGCCTGCACTTCACCACGTTGGTGATGTAGACCTGTCCGCGCTCCATCCCGATGGAGTCCAGCATTTCGTCGAGGAGCCTGCCCGCCGGTCCCACGAAAGGCAGCCCCCGGGCGTCCTCCGCGCGTCCCGGGGCTTCTCCGACGAACATCAGGTCGGCCCCGGGGTCACCGTACCCGAAAACCAGCTTGGTCCTGCTCTGGTGCAGGGGACACCTCGCGCAGTCCCCCAGCATCTCCCGGAGCTCCTCCAGCGACCCGGCCTCGTGCATCCGCACCACACCTCGCAATCCGCCATCCACACGCGGGCGTCCGACTTATCCCCCGCAGCCCTCGCAGGACGACGCCTGGCAGGAAGAGCATCCGCCACCGCTCGACGGCGTGAAGCTGTCGCCCGACTTCACGCCGAAGACGCTGAACAGCTTGTCGAGGTCGCCCTTCCCGCACCGAGGGCAGCTCACTTTCTCGCTTCCACGCACCAGCCGCTCGAACTTCTTCCCGCAGCTCCTGCACCGGTACTCGTAAATCGGCATCTCGTTCCTCTCAAACGTACCTGGTGAACCTGGCGAACGGCTCCCTCGGCGTGATCGCCGCAGGCACCGCCCCGTAGCCTATCGCCAGCATCGCCAGCGGACGGACGCGGGACGTCAGGGAGAGGACCTCTCCGGCACGCTCCTCGTCGAACGCCCCGACCCAGCAGGAGCCCAGGCCCTCTGCCGTGGCCGCCATACCGTGCGCCGCCCCGGTCAGCCGCCCGCCCGGCGGCCTAGCATGTCGGCGGCGCACGGTATGCCGCCCGCGGCCGTGGCCCTCATGACCCCCGCCCTTATCGCCTCGGCCGCACCCATCGCGGCCAGGGTCTCCACGGCGTCGGGTGGAGCGTCCACCTCGCCGGTCGCCAGCGCAAAGACAGTGTCCCCGTCGAACCTGGTGTGCGACGGCCTGATGGCCCGGGCTATGCCGTTGTGCCCCTGAGCGGCGAGCCTCCAGGCCTGGGCGCAGCTCAGCTTCGCGTTGGTGGCCACCAGCACCAGGGTCGTGTTCTCCATGCAACCACGGGCGATCCCGGCCGTGCCGCACAGGGCCTTCTCGGCGCTCACGTAACGGTCGCTCTCGTCACGGACCCCGGCAAGGACGGCGCCGGAGGAGTCTACGACTTCTCCGAGCGCGTTGACCACCGCCGCCACCTCCAGCTTGAAGGAATCCGCGTGGAACCGGTAGATGCCGAAGCCGCCGCGCGTAGAGCGCGCCCTCCCGTAGACGTTTCCCACCGACGCCCCGGTGCCGGCCCCCACGCTCCCTTCCCTTTCGTCATCCGTGTGAGCCGCGCCGCACGCTTCGTAGCCCATGCGGGAGTCGGGCCTCACCCCGGGCTCCCCGAGGTCGAGGTCGTATATGACCGCGGCGCTGACTATCGGCACCGGCCCCCCCGGCGTGGGAAACCCGGTTCCCCTCTCCTCGAGGTATCGCACCACGCCCGACGCCGCGTCGAGACCGAACGCGCTGCCGCCGGTGAAGAGAATGGCGTTGGGGCACTCCACGGTGAACGCCGGCGAGAGCATCGCGGTCTCGCGTGTCCCCGGCGCGCCGCCCCGCACTTCGCACGCGGCCACGGACCCCGCCGGCGGCAGGAAGACCGTACAGCCGGTGAGTGCCCCGGTGTCCTGCGCGTGCCCGACCCTTATCGTCCCCAGCATCAGACCTCCCCGCTCAGCTCCCGAACGCCTTTTTCGCCAGGGCCTCCAGCTCCTCGTTGAAGTCGGCGTACTCCTCCATGTAGCTGGGATGGCCGGTGTCGGGCACGATGCGGAGCCTGGCGCCGGGCATCTGTTCCTTCATGCGGACGGACACCTCCGGCCTGGTGAGCTTGTCTTTCTCGCCGACCCATATCAACACCGGTATGCCCGACCTCACGAGCGCCTCCATGCTGGTCGGCTTCTCGCTGCGGAACAGGCCGAGGCCCGCCCGGCACGCTCCCTTCATGGACGTCTTGCGCGCCATCTCCTGGATGTATTCCATCTGCGTGAGAGAAGCCCCGCTTCCGTACCCCAGGTACCTGGTGGCCAGCAGGAACGGGGAGGTGCCGACCAGGACGTCCTTGACGCCGTCGGAGAAGCTCGGGTGCCCCGCCAGCCACCTGAAAGCCGGCTCGACCAGGGGCTTCCGGAGCGCGCCGACGGCCCCTCCGAGCATCATTGTCTCGTGCATCGGCACGTTCGAAGTGTCCACCAGCGCCACGCCCTTCACCCTTCCACCGGCTTCCGCGGGGTAGAGCTCCAGGAACTTGAGGATGGACATTCCCCCCATGCTGTGCCCGACCAGCAACACCGGCTCGTCCCCGGCGCAGGCGTCCAGGACCGCCTTCAGGTCGGATGCGAGCTGCTCCAGGGTGAAACATGTTCCGTCCGGGCAGTCGCTGCGCCTGTGCCCGCGCTGGTCGAAGCAGATCATTCTGAACCGGTCGGCAAGGAGTTTCTTCTGGTAGTGCCACATGTCGGTGTTGCAGAACCATCCGTGCACCAGCACCAGGGTCGGCCCGGTTCCGATCTCCTCGACATAGATCCTCGTGCCGTCCTGGCTCCTGATGTACCGCCCCTTCTCGCCGAGGGGCTCGGAGAGCTTCTCACCGGTCTCGGGGTCCGGCTTCCTGCGCAGACGCCAGGCGGCCGCGCGGGTCGCGGCCGGCAGCAGCGCGGCAAGCCCGAGGCCGACCATCCACCTCCTGCCTCTGCGGCTCTTCGAATGGAGGGCCGTCCGTCCGTCCGTCAACCGATCCGCGTATTCCGTACCCATCGCTCCCTTCGACTTTCTCCCAGGAGTCGCCGTGTGGACCGGGGGCGTTCCCCGTCGTGTTCTGGAGCGTGCCCTGCGGCAGCGTCCGGCGCGGGGCCCGTCGGATCTCAGCGGCCCCGCCCGTCCATTCTACCCTTAAAGTCCGGCGCCAGGAATTCCAGCGCCTCCCCGCGGCTGGCAACGGTGCATTCACGCTGGGCGACCCTCGCTTCGAAGAGGGCCCGGGCCACCCCCGGACCGGGCGCCACCCCGGCGTGCACCATGACGTCACGTCCATCGACCAGCGGCGGACACCGCCTCAGCCAGAACCAGTCGGCCAGCACGCGCGAGGCCACCCGGGAGTACCGCTCGACGGCCTCCTCGGTGGAAGCCTCGCCCCTGGTTGCCAGCCTGTCCGCGAGTGAGAGCAGCACTACCTCCACGCAGTGGGAGCCCATCTCCATGGCCGCCTTGAGCCTCGCTGCGGTCGTCTCGCCCTCCTTGATGAGGTGGCCGATGCGCATGTGGTCGCCCACTATGCCACGGAGGTGCCCGGCCCCCCTTCGTCCCAGGCCCAGGCGCGAGGCGACGGACCAGGCCAGGCCCGCCCCCACGGACTGGTGCCCGCGGAACCTGATGCGCCCCGTAGGCTCCACCGTGCGCGTCTGAGGCTTGCCGAGGTCGTGGACCAGGCCGGCGAACGCCAGAAAGGCGCGCCTGTCGACACCGCCTTCCACCGTCTCCGCCAGGTGACGGGTGATGTCGCCCGAGTGCGCGCGGAATCGCGACGCGGGTTCCTCCATCATCTCCTCCAGCCTGTCGAGGGTCTCCATCGTGTGCCCCCAGACGTCGAGGTGGTGGAAGTAGTTCTGGGGGACGTCGTAGATCGCCTCGACCTCGGGCAGAAGGGCCCCCAGGGCACCCGTCCGGCGCAGGAAACCGGATACCTCGGAAAGCCCCGTTCCCGAGTAGAGGCGCGACAGCACCCGCCACGTCCGCCGCGGGGGCACTCGCCCCACCAAGCCGGAGGCGCGCCGCAGCGCGCCCATCGTGTCGGCGTCCGGCTCCAGGCCGAACCGCGCCCGCAACCCCGCCGCCAGGAAGCACCTGGAGGGATCGTCGAACAGCGCTTCCTCCACCGGAACCCGCAGCACCCCGGCCCGGAGGTCGGACAGGCCGCCCAGCGGGTCGATGAGCGTTCGCGGGGAAGGTTCGAAGAGGTCTATTCCCATCGCCAGCACTGTGAAGGCGGCGCCTGCAAGGTGAGACGTGACGCCCGGTCCTTCGATACCAACGAGGGTTACCGGGCGCGCCGATCCCGGGTTCAACACCACCGCGCCCCCGGAACCGGGGACGCGCCTCCACCCGGTGCGCCCCTCGAGGACCATCGAGGCGTCTTCGACCGACGCGCAGGCCAGCATGATGCCCCCGGGGGAGCGCCCCGCGAGAGACTCCAGCACGTACTCCCCGCAGGCGTAAGCGCCGCCCGGGCCCGTCCCGCCCAGAGCGTCCGCGACCGCTTCCAGAAGGGGGTCTCCCTCGCCGACAGCCACGCCGGGACTCCTGTCCGGCGGCGTCACGCCATTCCGTCCGGAGCGCCGGTCAGTCCCTCCGCCACTTGACCCTCGCGAAAGTGTCCTTCTTCTGCCACTTTATCTCCAGGTCTCCCTTGAATGCCTTCTCCACCTTTTTGCCAATCTTCTCCGCCAGGTGCTCGTCCGTCGTCTCGATCACCAGGCTTCCCTCCCCCCGGGTCGATGACAGTATCCGTGCGGCCACGTTCCGCCTCCGGGCGTCCCGGGCCACCCTCCCGACCAGGTTTTCTATCTCCTCGAAGTGAGACTCCAGGAACCCGCCCTCGAGCGTGACGACCCCTTCGACCTGTTTCCTCTCCAGGCGCAGGTCTCCGGGGCAGAGGCGCTCCTCGCGCCGGCCGTCGCCGAAAGCCTTCCTGAGTTCCTCTTCCGGTTCGGGAACCCAGCGCTCGCCGTCCCATATCGCTCCACATCGAGGGCAGAGTTTCATCGGCCGCCTCCCTTGTCTCCTTCGACGAACACCCGCGGCACCCGCGAGCTGATCATGCAGACAATCTCGTAGTTGATCGTCCCCATCTTCGCGGCTACTTCTTCGGCGGTGATCCGCTCGCTCCCCTCGGCCCCGATGAGAACGAAAGGTGAGCCCGGCGCGGCATCCTCGTCACCGAGGTCGGCCATGCAGACGTCCATGCAAACGGTCCCCACCAGCGGCCTCCTCCGGCCGCCGACAAGGACGTCCGCCCTGCCGGAGAGCAGCCTCGACCACCCGTCGGCGTACCCGACGGGAAGCGTGACGATCGTCGAGGTTTTTTCCGGGGCGTAGGTGAGCCCGTAGCTGATGCCCTCGCCCGCAGGGACCGTCTTCACGAAAGACACTTCACCGCGAAGCGTCAGGGCGGGCTCCAGGCCGGGCACACCGCCCGTAGACTGCGACGGGTCCAGCCCGAGCATCGCGATCCCGACACGCACCATGTCGTAATGGCTCCGGGCCTCCGACATCAGCGCGGCGCTGTTGGCGGCGTGCCTCACGAGCCGGCGGCCCAGCGCCATGTCGGCGGCGGCGGCGGCGCCTTCGAAGCGATCGAGCTGTTCGGCGGTGAAAGGGTGTCCGGCCCTGTCCGCCACTGCCAGGTGGGTGTAGATGCCGGTAACCTCAACTCCTTCGAGCCGGTCGATGGCGGCCGCGAACTCCGCGGTCTTCTCCGGGGGGACCCCCACCCTGTGCATCCCCGAGTCCACCTTCACGTGGACCGCGGCCTTCCTGCCCAGCGCGTCCGCCGCGCCCGCCAGCGCGCGGGCGTACTCCTCGGTGTAGACCGAGCATACGACGTCCGCCTCGACGGCCCCGCGCGCGCCGCTCGCCGGCGGCTCGAACAACAGGTACACCGGGCAGTCGATCCGGGCCGCCCGGAGCTCCAGGGCCTCTTCCAGGAGCGCAACGCCCAGGCAATCGGCCCCCGCTTCGAGCGCCGCCCCGGCCACAGGCACCGCTCCGTGGCCGTACGCGTCGGCCTTCACCACCGCCATGAATGCGCAACCGGCCCCGATGAGCCCGCGCAGATGGCCGACGTTGTGCCGGATGCGGTCGAGGTCCACCTCGGCCCACAGTGGCCTTACGACTCCGCCTCCCGGCGAGCCCCGCCTGCCTTCGCCCGCCAGGCTCATTCCTCCTCCGTTCCCAGGACGGGGATGTCCCTGCTGATCAACCTGACAATGTCGGCCATGGTCAGCATGCCGACCAGCCGCCCGTCCTCGAGCACGGGCAGCCTCTTGAGCTTCCGGCGGGTCATGAGGGTCGCGGCGTGCTCGACGGTCTCACCGGCATCTATGGTCACCACGTGCTCGCTCATAACCTCAGCGGCGGTCGCGGCGACGGCCCTGCGAAACTTTTCCTCGAACCTGTGCAGGCTGCCGGGCACGAACACGTACCCTGACAGGAAGCTGACGAACGAGGGGAACTCGACGTCGGACTCCTGCACGACCAGGTCGCTCTCGGTGACGATCCCCAGCAGGTCGCCCTCCTCGTTCACCACCGGCAGCCCTCCGACGCGGCTGTCCACCATGATCTTCGCCACGTCGGTCACGCTCGTGCCGGGGGAAACGGTTATCGCGTCGCCTGTCATCGCCTCTTCGACCAGCACTTCTCTCATTCAAGACCACCTTTCTTCCGGCACCCTGCGCAGCGCCAGGGGCAGGTGCCTTGCCACATCCCCGGCGGTCATCCCGACCCGGCCCTCCATCCGGGCGGCGAGGTCGCCCGCGTATCCGTGGAACCACGCGGCGGCGACCGCCGCCTCGAGAACTCCAAGGCCCTGTGCCAGCATCGAGGCCACACACCCGGTGAGCACGTCGCCCATCCCCGCGGTAGCCATCCCGGAGTTCCCGGTGGGGTTCACGTAGACGTCTCCGTCCGGCCCCGCCGTCACGGTCCCGGCCCCCTTGAGGACCACCACCGCTTCCCAATCCGCCGCCGCGCGCCGGGCGGCGCCTATCCTGTCCCTCTGCACCGCCTCCGCGTCGGTGCCGAGCAGCCTGGCCATCTCCCCGGGGTGCGGCGTGAGCACCAGGGGATGCCGCCGCTTCGCGAAAGCGTCCGTCGAGCCGGCCATGGCGTTCAGGCCGTCGGCGTCCAGCACCAGCGGGGCTTCGATTCCCGCGACAAGCCGCCTGGCGAGGTCCCGGGCTTCCGGCTCGGTGGACATTCCCGGCCCCAGGGCCACGGCAGAGGCGTTCCGGCCGCACTCCATGAGGACGTCCGCCGCCTCCAGGGACAGGCTCCTCCGTCGCCCCTGGGCCACCGGCACCGTTATGACCTCGGTCAGCTTCGTCTCCATGATGTCGCACAGGCCCTCGGGAACCGCGGCCCTGACCAGGCCGGCGCCGCTTCGCAGCGCCGCCTGCGCGCAAAGAGACACCGCGCCGCTCATGCCCGCCGACCCCCCGATGACCAGCACGTTCCCGCACGTCCCCTTGTGGGCGTCGGGTGGCCGGTGGGGCAGAAGGCCGTCCGCCTCCTCCTCGGTGGTCACGAATATCCGCGAGTCGGGCACATTTTCGACGAGCCTGTCGGGAATGCCGATGTCGACTACGTCCATCTCACCGACGTGGCCCGCTCCGGGAAACTGGACCAGCCCCACCTTGGGCGCGGCGAACGTCACCGTCTTCTCCGCAACCACCGCCGGGCCCGCGACCGCGCCGGTGTCGCCCTCCACGCCGCTCGGTATGTCCACCGCCAGCACCGGCCTGCCGGAGGCGTTCACCGCGTCGATAACCCCGGCGAAAACGCCGGAGGCGGGGCCCTTGAAGCCGGTCCCGAAGAGGCAGTCGATTATCAGGTCGAACGCCGGCGCCGCCCGGGCGAACTCCGCGACCTCGCCGGGGTCGCTGAGCCACTGTACGACGACAGGGGTGCCCGGCAGACGCTCGAAGTTCGCGCGGGAATCCGGCGACAGGCAGTCCGGCCTCGTTGCCCCCACCACGCAGACGGACGCCTCGAACGAGGCGGAGAGGCGCCGGGCTGCTACCAGGCCGTCGCCGCCGTTGTTGCCCTTCCCGCAAACCACCGCGACCCGCCGCCCGGCACCGCAGGAGAGCATGTCCCTGGCGGCGCGGGCAACCCCCTCGCCGGCCCTTTCCATCAGCTCGAGCGAGGGAATGCCCTCCTCTTCGACGGCCATGCGGTCTATCCGCGCCATCTCCGACGGGAGGACGACCCTCAACGCGTCACACCACCCTCGCGTTCCGACTGATTCGATTTCAACCGTCCTCGCTCCCTTCACGCCGGACCATCCCGCGCAGCCTGCTGAACACGGACTCCTTCTCCGTGGCGAGCCGGGCGGCCATGAGGTAACCGGCTCCGAGGAGGGCCGCCCCGGTGATCGACAGCACCGGCACCGCGGCCCAGAGGGGGGGCAGCATTGCCTCCAGGATGCTGGGCACGCGCCCGAGGGGCAGCACCAGCAGCAGAGCCGCCAGGAAGAAGATCGCGCTCGTCCCGCCCATGCACAGGCCCATCCCCCGTATCCCCCGGTCCCAGCCGCCGTCTCTCCCGGTCATCCTGCTGGAGAGCACCCCCCCGGAGGCCAGCGCGAACCCGGTCAGGACCCGCGCCGAGTTAGTGTAGAGCAGGATGCCCAGGTAGTACCCGACCCTCCTGGTGCCTTCGGCGGCGGACGCCATGGGCAACACCGCCGGGAAGTGCTTCACCGAGTTGGCCATGTCCACCAGGCATATCAGGAGCAGGCTCGAGCCGAGGATCAGGAACACGTGGGCAAGCCAGTTCACCGGCTGTCGCCCGGAACCCGGAACCCCGTCCCCCCGGCCTTCTTCCGGCACACCCGCGAACCCCGGCGGCTCGGATCCGGAACCCCGGCCCCAGGCGCCGGCGCCCGGCGATGTCCGCGACGGACCTCTTCCTTCCACCAGGGGGACGCCGCAGATGTGACACTCCGAGCAGCCGCACCTCTGTTCGCGTCCACACTCAGGGCAGTAAGCCATGTCATCAATCCCGCCGGCGCATCACTCGACGGTCACGGTCTTGGCCAGGTTCCTCGGCTGGTCGACGTTGCACCCCCGCATCTTCGCGATGTGGTAGGCGAGCAACTGCAGCGGCAGCACGGTCAGCAGGGGCGAGAGCATGTCAGAGGTGTCGGGCACCCACAATACGTCGTCGCACAGCTCCGCCATGAAGTCGTCGCCTTCCGTGGCCACCGCGAGGACGGGCGCACCGCGCGCCTTGACCTCCTCGATGTTGCTGACCATCTTCTCGTAGACGGAATCCCTGGGCGCCAGCGCGACCACGGGAACGTTCTCGTCGAGCAGCGCGATCGGCCCGTGCTTCATCTCGCCGGCGGGGTACCCCTCGGCGTGTATGTAGGATATCTCCTTGAGCTTGAGCGCCCCCTCCATCGCGATTGGGTAGCTCACGCTCCGCCCGAGGAAGAGGAAATCGTCGCGGTCGTGGTAACGACGCGCCGCCGCGACAACCGCGCTGTCGTCCTCCAGCACCTTGCGCATCAAATCAGGCATCTCCCGAAGCGCCGCCACGTTCTTCTCGTACCTGGCGTCACGCAGGTGTCCCCGCAGCCTGCCCAGGCGCATCGCCAGCAGGTACACCGCAGTCATCTGGGCGCTGAACGTCTTGGTCGCCGCCACCCCTATCTCCGGGCCGGCGTGCGTAAAAATGGTGCCGCCGGCTTCGCGGGTCATCTGGCTGCCGACGGTGTTCACGATAGCGATGACCCGGGCACCCCTGCGCCGGGCCTCTCTGACCCCCGCAAGTGTGTCCATCGTCTCGCCGGACTGGCTTATCGCGACCACCAGGTCGTCGGAGGTCACCACCAGGTTCCTGTACCTGAACTCCGAGGCGACCTCTATCTCCACCGGGAGCGCCGCCCAGCGCTCGAAGAGATACCTGGCGAGGAGGCCGGCGTGGAACGCGGTGCCGCACGCGACCACGACTATTCTGCGGAGGCAGCGGTCGGCTTCGGCCGAGAGTTCGATCTCCTCCATCTCGATCTCGCCGTCTTCGTTGAACTTGTCACCCATCGTGTCGGCGACGGCCTGTGGCTGTTCGTGGATCTCCTTGAGCATGAAGTCCTCGTAACCGCCCTTCTCGGCGGCGTCGAGGTCCCAGTCCACGGTCACCGGATCGCGGACGACCTCGAGGCCCTCCAGCGTGGTCACGCCGTAACCGTGCAGGTCCACCGAGAGGATCTCGTCGTTCTCGAGGTAGATCACCTCCCTGGTGCTTGCGAGGAAAGCGGGCACCGCCGAGGCGATGAAGTACTCACCCTCGCCGAGCCCCAGGCACAAGGGGCTGTCCCGCCTGGCGGCCACTATCGCACCCGGCTGGGCCGCGTGGACCGCGACGACGGCGAAGGAACCTTCGACGCGCAGAAGGCCCGCCCGCAGGGCCTCGCACAGATCGCCGTCGTAGTACTCCTCGATCAGGTGGGCCAGCGTCTCGGTGTCCGTCTGGGACTTGAAGACGTGGCCGCGGGCCTCCAGTTCCGACCGCAAGGCGGCGTGGTTCTCGATGATGCCGTTGTGGACAAGAGCGACGTCGCCCCTGCAGTCGAACTGAGGATGGGCGTTGACCTGATTCGGCACCCCGTGGGTTGCCCACCTGGTATGCCCGATGCCCACTGACCCGGCCTGAGTTACGCCGGAAAGAGCCGCCTCCATGGCGTCCAGGTTTCCCACGACCTTGACGCAGGACATCTCTCCGGCCGGAGACACCACGCAGATGCCCGCCGAGTCGTATCCCCTGTACTCGAGCTTCCTCAAGCCGCCGAAGAGTATCGGCTGCGCCTCCCTGCCTCCCAGGTAACCCACGATACCGCACATGGTCTCCCTCTTCCGTCTATGCGTGCTCGAGCTCGTCCAGCATGGCGTCGGCTATCGCCCGCGCCACCTCCCGGGCCTTGCGCTCGCTTGTGGCCTCGACCATTATCCTCTCCACCGGCTCGGTCCCCGAGGAGCGGACCAGGACCCGGCCGCCGTCGCCGAGCCGCTCCTCGTACGTCTCCACGAGCTTCCACACCGCCATGCCCGACTGGAGCCGGCGGCCGCTGCGGGGCCTCACGTTGAGGAGCACCTGAGGGTACTTCTTCATCACGCCCGCAAGCTTCGAGAGACTCTCACCGGTGTCCCTGACGATCCCCGCAACCATCAAGGCGGTCAGCAGACCGTCGCCGGTCGAGGCGTGCTCGCCGAAAATGACGTGCCCCGACTGCTCCCCGCCGAGCACGGCCCCGCTCTCGATCATCTTCTCCATGACGTACCGGTCGCCAACCCGGGTCATGTGGAGCTCGACGCCGAGCTCGGCGATCGCTTTCTGAAAACCGAGGTTGCACATCACAGTGGAGACCACCACCGGCGGGTGCAACAGGCCCCGCTCCCGGAGATATTTCGCGGCGATGGACATCACGAAATCGCCGTCGCGGACCTCGCCGGTCTCGTCTACGCAGATGCACCTGTCGGCGTCGCCGTCCAGGGCGAATCCCATCGAAGCGCCCCAGTCCCTCACCAGCCCTGCCAGGTGCTCCGGATGCGTGGAGCCGCAGTCGAGGTTGATGTTGCGCCCGTCCGGTTCGACCGCCAGCGACTCGACGGCCGCTCCCAGGCTCTCGAACGCCCGGGGGGCCACCCGGAACGCCGCGCCGTTGGCGCAGTCGAGGGCCACCTTGAAGCCGTCGAGGTCGAAGTTCACGCAATCGAGGAGGTGGTCCACGTAGAGGTCCTCGGCGTCAGGCAGGTGGCGCGCCTCGCCCACGGGGCCACCTTCTGCGGACGGCTCTGCGCCCTCGAAGTGGTCCTCGATGGAGCGCTCGGTGGAGTCGGGCAGTTTCACGCCGCCGGGCCCGAAGAACTTGATGCCGTTGTCTTTGAACTGGTTGTGAGAAGCGGATATCACCACGCCGGTGTCGGCGTCCATGGCCTCGGTCAGGAAGGCCACCGCAGGGGTGGGGATGACCCCGGCGAGAAGCACATCGGCCCCCTCGGCGAGCAGGCCGGCGACGAGCGCGTCCTCGAGCATCGTCCCCGACAGGCGCGTATCCCTGCCGACGACGACCCTGCATCCCGCCCCCCCGAGCGCGGGGACCGCCGCCCTCCCCAGGCGGAGCGCCAGCTCCGGAGTGAGCTCGAGGTTGGCCTCTCCCCTGATGCCGTCTGTTCCGAAGTACTTCTTCAAAGGATCCCTCCCCCGGGCCGCCGGGCCAATAATATCACAACGTCCCCATGGCCTTTACGACGTGGAAGCGTGAGGTCGGAGAGTCGCCGGAGGGCGTTATGCGGCGCTTTCGGGAGCCTATCGCTTGGAGAACTGCGGGCGCTTGCGGGCTCCTTTGAGACCGTACTTCTTGCGCTCTTTCATCCGGGCGTCCCTGGTGAGGAAACCGCCCTTCTTGAGGTCGGCGCGCAAGGTCTCGTCGGACTCCACCAGGGCACGCGCTATCCCCATGCGCAGCGCGCCGGCCTGGCCGGATATCCCGCCGCCGTCGAGCCTGGCCACGACGTCAAAGCTTCCCTTGAGGTCGACGTGGATCAGCGGGGCGAGAACCTCGATACGGTGCCGCCGGTTGGGGAAATACTCCTCCAGGACGTGCCCGTTGACCTTCACTTCACCGCTGCCGGGATAGATTCGCACCCGCGCCACGGCCTCCTTGCGGCGACCCGTACCCATGAAGAATTCGTCTGCCAAGCTGTGCTACCCCTTGATTTCGAGCGGTTCGGGCTTCTGGGCGCCGTGCGGGTGGTCCGGGCCCGCGTAGACGTGGAGCTTCTTGAGCATAGCCCTCCCCAGCCTGTTGTGCGGCAGCATCCCCTTGACGGCGTGGAGGACAAGGCGCTCCGGGTGGTCGTCCCGGACCTTGGACGCCGGAGTCTCTTTCATCCCGCCGGGATAGCCGCTGTACCTGTAATACATCTTGTCGGTTTCTTTGTTTCCGGTGAGGACGACCTTCTCCGCGTTGATAACCACCACACAATCCCCGGTGTCCATGCTCGGGGTGTAGATGGCCTTGTGCTTTCCCTTGAGCACTGCCGCCACCCCGGTGGCGAGCCGTCCCAGCACCATGCCGTCCGCGTCCACGACGAACCACTTCCGTTCGATGTCCGCCGGTTTCGCCGAGTATGTAGTTTTCGAGAGCTTCAGGTGTGCCATGCAGATCCTCGAAAAAAGAACGCCCGCTACGGGCGCCAACGCACGTTGATGATAGTAGGGTAATCGCCTGCCGGTGTCAACAAAGCCAGGCGTCCTCCGGCCGGGCCCGGCGAACTCAATGCCGGCCGGTCTCCAGAGTCCCGCCTCCCCGTGGAGCCACCGGGAGAAGGACCGGGCCGGACCCGCCGCCGGGCGCTCCCGGCCCTCACCGGAAGAAGTCGTTGAGGCCGGAGACTATCGCCGCGGCCACCTGCTCCCGCCCCGCCGCGTTGTCCTTCACCAGCGAAACCTGGTTCTCGATGCAGACAACGGGCACCCTGGACAGAACGCTGCCGATGAGGCAAGTCGGGTGCCCGGCGGGCGTCGCGTTCCCGTTGCTGGTCCCGCCTGTGTCGTCCCTGACGGAAAGCCCCAGCGCCCTGGCGAGCGCGTTCGCCAGCCGGTCGCTCTCAGCGGCCACCCCCGGGTCCACCACGGTGACGCGGGAAGAGTCGGACTGGGGACACCTCGCGGCGTTCGCCGGCGGCCTCATGACGCCGGTGTACCCGGAGTCGTCGAAATGGAGCCGGACCGTCACAGAACAGGTGTTGCCTATGTCCGCTCTCGCACGGAGGGAAGCGTAAGCGTCGGGCGAGTCCTTGGTCAGCCGCACGGAGTAGCCGGCCTGTTCGAGCCTCGCTTTCGTCCTCTGGGCCAGGTCCCACATGGCCTGGATCTCCCCGGAGGCCCCCTCGTTATCGCCGACGTTAAGCCCGGTGGCGGGGTCAATCTCGCTCCCGGAGCGGGGGGAATGGCCGGGGTCGAGGCATACTGTCCGGCCGGCCGGGGGGGCCGGCGCGGCGGGCTGCTCCCCCTCGGGAGCGGCGGTGTCCGGCTCCCCGCCCGGCACCGCCCGCGGCGTCCTGCTCCCGCCGGTGAGCTCCGGCGATTCGTGAAGACCGGCGAGCCTGACGGTCACCGTCTCGTTCGCCTTCGCCCTGGCGCCTTCCTTGGGGTCCTGGCTCCGTACCTTGAGTTTCGAGCAGTCGCCGGAGCTGTCCTGCATGGGGTCGATCTCGATGAAGAGCCCCATCCCCTCGATGTGCTTCCTGGCTTCGGCGTACCTCATCCCAACGAGCCTCGGCACCCTGGGACCGCCGCTTTTCATGACGAGCAGCGCTATCGCCCCGGCCACGATGCCCCCGAGCAACAGCACGCCGAGGGCCATGAGCACGCCGTTACGGACGTTTCGCCGTCTGGCGTTGCGCGCCGCGCGCAGAGAGGACCTGGTCAACTCCTCTCTTGCCGGTGCGAAGAAGTCGTCTTCAGCCGTCGGAATCACCGCCGTTTTCCTTGATGCGGAACGCGTTTCCGTCCTTGCCCACTACTAAAGAGATTATGAACGTATCGACTCATGTCCTTCAACGACGCTTTCCGAAAGACGCGCCGGGCGCCCACGGGGTTCCGCCCGTCTCGCTCCGGCTCCGGGCGGTTCGACCCTCGCAGGTTGCCGGAGGGCGGTTCTAGAAGTATTGTTTCGCAATGATGAAACCACATCGCGCGGGACGGGGGCTCTCTCCTGAAAGCGGGGGCACCGTAATAGTCGTAGTAATACTGGTGGCGTGCCTGCTGGTCGGTCTCGCGGCCGGTTTCGCCGCGCGCGCGCTCACCGGTGAGCGCAGGCCCGAGGGAAAGACGGCGCTGCCGGGTACCGGCCTCCACGCGGAGGGCGCCGCCGTTCCGCGCGCCGGAGCGCCACGGGGCTGGTGGCCGCCCGGCGGGGTCGCCTTCCCGGGCCGCGGGCGCACCGGGCGGGCATAGAGGACCCATGGAAGAGCAGCGGCAGTCATACTGGACGATCGGACCCGCGTGCGGCGCGTCCGCCCGCCTGGGCGCGAGGGGGTTCAAGGAAGCTTCCTTGATGCTCGGGGATTTCTCCGCCAGAGCCTCCGCGGGCTACCTCTGCTTCATGGCGGTCGCCGATGGGTTCGGAGGGCCCGGGCTCGGCGAAGCAGCGAGCCGCGGGGCCTGCGAAGCGGTTCACGACGCCATGGACCCCAACCGTTACGAGGATGGCGAGGCGTTTCGCCGCGCCTCGGAGGGCGAACTCGCCGCGGCGGTATCAGCCGCCGACGCGAGCCTCCGCGGGGCTGATCCGGCCCCCGGGGGAGAGCCCGTTGGAACCACGCTGACCTGCGCGGCGATCGACGCCGAGAACGCATTCGTGGCCCATGTCGGCAACGGCCGGGCATACGTGCTTACGGCGAGAGGAACACGCCAGGTCACCAGTGACCACGTCGAAATATCCCCCGGAGGGGCCAAGCGCCTGACCAGGGCGCTGGGCGTCCCGGGAAGCGCCGAACCGGACCTGCTGCGGGTACCGCTGCGGCCGGGCGAGGTGTTTTTCCTCTGCAGTCACGGCGTGTACTCGGCGGTGAGCGCCGAGGAGATGACCGGGGCGTTCATGAGCAGCCCCGACCTGCAGATCGCCTGTGACTGGCTGGCGGAGACCGCGGCGGCCCGCGGGGCCTCCGGGGACATCATGGTCGCCGCCTGGAGGGTGCCCGGAGACATACCAGTCGTCGCGATGAAACCCCCGCCCGCAGGGCCGGAGGAGGCGCCCGCGAAGAAGGGCGGATGGCGGCGCAGGGCGCTCGTGGCGCTGTTCGCTGTTCTCTTTCTCCTGGGAGGCACTGTCGGAGGGTGGTTCATCGGTTCGATCTTCTACCGGGACAAGGGCGTCTCGAAGAAGCGACCCGCCACCTCCAGCACGGCGAGGTTCTCCGTGGGCGATGTCCTCGCGGTGGACACCACGGGCAGGCCCGAAGCCTGCTATCTCGCCGATTACCCCGGCGGGCCGGACCAGACCAGGCTCTACGACGGCTGTAAAGTAAAGGTGGTCTCGGAGAAGTTCTCCGGGGGCGAGCAGTGGTACCAGGTCGAGGTCATGGACGGGGGTCTGCCCGCCAACGGCAGGGAAGGCTACGTTCGTGAGTCTTTCCTCGTGGAATCCTCCCCGTCACTCCCGTCCCCGTGACGGCGCGGTGCCTGCCGGGGCGTGGCCGTAGGCGGTGGTGTGCATCGTCTCACACGCGGTCCTGTCAAGCCCCAGCAGGTAATCCCGTATGGTGTTGACCACCTCGACAGCCAGGTCCACGAACACGTGGTCCATGGCGTCACCCGAGAGACCGGCCCTGGGATCGCGCTGGTTGCCGGGCATCATCCTCTCCATCCATGCCGCGGGGATGCCGGCGTCCCCGAAAGGCTGGTGATCGCTGCCCTCCCCCCGCATCCTCGTAGCCTGCAGCCCCCTGGCACGGGCGTAAGCCGCGAGAATGTCCGCCAGGGCGGGACTGCTGGGGCCCCAGTCCCTGAAGCATATCTCCGGGCCGACCGCGACGGTGTCAAGGCAGAGCACACCTATAATTTTGTTCCTCTCGTGCTGGGGCTGCGTTCCCAGGTAGTAAGTGGAGCCGACCCGGGCGCTCCCCGATGAGTTCTCCTCTCCCGCGCCGAAGACGAGAAACCTTATCTCCGGGTAGTGCTCGATGTCTTTCACCGTTCTCGCCAGCTCGAGGAGAGCGGCGCACCCGGAGGCGTTGTCGTTGGCGCCGGAAGATCCCGGCCTGGTGTCCATGTGGGCGCAGACGAAGAACGTGTACAGGGAGGTCTTCCCCGGCGAAGCGGTGATCAGGTTCTGCGACGTCATACCGTTTGGCAAGGGGAACTGCTCCATGCCGACCTTGTACCCGATCTTCTCCAGCTCGGTGAGCAGATAGCTCCCGGCCTGTTTCTCCCCTGGCTTGCCCGCGGGCCGGGGCCCGATGTTCGAGCTGAGGAACGACATCGTCTGCCGTATCCTCTCCGGGTCGGCGGGAAGGGGCTCGGCCTTCTTCGCAGGCGCGGTGGACGGCGCCGTCGAACCCGGGCGCGCCCGCGCGGTCGTCTTCCTGGTGGCCCTTATCCTGCTCTGGGCGAAGTAGCCCGCCGCCCCGCCGACGGCGAGACCGAGGACCAGCGTCAGGACAAGCCACAGCTTCCTTCTGCGAACCATGATACGAGACTCTACATTCTTCAGTACCGGTTTGTCGACAGTTCCGGCTGCCGGGCTCCGCCGCGCCGGCCCGTGCCGGCATGAGCGGTCACTCCCCGCACGTTATATCGTCGGGGTATTCCACCCTCCACAGGAACAGTCCTTTCGCGGGCAGCGGCGCGGCGCACGGAACGTCCCCTCCATCCAGGTGCGCCAGGAGCTCCACCGGTGACATCCTGCCGGAGGCGACCTCGAGTACGGCGCCGGCCATGATCCTGGCCATTCTGTAGAGGAAGGCGTTGGCCCGGACCGTTATGAGGACCACGTCCCCGCGGAGCCGGCGGGTGTCGCAGAGCAAGACCTCTCTCCAGGTGGAGCCCGCCTGCGATCCCGAGGCTCGGAAGGCGCCGAAGTCGTGCGCCCCGACCATCGTGCCGCACGCCTGGCGCGCGAGCTCGAGGTCGATCGTCCCGCGGAAGTGATGGGTGAAGTCGCCGAGCAGCGCGCCGGGCGCGGCCCTGTTCAGGACGAAGTATCTGTACTCCCGCCAGAGCGCGTCCCTCCTGGGGTCGAAATCGTCGCGGACCCGGCGGAGGGAAACCACCTTCAAGCCGCGCGGCAGCACCGCGTTCAGTCCCGCCAGCAAAGCCTCCGGTTCTGCTCCGTCCTCGACGTCGAACGAAACCGCCTGGCCCGCGGCGTGGACGCCGGCGTCGGTCCTGCCGGCTCCGCTGACGGCGGTCGGACGCCCGGTGATCGTGCCGACGGCCGCCTCGAGCTCCCCCTGCACGGTCGGCACCCCCGGCTGTACCTGGAATCCGTGGAACGGCGAGCCCATGTACTCGACGACCGCAAGACACTTCGCCATCGCTCTTACGCCTCCGCCGCAATGCCCGCCTGGTGCTCGGCGATCGACTCCAGCGACGAGTAACCGACGACGCCCCTGTCGATCGCGTCCATGGCCTGGTGCAAGTTCGCCCGCAAGACCGGGTCGGGGGAGATGTCCGCGAGCTGACGGAGGAGGTCCACCACCTGTTTCATCGTCCTGACCATGTCCCCGATCGAGCGGTCGGGGAACCTCGCGAGCATCTCCTCCAGGGCGGCACCCCCGGCCCAGAGGTACGCCGCCTCCCCGAAACCGGTGTCGATGCTGCCGTGGAGGTCGAGCCCCTGCTCCCCTTCCGCGGTTCGTATCATCGCCAGCGTGGAATCGAGCCATTCCAGCACGTCCGTCAGGGCCCCCTGGAGGTGTTCTTCCTCGGCGCGGGCCCTCACGCCGTCCTCGTCGGCGTCGCCGTCGCGCGACTCGTAGATGAACCAGGAGGCGAAGGCGGCCAGCTCCTTCGGCTCCAGCCTGGCGATTATTCCCCCGTCGAGCGCGTCCACCAGCAGGAGATCGCACTCGTTGTACACGCGCCGCAGCATCTCCCCCTTCTCCGTCAGGTCCTCGCCGCGCATGAAGCCGAACATGTTCAGGACGTTGATCACGTCGACCAGTTTCCGGGAGACCACGTCGTGCCCGGAATCGCGCTCCCTTCGGGCATTGTCGATCTGCCTGGTCAGCTTTTCGGCCCTGCGCGCAGCCTGGGCGCAGCGCTCCCTGTGGGCGCAGTCGTGACAGGGGCTTTTCTCCATGTCCCGCTTGAGCGCCTCCACCCGGCGCGCGAGCTCCGACTCCTCCGGGGTCGCCGCTTCCGGCGCGCTCCGGCCGGCGGCCTTCCTTGCCAGCGTCTCCATCCTCACGCCGACCTGCCTGCGCACCTTCCGGGTGGGCGAGGTGATCTTCTCGACCTCCGCGCTGCCCACCACCCGTGGGGGGCTCCGCAGCGTCCCGGCGGTCATGCGCCGGTACCTGCCCATGGAATCGACCACCAGTACGCCTTCCTCGGAACGCTTGCCGCGGTGCCTCCGGACCACCGCGAAAACCTTCTCCTGGCCTTTCTGTTCCAGCAGGAAGACGTCGCCCGGCCGCAGGCCGTCGACGGCCTGCCGCACCCGGGCGGTCTTTCTCTCCCTGGACAGGGACGCGAGGCCGCGCTGCGCTTTAGCGAGCGCCCGCTCAACCTTCCGGTACTCGAGGGCGTCGGCCTCGGGGCACCTGCTGCCGGCCATCTCCCTGGTGAGGTCGGCGTCCAGTCCCTCCAGCCGCGCCTGCAGCGTAACCACCCTCGCGTCCGCGCAGTACTGGGCGAAAGAAAGGTTCAACAGCTTCTGCGTCTGCCCCAGGTCGTGGGCGGCCATCATGTTCGCGGCCATGTTGTAGGAGACTTCGAACCTCGATACCACCGGCGTCGGCTCCCGCCTCACCAGCGACTTGATCTGGTCCAGGCTGAAGAACCGCTGGTACATGATCACCGAGTAGCCGATGTCGTCAATCCCCCGGCGTCCCGCGCGCCCGGTGAGCTGGCGGTACTCTCCGGAAGTAAGCGGCCTGTGCTCCTCGCCGTTCCACTTGGTCAGGGACTCGATGATGACGCTCCTGGCCGGCATGTTGATCCCGAGGGCGAGGGTCTCAGTGGCAAACACGATTTTTATCAGCCCGGCGGCGAAGAGCTCCTCGACCGCTTCCTTGAACAGCGGCAGGGCTCCGGCGTGATGCGCGGCGACGCCGCTCGCCAGGGCGGTCCTGAAACCCGCGTAGTCGAGGCACTCGAGATCGGCGTCCGACAGCGGCGAGACTTTCTCGTCGATATACGACTCGATCGAGGCCGCCTCCTCGGGGGTGGTTAACCGGAGCCGCTCTTTCAGGCAGAAGCCGACCGAGTCCTCGCACGCGGCCCGCGAGAAGAGGAAGTATATCGCCGGCAGCATTCTCCTGGAATCGAGCTTTCGAAGCGCGTCGGTGCGCCGGGGCCTCAGGTCCGCCCCTCTCCTCGAGCGGCCTCTCCCGCCCTGTTTCTCGTGCCGGCGCTTGAGGGCCTCGAGCTGCTCCTCGAGGAGGCGCGGAAGGTTCCCGGAGAAGAGCGGGGCGAGCTCCCTTCCCGCGAAGTAGAAGTCCTTCAGCCTGACCGGGCGCTCCGAGGAGAGCACGGGGTCAACCGGGCCGCGCAGGCTGGCCATCCAGGCGGCAAGGTCGCGAGCGTTTGAGACGGTGGCGCTCAACGCCACCAGCCTGACGTGCCGGGGCAGGAGTATGACTATCTCCTCCCAGACCGCGCCCCGCGAGGGGTCCTGCATGTAATGGACCTCGTCCAGCACCACCACCTCGAGGTCGTCAAGCCGGCTGCTGCCCTCGTAGATCATGTTGCGCAGTACCTCGGTTGTCATCACGACTACGTTCGCGTCGCCGTTGATGCTGTTGTCGCCGGTGAGCAGGCCCACTTCCGCCGGGGAGATGGCGCGGCAAAGGTCCCTGTATTTCTGATTGGAGAGCGCCTTCAGGGGGGCGGTGTAGAAGAACCCGCCACCCGCGGACCGGGCCGATTCCAGGGCGTATTCGGCGACCACCGTCTTGCCGGACCCGGTCGGCGCGGCCACCAGGACGGACCTGCCGGCGGACAGCAGCTCTATCGCCTCTCTCTGGAACGGGTCGAGCGCGAACGGGCAGGCCTTCTCGAATTCATCGGGATCCATGTGCAACATTGTAGCAGTACCGCCGGGCGGCGGCCGGTCGGGCTCTTCTGGTTTGCGCCTCGCAGCAACTATAATGTTTGACGACCGGAAGGGGCGACGGATGAGAGTCTACTACGAGAAGAACGATGGAGGCGTAAGCCGGGGGAACTCGCTGGACGGCATCGCGCTCGACGACTGCCGGCTGCTCTGGATCGACATGGAGGACCCGCCCGGCGAAGAGGTCGAGCTCGCCGGTGCTTTCGTCGGCGCGCACCCGGTAGCGCTGAACACCGTCACCAGGGAAGGCGCGCTTCCCAAGCTCCAGGAGTTCGGCGACCACCTGTTCCTGACGTGGCACTTCGCGCACGACCGCGGCGGGGACGGAGGGCCCGAGACGTCGACCCTGTTCGCCTTCCTGGGGAGGAACTTCCTTCTCACGATTCACCGCGAGGCGCTGGCCGGCCTCGACGACGTGTGGAACAAGCTCGAGGCGGACAGCGAGTTGTACCGGCACCAGCCGGCGCTGGCGCTCTACGCCGTGCTGGACAACTCCGTGGACGAATACTTCCCCATAGTCGAGGACATAGCAAACAGCATCGACAGCTACCAGGACCTGCTGATGTCGGGCCAGGCGCCCCGGGGGCTGGAGACGGTCATCGCCCAGAAGCACCGCAACATGTCCATGCGCAGGCTGGTCACCATGCACCACGACGTCATCCTCAAGCTCGGCCGCCGGGACACCCCGTTTATCCCCGGGGAGATCTCCGTCTACATGATGGACGTGTACGACCTCCTGGTTAGAGTGGCCTCCGAGATAGACACAAACGCCGACCTCATCACGGCCTCGATGGACATCCACCTCAACGTCGTCTCCAACCGTCTCAACGAAGTGATGAAGAAGCTGACCATAGTGGCGACCATATTCCTTCCTCTGACGTTCCTGACCGGGCTGTTCGGGATGAACTTCAAGTACATGCCGGAGCTGGGGTGGCGCTACGGTTACCTGATGGCGTGGATCGCCTTCTTCGTTATCGCGGTGATCACTTACTTCCTGGCCAGATGGTTCATCGAGAGACCCCCGAGAAGAAAGCGCCGCCCGAAGGAGGAGGCTTGAACGGCCCCACGCTGGAGGCGCCGCTCACCGCAGTGGCTGACGGGCGCCGCGCGGGAAGGTCGCGAATGCGCCTGGAGAAGGCGACGCTGCACGGGCGCATGACCCGGGAGGCCCCGCTGCTGGCGCTGGCCGTTGCCGTGATCGCGCTCTCCTTCCTGTTCCCCACGCTCAAGTCCCACCACGCCTGGCCCGGCGTCCCGTGCCTGTTCAAGACCGTCACCGGCCTGCCCTGCCTGACCTGCGGCCTTACGCGGAGCTTCGCCTTCGCCGCACACGGCAACCTGGCGGCGGCTTTCCGGATGCACCTGCTGGGCCCGTTCCTCTTCGCCGGCACGTTCCTGGCCGCGGCGTACCTGGGCGCCGTTCTGGCGGGCGGCCGGAGGATACGGTACGAGCTTTCGAAGCCGGCCCGCAGAATGGCGTCCTGGTGTGTCCTTGGGATATTCTTACTGTGCTGGATATTGAAACTGGCTTTCGTGAGAAGCGGCTGGTAGGAGCCGCGGTGTCCCGCGGCGGGGGAAGGAGCGTGGGGTGGAGCAACAGCAGAACAGCCTGGTCCATAACCTCTACTACTACGTCCAGGAGCGCGTCAACAGCGACTGGACAACCGACGCGGGAACGGCCGTGCTCCTGACCGTGGTGACCTGCGGCATCTACGGGCTCTACGTCTTTTACAAGCTGATAGAGCGCAGGGACCTCCACCTGGCACGCGTCGCCAACATGGTCAACACCGCCGTCGCACTGCTCAAGGAAAAGGCCGCCGCCGCCGGACAGACGGAGCTGATCGCCCAGGAGATCGCGCAGATCGAGTACCTCCAGCGGGAGATGTACGACCAGAGCCGGGAGCGCGGCGCCGCGCTGTGGCTGGTGCTGGGGATATTCACCGGGGTCGCGATGTGGATAGGCTACTACTTCATCATGGACGACATGCGGAAACACGACGGGCTCGAGGCGCAGTTTTTCACCCTGACCTCCCAGGCGCTGGCCAAGATGGGGCTCGCTTCCCAGGCATCACAGGCGGCGCCCAACATGCCCGATCGCAGCTTCGCGGCGTACCTGGTTCTTTCTCTCGTCACCTGCGGCATCTTCGGTTTCTACTGGATATGGACGCTGATCGACGACGGAAACCGCCACGTGGAAGCGCAGGTGCCCTGGGAGGATTTCCTCTATTCCGCGCTCGCGTCGGCCTGATCTACGGGAGGTAGGGATGATATTCTGCAACCAGTGCGGCCAGGGCAACCAGGACGACGCCGGCTTCTGCGTCCAGTGCGGCGCGCCGCTCGCCGAGAGCGCCGCCGGCGCGCCGGAGACCGCTCCGGCCTCTCAACCCCCGGCCGGCCCGCCGGAGGCCGCCGGCCTGCCGCCGCAACCGGGAGCGGCCCCTCCTCCGCCGGGGGCGCCCGCGCCACCAGCCGTTACGCCCGCGAGCATGCCCGGCATCCCGCCTCCAGGGTACGCGCCGGCCCCACAGTACAGGACCCAGGTTCCCACCGACCCGATGGCGATAGCCTCCCTGGTCATGGGGATAGTCTCCTGGTTCTTCTGCCCCCTGGTGGCGGGCGTACTGGCTATCATCTTCGGCTACCTGGGCAGGCGCAACATCCGGGAAAGCAACGGGGCGCTGCAGGGGGAAGCGTTCTGCACCGCCGGGTTGGTCCTGGGGTTCATCAACCTTGGCATAATCCTGCTGGTGGTGCTCATAATCCTGATCGTGATCATCATCGCCGCGGCCAGCAGCAACGCCTGGAACGTTGCGACACCGGCCGTCCTGGCCGTCCTGGCCGCGCTGGCATGACCCGTTGAACCGCGCAGGCGCCACGGGAGGCCTCCCGTGGCGCTTCGTGTCCCCGCGCGCGTACGGCGCGCTCAGTCGGGCCCGGGCTCCTCGAGTTCCACGGGCTCGACCTGGCCCTCGAGAGAGTCGACCAGCAGTTCGACCTTCGACCGGGCGCCGTCGAGCTTCTCCTGGCAGTACTGTATCAGCTCGACGCCGCGCTCGAACCGGGCGAGGCTCTCCTCCAGTTCCAGCTCACCACTCTCCAGCGAATCGGTTATCTTCTCGAGCTCCTCGATGGCTTCCTTGAATGTGGGCTCGTTCTCCAGGACGATCACTCCTTCCCGGTGACCTCGGCCTCGAGGCCGCCTCGTGCCAACTTTATCCGCAGCGGCGCACCCGCGTCCACGTCGTCGGCGGACCTCACCACCCTGCCGCTGTCCCGCTCGAAGGTGATCGAATACCCCCTGTCGAGAACCGCCAGGGGGCTGAGCGCCCTGGCGCGGCCCTCCAGGCGTTCGAGCGCCTTCGCCTTCTCGGCGATCCCGCGCTCCCCTTCCCGGCGCATAGACGATGTCAGCGCCGCCAGGGACGCGCGGTGGCGGTCGAGCAGTACGCCCGGCCGCCGGTAGACCGGGGCGCCCCTCAGGGCCGCCAGCCGGTGCGCCCTTCGCTCGAGGCCTCTCGAGGGACTGGAAGGCAGGGCGGCCGCCGACCTCTCCCACCTCTGGAGGTGCCTGCCCATCAGGTACTCGGCGCTCCTGAAGAGCGGCAGGCGCCTGAACGATTCGAGGTGTTGCAGTTCCATGTGCAGGCCGGACTCCGCCCTGCGGGCCAGGGCGGAGGCCGACCTGGCCAGCCTGGAACGGACGTGCGCTGAGTCCGGGACCACGGCTTCCGCGGCAGCCGTGGGGGTGCTGGCGCGCCTGTCCGCGACCAGGTCGGCAACGCTGACGTCCGGCTCGTGTCCTATCCCGGTCACCACCGGAACGCCCATCCGTGCGACCGCCCTGGCCACCTCCTCGGTGCTGAACGGCTCGAGGTCCTCTATCGAACCTCCACCCCGCGCCAGGATCACCACGTCCACCGGGAACTCACCGTCGAACAGGTGGAGGGCCGCGCATATCTCCTCCGCGGCGCCGGGGCCCTGAACGCGCACTCCCCTGACGAACACCCTCGCGGGGGGGTATCTCCGCGCTATCGTGACGGTGACGTCCCTGATCGCGGCGCCCCTGGGAGAGGTGACCACTCCTATCCTCTCGGGAAACTCCGGCAGGGGCCTCTTTCGCGCGTCGTCGAAGAAGCCCTCGGCGTGCAGCTTCTTCTTGAGCATCTCTATCCGGCGCTGGATCTCTCCTTCGCCGAAGGGGCGCAGAACGGCGGCGCGGAGCTGGTAGCGGCCCTGCTTCTCGAAGAGCGACAGCGTCCCCTGCGCCACGACAGCCGCACCCTCCTCGAGGGCGAACTCCAGCGAGTCGTACACTCGCCTGGGCAGTATGACCGGCAGCGTCGCCTCGCTGTCGCGCAGGCTCAAGTAAACGTAGTACGGGTAGCGGGTGTTGAGCCCGGAAACCTCCCCCTGCACCGTCACCGAGATGCGCTCCAGGGCGTTTCTTGCCAGGTGATTGACCTCGCTGACGGTCAGCACCTGCTCGCCGGGGGAGTCCCCGTCGCCGGAACTCCCTGGACCCTCGTCCCACGGCAGTGTCGGTTCGTCTTCCATGGCCCCCCTTTCGCACTACAATGTTTCAACGCGCCACCACCACTACTCCTTCGATGCGCGCCGCGGCGGCCTGGGCTATTATTTTTACGCCGGACGGCGACGGGCGAGAGGAGGGCTCTTGAGGTTCCTGGTGATGGGCGCCGGTTCCATCGGATCGGTAGTGGGAGGCATGCTGCACCGCGGCGGCCACGACGTGCGGCTCGTGGGCAAGGGGCCCCACGCCCGGGCCATGGCGGAAGGCGGGCTTCGGCTGACCGGCATCTGGGGAGTGTCCGACCTCCCCGACGTGAAGGCGTGCGAGTCGGTCGGCGAAGCCCTGGACGGCGGTTTCCGGCCCCAGTGGACGCTGCTGTCGGTGAAATCCTACGACACGGCCGCAGCGATGAAAGACCTCGCCCCCGCCCTGCCGGGACTGCACGGGGTCGTCTCGCTCCAGAACGGCCTGGGGAACCTGGACGCGATCGAGGCGGCCGCCCCGGGCATGGCCGTGGGGGGTCGCGTGATTTTCGGCGCGACAACCCTGGCCCCGGGGGCGGTCGAGGTAACCGTCAGCGCCGACGACGTGCTCATCGGACCGGGCCACGAGAGCGTGCACGACGTGGTGGCGGCGTTCCGCTCCAGCGGGATACCGTGCCGCTTCGAGGAGCGGATACTCTCCTACATCTGGGACAAGGTGCTCTACAACGTCTGCCTGAACGCGCCGGCGACGATCCTGAAGACCGACTACGGGAAACTGTGGGACGACCCGGACAGCAGGGCGGTGATCGAAAGGCTGGTACGCGAGTTCTACCTCGTGGCCGGCGCCCGGGGGGTGACGCCGGTCTCGCCGGGACCCTCCGAGTACCTCGCGAGGTTCGAGAGCGAACTCCTGCCGCCGACAAGGGGCCACCGCTCCAGCATGCAGGAGGATATCGAGAACGGCAGGCCGACGGAGATCGAGGCCCTGAACGGCGCGGTGGCGCGGATGGCCCGCGAGCACGGAATGGAAGCCCCTTTGAACGAGTCCCTTGCCGGGATGGTAAGGTTCCTGGAACGGCACTGAGCCGACCCCGGCCTCGGGGACGGCGCATTGCGCCTACGGGGCCGGCGGGCCCGAATCTCCGTACATGGCGCGCTCGGCGACAACCGGCCGGCTCCCCACAACCCGGGTGGAGACCTCCCATTCCCCGGGGACGAAGTCGGCGATGTTGTAGGTCCTGCGGCTGCGGGGCCCCAGCACCTCCGAAGGCCCCCCGACCGGCCCCGCCGGTGTCATGTACGTGATGGTCACCTGCGCGGGCGCCTCGCCGGGGTTCTGCACCAGCACCCAGCTCTCGAACCCGGTGTTGGTGCACCCCTCCGCGAGGTACCACGTTCTCGCGGGCGCAGGTACGCCCACAGAAGCGTGTCCCCAGGTGCGCTTGTTCCCGTAGACCGCCCGCTCGGCGACGACGCCCTGATCCGAATGGACCCGGGTGGAAACGGACCACTCCGAAGGCAGGAATTCGGCGACGTCGAAGGTCTTCCTGGAGTTGGCCGGAAGCACCACCGCGGGACCGTCCACCTCGCCGTGCTCGGTCATGTAAGTCAGTTCCACCCTGGCAGGGACGTCCCCGGGGTTCTGGACCAGCACCCAGGTCTCGAAGCCTCCGTTGGTGCAGCCCTCTGCCAGGTACCAGTCGCTGGCGGGGGCGGGGGCGCCGACGGAATCGTGCCCGAAGGTGCGGTGGTTGCCGTACATCGCGCGCTCGGCGATCACCGGCGCGTCCGAACTCACCCGCGTGGACACCGACCATTCACGAGGCACCGTGTCGGCCACGTTGAAGGTAGCCCGCGAGTTCGCGGGGACTCTCGCCCTGGGGCCGTTCTTCGGCCCCGAGGGCGTCATGTACTCGAGGCTCACCTCCGCGGGTGCGCCGTTGGGGTTCTGGACCAGCACCCAGGTCTCGAAGCCTCCGTTGGTGCAGCCTTCGGCGAGGTACCACGTCGGGGAAGCCGCGGGAACCCCCACCGAATCGGTACCCAGAACGCGCCCTTTTCCGTACATCGCGCGCTCCGCGACCACCCCGACGTCGGACGTCACCTCGGTGGACACCGACCATTCGCCGGGCACGATGTCCGCCACGTTGAATGTGGCGCGCGAACCGGGCCCGATCGTCGCCGCCGGACCTTCCACCGCCCCGCGGCCGGTCATGTAAGTCAGCTTCACGTGGGCCGCAGCGCTCGAATCGGGGTTCTGGACCAGCACCCAGGTTTCGAAGCCGCCCGCGGTCGAGCCCTCGGCCAGGAACCACCGTCTGGCAGGCGCGGACACGCCCACCGAATCGTGCCCCCACTCCCGGGTGGTGGGTCCGGGCACCGGACCGGAATCCCCGCTGCCGCCGATCCGGTCCGTGTAACTGCCGTAAGCGCGGCTGCTGCCGCTCACGAAACCCTGCCCGAGGACGCTGATGTCGGCGGTGGAACCGCTGCGAAGCGCCTTGACGTTCCAGGAAACCGAACCCGTGGAGCCGCTCGACGAGACACCGCTCACCGGCTGCTCGACCCCGGGGACGAGCACCTGGAACCCCGGGGCCCTCAGCGCGGCTGCCGACGCCGAAGCGTAGTACTGGCCGCCCATGGGGTCCGGCCCCAGGTAAGAGACGTCGGCGTTAACCGTAAAGACCTGTTTCGCCTTGACCGTGACCGGCTTGAAGACGTCGACGGTCCAGGGGGCGCACACCATGCCCCACCGTTGCGAGTACGTCCACAGGTTGTCGACGAACTCCGTCTGGTTGAACACGACGTCCGGCCCCGAGGGATAACCGGTGTACCAGGGGTCGTGGACTACCAGGGCGTTGAGGGAATCGTTGTAGCCTTTGACGACGCGGAAGTGCCCCGAGCGCGTATCCGCGGAGTACCACGTCAGGGCGACCACCGGCAGGTCCTGCGAAACCAGCTCCTTGAGGTCGGAGTACCGCCTGGCGAACAGCGGCCCCCCGGTCTCCCAGAACCTGCATGTCATTCCGTAACCGAGCGGCCTGCCGGTGTACCCCAGGAGCGACGGGTCCTGGATTGACGCGCTCTCGCTCGAGAAGTGCGCCGCCCTCGCCAGGTCGTCGGCGTATACACCGTAGCTGCGGCTCTGGTCGGCGACTCCCGCTATCTCGCGCTGCTGGACCTCCGGGCCGAAGTAGTCGAACACCATCTGCAGCGCCGCGGGCCCGCACCACCAGTCCGTCTCCTGCGCGTGGTACGGGACCCCGGGGATGTCGTAGGCGGACGGAGCGCCGGCGCCCGCCGGGGCGCCGGCTCGCTGCGGGGCGGGGGCGGCCGCGTGCGGCACGGGCGCGGGGTTCCGAAACATCGAGGGGGCGCAGGGGCTGGCCACTCCCACCCCCGGCGACCTGCCGGGGACCTCCCCGGACAGAACGGCGGGCCCGCGCTCGAAAGCCGGCACGTAGACGCCGCCTCCCGGCCCGTGAAAATACCAGTAGATGCCTTTGTCGGTCGCCCGCCGCAACTGCGGGGGGCCCAGTCGCGAGAAGGCGCGTCCCGCCTTCAGAAGCGCCGCCGAAGCAATCGTCCGGGCGCGCCCGGGGCTTACCGGCGGGAAACTGCCGCGATCGTACCGGCAGTACCAGTGCCAGCCGCCGTCCGCGGCGTCGATCCCGATCGTCGCGACGGTCGCGCCTCCCGCCACCACCGGGACGATATACTCGGCGGGCTTTCCGTCTCCGCCGCGAAGCAGCAGCGGCGCCCCTGCCGCGGCGCCCTTCCACCCGGACATGCCGCCCGGGGCGTTTCCCTGTCCGGCGGCGGCGGCGATCAACTCCGCGGCGGCGGCCCTGGCGCCTGACACTCCGGGGGCGGGACCCGCGGAGGCCGACGCCGCCGGGGTGAAAGCGAGCAGCAGCAGCGCCGCCACCGCGGCGGCCAGAAACAACTGAATGCGCGTTTGTCGCTCCACGATCGCTCTCACCTCACCGGACTGATGGGCGTGTACCCCACACGAGAAGCCCGGGGACCCGGACAGCGAGATCGCCCCGGCACGCCTGGGCGGCGAACCGCTCCGCGCCGCGAAGCACACGCTCCCCGCCGAACTCGGCTTCGAGCACGGAGAAGGCGGACAGCTCTCCCGGGAGGTCTCTCAGGTACTCCCCGGCAACGTCTTCCGGGTCCCTGCCCTCCATGGTAACCGTAAAGTGGAGCGCCAGCGAGTCGTTCTCCCCGAAGCCGGCTTCACGAAAGGCGTCCCGGAGGGCGGCCCTGTCCAGCGAATACGACGTGCGCTTCTCCCGGAGGGTTCTCTCCATGAGCGCGACCTCCTCGTCGAGCCGCACACCCTCCCGGCTCGCCACCACCTCCGCTTCAACCTGCAGCGGTTCGAACACGCTGTAACGGCCTCCGGGAGCCAGGACCCGCCTCATCTCCCGGAGCGCGGCGACCACGTCCGTGGTGTAGATGAACGCGGAGCGGCAGAGCGCGCAGTCGCACGACGCGGTCTTCAGAGGGAGCGAAGTCAGGTCACCCACACAGGCGGTCAGGTTCGAAAGGGAGCCCTCGCGGGCCCGCAGGACCAGCACCTCCAGGCACGCCGCGCTGGAGTCCACCGCGATGACCTTCCCGCGCGGCCCGACCAGGCGCGCTGCCTTGAGCGAAAGCAGGCCGGTGCCGGCGCCCAGGTCGGCCACCGTCTCCCCGGGACGCGGGCCGACCCTGTCGATGACGTGAAAGGCGATGCGGTCGAGCCACTCGCGCTCCCCCGGCGGTGCTTCCCGCTCGAGGGAGCCCAGCCACCCGGCCCAGCCACCCCTGTCTTCCGGCGCCTCCAAGCGCGACCGCTCAGCTCACCAGGCTGGCGACCAGCATGCCGCTCGCAGTGCCCTGCTCGGTTCCGACCCCGCGGCCGCCGGCGTCGCATCCGACAACCCACAGGCCCTCGACCGGCAGCTTCGGGTGCGGCTTCGAGGCGCCGACCTGGCCGGGTATCTGCCCCAGCCCGATGCACTCGCCGGTGCCTTTCCGGCTGATGCGGTTGGTGTCCTTGTTGGTGATGCGGCTCCTGGCGACGACACGCTTCTCAACCTCGGGGAAGAAGCTGAAGTACTTCTGCTCGGCTATGTCGAGCATCTTCTGGCTCCTGTCCTCCTGGTCCACTTCGTTGGAGGTCGCCACGCCTATCATGATGAGCTGGTGCCCCGGCGGCGCCAGCGTGGGGTCCCACTCCGTGGGGATGGGGCCGAAGATGAACGGGTCGGAAGGCAATCCGCCGGGTACGTCGCAGTAGGCGAATATCTCGTCGGGGTCAACCTGGGGGATCGGAAAGAACGACGGGGCCTTGAGGTCTATGACCCTCCTGTCGAGGAACAGCTTGCTGGCTATCCAGGAGTAGGAGAGCTCGAGGGAATCGACGTAGTCCACGTATTCGCCCGGGAAACTGCTCTCCCCGGCGAGCTTCACCGTCTGCTTGAGACCCGCGTTGGACACCACCACGTCGGCTGGGTAGTGACGGCCGTCGGAGCCCAACACCCCGGTGACCCTGTCCCCCTCCACGGTTATCTCCTTCGCCGCGACGCCGAGCACCAGGTCGCCTCCGTCGCGCTTGAAGGCCCGCATGAAGGAGCGGGGCACGCCGATGGCGCCGCCCCGGGGGACACCCAGCGTGCCGCAGCGGAAGATGTCGGAAACGACCAGGATGAACTCGCCGGCCGACGACTTGTTGTACGGTTCGACCAGTAGCAGCATGGACAGGCAGTTGAGCGCCCCGTGAACGCCGGCGTCATCGGTGAACTGGTGCAGGAAATCCCGGGTGGTGACGTCGTCGTACTTGGCCACTATCCCCGGAAGCGCCCTGGCGACCCCGGCCAGCTCGCGCAGCATGCCGGGAAACCCGAAGCTCTTCAGCGAGCGGCGCAGCGAGTTGAGCACGTCGATCTTCTGCCTGCCGGTTATGTTGGCCATCAGGACCTCTTTGAGGGCGGCGGGGCTGGCGGGCTTCTGGTAGAGATAGAAGAAGCCTTTCTCGTTCATCCACATGGTCTCGCTGGGATCGCGCATCAGCCACGGCTGGGCGATCCCCAGCTCGCGGGCGGTCCGCCCGTGCGGCCCCGAAGGACCGGTTGCGAACATATGGATGCCGGTGTCGACCTTGAAGCCGTTCTCTTCGTACGTCGAACACTTGCCGCCGATGAAATTGTTCTGCTCGAGTACGGTGACGTCCATTCCCCTGCTCGCCAGCAGGGCCGCGCAGGAGCTTCCACCGGGCCCGGTGCCGATCACCACTACCTTTTTCATCCGCTCCTCCTTCCAGAGGGTCGTTGTCTTTCCGCTTCTTTCCGCTCAACGCTGGCCGTTCGCCGGTCCACCCCGAAGAAGTGGAAATATCAGTGGGAAGCGAACGACCCCTTTTTCAGGCGATGTTCTTCCAGCCGGGCATCACGCGCTTGGCCACCTCGGCCGCCACCGGCAAATCGAACGCGTGGCGGAACGCCATCGGCAGCACGCGCTTCTGCAGGGCGTGGGGCGCGAGCCCGGAGACCTTCTTGGCGAGGTACGCCGAGGCGAAAGAGGAGGTCGCCTTCTTGAACTCCTCGTAAGCGCGCGCCTTGTCGGTGACCGCCATCGCCGCGATCTTCCCCGAGACCATCGCCCCGAGCATCCCGAAGAACATGTAGGACTCCATGCAGCCCGAGAGCGTCCCGGCGAGGATCTTGTTCCCGGCGAAAAGCCTGGGGGTGCGTATCGAGGCCGCGGGCACCGGGAAGGTGAAATGGCTCCACGACTTGAACTCGATCCCCTCGGAGAGATAGGCCTGCTCCTCGAACATCTTGAGGGTGTCCTTCCCTATCGGGTCCCGCTGGAAGACGTGGGCGAACTGGATGCCGTTCGTCGAGGCGGTATAGGCGTAGTCGCGGGTGAACTCCCCGTGGTACACCGTGACGTGGTTGCTCTCCTCGTCGGCGATCGTCTGCCGGGCGACGAAGTGAAAAGAGGTCTTGTACGGAACCCGGCACGCGTCGAACGCCTCGAAGTGAAGGCCCGTCGCCAGGATGGTGTCCGCGGGAAGCCGCGCCACGTCGTCGTTGGACATGACCGCGCGGCCGAACTCGAACTTCACCCCTTCGGCGAGGGCGATTTTATAGAGATAGGAGTCGAGCGACGTGGACCGCGGCCCCCTCTCGATCATGTACGATGAGATCGCGTCCATGTCCACGGGTATCATCTCCCCGTAGGCGACGACCCTGCCGACCTGGAACGGCGCCACGGCCGGCCCCGCGGCGGCCGGGCTGAAGTCGATTCCCGTGTAGCGCTCGAGGCCCTCGAGGTGCATCGGAGTGCCCTCGGGGGATGGGTGGTACAGGCCCGTCCCGCCTATGCGCGCCTCCCTTTCCAGCACCAGCACTTCACGGCCTTCTCGGGCAAGGTTGATAGCGGCCACTAACCCGGACAGCCCTGCCCCGACGATAATATTATCGGCCATTTGCTCCCCCCTGACCCGAGTTTGACTAACTGATAGTATAACTGCACTCCCGGGTCAATTGACAAGTCCACTAACCTGAACTAATAATAATGCGCCGACCGGGCCACCCGGTGTGCCGGCGGCTACACGGCGAGGGCGTCCTGGCCACGTCGAGCTGAGTGCGCTCCGGGCGCCGCTTTTCGGAAACGACCGATCGTTGCATGCGAAAGGAGACGCGGGAATGCCATACTTCAGTGACATCCAGCCGTTCTACGACGCGCTCGGACAACTGTTCGAGCAACTGTCGTCCGACCCCGCCATCAAGGAGAAGGCCGTCGCTTCGAACCTCCTGGTGCGCTTTGTCTACAACGAACCCGAGGGCGAGGTGTGGATCGACTGCCGCGGCGACGACATGCTGCTGCTCCCGGGGACGCAGGATTTCACCGACCCCGACGCCACGCTGAAGATGGCGACGGACGTCGCGCACAAGTTCTGGCTGGGCAAGCTGAACCTCATAAAGGCGCTGACCGTGGGTGACATCGAGTCCGAGGGCTCCGTGCCCAAGCTGCTGAAGATGCTCCCCGTGATCAAGCCCGCCTTCAAGATATACCCCGGCATACTCACCGAGAAAGGGATGGCGGACATCGTAGACGTCAGCTGAGCCGCCACTGGCGGCCGCGACGACCTGGAGGAGCTTATGAACGGCAATGGAAGCGCCACAAAAGAGCTGAAGAGACTGCTCGGGGAGGGCAACGTGCGCACTGGAGCGCAGGCCCTCTCGTCGTATTTCGCCGAACCGGTCACGGGTGCGGACCTCACCGTGGTCAGGCCGCAGAGCGTGGACCGTCTCTCGGACGTGGCAGCGTTCTCCCACGAGAACGAGATACCCCTCTTCTCTATCAAGCGCAGGACGGACGGGGGCAACCTCAACGGCAAGAAGGGCATCCTCGTTGACACCTCGGGGCTGAACCAGATCAAGAAGATCGACGTGCGCAATCTGACCGCGAACGTGTACGCAGGGGTCACCTTCGAGCAGCTCTCAAAGGAGCTGGCCAAGGAGAACCAGCGTCTTCTCTACCCCCTCGCGGGGACCTCGCCGTACATCGTGAGGTCCTACATCGACCGTGACGTGCTTATAGGCGAAGGCGGCTACCGCCACCCGCACATCTCGATATTCCACGCCATGATGGCAAGCGGAGAGGTGTGGGTGTCCGGTTCGCAGCAGCTCACCGACGAGGGGCACGCCGACTTCCGGGAGGACCAGGGCCCGCAGTTCTCGCCTTTCTTCGGCGCCTCGGAAGACATTTACGGCATACCGTACTACGGCATCATCTACACCTACCCCAACCGCGAGGAGCGCAGGCTCATCGCCTTCGGGTTCGACGAGCTCGAGCCGGCGAAGGACCTGCTGTACAAGGCCAGCCGCGCCGAGTGGTGCTTCGAGTCGTTCGCCGCGAACGACCGCTACCTCTCGGTGATCCTGGCCAACGGCGACGCCTCCGCGGTGGCGGGCATCAAGAAGAAGCTCAGCCCCTGGACGGTGGTCTTTACCATGGAGCACTACCGCGACCTGGTCGACCTCTGGGAGCGCTACATCAAGGAAGCCGCCAAGGACCGGGGGGCGAAAAACCTCAAGGGCCAGGTCCCCGAGGCCTGCGAGTCCGCCCTCCAGAAGCCCTGGAACCTCTACGACCGCGACTTCTTCAAGGGCCGCACCCGGGACGTCAACTGCTACGATTACTTCCGGAACGTACCCGACGTGTTCTCCGCCATCGACGAGGCGGTGTCCTCGGCGGGCATCAAGGCCGAGGACGTCGGCAAGATAGTGGTCCCGGTCTACTTCGGGGCCAGCGCCTACTGCGAGGCGGACCTCTACTTCGACCCCAGGGACTCGAAGGCGGACGCGGCGGCGGCGGACGCCAGGCTCAAGGCTTACGAAGCCCTGATCGCCCGCAAGTCCTTCATAGACCGTCCGCGCGGCGAGGTCGCGGAAAAGCTCTTCGCCGAGATGGACCCCTCGTACCTGAACATGCTCAAGCTCTTCAAGAGGACGGTTGACCCCAAGGGCCTGCTCAACCCCGACCAGCTACTGGAAGGAGTCTAGACGATGAAGCGCAGAATAACGGCCCCGCGCGAAACGCTCGCGGAGCTCCGGGAAGACTTCTCGCTGTGCGGCAAGTGCAAGCTCTGCCAGGGCGTCATGGCCCAGCAGTGCGACGAGCCCCGTTTCTGGCGCAACTGCCCGTCGGGGACCCGCTTCCGCTACGAGGCTTACTACGCCTCCGGCAAACTGGAGATGGCACGCTGCCTCAGCCTGGTCGAGATAGAGCCCGACGAGATGATGCAGCACGCGCTATACACCTGCATGCAGTGCGGCTCCTGCGACGACCGCTGCTACCCCGTGAAGCAGATCCACCCGCTGTGGGTCATCGAGCTGCTCCGCGAGGAGGCGGTGGCGGACGGCTGGGCGCCCCTGGAGTACTTCTCCGAGATGATCTCCAACATGGAGAAGACGGACAACCCTTACGGCGTGACCGCGGACAAGCGCGTCGCCTGGGCCAAGGACATGAAGATCAAGGACGCCGCCAAGGAGAAGGTCGAGTGGCTCCTCTTCGTGGGCGACGACTACGCGAGCTTCGACGAGCTGGCCCCCCGCATGCAGGCGGTGGCCCGGGTGCTCCAGAAAGGCGGGGTCGACTTCGGGACGCTGGGCAAGGCTGAGGTTTCCTCCGGCAGCCCGCTCCTCCTCATCGGCGACCGCGATTTCTTCGAGACGTTCGCCGCGGCGAACATCGAGACTTTCGAAAAGGCCGGCGTGAGCAAGATCGTGACCGCCGACCCCCACGCTTACAGCGTCCTCAAGGACGAGTACACCAAGGCCGCGGACCTGGAGGTTGTAAGCTTCGCCGAGATGGCCGCGGGGCTGATCGCCGACGGCAAGCTCAAGCCATCCAAGGACGTCAAGCTCAAGGCCGCCTACCACGACCCCTGCAGGCTGGGGCGCAGGCAGGACGTCTTCGACGAGCCTCGCGAGGTGCTCTCCTCGATCCCCGGGCTGGAGCTGATCGAGTTCGAGCGCAACCGCAAGAACTCGCTGTGCTGCGGAGGCGGAGGAGCGGTGTTCTTCTGGGAGCCGGAGTTCGCCACTTGGGTCACCAAGGAGAGGCTGTTCGAAGCCGAGTTCGTCGGCGCCGAAGCCATAGTCACCACATGCCCGCTGTGCGTCCGGATGTTCGAACAGGGCGTCAAGGCGGCGAAGTCCAAGCTCAAGATCTACGACTTGGCCGAGCTGCTCGACCAGGCGCTTTAGGAGGTTCCGATGGCAAAAAGCAGGATTCGAGAAGAGCTCCGTGCGAGGCGGGTGGTCCACCGGCCGGTGATCATGGAGAAGGACCCGGAGCACAACCGGCAGGAGAACCTCGATAAGGCGCTGGTCGCCCTCAAGAAAGCCCTGGGCGACGAGTGGGCGACAGACGCGCCGTCGGTGCTCTGCGGCTACGCCCGCGATCAGAGCTTCAACCCGGCGTCTTACCCGCATATCGTGGCGCTTCCCTCGAGCATCGAGGAGGTCCAGGCGGTGTACCGCATCGCCAACGAGTACCTGCTCGACGTGATGCCGTTCGGCACCGGGTTGACCACCGCCGGGCTGGCGCTTCCAGGGTACGGCGGCATTCTCTGCGACCTGCGGAGGATGGACAAGATCGTCGAGATCGACGGTGAGAACATGTGGGCCACAGTCGAGCCGGGAGTGAACTACCTGGAGCTCCAGGCGGCGTCCCAGAAGGTCGGGTGCAGGCTGCTGAACCCCTCCACCTCGGCGACCGCCGGGGTCCTCAGCAACCACCTCTTCTGCAACATCAACACCATGGCGGGTAAATACGGGTTCGGGATGGACAACATCCTGGAGGTCGAGGCGGTCCTGCCGACGGGCGAGATCCTCAAGACCGGGGCCATGTCGTACGGCGCGTCCAAGGGCGTGGTGTGCGGGCCCGGCCCCGACCTCTCCTGCATGTTCCGCTACGCCTTCGGCACGCTGGGAATAGTCACCAGGATGACGGTCCGGCTGTACCCCGAGGCGCCGTTCCACACCCAGATGTTCCCGGCCTACGAGGAGGACAAGTTGGAGGTCCTCGCCGAGGCGCTCTACGAGGTGGCGCAGGACAACCTCTCCCTCGAGCTCGCCCACCTGATGAACTCCTTCTACGGCATCTTCATGGGCGACAACAACCGCGAGGCCAGCAAGGTGGCAGAGCTGATGCCGCGACACAACCTGCTCACCATCTTCGGCGGCGAGACCAAGGAAGAGTCCGACCTCAAGGCCGACTGTACCCAGCGGATGCTCGAGGAGAAGTACCCGATGTTCGACTACCTCCCGATGGAGGCCATCGAGCAGATGACCGAGGATTACGATTTCGTCAACCTCGACAGGTGGGTCAAATACTTCAACGTCACCGTGAGGGTGCAGCGGGTGCGCGGCTCGTTCATGATCGGCGCGCTCATCGACAAACTCAACAACATGGTCGGCATAGAGAAGACGATGCGGGACGCCTGCACCAACCAGGCGGGCACCACCGACGACGCCCTGCCCCCCGATGATGCTTCCACCTACCTGCAGCCGTACCACATGGGGCGCAGCGCCTACATGGAGTACGACATGTACACCAACCAGGCCGACAAGGACGACCTCATCAGGATCCTGATGAGCTACGGCCGCGCCACCGCGACCGCGATGTCCCAGGGCATGATCATCGCCGCCGGCGGCGGGGCCCTGGTCAAGGGGATGGTGCCGCTGATGGACCTTGCGATGCAGGCCGGGCAGCCGAACATGGTCCAGTTCATGGACGCCTTCACCAAGATGAAGATGGCGCTCGACCCCAACAACATCTCCAACAGGCGCTGGGAGTACGACACCGGCTGCATGAAGAAGATACTCTTCTAGAGGAGGGCGTTTGCTCGCATTCGCTTGGAAGCACAGGCGCGGGCTGGGGCTGCTGGGACTGGCGGCGGCGGCCGGCCTCGGCTCGCTGGGCTGTGCGCTGGGCATGGACGAGGGCAGGCGTTTGCATATCAGAAAACAGCTTTCGGAGGCGGCCGCGATGCCCGGTCGCCTCTTCACTTGAACAGACCGTCTAACCCGGGGGGGGTGCTTGACATGGAAACAAATCCCAGTGAAGTCATAGTGGTGGGATCCGGCCTGGCGGGCCTGACCGCCGCGCTGAACCTCGCCCGTGAAGGGCGGGACGTCACCGTACTCGAGAGGCACGACCAGGTTGGGGGAATGCCCCAGGTGCGCCCGGCGGTGGACGTAACGCCGTTCGACCTCGGCCCGGTCAGCAAGTTCATCGGGGTCGAGTTGGGGGCGCCTCAGCTCGTGCCGTGCGAGAGGTGGAACTTCTACGCCTTCGGCCAGAAAGTCCCGATGAAGGTGAAGGAAGTCAACCTCTACTGCGTGGAGAGGGGCCCGCGGAAGACGGCCCTCGACGGGCAGCTCCACGAGCTCTGCCTCGAGGCCGGCGTGAAGTTCGAGTTCAACAAGGACTTCAAGTCCCAGCACGACTTCGCCCAGCTTCCGCCCAACTCCATCATAGCGACCGGCCTCTACCCCAACGGGGCGTTCGAATCGTTCAACATCCCCTACCAGAAGGTGTTCGGTTACATCGGCAGGGGCAAGACCGACGACTACCCGTGCTGCGCCGTCTGGATGGACGACTACATCCTCGACTACGCCTACTACGGCTCCAGCAACGGGGTGGTGTTCTGCCTCTACTTCGCCCGCGAGCCCGTCAAGGACAGCGAGTTCGAGCGGTTCCGCGAGACCCAGCTCGAGGGCCAGGAGGGAATGCACTGCTCGTCCTGGTTCTACCACGAGGGGCTGGTGCCCACCGCCGAATTCAACACCCCCCGTCTCTTCTGCGGGGACAAGATACTCGCCGGGACCCTCGCCGGGGGGATGGACCCGTTCGCGCTCTTCGGGGTGCACGGGTCGCTGGTGACCGGCAAAATCGCCGCCATGGCCATCTCCGACAAGCCAAGGGCCTACGAGCTGTTCACCAGGTATACCCGCTACTTCAACCGCAACCTCCTCATACGCAAGGTCTTCAACGCGACGCCGGTCGCGCTGAAGAAGCGCACGATGGGCCCCCAGTTGCAGTTCTCACAGGATCACGTCGACAAGCTCGCGCCGCTGATGAACTACTTCTTCAAGGCGCTGCCCGGCTACCAGGAACTGCCGCGCTGACGTTCGAAAAGGGAGGTAACAGGATGTCTGAGTGCACGATCGTAGGGGCGGGGCTTTCCGGGCTGGTAGCCGCCATCAACCTCGCCAGGAAAGGGCACGACGTGACCGTCCTGGAGCGGGAGCAGCGCATAGGCGGGATGCCGGAGTTCCGCCCGGACCCGGCGGGCAGCCCGTTCGACCTGGACGCCCTCGAGCGGTACACCGGCGTGGACATCGCCCCGGCGGCCAAGGTGCTCGACCAGGCGCACATGTGGGGATACGGCAAGATGCTGG
The DNA here is from genome assembly GCA_964512645.1 of uncultured Acidimicrobiales bacterium. Classification (GTDB taxonomy): domain Bacteria; phylum Actinomycetota; class Geothermincolia; order Fen-727; family Anoxymicrobiaceae; genus CAZEJS01. Next base: position 183,983 of record CAZEJS010000001.1, read on the forward strand.
ACCTGCCGATGAAAGGCAGGATACCCCTGTACATGGTCGAACGCGGCTCGCGGGAGACGTCCATCGATACGCTGCTGATGAAGGAGGCCCTTGCCGCCGGCGCCAGGATCGAGTTCGGCAGGCCGGTCCTCGGGCAGTGCGACTACGCCCAGCTGCCGCCGGAGACGATTGTCGCCACGGGCCTGCAGATAGAGAACTACGAGGCCCTGTCCATACCGTACTCGCCGCTCTTCGGCTGGTTCGCCAAGGGCACGGTGGACCACGACCGCACCACCGTCGGCTGGTTCATGGACGACTTCACGAAGGACTACGCCTTCACCTGCACCATCAACGGCGTCTCTTTCGCCCTGCTGTTCCAGCGCGACGAACCGCTGACCCGCGCCGGCAAGGAGAAGTTCACCACGCTCGTCGCCGAGGGCGAAGGGCTGGAATTCAAAAAGTGGAACGACCTCATAGGGGGGGCGTGCCCGGTCGGTTCGATACGCAACCCCAGGCTCTTCCACGGAAACAAGATACTCGCGGGAACCCTGGCGGGGGTCATCGACCCGATGCTTTTCTTCGGGATGCTGGGCGCACTGGTTTCGGGACAGATCGCCGCCAGGGCCATCGAGGACAAAGCGGAAGCGTACGAGGAGTTCCGAAAAGTCACCATGCTCTTCTACCCCGAGTACGTGATGAAGAAGATCTCCAACATGGTGCCCCATTTCCTGAAGCAGCCGCTCATCCAGGCGGGGCTGTCGGTGCTCCCGAAGGTGGAGGGCTTCGCGATGGACCACTTCGCCCCCAACATCCCCGGCTGGCGCGTCGCGGCATCGGCCTGACCGGGCCGCCGGCCCCGGACACGCGCCGCGGCGAGGACGGCCGTTCGTGGTGGGCCCGGGGCTTCGTTGGGACCGGGACCCGGGAGGGATGCGGTGTACGACGCTATCGTCATAGGGTCCGGCATCGGCGGCCTCACCGCCGCCGACCTGCTCTCCGGGCGGGGCCGGAAGGTCCTCATCCTCGAGCAGAGCCAGCGCCTGGGGGGGTGCTGCGCCACCTGCGACCTCAACGGCCACAGGTTCGACGTGGGCGCCATCTTCATTCTCTACAAGGAGATCTACGAACGCTTCTTCGAGATGATGGGGCTGAAACTCGAGGATTACCTGGAGCTCAGGCTCCTCGACCCGGTCTATGACATGCACTTCCGGGACGGATCGAGCGTGCTCCTGCCAATGGACCCGCTGGAATCTGCCGATGTCATCGCCTCTTTCGCCCCCGGGGACAGAGAGGGCTGGCTGGCCTTCTGCCGGGACATGCGCAGAGTCTGGGACGCGGTAAAAGCGCTGGTCGAGGACCCGTTCCCGCCGCTCGAGCGGTTCGGGACACTGTCCCACCTCCTGAAGACCGCCTCGAGCGTCAATCTCCTCAAGGCGATACCGGCGCTGCTCTCCGTGGCGCTGACCAACCAGGACGCGGTGAACCGGCGGTACATGAAAGACCGGAAGGCCCTGACCGTAGTGTCTTTCGAGAACCTGTTCGCGGGCATCCCGGCGGACCGCATCAGCGGGATCTTCGCGGTGATGAGCTACCTTTCCCACGAAGGATACTGGTACCCGAAGGGCGGCATGGGCGCGGTGCCGGCGGCGCTCGCGAGGATCGCCACCGAGAACGGCGCCGAAATCCGCATGGAGACGCGTGTCGCGCGCATCATCGTCGAGGGAGGCCGCGCCGCCGGGGTGGAGCTGGAGAACGGCGAGACCGTGCGTTCGCAGGTGGTCGTATCCAACGCCAGCGCGATACCCACCTACCTGGACCTCGTCGGCCGGCGGAACATCCCCGCGCGCTTCGCCAGGACCATCGAACATTACACCCTGTCGATCCCCGCGCCGATGATGTATTTCGGCCTGTCGAGGAAGCCGGAGCAGGTGAAGTGCCATTTCACGGTGATGGTGCCTCCGCCGGAGCAGCTCAACGCCTACTGGGACGAGTATTACGCCGCGGGACTGATGCCGCCCGTGGCGGACCTGCCCCACGGCCTGGTGTGCCCGAGCCTCACCGACCCCGATCTCGCCCCGCCGGGCAAGTTCAGTCTGGGGTTCCTGACCGCCGGCCCCTACCGCTTGAAGTACGGCACCTGGGATGAGCTCAAGCCTTCTTTCATCGAAGAGGCGGTCAAGCACCTGGACAGGACGCTCCTGCCGGGCGTCTCCGGCCTCATCGAGGAGCGTGACATGCGCACCCCGCTCGATTTCGAGCGGGAACTGATGCTGCCCGAGGGTTCGATATACGGGCTGGAGATGAGCATCCCCAACCTCGGTCCGTTCCGGCCTTCCTGGCGCTCGCCGGTCATCAGGGACCTGTACCTCACCGGGGCCAGCACCAACCCCGGCGGCGGCGTGCCCCTGGTTATGATCTCCGGCATCAACGCCTCGGCCTGCGTCGCCCGCGACAAATCCTGGTAAACCCCCGAAAGCGCCCTTCTTTTTCCACTGTTTTTCCCCTTCCACGTGCCGGCGGTCCCGGCGCGTGGAGACGCTGTGGCGCCGTTCGCTTTCTCGCGGGCCGTCAGCCCCGGCGCGTGGAGAGTCCGTGGCGTCGTTCAAGCCCGGCGCCTCTTTCCCCCCTCCAGCGGTTGATATACTGTTCAGGCAAAGGAAACGGGAGGCAAACGACCCCGACTGGAGGGGAAATGGCTGTTGACATGATGCACGAGATCGAGACTATCTGCTCGATGGGCAACCGGGGCCCGACGAAGCCGGGGGAGCGGAAAGCCGCCGAGTACCTGGCGGGGCGCATGGAGGAGATCGGCCTGGAGACCCGGATCGAGGACTACCGGATCAGCCCCCATTACTACTGGGTCTATTTCACCCACTGCGTCCTGGCGATCCTGGCGGGGGTGGCCACCATCTGGACCAGGCCGGTGTGGATACCCATCCTGATGGCGGTGGTCCTGGGCTTTATTTCTCTGTCGTTCTGGGGGGACCTCACGACCAAGTTCCACCTGATCCGCAATATCATCCCCCGCTACAGCTCCCAGAACGTGATCGGCGTGCTCCCGAACCCCGGAGCGAAGAAGAAGGTGGTCGTCAGCGCCCACATCGACGCCGCGAAGGTAGGCGGGCTGGTGTTCAACCCCGACCTGGACGAAGCCCTCACCAAGTTCTACAAGGAAAAGTTCGACTCGACGCCCAACGTCATGATGCCGATCCTCCTGAGCATGCTCGGGCTGTTCGCCGTTGCCGTCGCGCGGGCGATCGTGCCCGACGGCGCGGCCATGTGGATTGCCACCTGGATCGTGCAGGGCGTCTGCACCCTGGGCCTGCTGGTGGCAACGGTGAGCTTCTTCGACATCGGAATCGGCGTTTACGTACCGGGGGCGTGCGACAACCTCTCGGGGATCGCGGCCTGTCTATCCATCGCCGAGAAAGTGGTCTCAGAGCCGCTCTCCAACTGCGAACTGGAGCTGGCGGCGTTCGGCTGCGAGGAGGCGATCATGATGGGCGCCGTCCAGTACATGAAGAAGCACGAGCCCCGGCTGGACAGGGACAACACCTACTTCATCAACCTGGAGTCGATCGGCTACGGCAACGTCCGCTACGCCACCAGCGAGGGGTTCGTCAGGGTCAGGCCGTACTCCGAGGAGCTGGTGTCCATCTCCAAAGGGCTGGTCGACTCGGGAGAGTTCGGCGAGGTAGGCACTTACGAAGTCAGGCTCGGCACCGACGCGATGGTCCCCCTGGTCCGGGGCTTCAAGGCGATAAGCATCATGGCGTTCAACGAGAACAACTTCATCCCCAACTACCACACCCCCGAGGACACGCCTGAGAATATGGACATCGCGGTGACGGAGCGCGGGCGCGACTTCGTGATGGCGATGCTCAGGGAGCTCGACCGGAACTGAAGGCGGAGGGGGCGCTAGCGCGCCTCCCTCAGGAGGAACTCGTCGGCGAGCGCACGGTAAGCGTGGGTCACCGGGTGATTGCTGGCGTACTGCACCATCGGCTTCCGGTGGATCGGCCCCTCGGCGACCTTGACGCTCTTCCTGATAACGGTGTCGAACACCTTGCCCCCGTACCGCTCGTGGAGCTCTTCGAGCACCGAGGCGGCGAGCCTGGTGTTGGTCTCGTACGCCGTGGGCACTATCCCCGCTATCTCCAGTTCGAAGTTGTAGGCGTACCTGATGTCGTCGATGATCTCCAGCAGGGTGTTCAGGCCCGCCAGCGAGTACGGGTAGCACTGTACCGGGATGATGATTCCGTCGGACGTGGAGAGCGCGTTGACGGTCAGCAGGTTGAACGCCGGGGGACAGTCCACGAAGACGTAGTCGTAGCTCCCCTTCACCTCGTAGAGCTTGTCGTGGAGTATCTTGTGGCGCTCGGGGCGCTTGTCGATGTTTATGTCCACCTTGGAGAGGTCCAGCGTAGCCGGCGCGACGTCGACGTTGGGGATCGACGAACGGTGGATGATGTCCCGGAACGACACCTCGGGGTAGAGGAGCACATGCCCGGTGCCCCTGTCGCCGTTGTCGAGCGCGAGCCCCACGCCCAGGGTGAGGTTGCTCTGGTAGTCCATGTCCACGAGCAGTATCGACCGGCCCGTCTCCGAGAGCGCGCCCGCCAGGTTTATGCAGGTGGTGGTCTTTCCGACTCCGCCCTTCTGGTTGGCGAACGAGATCACCTGGTGCTTCAAGACAGCGAATCCTCCATGAGCGATGAGAGGACATTATACAACAGAGGCCCCGCGCTTTGGAGCTGTGAGAGCGGAATCACACGAAGCTAGCGCGTACAACCTTCGGCGAAGTACCACTCGACCGCGGGGGCGGCCGCGCCTGTGCCGTCGTGCCCCCCCGGGCGGCTCGCGTGGTAGTCGAAGTACATCGGGCGCTCGACCATGACCGGAGCGCTCGAGGTCACCTTGCAGCTCACGTCCTGCTCGGGACCGACGTCGAGGTTGACGTCCACGGTCGAGCGCCCTGACGCGGGAACGGTGAGCCGTCTCGTCCGGGCCGCTCCCGATGCGAGGTAGTAGGTGATCGTCACTGTGGCCTCCTCCGCCTGCGGGTTCCCGATGCTGAGCCAGGTCTGGAATCCCGCGCGGGTGCACCCTTCGGCAAAGTGCCTCGTTGCGGATAACTCCGTGGAGCCGAGCGCCACGTCTCCCCCGTCCCACCCCTGGCGCGTCGCGAAGTACATCGGCCGCTCGGCCACGATCGGCACGTCCGAGGCGACGACCACGCTGACATCCCGGTTCGGGCCCACCTCGCGCATCACGTCCACCGTCGTCCTGCTCATCGGCGCAAGGGCATACTCGCGCCTTATGGCCCCTCCCCCGTCCAGGAGGAAGTCAATCCTGGTGTGCGCCTCCCCCCGCGAGGGGTTCTGCAGGCAGAGCCATTCCTCGTAGGAGCCGTCATCGGGGTTCTGTCGCGTCGTCCCTTCGCCAAAGTACCACGTCTCCGCGGGTGCCGCGGCTCCCAGGACGTCGTGGCCGCCGTCCCAGGCGCCGTGGTAGTCGAAGTACATCGGCCGCTCGGCCACCACGGGCACAGTGCTGGACACGTGGGTCGAGATGTCGTGACCCTCGCCAACGAACGCGGTGACGTTCACGGTCGTGCGGCTGCCCGCGGCCGCGTTCACCTTCTGGACACGCCTCGCCCCGCCCTCCATCATGTAGGTCAGCGTGACGTCGCCCGCGGCGTCCCCCGCGTTCGCGATGGTGATCCACTCCTCGAAGCCCGCGCGGGTGCAGCCTTCGGCGAAGTACCAGTCCCTCGAGGATTCAAGCGCGCCCGAGGCGACGTGCCCTCCCTTCCAGGCACCGTGGTAGTCGAAGTACATCGGCCGCTCCGCGACGATCGGCTTGCTGCTTATCACCCGTGCGGAAACGTCCTGCCCCGCACCGACGGCCGCCCTGACGTCGACCGTGCTTCGGCTTGCCGGCGGCACCTCCAGGCCCTGCTTCAGCTTCCTCCCCTCTCCGGTGAAATACTCTATCGTCACCCTCGCCTTCCGAGACCCGGGGTTCTCAAGGCACAGCCACTCGTCGAACTGTGTCGAGGCCACGGGCACGCCGGGCGGGTACCTGTAGTTCATGTACGCGAGCCCGAAGATGGCGCTGTTGGTCGCCTCTTTCGTCGCCGTGTAGATCGGCTCGTAGTATTCCAGCTCGGGGTCGCTTCCCGTCTTGAAAGCCTCGCGGGCGCGGTCCAGCATGCTCGAGTCCCCGCCGTGGAGGAACCCGTAGGTCATCGAGTCGGCGGTCAGCAGGTGCCAGTTGCACACGTTGACCGCCACCTCCGACTCCTCCCATCCCCAGGGCGTGCCGTCGCGCCTCCACGCGTACGGCACTCCCCTGTTGCCGCTCGCGTCCCGCTTCCACATCACCTGCGCCTCCTGGCGCGTCATCGCGACGAGCTGCTCCTTCGCCCCGCTTTCGTCCGCCCTCCCCATCTCCGCGCAGAGGTCGAGGTACCTGCCGAGGGAGCTGACCAGCAGGTCCCAGCAGAAGAGCTTGGTGTAACGCGTGTCGCCCGCGACAGGCCGGGTGATGAACAGGTCGGTAGCCTGGTGAGAGTTCCGGATGAGCCACTCGGCGGTCGAGAGATAGCCCGCGTCTCCCGTCCCGCGGTACGCCTCCACCAGCACCCAGAGCCCGTGGGCGAACGGGCGGGCGTTCAGGCAGCCGTTCTCGTAGTCAATCACCTCGGCGTAGCCCTCCCCGTTCCCGCGACCGAACGAGTTGTCGAACCTCCAGCGGATGTTGTCGCTTATCTCGCGAGCCGACTCCAGGGCGACGGGGTCACCCGTCATGTAGTAACGCTGGAAGAGCCCCGGCGCCCCGAACACGAGGTCCGGGTGGGGCTTGCCGTAGTTCCTGTTCGGGTTGAGGTCGTTCTCCTCGTCGTGGTACGAGTGGCCGAAGAACCCGCCGTCGTACCAGGCCCCGGGCGCTCCCGCGTGGTGGTAGATGTCGAGGTCGGCGGTGTGCTTTCCCGCCGCTTCCGCCAGCCGCCACCATCGGGCGTCACCCGTTCTCATCCACTGGATGATCATCCCCAGATCGAAGTTGTACTTCTGGTTGAACGAGCCCGTCCCGCCGTTCTCGTAGTCGACAGGCTCCTCGCCGAAGTCCTGCCAGGAGTAGAACTCGGCGTCCTCGATGACGTCGAAGAGGTCCGTGCCCGTGCCGCCGTCCAGGGTCGCCCTGTTCAGCGCCTCGTACGAATCGAATTCGCCGTCGCCCGTGGGCCCCGTGACCCTGCCCATCGCGCCGGACGTCATGTATTGCTCCACCGAAGCGGAGGCGACGAGCGGGTCCTGCGCCGCCGCCGCCCTCGAGCGCGCCGCGGACTCGCCTCCGGGCCCGTGAAAACAGACGGTGACCTCGTGGGTCTTCTGCTCCCCTGGCCTGAAAGAATAGGGGCCCGCGTACTCCCCCGGGAAGAGGGACACCTCGATCCTGCCGCCCGCTCCGCGGATCGCCTTGGGGTAGTTCTGCCAGAAGTCGCGAACGCTCGCGACGGCCCCGCCCCTTGACGCCGCCGTTCCGAGCCACGGCTTCGGCCTGTTCCCGCTTGACGCGAGAGCCCCGTCGCTGTAAGCCCTGTAACCCCTGAACGAGACGAAGCTCTGCGGACGCGGGTGCCTGCCCCGGTACTTGTTCCACGCCCCGCCGCCGCTCGAGTCCTGGTACACGGAAAGCGACCCCGCCGAGGAGAGGTCTCCGCCGTTCAGGCCACCCAGCCGTGCGGTGCCTGCCTGGGTGCAACCGACCACCAGGTCGAGGTTCTCGAAGTCCGCGCTGTTCGGGCAACCGATGTCGCAGAAGTCGGGCTGGCCCTCGACCACCCGCGGGCCCCTCGGGTTCCTGACTGTGACCTGTATCTTCGCGTCACTCTTCCCCGCGAAAAGAGAGACGCGCGCCACGCAGTCCAGCAGTTCCCCTGACGCTCCCGCAATCGCCCCCTGGATCTTGACGGTCTTGCGCACGGGGCCGTCTGTCTCGAGAGTCACTGATCGCGGCGCCTTCGAGTACGAAGCATATGTCCTGCCTCTGGTGTCCTGAGCGACGATTCCCGTCCGTCCCGCGGTCGATACGATCTCACTCGCGCCCACGCGGACCGAGTCAAGGAGGTTGAACTTCTTCTTGTTGAAGGTGAAGTCGGCGGCGCCCGTCGTCACCTGCAGCACGCTGGAGTCATTTCGCGCCACCCCCAGGCCTGTCGAGGGTGGACCACCCGCGCCCGCGGACACCGTGTATCGCGCCTCCTGCCCCGCCGCGACATCCGCCTCGAAGTCGACCAGCAGCCATCTGACGGGCTTTCTCGCGTCGGTGGGTCCACCACCCCAGCGGGAGGTGACCTGGAACTGCGACGGGACCTCTCGCCCCGCGCCGTCAGTGACGTGAAGGCCGTCGGCACTCATGAGGGAGCTCGCGCGAGGAACGGGGATCCCGCAGGTCACGGGCTCGGCACTTCTCGCGATGCCCGCCGTCTCGCTCACTGTCAGAGCGATCGAGACGCCTTTCCCCTGCGTTCCGCCAGCCGTTCCGCCGAAGAACATGGAGACGAGCATCAGGACTGAGACCGGCAGGCCGAGAACGCGTTTTCCTCGCATGCTGCACTCCCCTCTCACTGAGTCTATCGGCGCCTCTACACGCGCAGATAAGGCATTCTGAACGAAGAGACGATGGGAGGCCTCGAGTTTTTCACCCGGGGCGTGTTTTTTGCGCGGGGAGCCGCCCTGGCACATGGAGCGCGTCTGTGATCGGTCTTCCCGCTCGGCCTTCTCAGTGCTCCGCCAGGCGCACCTCGAAGCCGTCGGGCGGGTACTTCGAGCGGTCCTTTGTCAGAAGAACCGCCTCCAGCTTCCTGCAAGAAGCAGCAACAAGACAATCGCCGAGCTCAAGCTTATCTCGGCCACCACGAGCGAAGAGAACTCCAGCAAGCGACGCCACCTCCCTGTCGACCGGCAACACCTCGAAAGAATCCAGAAGCTTCGCCGCGACCGCCGCGCCTTCTCCCTCGGCGCGCGCGATGACTTCGGCGGCGCTTATCGCGCTGACCTTTATGAGGCCCTCGTCGGCGGCGCGCTCCAGGGCGGTGCGAGCGCCTTCAACCCCGTTGAGGAAATCGACGAGCACATCTCCGTCCACCACGAACTCCTTGATAAGCGCCCCCCGGCTCGTTCAGGCCTTGCCCGGCGCGGTGCCCCAGGCCCCGAAGTACTCCGCAAGCGCCTTCCTGGCCTTGATGCGCGCCAGCTCCCTCTCGATTGCCGCGGCGACCACCTGGCTCCTCATCCGCGCCGGAACAAGGCTTCGGAGCTCGACGATCAAGTGCTCGGGCAGCAGGAAGTTCGCCTGCCTCTTCTTCTCACGTTCTTTGTACTCGTGGGTATTCTCCATTGCTATATGTTATATATAATATTATATATCTAATTGTCAATATATATTACATATAGTTATTGCTCGGTCGTGTAAAACATGAGTAGGTCTGTAGGGGAAGACGGTTGCTGCCCCGGAAT
>CAZEJS010000002.1:0-175686 GCA_964512645.1 uncultured Acidimicrobiales bacterium
CGCTATTTCAAGCGATTCTTTGTAAGGGGAGCAAGCAACAAGTGTTCAAGATGAGCAAGAGCTATTCTTATTCTCAGTGGGGAGAACGCTGGGGGCCTTGGCTAACCACGTGAAAGGCGCCGCTGTGGTTGTGACCCGTCAACTGGCGGAACTTAGGATGCCGGTGGAGACTGGCGGCCGGGAGTACGATGAAGGCGAAGCTCTCGACCTCATGTTCGGCGAGGCCAGCGAACTTGGCTACCGGGGTGCTGTTGCCAGGATGGCCGCCGGAATGAATCGGATCCGCTTCACATCCGGCGGAATCTGCAATTTCAATGTATTCGATGCCGGTGTGTTCACAGCCTGCGTTTTCGGGCTGCCGTACGAAGTGGTGATCCAGGACCTCCTTGATGCGAGAGGCCCATGTTGAATCGTTGTCGCTGAAGCCGGGGGGCGGAGCGCGTTTCCGTCAGGGGTAAGCGCCGTCGCGAAGTACGGCGCCCTTCACCCTGCCACTCCCCTCGAGCGTCACCGCTTCGGTGAACAGACACGCGGGAACGTACAGGTCGCCCGCAACCAGGATATCAGCAGGCAGAAGAACCAGGCTGTCGCAGTCAGTGAGCTTCAGATTTCCACCAACCCGGAGGCCTCTCGGCAGTTCGCTCAAGTTCACGCAGCCCGTGAGATCGAGGGTGCCTCTGACCTCCAGGTGCTCGGGCAGAAATACCAGCTCCTGCCACCCCGCAAGAGAAAACCCGTCCGCCATCTCTGCGAGTCGGCGGATTCACCGCCGGTCCGAACAGTAGAACCCGTTCGAGCTCGGAGCAACCATGCAACACGAGAAAGCCTTCCGGGGGAGACGTTTCCCCGCCGACGACGAGGTCGTCGGGAAGCCTCTTGAGGGAGGAGCAATCCCGGAGCTAGAGGAGATCCCGTACCCTGAGGCCGTCGGGAAGCGACTGGAGAGACCTGCACCCTTCGAGAAACAGGTTGCAGGTCTCCAGGTTTGACGGAAGCGACGTCAGGCTGGAGCACCCTTTCAGGTTAATTGCAGCCGCTTCAACACGGCCTCGAATGGAGGTGAGGGCGGTGCACTCTTGAAGGTCGAGACCCCCTTCAATGGAAATATGCCCCTCGATTGATACCAGGTTCGGGCAGCGGTCCGCGGCGAGATAACCTTCGACCCGGCGCAGATTTCCCGGCAGGGAGGTGTACGGACGCCCTCCCAGCTCCAGGCAATCGGGAAATACCGTGGTGCCCGTAGTCGGGTCGCACCAGAACGTCGCGGCGAAAGTGCGCGCCTCCCATGCTTCCATGCCCGCATCTGACGAAGCCCGGGCTTCGATCTTTTCCCTCATCGAGGCAACGGTCGGCATCCCGTCTTATCTTTCGGGCGCCTTGAACCCGATCTCGCGCTCGACGGTTCCGAATATCTGCGAGCCTTCGAGCTCGCCGGCGCACGCCAGCTCCAGGTCCTGCATGGTGATGGAGGCGCTGTCGCACGACTTTCTCTCCCTGGCGATGGCGCGGCGGGCGGCGGTGACCACGGCGTTCTTTATCTGCCCTCCGGTGAGCACGTACCGTTCGGCAAGCGTTCTGACGTCCACATCCTTCGAAAGCGGCATCCTGCGGGACAGGTGGAGCTTCCATATCCTGGCCCTTTCTTTCGCAGCGGGAATCTCGAACACGATCTTGAGCGAGATCCTCCGCTCGAGCGCGGGGTCCAGGGCGTCGGCACGGTTCGTGGTCAGGATCACCGGCAACTCGTGCTCCTCGAGGCAGCCGAGGAACACGTTGACCGTCCGGTTGCTCGCCTCGTCCATGCTGTGGCGGACCCCGTGCCGGGCGTAGAAGAACGAATCGGCCTCGTCGAAGACGAGAACCGCGTCGTCTTCCAGGGCGCGCTTGAAAACGGCTGCCGCGCGTATCTCGTCCTCCCCGTGCCAGGGGCTGACTATGTCGGAACCCCTGACGGCAAGCATCTTCATCCCCAGCTCATGCGAAACGGCCTCGGCGGCCAGGGTTTTCCCGGTTCCCGGGGGTCCGGTGAACAGCATGGAAACGGACCTGCCGTAGGAAACCTGGGAGCCCAGGCCCCAGTCTTCGTACACTTTCGACTGGCTTCCCGCCAGCACCAGCGCCTCCTCGACCTTGTCGAGCGCTTCCGGCGCGAGGACCAGGTTGCGCAGCCTCATCTCCGGCCTGTAGAGCCTGCCGATCGGCCTCTCGGGGCGGCTGCGATGCTGTCTTTCCTCGCGACCCCCGGACGGTCTCTCCTCGGGGTCATACTGTTTTCCGAGGATCGCCGCGTAGGCGGGGGGAGAAATGCGCACGTCCTTCTCGAATACCTGCTGCCAGGGTCGCCCCTGCTCGAGCTGTATTATCCCGAGCTCGATCAGCCTGCAGCCGTTCTGGAAATACAGCTCGGCATCCAGTCGCTTCACATGCGAGGAGTGGTGCAGGCTCACCAGTGTCCGCACGTCGAAGCAGTTGGAGCAGTGACGGTCGAACATCGCCGTTGCGGCTGTCGCAGCCACCACGAACCTCTCGAAGGCGTTCAGGCGGGCCTCGGTGAAGAGCGCGCCCAGCGGGAAACGCTCGGGTTCTGCACGAAGCCGCTCTTCGAACAGGCGGATCCTCTCGAGAAGGGGCTGCTTCCGCGCCGCCGGTTCCTGCCCGGGCAGGGCCTTCTCCCCGGGGGAAGGATTCCTTCTCGACCGGCGGATGGAGCGCGACCCGCCGTTTGTGGTGTCAATTGCGTTTTCTTCCATCTCAATGCTAATCAGTCCGTACAAGTCTTCAAGGTAAGCGGTCTGAACGTTTATGTCTTTCCTTGCAAAACGGCGTCGTTCAGAGAGCATGGCAGTACCTCCTGGGCAAGGGAGACGTGCGGCTCTTCCTCGAAAAAGGGGAGCATATTCAATGTACAACATGGCTGTGACACGAAACGCCCGGGTATGAGACGGCCCGGCGGAAAGCACCGGCCGACCGCCCTGGGGCCTCACCTGAGGAGCTGCCGGCGCTTTCCGTGTCACAGCCCCCTGATATTCTATTAACGCAAGGATTGTAACTACTGGAGGCTGAGGCGTTGCGGCGTTTCGGGGGCTGGTTCCTCATAGCGGCGGGGCTGGTGGTCCTGTTCGGGTGCACGTTCGTAGGAGTGCTCCTGGCGCACCTGATCCCGGTCGCCTTTGCGGTCTCCCTGTTGTACTGGGGATGCAGGTGCATCGGCAGATAAATCGGGCGGACGTCAGACGGGGAGGCAGGCGTGACCGCATATTCACCCAGCAGGTTGAACGCATACAGGGAATGCCCGTTGAAGTACCGGTTCGGGTACGTCGACGGCATCAGGAAGCCGGGTGAGCCCATAGAGGCGTTCACCGGGACGCGGGTTCACGAGACCCTGCAGGAATTCGTCGATGTAAGGAGCAGGTTCGGAAAAGAACTCGGCTTCGAGGATGTCTCCCGGATTTTCCGGCGCAAATGGGACGAGAACTATCACGGCGACGTCACCATCAGGCGCGAGTACATGACCCCTGAAGATTACAGGAACAAGGGCCTTGACTTCCTGAGGAAGTTCTTCGAGATCGAGTCCGGAAGAGAACCGGGAACCGTCGTGGGCCTCGAAAAGAGGATACATTTCAGCATAGAGGACGACACGATAACCGGCTACATCGACAGGCTCGAGAGGGCCGGCAACGACTTCGTGGTGATCGACTACAAGGCGACCAACTTCCCCTATTCCCAGGAACAGGCGGATGCCGACTGGCAGTTGGGCATCTACGAGCTCGCCGTCAGAGACGAGTTCCCCGAAGCGGAGAACGTCACCCTCAACTGGTACTTCCTCGGGCCGCCGCGGCTCGTATCATCGACGCGCAGCCTCGAGCAGCGCGAGGACCTCGCGCGGAAGGTGATGGCTCTTATCCAGGAGATCGAGAACGCGACCGATTTCCCACCCACGAAGAACCGCCGCTGCGGTTATTGCGATTTCCAGGAAGAGTGCGAAGAGGAAAAGGTGAAGGACAGGCCGGCATAGGCAGGGACCGTAAAGGCCGCCCCCGGAGTCCGCTCTCGCCTTTCCCGGGCATATCTTCATATCTGCTGCAATAGTGCCATAATGGGATGAGCGGTTTTCCGGCGGCACGGCAAGGAACGGAGCTTCTCGACATGCTTGCGGGTGATTCCAGGGACGGGGGCCGCCCTCGCCTTTTTCCGGCGCCGGTCGTCCCGCTGCTCGCGGTGTGCGCGTCTTTCCTCGCGGCGCTCCTCCTCGCTGCCGGGGCGCTTGCGGCGGGCCGGGGGCCGGTGGTCGTAGAACTGCAGCAGAACAACGGGAACGATCTGACATACGCCTCGACGTTCCCGGTGGCGATATCGGGCACGGACGGGGCCACCAGGCAGGAGTACAAGTTCCAGCGCCGGCGCGTCGGGAAGCACTTCACCTACGTGGTGGCGAACCTCCAGCCGGGGGCGCCCTGCCTGGTCGAGCTGTCGTTCGTGGAGCACGAATTCCACGAGGCGGGGAGCCGCAGGTTCAACGTCTACGTGCAGTCGGCGCTGGTGCGGGACAGACTGGATATCTTCGCCGGCGTGGGTGCCGACAGCGCCTGCCAGGTGACCGTCGGGACAGAGGCGGACTCAAAAGGCCTGCTGGCGATCGCCTTCCGCTCCGACGAGCCGGGCTGCGCGGGCCTGGCCACCGTCAGCACCATCAGGGTCCTGGAGGGCGCCGGCGGGGCCGACATCGTGGAGATCGACGCGTCGGCGTCCCGGCACACCGCGCAGCCCCCGGCGGCCCGTTACAACACCGGGGACCAGGACGTCTTCGAGGCCATCCTCGGGAGGCTGGGCTCCCGGGCTTCGATGGGCCTGGTCCCACAGCGGCTCGGCTGGCGCTTTTCCCCGCTGGGCACCTGGACCGCCGACCTCTCGGAGCTGGTGCTCGCGCTGAAGCACGGCCGGGCGGTGAGGGCGCTTCCCTTCACCGGGAGGTTCCCCCTGTTCGAGGAGATGTCGCAGTCACAGACGATGACCTCGCAGGAGTTCGCCTGTTCCTCCCCGTCAATGCCTTTCCGGCTGACGGTGCGGTTCGTGGCCCCCTTCTACCCCCGCGACGAGAAGGTGAGCGGAGCCCCGTTCTTCTGCCTGGAGGTGACGGTTGAGAACCGGTCGAAGCGGCCGGCTTCGGGCACCCTGATGTTCGCGCGGCCGCACAAGGAGGAGTTCGCCTCCGCCGCCCCTTCCAGGTTCAGCGCCGCGGGCGCCACCGGGGTGACGAGCGGGGCCACCTACTGCTACTGCGACGAGACGGTGAACTCCAACGGCGCCAGGACGGCGGCAGAGGCCCTTTGCGTCCCGATCCCTGAGGAGACGGGGGTCGAGTTCCGGGGCACCTCCCGCGCGCAGTTCGCCGACTTCTCCAGGGACAACCTCTGGGGATGGGCGTCTCCCGGCGGTTACCCGGCGGGGGGAGACCCGGCAAACCCCGTCTTCAGTTTCTATCCCAGGGGTTACACCGGCTGCCTGTGGAAGGTGAAGGACCTGGCGCCCGGCGCCGCACGGACGAAGCATTTCATCCTCGCAGGCCACATCTCCGGGAGGGTCCTCACCGTCAGGAACCCTCACTTCCATGACGACACCTACAGGTTCCGCTACAACCGGCACTTCGCCGGCGTGCGGGACGTCTGCGCCTACGCGGCGTCGAACTTGACGGGAAACGGGGGGGTCCTGGCGAAGTCGGCCTTCTTCGATTCCACCGTCTCCTCCGACGAATACCTGTGGCTCGACCCGCCCCGGCTGCGGGCGGTGCGGGACCTGTTCGCCTGCAGCTTCCAGTCGTTCCTGAGCAACACCTGGTGGACGAGGTCGTCCGCGGGACGGGACTGGTTCAGCGTCTGGGAAGGCACCTGGATGCGCCTGCAGGCCACCGTTGACGTCGAGTATAACCACGCCTGGTTCTACCTGCAGTTCTGGCCCGAGCTGCTCGCCAGGGTGCTGGACCAGTGGCTCTGGTACCTCAAGAGCAACGACGCCGGGGTGTACCTGCCGCACGACGTGGGCATCCAGGACGAGGCGGCCGGACAGGTTTACGACCACGACATGCCGGTAGAAGAGAACCTCAACTACATACTGCTGCTCTACCGCTACTGGAAGGCGTCGGGGGATTCGGCGTACGTCCGCGGCCGCATCGGGCGGATGAAGGAGTTCGCCCGTTTCATAATGAACTGCGACACCAACGGGAACGGGCTGCCCGACAGGTACAGCGAGACCACCTTCGACGACGGGACCCCCGCGCTGGAGAGGGGAAAGGACCAGTCGTACCTCGGGTTCAAGTGCCTCGCGGCGTTCCGCGCGGCGGCGGAGATGGCGCTGGGCCCGGGGTCGGACCCGGCGTTCGCCTCGGCGTGCCGGGGGCAGGCCGAGCTCATCGGACAGACGCTGGGGCGGGACGCCTGGCTGGGCGACCACTTCGCGGTGTGCCTGGACGGAGACGTGGAGCGCGCGGACCGCGACGCCTACAGCATCCATACCGGCAACGGGCTCCTCTACCTGCTGGGCGGGTCGAGGGAGCCGGGTGTGACCGCCGAAGAGGCCCGGCGCCTGGGGCGCGATATCGCCGAGGCTACGTCGAGGACCTGGGGAACCTACGGGAGCAGGCACACCAGTTACGAGCCGGGGAGGATGTGGATATCCGCCAATGTCTGGAGGGACGCGCTCGCGGGATACTTCGGGGCGGCGGCGGCGGGCCCGGGCCCGCCGGGGAACGCGGGCAACTACTGGGCGCTGGAGAAATACCTGGCGACCAACCTCTCCGGATGCTACTGGGACGGGATGATCTACGGGGGCTCGGGCCGGGGCGCGGGGGTCGCCGGAGCGCATCCTCCGGCGGAAAGCAGCGGAACCACTCGGGGCGCCGGCAGCGGGGATACGGGCCGGGCTCCGCCCGACGGAAACGCGGGCGGCCTTGCGGCCGGGGGCGCCTCGCAGGGCGGCGCCGCGCTGGTCGGCACGGTCCCCGCCCCGGCCGGCTTGATAGCGGAGAGGCCCGTCTACTTCAACTACCACGGCGCGTGGAGCGGGGGGCACGATGTCGTGGGAACAGCCGGTCCCTCCTCCACCTTCTACTTCGCCGAGGGCTCCACGCGGCCGGGATTCGATTCGTACCTCTGCGTGCAGAACCCCGGCGCGGGCGCGGCGCGGGTACGGATCACCTACATGCTGGGGACGGGCTCCACGAAGGTCCAGGAGCTCGAGGTCCCGGCGCATTCGCGCTCGACGGTTCGAGCGGTGGACGTCCTCGGTTCCGGCGACGGCGCGTCGTACGACTTCGCCGCGAAGGTGGAATCCCTGAACGGCGCGGGGATCGTAGCCGAGCGGCCTGTGTACTTCGACTACGGCGGCTGGACCGGGGGGCACGACGTCGCGGGGGCGACGAGCCCGTCCTCTGAGCACTACTTCGCCGAAGGGACCACCCGGCCGGGGTTCGACCCCTACCTGTGCGTGATGAACCCGGGGAAGGAGCCGACCCGGGTGAATGTCACCTACATGCTGGGGGACGGCCGGGTGCGGAGCTCTTCCCTGGACGTCGGCGCCCACGCCCGCTCGACTGTGCGGGTGCGGGACGTGCTGGGCAGCGGCGACGACCCGTCACACGACTTCTCGA
Organism: uncultured Acidimicrobiales bacterium; assembly: GCA_964512645.1. Lineage (GTDB taxonomy): Bacteria > Actinomycetota > Geothermincolia > Fen-727 > Anoxymicrobiaceae > CAZEJS01. Next base: position 7,643 of record CAZEJS010000002.1, read on the forward strand.
TGAAGGTGAGGTCGTCCCCGGGCGCGGTAGTCGCGGAACGGCCGGTGTACTTCAATTACCACGGCGCGTGGAGCGGGGGGCACGACGTCGTGGGGGCCGCGGGCCCGGCGCTCGCCTTCTACTTCGCCGAAGGGACCACCCGGCCGGGGTTCGACCCCTACCTGTGCGTGATGAACCCCGGGGACACGGGGAGCGAGGTGCGCATAACCTACATGCGGGGCGACGGGCGCAACTTCGAGCAGACGCTCCCGGTGAGTGCGCACTCGCGCTCGACGGTGCGGGTGCGGGACGTGCTGGGCAGCGGCGACGACCCTTCATGCGACTTCTCCGCCCGGGTAATGGCGGTGAACGGCACCGGTATCGTCGTCGAGCGCCCGCAGTACTTCGACTACCGCGGCAGGACCGGCGGGCACGACGTCGTCGGCGCCACCGCCTCCTCCTCCACCCTCTACTTCGCGGAAGGAACCGCCCGGCCGGGGTTCGACAGCTACATCTGCCTGCAGAACCCGGGGCCGGACCCCCTGGACGCCCGCGTGACCTACATGCTCGGGGATGGCGGCAGGCGCTCGCAGGAGGTCCGCGTCGGCGCGCGCTCGCGCTCGACGGTCGACGTGGGCGCTTTCCTGGGGCGGGGGGACAGCCCGGCACACGATTTCTCGGCGAAGGTAGAGGTGCTCGGTGGGACCGCCGGCACCCCCCTGATGAGCTGCTACCCCCGGGGCACCGCGTGCTTCGCCCTCGTCGATTCCGCCGCCGGGCTGGTGGTGGACAACCCCGGTGACGGGCTGTACTACCGGCCACCCGCGGCACCCCTGCGGATTCCCGTCTGGAACCGCGCCGACTGGGGCGCGGCCGACGAGGACAGGCGCGTGCCGACACTGTTCTTCCCCGGCGGGGCGACCGCTCCCGTCGTCACCAACCGCTCCCTCCTGCCCGGGACCGTGGAGCCTGCGGAGGCGGCTGAGATGCGGGAGGTTGAAGTGACCGGCTCCCCGTTGGACCCGTGGGCCGGCGGCCGCGCGTCCGTATCGTACCGGCTTTCGTCGCCGTCGATGGTGCGCCTGGAGGTGTGGGACGGCGCGAGGCCGGTGCGCGTGCTCCTGAACGAGCGCCAGGGGGCGGGGAAACACCGGGCGTCCTGGGACGGGAAGGACGCTTCGGGACGGCCGGTCGACGACGGCGAATACTGCCTGAAGATAGATGCGGCGCCGGACAACGGCCCGGCCCCGAGGCCGGCGACCGCGGGCGTGTCGGTGAACTCATCGGTGCCCGGACTGGGAACGGACTGGTACTTCGCCGAGGGGTACACGGGTTCCAGCCCGCAGGCCGGCGACTTCACCGAGTACCTGCTGATGGTGAACCCCGGAGCGGACGCGGCCAGGGTGAAGGCGACGCTCATGCCCGGGGACGGGCGCGCGGTCTCCAGGACGTTCGCGGTCGCCGGGGGCAGCCGGCTGACGGTGCGGGTGGACGACATCCTGCCGTCGTCGGAGGTGAGCCTCCGGCTGGAATCGGACCGGCCGGTGGCGGCCGAGAGGTCGATGTATTTCGGCGGCGGGCGGGCCGGTCACGGCTCGGTGGGCGCGAACAGTCCTTCGCGCCGCTGGTACCTGGCCGAGGGGTGCACGGCGCCGGGGTTCGACGAGTACGTGCTGGTGCAGAACCCCGACGGCAAGGCCGCGGATGTGAGACTCTCGTTCATGACCACCTCGGGCCCGGTGCTGGAACGCGACTACACGGTGGCTCCCCACTCCCGTTTCACCGTGCACGTGAACGACCTGGTGCCCTCACAGGAGGTCTCGGTCACGGTCGAGGCCACGAGCCCGGTGGTGGTCGAGCGGTCGCAGTACCTGAACAACATGACCGCCGGGACCTGCACCATCGCGGCGCGGTCATTATCGAAAACGTGGTTCGCGGCAGAGGGCTGCACCGCGGCGGGGTTCGAGGAGTACCTGTTGATCGCCAACCCCGGCGCGACTGTCGCGCGGGCGAAACTCTTCTTCCTGGACGGTTCGGGCGTCGGCGCCATCCGGGACCTGGAGGTCCCCGCGAGGTCCAGGCGCTCGGTCGCCGTCGGGGACGTGCTGCCCGAAAGCGATGTATCGGTGAAAGTGCGTTCGAGCGCCCCCGTGGTGGTCGAGCGCGCGATGTACTGGAACGGCAGGAGCGACGGACATGCTTCCATCGCTTCACCGTCGGGGGACGACGAGTGGTACCTGCCGGACTGCTACACCGCGGGCGGTTACGAGTCCTGGGCGCTTGTGATGAACCCCTCCGGCGAACGGCGCCGGGTGAAAATGACCTTGATGGACACGGAGGGAAAAAGCACTGCGAGGGAGTACGAGCTGGGCGCCGGCGCCCGGTTCACCGTGGACCTGGGCTCGGTGCTTCCCTCAAGAGAGTTCAGCGCGCGCTTCTCGGCGGACGGCCCGGTGATAGTGGAGAAGTCCGTCTATTTCAGCGGCAGGAGCGGCGGGACCTGCACGACAGGCGTGCGCGGCGCCGGGGGCGATTGAGCGGGAGCCACCCCGACGAAATAGGCGTTGCGGCGCGCTATCAGCCCGTGGCGCAGCCCCTGCGTCGGAGCTCCGCCTCCAGCAGCATGGTGTTCCTGAGGGGAATCACTTTATCGGCCAGCAGGCCGAGGGAGTAGTCTTTTTTGATTCTTTCGCAGGCGATCTTGACTTCCTTGTCGGTGAGATTCTCGACTTCATCCCGGGTGATCCTGCGCATGCGCCGCGTCATCCCCTTTCTTCCAGAGGTAACCGTTCATTAATCCTTACGACAAGAACTTCAATAATCGGACACGATTCTCCTCGCAAGTCGGCAACTGCTATACTTGTCTGCGTCTTTCCCGTAGGGGGAACAACGGATCAACGCGAGGAGAAAGATGGACAGGCCGGTTCTGCAGGTCGCGCTCGACTTCGTGGACCTCGAGCGCGCGATCGAGGTCGCCGGGGAGGCCGTGGAAGGCGGCGTGGACTGGATAGAGGTGGGCACCCCGCTCATCAAGAGCGAGGGGCTCAACGCCGTGCGCGCGATGCGCCGGGCGTTCCCCAACCACAAGATCATCGCCGACATGAAGACGATCGACGCCGGGCGCACCGAGGTTGAGACCGCCGCCAAGGCGGGCGCGGACATCATCGACGTGCTGGGCGCCTCCTCCGACGCTACGATCGCCGAATGCGTGGACGCCGCGCACAACTACGGCTGCGAGATAGTCGTGGACATGATAGAGGTCGAGGACCCGGTCAGGCGGGCGAAGGCCGCCGAGGCGGCCGGCGCCAACTACATCGCCGTCCACACCGCGATCGACGTCCAGATGGTCGGGGGAGACCCGTTCGAGGTCCTGGGCAAGGTCGCCGCGGCGGTGGACATTCCAGTGGCCTGCGCCGGGGGCGTCAACTCCGAGACGGCGGCCACGGCGGTCGCCCACGGGGCACGGATCGTCATCGTCGGGGGGGCCATCATCAAGTCCGCGGATGCGCGGGCGGCCGCCGCCGAGATCAGGGAGGCCATGGACACCGGCGTCTCCAGGTCGACCACTCTCTACAAGCGGGTCGACGAGACGAACATCCGCGAGGCCCTGGGCATGGTCTCGACGGCGAATATATCCGACGCCATGCACCGCACGGGGATCCTGCCGGGAATCAGGCCGGTCGTTCCCGGGGTCAAGCTGGTCGGCCCCGTCGTGACCGTCAGGACCTACCCCGGAGACTGGGCGAAGCCGGTCGAGGCGATCGACATCGCCGGCGAAGGCGACGTGATAGTAATCGACGCCGGCGGTCAGGGCCCGGCCATGTGGGGCGAACTGGCGACGCACTCCGCGCTCCAGAGGAAGGTCGCCGGCGTCGTGGCCGACGGAGCGGTCCGCGACACACCCGACATAATCGAACTCAGGTACCCCGTCTTCACCAGGCTGATCATGTCCAACGCGGGCGAGCCCAAGGGCTTCGGCGAGATTAACGTGCCCATAAGGATCGCCGGGGTCCTCATCCACCCGGGGGACTGGGCCGTGGGCGACGACGACGGCGTCATAATCCTCCCCAAAGCGCGGGCGGCGGAGTTCGCCAACCGGGCGATGGACGTCCTCGAGAAGGAGAACCGGCTCCGCGGCGAGATACAGAGGGGCAGCACGCTCAGCCAGGTCGCGTACCTGGAGAAGTGGGAGAAGAGAAAGTAGGTACGTCCCCATGACCGAGCAGCCGCGCCCGCCCGGGGCGGACCGCTCCCCGGAGCCCCTGACGTTCGTCGAGGCGCTTTTCAAGGCCGTGGACGCCGTCGCGAGGCGCCTCGCCCATTTCGCCCCCCTGGGCCGCGGGCTCCGCAACGTCATGGGCGCACCCGGCGCGGAGCTCATCTCCTGGGAGCACGTGCGTGAGATCGCATTCGCCACCCTGGAGATGCAGCGCGAGACACAGGGCGAGCTGCGGCCGTCCATGGTGGACAGGTACCAGAAGATGCTGGTGGATTCCCAGGAGCAGGTCTCTGGCTACACCGGCCTGCACGTCACCGGCCTCCCCGACCGGGTGGAGGTCTTCGACCAGAGGGACTGGATTGACGCCAACATCTCCTCTTTCAAGTTCCTGTTCGACCCCATATCGGAGAAGTACGTCAGAATGCTCGCCGACATGGAGGAGCAGCAGGGCGTGGGTTCCGGGCGCGGCGCGCGCCGTTTCGCCAGAACCCTCCTGAGCGCCCAGGTGGGCATCATCATGGGATACCTGTCGCGCAACGTGCTGGGGCAGTTCGACCTCTCACTCCCCGAGCCGGACAAGGGCGGCAAGCTCTACGTCGTCGAGCCCAACGTGATGCGGATCCAGCGCGAGATTGCCGCCGACCCGGACGACTTCAGGATGTGGATCACGCTGCACGAGGTGACCCACTCCTTCGAGTTCCACTGCAACGGGTGGCTTCGCCCGTACATAGTGTCCTCCATGCAGGAGTACCTGAACAGCATCGACTGGAAAGGGCTGGCCCGCCCGGACATCCTCCGGAGGATGCGCGGGCGAGCTGTCGGGGAGGGCGAGGCTTTGAAGGCCGGCGGCCTGATCAACATCGTCGCGACCCCCGAGCAGCGCGCCATCCTCGCCAGGATGCAGGCGGTGATGTCGGTGCTCGAGGGTTACTCGAACCACGTGATGGACCGGGTCGGCATGAGCCTGCTGCCCACGTACCACGAGATGAAGAGCCGGTTCGACCGGAGGCGCGAGTCCAGGAGCTCAGCGGAAAAACTGTTCCAGCGCCTCATCGGGATCAACCTGAAGATGCAGCAGTACAAGATGGGCCAGCAGTTCGTGGACGCCGTGGTCGAGGCCGAGGGGATCGGCTTCCTGAACAAGGTCTGGGAGCGCTCGGACAGGATGCCCACGATGGACGAGATTTGCAACCCCCCCGCCTGGATAGAGCGCACCAGGGCCGGCACCCCGCCCGGCCGGCTCCGCCTCGTCCCCAACGAGTAGGCGCCGTTTCGGGCGGCTCATGGCCGCCGCGCGCGGCGCGCCTACCACTCCGGGGACCGGTTCCAGCGCTCGAGCGTGAAACCGCCGGCCTCGGAGTAACCGAAAGCGCTCACGGCGCCGTTGTCCAGCCCGACCTTCCAGAAATAGCCCATATCCAGCCCCATCAGGACAACGAAGCAGATCTTCAACACCGCGAGGTGACTCACTACCGCGACCTCCGAACCGGCTTCCGCGCCGGTCACTGCCCCGAGCAGAGCCGGTTCGAGGCGCCCGCGCACCGAGGCGATGGAATCGCCCCCGGGAAACGTGAAAGAACAGGGATCTTTCCGCCAGGACCGGAGCTGTGCTTCCCCGAACCTGGCGCGCACCTCGTCGACCGTCAGGCCCTGCCACTGCCCGTAATCGATGTCGGTGAAGTCGTCGTCCACCTCGACCGTGCCCCGGATGGCGCAGGCGATGGCGGCGGCCGTTTCGGCGGCCCTCCTTACGGGACTGGTGTAGACGCGTTCGACCCGGGAACTCTCGAGCAGGCGCCCGGCGCCGGCGGCCTCGCGCTTCCCCTGTTCGTTCAAGGGAACGTCCGACAGGCCGCGAAACCTCGCGTCCCTGTTGAGGTCGGTCTGACCGTGCCTGATGAGATAAAGCCTGGATGCGGACGCCATGGGACAAGTCTACCAAACGTGGCGCCGGTCGTACGGCCGCGCGGGCCGGAGACCGGTTCAGGCCGATTTGAGGTCGGCCGTGCGGGCCGATTTGTACCCGATGAGCGCGAAGTAGATCGCCCGGTCGAAGTAGAGGACGACCTTGTTGTTGACGTCGAGCGCCTGGTACACCTCGATGTTGGTGGTCATGATGCCCCTCTCCAGCAGGTGCAGCCAGAGGTAACGCTTGATGAGCACCAGGATCTGGACGACCTCCTCCATCCTGAAGCCCTTGATATAGCACATCTCGCCGAAACGCTCGTAGGCGCTCTGTATCTCCTCGTGCCTGGACGGCTGCAGCCACTGGCTGAGCTTGCTGTAGACGTTGGTCGCCATCGCCAGGGCCTCTTCCTGCTTGAGGTTCTTGAGGTTGGGAACGTAAGGGGACTCCCTGGTGTCCTTGTACCAGGTGAGAGCGATGTTGTCGGAGTTCTGCTCGATGATCTCTACGAGTCTCTCTTCTAGCACGATTCCCCCAATCCGTATTCTCCCGGTGTATTTCGACCTTATCGCAGCCGGAGCGGGCAAGTCAATCGAGGGGCTGGGCGCACTCGGAGGCCAGGCCCCCCGCGACCTCCAGCGCGTGCGGCACCGCCGGCAGGACGACCTCCAGGTTCTCCTTCGCGCCCTTCGGGCTTCCCGGCAGGTTGATTAGGAGGGTCGCGCCGCGGAGCCCGCAGACCGCCCTGGATATCATCGCATGGGGGGTCACGCGGCAGCTGCTCGCCCTCATCGCCTCGGCCATCCCCGGTACCTCCCGGTCGATGACCGCCCTGGTGGCCTCCGGCGTCACGTCCCGGGGAGAGATGCCGGTGCCGCCGGTGGTGACGACCAGGTCGAAGCCCCGGTCGCACAGCTCCACCATCAACCCGCTCAAGACTTCCACCTCGTCGGGCACGATCTCCGAGCGCTCCACCGCGAGGCCCGCCGCCTCGAGAAGCTCGCGCACCACCTTCCCGCTCCTGTCCTCGCGCTCGCCGGCGGCGCCCTTGTCGGACACCGTCACCACGGCGGCCCTGAAGCGGCGCCCGCTCGTATCAGACATCTTCCCCTCCGCCTTCCTCCAGCAGCCGGACCTCGTCTCCCACCGCGGCCCTGCCGCCCTCGAGGACCGTCGCGAACACTCCCTCGCGCGGCATCACGCAGTCGCCTGCCAGCTCGCGTATGGCGCACCCCCGGTGGCACTCCTTGCCGTGCTGGGTTATCTCCAGCACAACGTCCTCTCCGACCCTCAGCTTCGCGCCCAGGGGGAGCGAAACGAGGTCCATCCCCTGGACGGTGATGTTCTCGGCGAAGTCCCCAGGCCACACGTCAGCGCCCTCCGACCTCATCCTGTCTATGCTCTCCACCGCGAGAAGGCTCACCTGCCGGTGCCACCCTCCCGCGTGCGCGTCGCCCTCGAGCCCGTGTCCGACTACCACAGGGCAGTCGTGCACGTTGTTCTTCTTCTCGCCGACCCTGTCGGAGATGTTGACCGAAACGACCCTGGCTTTTCCGCTCACTTCTCCTCCCGGCTCTCCGTGCTACCCGTCCTCTTCCGCGCTCCACTCGCCGGACCTGCCGCCGGACTTCGACAGCAGGCTCACCGAGGTTATCTCCACACCGCGCTCCACCGCTTTGCACATGTCGTACACCGTAAGGGCGGCCAGCGCCGCGGCCGTAAGCGCCTCCATCTCCGCGCCGGTGCGATCGGTAACCACTACCCGGCTGAGCACGCGCACCGCCGGTTCCCCGCCGTCTACCTCGAACTCCACAATGACGGAATCGAGCCTCAAGGGGTGGCACAGCGGTATCAGCTCGGCCGTGCGCTTCGCGGCCATCACGCCGGCGATGCGCGCGGTGGAGAACACGTCCCCTTTGGGAAGCCCCCCGGAGACGAGGAGGTCCAGGGTGGAGGGGCTCATCCTCACCACCGCCAGGGCGCGCGCCTCCCGCCTGGTGACGTCCTTTCCGCTTACGTCGACCATGCGCGCGTGCCCGCGTTCGTCCAGGTGCGACAGTCCCTTTTCCCGCCCGGGCTCCGTTGCCTCGTCCAACCTAACCTCCGATCCTCGACATGTGGTCTCCCGCGCGCACTCCCGAGCCCGATCCCGGCTTGTGGTCGTCGCCCTCGTCGCGCTTCCTCTGGAGCTCCCCCTCGATTATCTCGCGGAGCCTGCCGGTATCCGCTCCCGCCCTCAACTCGCTCCTGACGTCGTACCCGTCGCGGTCGAACAGGCAGGTGCGCATCCTGCCGTCGGCGGTGAGCCTGAGCCTGTTGCACGAAGGGCAGAAGTGGCACGACACCGGGGAGATGAGCCCGAGAGTGCCCTCCGAACCGCGCAGCTTGAAGTAGTCCGCCGGGCCCCACCCCTCCGGGGAAGCGACCTCCTCGATCACGCCCAGAGCGGCTATCCGCGACTTGATGACGTCGCCGGGCACATACCACCTGCCCCGCTCGCCGAAGTAAGGCATGTACTCGATGAAGCGCACGTGCAGCGGGCGGGTGCGGGCGAGTTCCACGAACGGCCCCGGGTCGTCGTTCAGGCCCTTGAGGACCACGACGTTGATCTTCACCGGCTCCAGCCCGGCCTCGAGGGCCGCGTCCAGCCCCGACATGGCGTCGGAGAGGCGGCCGACCCTGGTTATCTCCGCGTAGCGGGACTCGTCGAGCGTGTCCAGGCTGACGTTGACCCGCGACAGCCCCGCCTCCTTCAGTTCGTCGGCGTACCTGGCCAGGAGCAACCCGTTCGTCGTCAGCGATATCGAGAACTCCTTGTCGGCCTCGCGTAGCATCCTTACCAGGCGCGGCGCTCCCTTGCGGACCAGCGGCTCGCCCCCGGTTATCCGCACCCTCCTGATGCCCGCTTCAGACGCGGCGCGTGCGAACGCCTGGATCTCCTCGTAGGTGAGTATGTCGTCGTGCGACATGCTCTCGACGCCCTCGGCCGGCATGCAGTACACGCAGCGCAGGTTACAGCGGTCGGTTATCGATATCCGCAGGTAGTCGATAACCCCGCGGCCTTCGCCCTTGCCCGGCGCTCTCTCAGTTTCCATGCCTTCCTTTCGGTCATCCGGCGCGGCCCCCCTGGCGGCCACGCGGGCGGCGCCCCGCCCACGCCGATTGTCCCCCGCGCGTCATTCGAGGGGAATGATTTTTCCCGACTCCGACAGGTCGTAGCCCCCGAGCGCCTCGACCTCCGCCCGGTATGCCCCGTCGGCCAGCACCCGCTTCAACGCCCGGTAGCCCGGCGTGCCGGTGAACGACTCCAGTACCAGCAGGTCGTAGCGCTCCCGGGAGACGGGGACGAAGTCGAGCTTCAGGGCTTTCGCCGCCGCCAGCACCCCCAGGCCGGCATCCGCGCCGCCTCCCGCGACGGCCGCGGCGACCGCAGTGTGGGTAAAGACCTCGCGCCCGTAACCGTTCACGCGCCCGGAATCCACTCCCGCCCTGCCGAGCTCGTGGTCGAGCAGGAGCCGGGTGCCGGACCCCGGCTGCCTGTTGATGAAGCGCACCCCCTCGCGCGCGAGGTCGGAGACCGACTCGATCCCCAGGGGGTTCCCCGCCGGGACCATGAGCCCCTGGTCGCGCCACGCCAGGTGCACCAGCACCACCTCGTCGGGCGACAGGTATTGAAGTATGTAAGGGACGCTGAACTCGCCGGTCTCCGGGTCCAGCAGGTGCGTCCCCGCCAGGTGCGCCTGCCGCTGCTTGATCGCCATGATCCCACCCATGCTCCCCACGTTGGCAGAAGCCAGGCTCAGGACCGGGTCGACCTGCCTTACACGGCTGGCCAGCAGGTCGAGCGACACGTCGTGCGATCCGATCGCCAGTATGGTGCCGTCCACGTCGAAGTCACAATCCCTGAGGCGTACGTCTACCTCCTCCCAGCGCGACAGGCCTTCGCTGCCGGCGGGCACGCGTACCACCCCGTCGGACCTCACCAGCGACATCGACACCCCCGACCCGCGGGGAAGCGGGACCGCGACCACGGTATCGTCGACCCGCCCAACCTTCACCTGCACGAACTCGTCCACCCCGCCGGTGGAGAACACCTTCCTGGCAAGCCTCGCTCTTACGGACGGCCCCGCCTGGCGCGGAAGCCCGGACATCAGGGCAAGCACCGGACACAGGAACTCCTGCGCCCCCCTGAAGTTCGCCACGGGGAACCCCGGCAGCCCGATCACCGGCCTGCCCCCGGCGACGCCCAGCACCACCGGTTTGCCTGGCCTCATCGCCACCCCATGCACCGCTACGCTGCCCAGTTCATCCACTATCGCCCGGGTGTAATCCTCCCGCCCCGCGGAGGTGCCCGCGTTCAACACCACCACATCCGCCTCGAGCAGCGCCCCGGCCACGGTGTCACGTATCAGGTCGTAATCGTCGGGTATCAGTTCCAGGCGCCGGGCGGTCCCTCCCGACTCCTCCACCAGCGCGGCGAGCACGCGGGAGTTGCTCTCCATCACCTTGCCCTCCCGCAGGTCTCCCGGCTCTTCCACGAGCTCGGTCCCGGTGGGGACGATCGCCACTACCGGCATCCGGCGGACGGGCACGCTTGTCCAGCCCCCGTTGAGAAGCGCGCCGATATCGACCGGCCTCACGCGGTGCCCGGCGGGGAGCACCAGCTCGGTCTGCACTATGTCCTCGCCGAGCGGCCTGACGTGCTGCCAGGGCGCCGCCGGCTTGATGATCTCGAATACCCCCGTCTCGACCTCGTCGAGGTCCTCGACCATTATCACCGCGTCGTACCGCTCGGGCAGCGGCTCGCCGGTGTCGATGAGCTCGACGTCCTCTCCGAGCACCAGCCGGACCGGCCTGGACTCGCTCGCGCCGTACGTGCGCTCCGCACTCACCGCGACGCCGTCCATCGCCGAGGAGTGGAAGGGCGGTGAAGACACCAGCGCGAAGAGGGGCTCCGCGGTCACCCGCCCCAGGGCCTCGCGCGTAGCGACGGTCTCGGCCTCCAGCGGGAAGGCGACGCCGCGGTCGCGGCACATCGCCAGCCAGCGTTCCAGGGCCTCGCCCAGAGGCGTGTTCTCCAGGTATATGTTCCTTTTGCTCATTCGAACAACTCCACGGTGACCACCTGTCCCTGTTCTACCCCCTCCGAACCGAGAGGAATCCTCACCTGGCCGTCCGCGCGGATCAGCGTCCCGATGAGATTGGCCTTTCCCGGAACCGGGGAGGCCGCGAGTCCGCCGCGCTCCTCCGACAGGGAGACCGCCACCAGCTCGACCCTGCCGGCGGGCGAGGATACAGAGCGGTCCATCCTGGCGCTGAGGGTCCGCGGCGCCAGGTCCCAGGGTCGTGGCGCCTCTCCCTTGAGCGCAGCGAGGACCGGCGCGACGAGCTCCCTGAACACCGCCAGGGCGGAAGCCGGGTTGCCGGGGAGCCCCAGGGCGGGCTTGCCACCACACACTGCCACCAGGGTCGGCTTGCCCGGTTTCAGGTATATTCCGTGGGCGAGCAGCCCCGGCTCCCCCAGCGACTCCAGCACCTCCAGCGTGACGTCCCTCACTCCCGCCGAGCTCCCTCCGCTGATGAGGAGGATGTCGCACTCCTCGAGCGCCCCGCGCGCGACCTCGAGCAGACGCCCCGGCTCGTCACCTACTATCCCGTACAACACCGGGACGCCTCCGGCTTCCCGCACCGCCGCCGCCAGGGCCGCGGAGTTGATGTCCCGCACCTGCCCGGGGCGCGGCACCTCAGCCGCCGGCACGACCTCGTCCCCGGTGGAAACCACGGCAGCCCTGGGCGGCTGGAACACCGGCACCTCGAGGACTCCGGCTCCCGCCAGGGCGCCCAGCAGGGAGGGCCCGAGCACGTCGCCCCGCCTGACGATCACATCCCCCGCGGACACGTCCTCGTCCGGCTCGATCGTATTCTCGCCTGGCGCCACCGCCCTCACGACTTCGACGGTCGTCCCGGCCAGCTCCGTGTTCTCCACCATGACCACGGCGTCGGCGCCCTCCGGGAGCGCGCCCCCGGTCGATATGCGCGCGGCCTTCCCCGGGGTGACCGCGACCTCGGGCAGGGTGCCCATCGGCACCTCGCCGGCAAGCTCCAGGTAGGCGGGAAGGCTCTCGCTGGCCCCGAAGGTGTCGTTAGCCCTGACCGCGAATCCGTCCATGCTCGAGCGCAGGAACCCCGGCAGATCGGCCGGAGAGGCGATGTCTTCGGCGGAAACGCGCCCCGAGGCTTCCTCGAGTCCGACGCGCTCGCTCCCGCCCGGCCCCGTGGCGAGGTTGTCCAGCAGCAGCCTCACGGCCCCGGGTACGTGTATCAGGTTGAGAAAGTCGTCCTTCAAGCTCGATCTCCTCGGATGTCACCCTCCCGTTAATCTTAACCGAGACTCCCCGGGCACCGCCCGGGGGCGCGCGGACTCCTACCGCCCCGTCTCCCCGCCCTGTACGCCGATAACCGCCACCGCGGTAGCTTTGAATCGCGCCCCCATCCTGGCGCCGGGCTCGACACCCATCTCCTCCAGGGAGCGCCTGGTGACCAGCGCCTTCAGGGGAAACGGGCATTCGAGTTCGACATGGGCCAGCGGCCCCCTCTTCTCGACGCCCACCACCGTCCCCGCGAAGGCGTTCCTGCCGCTCTCGACCGCATCGAGGTCACCCGGGCTCACCAGCGTTACTTCCTCGGGCCTGAGCCCCAGCTTCACCCGTGAGCCGGGCACGGCCCGGGTCATGACCTCGAACGTGCACCGGCCCACCGAAACGCTGGCGAGGCCGTCGTCAACGGTTGTCACAACTCCATCGTACACGTTCTCCATGCCCACGAAACGGGCGACGAACTCGGTGCTCGGATCGTAGAAGATCTCCCGCGCTGTGCCTGCCTGCTCCGCCCTGCCGCGGTGGAGCACCAGGATGCGGTCGCCCATGCGCGCGGCCTCGTCCTGGTCGTGGGTCACGAACACGGCCGTTATGTCCCGTCCGCCCAGGATGGCCTTGGTCTCCATCTGAAGCCGCTGGCGGGTGGGCACGTCGAGGTTCGCGAACGGCTCGTCGAAGAGGAGCACCTCGGGCTCGATGACAAGGGCCCGGGCGACCGCCACCCTCTGCGCCTCGCCGCCGGAGAGGGTCGTAACGCGCTTCCCCGCGAGGTCGCTCAGACCCACCGCCTCGAGTATCTCGCCGGCGCGAAGCGACCTTTCCCGCGCGGAAACCCGGCGAATTCTCAGGCCGTAGGTCACGTTTTCGAAGACCGTTCCCCGGAAAAGCAGCGGGTCCTGGAACACCATCGCCATCCTGCGCTGGACGGCCATCCGCTCGCGCCCGGCCAGGCCCTGGACCTCCTCGCCGTGGAAACGCACCGTACCCGCGTCCGGCCTCTCCAGGAGGTTGAGCACGCGGAGCAGGACGCTCTTGCCCGAACCGCTTGGCCCCAGGACCGCCATCAACTCGCCGGGCGCGACCGACAGGTAATCCAGGTCCAGCACCGTCCTGTCTCCGAAGGTCTTTTCGAGACCGGTGGCCTCGATGACCGGCGCGCTCTCAGCCAACGTACCCGGTCACCTTCTTTTCGGCCTCCCGGGCACCCCTGTCGGACTGCAACCGGGTGAGGAACACGTTCACCACCAGGGCGATGGCGATCAGCACCAGCCCAACCAGCATCGCCATGTTCGATCGCCCCAGGCGGGTAAGCTTCACCGCCAGCGTGGTCAGGGTATCCGTCCGCTCGTTGATGGCTCCGCCCACTATCGTGACCGCCCCAACTTCGGCGATCACACGCCCGAACCCCGCGATGACGGCCGCCACCAGGCCCGCGCGCGCCTCCCTCGCCTTCACCACCATCGCCTGGGTCCTGGTCGCCCCCAGGCTGCGCGCCTGGAGGGCCAGTCTGGGGTCCACGTCGGTCAGAGAGGCGTAAGTGAAGCCGGTGATGATGGGCGTAGCCAGTACCACCTGGACCACTACCATTGCCGCGGGGGTGTAGACCAGGCCCAGGCTCCCCAGGGGACCCGAACGGGCGATCACCGCGAAGGTGAAGACGCCTACCACGACGGGCGGCAGACCCATGAACGCGTGCACGACGGCCAGCACCGCCCCCCTGCCGCGGAACTCGTACTCCGCCAGAACCGTGCCCAGGCTCAGCCCCAGTACCGCCCCTATGAGGGTGGCCAGACCGGAGACGACCAGCGACAGCCACAGGGCGTGCCAGAAATCGGACCACGTTATCATACGGCGCCCTCCTCGAGCGCATCCATCCTCCCGCGGGCCTCCCCCTCCGCCATCAGAGATGACGGCGCGGCGCCGCGCCTCTTCGAGAAGGACCCTTTCGAAAACGAAAGCCCGCCTCCGGGCGAGGCAGGCAAGACGGACGGTTCGCCTTTCTCCTTCCAAGCACGGGAGGCCGGACCGTTTCCAGTCGGACCCTGTCGCCCTCGGGCCATGGCTCGCGCTTGAGGCCGTTCGGGTAGGAGACGGTTACATTATATGGCATGGGTGGGGTTTTCCGCGTGCGGCACTTCCGGCGCCGGGCTCAGACCTTCCCCCCGGCGACGCGGCCCCTCGGGGCGCCCCGGCCCTCGCTGATCTGCAGCTTCACGGGCGGAGGCCTGAACGACACAAGGAACGCCACCAGCCCCGACAGCAGGAAGAACACCAACCACAACGTCCAGAACGAGTGTAGGTAGGTGTTGAACGATTCTCTGAAGAGTGGCCAGATGCCGAGCTTCAGCGGCAGTATCTTGTTGAACCTGACGTCCAGCATGAAATAAGAGATCCGCTGAAGGCTCACGCAGACCAGCGTAATGCCCGCGGCTATTAGGCCCAGCCTCCAACTGAAGTGCCGCCCCGAACCGAACGCGACAGCCACTCCCACCGAGAAGCCTATCATCCATCCGAATATTCCCAGGTCCTTGTGGACCAGCCAGGCCAGCGCGGCGAACGCTGCGGCGAAGACGACGCCCACGGCAAACCCCAGGCCTATCGCTTTCAGGTAAGACGCCTCGCCGGTAAGCTCGCCGTCGTAATCGTCGGGGATCTGCATCGCTACCGGCAGGTTCGCCGTTCGCTTCCCCCGTCTCCTTTCCAGCAGCCGCTCGAGCCTGCCCGGGGGAACGATCGCCTCCGCATCATCGGGCACCGCGTGTACGGTCTGGGCCCCAGCTTCTGCCGCGGCGGCGCGGCGCCCTGGGGTACGCTTCGAGCCTCCTGTGGGAAATCCCTCCGAGGCCATGACCACAGCCTCCCGCTCCTCCCTCGAGGGAACGGGCCGCTTCTTCACCGGCGCGCGGCCCGGCGGGGGACCAAGCGGCGGTGCCTGGGCAGCCGGGTCCGGGGCGGATGCCGCCGGAGGGGACACCACTTCAGCCTGTGCGGGGGACGGTGCCTGGAGCCCGGGGCCGGACCACGACGGGGGGCCCTCCGGCACGGGGGCTTCCTCCAGCGGCGGAGCAACGTGGAGCTCCGGCTCCGCGGTCGGCGGGGTTGCCGGGGGAGCCTGGGGAGTAGCCCGCTCGGGAGCCGGCGCGGTGAACGGCGCCACCTTCTCGTCCCCACCGGAATCCTCCCAGAACGCCGCGCGCTCCTCGGGGCTCAGCGACGGCTCGGGTACTTCCTCAGGGGGAGGCGGCGGCGCGGCAAGGTCGTCGAGCGTGGGTCCGATGACCCTCTCGGCGGGCTTCCTCAGCCTCTTGTCCTCTTTTGGTGGCTTGGGGGGCTTCGGTTCCTTCACCTTGGGAGGTTTGGGCGCCTTCACCTTCGTGGGCTTCGGCTCTTTGCGGCCTCCCATCTGTGCCGCCAGCCGTTCCACGGACGCCCGGTGGCAGTCGGGACAGTAGTGGGCCTCCCTGGTCTCCTTCACGCACTCACGGCAGTACGCCTGCCCGCACTTCAGGCAGACAAGGTCGGCTTCTTTGCCGCTGTGCCATTTGCAGTCCAACTCTCTCCCCTTTCGGCGCCGTACGCGGTACGGCGGACAGCCTTTATTATAGGTGATAACGTCCGGTGCCGTATCCGGCATCGGCCTCTTCCAGGCCCTTACCGCGCTCCCACCGAGCCGGTGCCACCGGTCCTGCCTCCCCAGTACATCGCACGCTCGACCATGATCGGGCTGGGAGATTCTATCCTGGTGGAAAAGCTACACGCGCCCACGCGTGTGGAGGCGTCCAGGCTGCAGCGGGATTCCGGCTCGAGCTTCACCGCCACCGGCACGGCAGTGCCATCCTCTTTGAGGAACGTGACGCTCGCGAACACCGCCTCCGTTGAAGGGTTGTCCAGGAGTATCCACGTTTCGAACCCGAAGTCGGTGCACCCCTCCGCCAGGAACCAGCTCCTCCCCAGGCCGGGCGATCCCACGGTACAGTGACCGGCGGAGCGGGAGTTCCAGTACATGCTGCGCTCACACACCACGGGCACGTCGGAGGTCACCTGTGTGGAGACATCCGCCACTCCGACCTCCCCCAGCAGGTCGACGGTGAAGCGCGAGCCGCCCTTCACGTCGTACACCTTCCTGACGGTCCGGCCGGTGCCCAGCCGGTACGAAACACTCACCCGGGCGTCTCCCCCGGCAGGCCTCTGTATGAGCAGCCACGTCTCGAAACCCCAGTCGGTGGACCCTTCGGAGAGGTACCAGGTAAGGCTCGGTTCTTTGCAGCCTATCGTATTGGTCCCGCAGCGGCGGTTGCCGTGATACATGGAGCGCTCGGCTACTATTCCCGGCGCCCCCGCCCGAACCCGGACGCTGAAATCACGGGCCCCGACCTCTTCCGCGGCGTTTACCGTGAGCCTGCTGTGCGGCGCGAGTTCGTGCGCCCTCGAAACGATCGTCCCGTCGTCGAACATGTAGTCGAGCGTGGCGCGCACCGGGGAGGAGCCGGGGTTGCAGAGCAGCGTGAAAGTCTCGAACCCCCAGTCGGTCGAGCCCTCGGCGAAGTACCATTCGCGCGAGAGCCCGGTGGACCCAATGGTATCGTGCCCTTCAATGCGGCCGGCCCAGTACATGGCTCGCTCGCAGACCACCGGCTTATCGGCGCTTACCTGTACCGAGACGTTTTTCCCCGGGGCTACGTCCGCCGCGTTGACCGTAAGGCGGCTGTTCGGGCGCACGTCGCAGGCGAGCCGGTAAGTCTCGCCGCCGGAGTCCATGAACGTCACGTGCGCGATTGCGGCGCCGCTGCTCGGATTGCCTATGAGGACCCAGGTCTCGAACCCGTAGTCGGTGCATCCCTCCGCAAAATACCAATCCGTGCTTTCGCCGGGCACGGTGTGGTCCACGTACACGGTTACGCTGTCGCTTGCGGAGCGCCCGTACCCGTCGACCGCTTTGACCGTGAGCCTGTGGGCGCCGTCGGCCGCCGTGTCGGAGTCCCACTTGAAGACGAACGGGGCCGTGGGGTCTTCCGCCTTCCTGGCCCCATCGACCCACAGCTCGACCGGGTCGTCGCCGCCGTTCCTCCGGACGTTCGCCTCGATACGTACGATCCCCTTGACCGCCGCTCCGTCCTCCGGGGCGGTCACCTTCACCAGCGGACCTCCCCCTTCGTCCACCGTGAACGGCACCTGGTTGGACGCGTGGTGGTTCACCGAAACCGACAACGGGCCGCTGGTGGCCCCGCGAGGCACGCGGACCCTGATGAGCGTATCCGACCAGGAGGCGAAATCCGTCGCCGGCGACCCGTTGAAAGACACCGACTCCTCACCGCCGCGGGAGTCCAGGAACCCGGTCCCGTGTATGTCCACGTAGTCGCCCACCCTCGCGCGGGACGGCGAGACAATCGTCACCGCCGGCGGACTCAGCAGGTTGAAGGAGGAGACCGCCGACCCACCGCCCCCGCCCGGGGATATCTCGACTTCGCCGGCGCCGGCGCCGGCGGGGATCGTTAGCGATACGAAACCGGGCTGCCAGATGCCTGCCTCCGCGGGCAGACCGCCGACGGTGGCGGTGCCGGAGGCCCCGAATCCCGTACCCCAGATCCTGAGGGTGTCCCCCGGGTAGGCGCCCTCGGCGTAAGGATAGACGAACCGGTCTATCGCCGCGTCAACCCTCCATGTGGCCTCCCACGCGGTGACCTCGGGAGTTGCGCCGGCGTCGGACGTCTCCAGCGTCGCCTTGAACCGCAGGGCCCTGTTCTCCACGTCCTCGATAGAAGTCGGGGAACCGATGCTGCCCAGGGGGCCGGGCTTGACGTCCACCGCGTCCGTGACGTCACGAAGCGCCGTCAAGACGCTGGTGCCGGCGGGAGCGGCCGTATCGGCGCCGGCGGTCAGCCAGGTGAACGCCGCCGCCGGATTGTACCGCAGGAGCCTGACGCTCGAGTCGCCGCCGCTGCCGGCCGTGCCGAAGAAAAGCCTCCCCAGGCCGTCCGCCGCTCCGGCGGGCACCCCGGAGTTGTCTGTGGTGATCGAGCCGTGGACGGTGAACCCGCCGCCCGGTGCGTATTCGAAGAGCTCTCCCGTCTCACCGGCACACCCGTAAACCCTGTCCCCACCTGCCGCGAGGGCGGTCACCGCCTTGCCGGAAAGAGAGGCCGGCCACCCTGCTACCTGAAAGAACCCGCCGCCGGGCCCGCGCATGTACAGCCCTCCGGAAGGCCCGGTACCGCAGTAGAGCGCCCCGCCCGGTCCCGCAACCAGCCCGGCGGTCGTGGACTCGTCGCCTATGACGCCCTCGGACACCAGCGAACCGCCGGGAGTATAACTGTAGCACCGTGCCGTCCCGGTGGCGCCTTCGGTGGTGCCGGTCACCGCCACCACCTTCGAGCCGGAGACCGCCAGCCCGTTGACCCTCCCGGGGCCGGGCAGGAGCGTCCCCAGGTCCGCCAGAGCGCCCGTCCGCGGGTCGAAGGCCATGAGCTTCCCCTGGGCGGCGCCCCTGTCGCCGGCGCCGGCGTAAACGCGCCCATCCGGACCGGCGACCATAGCATGGATCCCCTTGCAGTCCCGGAGCAGCCCGCCGTCCTCCAGCGCCGTCACCGCGCCGGTCAACGGGTCGAACCGCTTCAACTGCGCGTCCGGGCCCGCCGGGCCGCTCGCGGTACCGATATACACCTTGCCGTCGGGTCCCGGGCACAGGGAGGCGACTCTTTCCGCTCCCACTTCCCAGGGGCCGCCGGACAACGTCTCAGTCATCGAGTCGAAGCGGTACAGCCGCGCGTTGCCCCCCGTGCCCGCGGTTCCGACGTAGACCTGCTCCGCGGCGCCGGGGGCCCGGCAGAGCGCCCCGATCCCGGCCTGGCCGGTGAAAGCCGCCGCCAGCTCCTCGAGGGCGGGGTCCACCACAGTGGACAGCGCGACCTGTGCCCCTCCGGTTCTGTAGGCCGGCACCTTGAAGACGTGCGCCGCGCGGCGGGTCACCGCGCTGCTGCGCATTCCCATGGTCCCGCACATCGTCACCCCGCGCACGCCGGCGCCGCCGACCGCGATGGAAGCCACGCGCTCCTGCAATGCCGCTGACATTACCGCCGAAACGTCGATGTCCCGGTAAGCCCCGAGAGAGGCGTCGCGGCTGACCAGATGGCCGGCCGCAGGATCCGTTACGGGCCCGCCGTTCGTCCCGCAGAGCACCGTCCCGAACGGTCCCGCGGCGAGCGGGTACACAGCGGTGCTCGATTCCACGGGCCTCCCCAGGACTTCCGGGTCCCAGGTGGTCGAACCGGCCTCGAACGAGAACAGAAAGCCGTTGTTCTGGGCCGCGTACACCGTGTCCTGCTGGACAAGAACACGGTTGACGTGCCTGTTGGCGTTGAAGCTTCCCGGCGGCGTCGGCGCCTCCCCAATCACCTCCGAGCCGCCGTCTACGGTGTGTTTGAAGACGTGCGAACGGTCATCTTCCGAAGGCTGCCACGTACCCCCGAATATGACGTCATCCCTGCCGGGATGACCGGGGTCGGCGTACCAGGGGGCCAGCGACCTGATCCCCTCGCCCGGAACAGGCGCGCCGAGGTCCGTGGCCGTCCAGGTGGTCTTGTCGAGCGAGAAGATCCGTCCCTCCCGGTGAGTTTCGTCAACGGCGCTGTTGCTGGTCGCACCGTAGACAAGGTTCTTCGAAGGAGGCCCGTCTACCAGCGAAGATATCCACCAGTTGTTGTCCGGCGGCGGCGCCTTCCCCCGGTCGGTGAAATCTCCCCTCGCGGGGTTCCCCGGCGAGGGGCTGTAGGTGAAGATGTGCCCCCCGTCGGGGTTGAAAGCCGATTCCGTGCCCCCGTAGGTACAGCCCACCACTTCACCCTCGCGGGTGACGATTATGTCCTCGAGCTCGCGCTCGCCCGGTATCGGCCTTCCGAGGTCCGTGACCGTGTCCGTGGCCGGGTCGATGACCAGGAAGTGCGCGCTTGTGTAAGTCCCGGCGTAGAAGACGTCCCTTCCCGGGTCGTAAGTCATGCACCAGACCATGATCTGCCTTTCGACCAGCGGCCCCAGGTCCCCCAGGTGGGAGTCGTCGCGAGACGCCAGGAAGCCCCCCGACGAACCGGCCCAAACCGACGTTCCGGTGTGGCAGAGCGCGAGGACCGCCCCGGCGTGCGGCACCGTCCCCTCGTCCCGCAGCGCCTCCGATTCCTCCTGGATGTAGAGCCGGCCGTCCGCCGTGCCCAGGGCAACCCCCTGACTCCCCGGCGCCATGCTGGTAACCGCCGAGTCGGCGGCACCGAGCTGAGTGAAGCCGCTCCCGTCGTACGAATGGACGAGCCCGTTCTCGTGCCCGATGAACACCCTGCCCCCGGAAGAAGCCACCGCGTTGGCTGCGGTGGTGTTATCGTTCTGCAGGCCAAGGTCTCTCAGGGTTCCCTGGACGAAGTACCAGAGCCTCCCGTCGCCCGCCGCGATGTAAAGCCCCGCCGGGGCGCCGGCCTCCTCGCTCTTGTAGAAGATATCCCTGATAGGCGAACCGATCGAGGCCAGCTCGGGGCCGGACATGTCGTTGCCTTTCAACAGGCGGCCGTCTTCCAGCCCGACGCAGAGGGGCACCGGATGCTCCGGGTCCCAGACAGGGTGTACAACGCGGTTGGCCCGGGACGGCGGATCCGCGGTCCCCAGACAGCGCCATTCCGGCTCGGGATCGGGCTCCCACGCGGCGTACGCCCAGCAACTGCCGTCATCGAGAGCCGCGTACACCGTGCCGGAGCGCGCTTCGATGTCCCGGATCGCCCTGCCCGGCGAAGGGGCTCCCAGGTCCTCGTAAGTACCAGGAGAAGCGAACTTGTAGAGGCGCTCCCCCCGCGCGGCGTAAAGGACCCTGCCGTAAAAAGCGACGCCCGAAAGGTCTCCGCTGCCCGGCGGCCTGTCGAAATCCTCGAAAGCTCCGGGTGCGCACCTGAACAGGCGCCCGTATGAACCGGCATCCCCTTCCCCGGTTCCGCCGTAGAGAACCCCGCCGGAAGACACCGCGAGAGCGTCGATGGGCGCTCCCCCGGAGTTCGCGGGCGCTCCCTCGTCGACCCATGCGTCCGGTCCGCTGTACAGGTGACCGTCGACGGAACCCGCATAGACGACCCCGGAGTTCTCCGCGAGGGCGAGCACCGCCGTTCCGCCCGCGGGCGCGCCGCGGAGAGCGAACGGCCCCGGGGCCCCGGTGTCGTAGCTGCAGACGCTTCCGCTTTCGAGGCCGGCGTACAGCGTGGCGCCGGAAACGAGCAGCGCGTTCACCGGGCTCCCGTCGGGAGAGCCGATGTCGGAGAACAAGCCGCCAGAATACTCGTAAACGTGACCGTTCGCGAGCCCGGCGAAGAGCGAGCCCCCGGCGGCCGCCATGGACGTCACCGCCGTCGCTCCCGCAACCTGTCCCACGCTTACCAGCGTCCCGCTGCCGTCGCAGGAGAAGACAAACCCGTGGCCGGTGCCGAAGTACGCCTTGCCGGAGCACCATGCGCCGCCGGTCACCCCTCCGCTCGCGCCCGGGCACTGCCCGTGTTCCTCGGGCCTGTTCCCATCCTCGGAGAAGTCCAGCGAAAATACGCCTCCCGCCTCCGTCCCCCCGAAAACCTTGCCGGAGCCCGTCACCAGTGCCGTAGTCTTGGCAGGGCCGCCGGACGAGACCTGTCCCCTGCTGCTGGACACCCCGTAATGCGACGGGCCAGAATGCCCCTCCTGGAAGAGTCTGTCAGCGTCGTAGTGAACCAGGTGGCCCACCGGGCCGGTCCCGCAGAAGACGTCGTCGCCCACCGCCACCAGGGAAAGGACTTCCGACTCCCCGGGCACGGCCTCGCCCAGGTCCACCGGCTGGCCCTCCGCAAGCTTCAAAGCGCCGCCGGCCACCCTGGCGCCCCCGGTGGAGGCGAGTCTCCTCGTGCTGGAGAAATCGTCGCTCCAGGACCCGAGTGAAGGCCGGGCCTGGGCAAGCGCGGACAGGAGCAGGACCAGCGCGAGTGCGGCGGCGCCCGCCGCAAACGTCCGGCGCGAGCACCTGGCGTCACGAGACGGCACGGTGCCGCCCGCCCTTCTCGCATGCCCGCGTTCAAATCCCGCAATCATCAGGTCCTCCGTACTGGTACGTTACCCTTGAGATGACAAAAGCGGGAACCGGGGTTCCCGCTTTCCGTCTGTCGTTCCGGCGCTGGCTCTACAGCGGATAAGGCTTGTTCAGCATCTCCTCGAACGTCCCGTACAGGTACGGATCGGACAGGAGTGAGTTGTCGCTCCATACTTTGAAGGTGACCATCGCCAGGGTGCTGTTGATGCCGGACCTGTTCAACTGGTCGCGCAGGAAGTTGACCATTTGCCCGGAAGGCTGGTCCGCCAGCGAGATCATCAACTGGCGCGACATCTCCAGAGCTCCCGGCGTGACCAGCGCGTCGGCGATGTTCTTCAATACCGCGGGAGTGGCGGCCAGCCGGCCGATCACATCGTTGATGAACGCCCTGCCGTTGGCGGAATTGAGCGCGCTGGCGGTGGATACCGGATCCATGCCCCCCATCAGGTCCCCGAGGAACGTGGGGTTGGCGTTCACGATGTCCGCGAGTACGGCGGGATCCAGCCCGCCCTGCGCCACCGGCTTGGTCAGCGCGTAAAGCATACCGTGCGGCGACGTCGTCCCCGGCGGGAACGGTGGTGACGGCGGGTTCGGATCGTAGCTCTTGAACGTCGTCGCGGCCATCGCGGCATTGATCACCCCGGCGTTGAGGTTGGAGATGAGGCCGGATATGAATGGACCGTTGCTGTTGATCACGCCGGCCAGCATGTTCGGGTTGATGCCGTTGGGGGCCGGGTCCATGAGGGCCTGGGTGAACGCCATGTTGGCGTTGGAGGCCTGTGCCATCACCGCCGGGTCGAGGCCGATGGCGGGGTTCAACATCGAAGTCAGGAACGCTTCCCCTCCCGCGGTGTTTATCGCGTTGGCGAGCACCGCGGGCTGCAGGTTGGCGAGCAGGCCGTCCAGGAACGCCCCGTTGTGGTTGACCACGTAGGCAATGACCCTTGTGTCGAGGTGCTGCATTATCTCCTGGGTCTTACTCTGGTCCATGGTATTGACCACGCCGGCGATAACCCGCGGATCGAGGCAGGACAGCAGGTTGCTGACGAACGGCACGTTCTGGTTGATCGCCTCGGCGGTCGCCCTGGTGTCCATCTTGCCCATGAACTCGGAGAGGAACTTCTGGTTGTTGTTCACTACCCCCGCCACAACCTGCGGGTTCAGCTTGCCGACCAGCTTGATTGCGAACGACGGGTCGGCGCTCATGCCCTCCGCCAGCGCCGCGGCGTCCAGTTTGCTGACCAGGCGGGTAATGAAGGCCTGGTTACCGTTGACCACTCCGGCGATGACTCCCGGGTTCAGGTTGCCCAGCAGGGCCGCGGTCCACTTCCACGTCGCCCCCATCATGCTGTTGATCTTGTCGATGTCGAGGTGCGCCAGCAGGCCTTTGATGAATCCCGGGTTCTGGTTGACGGCCTGCGCGGTGCCGGCGGTCGACATGTTCTGCATCAGGGCCGCGAGGAAGGCGCCGTTGGCGTTGACCGCCCCCGCGATCGGCCCCGGGGACAGCAGCGGTATCAGCTTGTTGATCATGCCGGCGTTGTTCGCCACCGCCGCCAGGAATTCGTTGGAGAGCCCTCCCAGGGTCCCGCTGATGAGCGGCCCGGCGTTGTTTACTATGCCCGCGATCGCCACGGGATCCAGGTAGCCGATGACCTTGCTGGTGAAATCCGACGTGGAAGCCATCGTCCTGGCGAGTCCCGCGGGGTCCATCTTGGAGATGAACCTCGTCAGGAAAGACTGGTTGTTGGCGATAGTTGCGATCAGGTTGGGGCTGATATTCATGGCAACCTGGTACGTCCAGCCCTCGATCTGCTTGCTCGTGCTCGAGAGCTCGTCGGGGTTCATCGCGCCCACCAGCCTGGTGAGGAACGACTCGTTGCCGTTGACCACGCCCGCGAGGACGCCCGGGTCGAGCTGCGGCAGGAGCTGCTTGACGAAGGTGGTATTGGAAGCCATGCCCTGGGACAGCGCGTTGGCGTCGAGCTTGCCGACCAGTTCGGTGATCCACGGGCCGTTGTTGTTGACCACTCCCGCTATAGCGTCCGGGTTCAGAAACCCGACCAGCTTCGAGGTGAACGCGGGATTGGAGTTCATCGACTTCGCCGCCACTTTAACGTCCATGTTCGCAACAAGTTCGTTCAGGAAGGCGCCGTTGGCGTTCACCGCGTCGGCGATGACCCGTGCGTCCAGCTCCCCTACGAGGTCGCTGATGAACGGTCCGATCTTGTTCACTATCTCGGCGGTGACCTTGGGGTCGGTACTGGCCATCATCTTGGACAGGAAGGCCTCGTTCTTGTTCACCGCGTCGGCGATGACCTTGCCGTTGACGTTCAACAGGACCTCGGCCAGGAATTCCGGGTTCTCGTTGACGGCGATCGCGGTGCCCTGGGGGTTCATGTACTTCATCATGTCGTTCAGGAACTGGGGATTGTCCGACACCGCCTTGCCCACCGCCTTCGGGTCAAGGGCGGCAAGCATCGCACTGGCGCTCTTCACGTTGCTGCTCATCTTGCCGATGAGCGGCCCCAGGGGACTCCTCGTGGGGAGGAACCCCACCAGCCCCACGACAGCGGCGCCCACAAGGAGCAGGATCACCACTACGTTTATCAGTGTCTGGAGACTGCGGTTATACAGCATTTTTCTGTCTCCTAGCCTCTCTCCTCGTAGCCTCTACCAGGGCCCCACCGGCTGGCCGGCGGTCGTACAACGTCGCGCGTCACGCATCTGCACCCAGCCGCCCATGGCCGGCAGGGTCCAGCCGAATGTTATTTCAGTGGCGCCGTACATCCATACGCGCCTGAGCACGTTCTGGCTTGGGTTCCACGCCGTTCCCGTCCTGGGGTTCGTGCCCGGGTGGTTGGGACCGGCCACCGCGTTGACTATCACGTCGGGGTTCAGCCCGGCGGTAGCGCGGTTCATCAGGTTTCCTATGAAGTTGCCGCTGTTCCTGAGCAGCGTCTTGGTCCCCGCGGGATCCATCTTCGCCATGAACTGGCCCAGGAAGTCGCGCACCTGCGGCGTGGCGAGTATCGGCATCAGTATCGCGGGGTCGATGCCTACCGGCGGCGCCCTCAGCAGGTCGACCACCATCTGGGGGTGCTCCCCCATCGCTCCCGCTATGACGCTGCCGTTCAGGTGGCCGACCAGCGTCTTGATCGTCTCCTTCGCCGTGGGATTGTTGTTTATGACATCGGAAATGTCCGTCGGGTTCATGTATGTCATGGTGCTGGTCAGGAACGACTGGTTCCCGTTGATCGCGTCGGCGACCACCCGCGGGTTCAGGTGGCTCAACAGATTGGAGACGAACGGGCCGTTTCCGTTGAGCAGGCCGGCGATCACCCTGGGGTCGAGACCCTCGCGCATCAGCCTCTCGCTGAACTGCTCGCCCGCGGGGCTGTTCATGGGCTCCGCGGTGCTCGCCGCGTCGAGGTTGGCGATGAGCCCGTTCAGGAACGTCTGGTTGTTGTTGATCGCGTAGGTCACGACCTCGGGCTGGATCCCCGTGCCGGGCTGGAGCAGCCCGGTGAGGAAACCCCGGTTGGCGTTGACCGCCGCCGCGGTCGCCGCGGGGTCCATCTTGTTCATCAGGTTGGTGATGAACGGCCCGTTGGCGTTGACCACTCCCGCGATAACAGCCGGGTCGAGCTTGCCCAGCAGCTTGCTGGTCATCTGCGGGTTGGCGTTCATGGCGTTCGCCAGGACCGTGGTGTTGAGGTTCTTGACCAGGTTGGTCAGGAACGTCCCGTTGGAGTTGACCACCCCGGCGATGACGTCGACGTTCAGGTACTTCATCATCTTGGAGCTGGACGTCGGGTTGGCGTTGACGGCCTGCGCGATCACCGCCGGGTCGAGCTTCGAGACCAGGCTCGTGAGGAACCCGCCCGAGGCGTTGACCGCCTGCGCGGTCTTGGCCGCGTCCATCGCGAGCTGCAGCTGGGCGATCCAGCCGGTGTTGTTATTCACTATGCCCGCGATCACCTGGGGGTTCAGGTGGCCCAGGAGCCCCGCCATCATCTGGCTGTTGGCGTTCATCGCGCCGGCGATGACCACCGGGTTGATCCTGGCGATGACGGCGGTGAGGAACTCCTGGTTCTTCAGGACGTTCGCCACGACCTGCGGGTTGGTACTGTCGGTCATCGCGGTCACGAAGGGTATGTTGTTGTTCAGCACGCTCGCCAGCACGTTCGGGTCGAGCGCGTTCAAGAGGCTCGACACGAACGGGCCGATCTGGTTGACCAGGCCGCCCAGGGACGCGGGCGAGAGCTTCGCCATCAGCCTCTGGGTCATCGCCTGGTTGTTGGCCACCGCGCTTATGAGCTCGGGCGAGATCCGCTCGAGCACGCCGGCCAGCAGCGTCCCGCTGTTGTTGAGGATGCCGGCAATCACCACAGGGTCGAGCTTGTTGACGAGGTTGACCGTGAAGGTCGGGTCCTGGTTGGCCGCCCTTGCCAGCATTTCCGGGTTGAGCTTGCCCACCAGGCTGGTGATGAACGGGCCGTTCTGGTTCACCACGCTGGCCAGCACGCTGACATTAATGTAGTTGAGGGTCTGCGCGCTGGAGGCCGCGTTGGCGTTTATCGCCGCCGCCAGGACATCGGTGCTGATGTTGCCCACAAGCTGGGTCAGGAAAGATTCGTTCGCGCTCACCGCGTCGGCGATGACCTTGGGATCGAGGTAGTTCATCACCTCGACCGTGAAGTCGGTGCTGCCCTCCATGCTCTGCGCCAGCACCTTGGGGTCCAGGTTGCCGATGAGCTCCGCGATGAACTTGCCGTTGGCGTTCACCGCCCCGGCGATTACTTTAGGGTCGAGGTAGGTGGTGACCTTCTGCACGAACTCCACGTTGGCGTTCATGCCGCTGCTCATCGCGGCGGGGTCCAGGTAGCTTATCAACTCGGTGACAAACTTGCCGTTCTTGTTGACGACGTCCGCGATCATCTTGGGATCGAGCACGCTCATCATCTTGGACAACATGGTGGGGTCGGCGTTCATCGCGGCGGCCAGCACCCTGGGGTTGAGCTTGCTCAACATGCCCGAGAGCATACCCGGCTGGCTGGCGAGCTTGCCGAGGATGGTCCCCATGGGGTTCTTAGGGAGCACCATCATTCCCGCCATCAACAGCGTGGCGACAAGAAGGAAGATGACCACCACGTTTACGACTCCCTGCATGCCCCTCGATAGTAACATGCTATCCAAGCCTCCAGTTCTTATCCGTAGCCATACAAATCATGGTTTGGGGTTCACCGTCGACGCCTTGGCCGTCCAGAGGGTGCCCTCGGCCGTCATCCACCCGAGTATCGGCACCTTGGCCTTGGCACGGACCTTGATCGCCAGGTGTTTCATAATATGGTCCTGGTTCTCGAACATCGTCTGCGTCAGCAACGCCGGGTCAACTATGGCGAGAAGGTCGGCCAGCAGGTGGGGATTGGCGTTGAGCGCGTTGGACACCACCGTGTGATCCAGGTTCGCCAGCAGCCTTCCGGTGGCGTCAGGGTGCGCGTTCATCGCCAGGGCCAGGCTGGTCGTGTCCAGCAACGGGAGAAGCTTCATTACCAGCCCGTTCGGCACACCGGTGACGTCGGGCCGGTTGATCACGTCGGCAAGCACCGCCGGGTCCTGCCCTCCCATGATGTCGGCCAGGAACCGCCCGTTGGCGTTGACGGCGTTGGCGAGGGTAGCTTCCGCGCCGGCGGCGTGTATCGCCGCCAGCAGCCTGCCTACGATGTCGTCGCTGCCCTGCGCTACGTGGACGGCGTGTTGCATGTCCGCCATCCCCTTGGCGTCCATGTTGGCGATAAGAATCTGCAGGAAACGGGGATTGGCGTTGATGGCGTTGGCGAGCCTGTTGGTGTCCAGGCTCGACACCAGCGTACTCAGGAAGCTGCCGTTGTTGTTCACCACGTCGCCGATGACGTTGACGTCGAGGTTCCTCATCAACCCTTCCACGAAGGCGGCGCTGCCCTCGCTGGCCGACGCCAGCACCGCGGGGTCCAGGTAGCTTATCAGCTTCTTCAGGAACTCACGGTTGGCGTTGACCACCGCGGCGATAGCCGCCGGGGACAGGTAGTTGAGCAGCTTGGTCGCCATCTTCGGGTTCGCGTTCATCGCGTTGGCCAGCACCTGCGCGTTCAGGTACTTGAGAAGGCGCTGCAGGAACGGGCCGTTGGAGTTGACGATGGTCGCGGTCGTCTGGGGGTCGGTCTTGGTCATGACCGCGGTCAGGAACGCGCCGTTGGCGTTCACCACCCCGGCGAGCACCCTTGGGTTGAGGTGCGCCAGGAGCGAGGTCAGGAACGGGCCGTTGGCGTTGACGATCTTAGCGGTGACCTGCGGCTGCATCTTCGCCATCATCTTCTGGATGAAGCTGCCGCTGTCGTTGACGACTCCCGCCAGCACGCCGGTGTCCAGGTTTTTCAGGAGCTCCTCGGTCATCTGCGGGTTGGCGTTCATCGCTCCCGCTATCACCTTGGGGTCGAGCAGCTTGATCAGCGAGTCGATGAAAGCCCCGTTGTTATTGACCACGCCGGCGGTGATAGTCGGGTCGGACACCGCCATGACCTTCGTCAGGAACGCCTGGTTGTTGATGATAGACGCCACGAAATCTGGCGACACGTGAGCGACGACATCGGCCAGGAACTGCTCGTGCTGGTCCATGGTCGAGTTCATCTGCGCCGGGTCCATGTGCTGGACAAGCGAGGTCAGGAACGCCCCGTTGGCGTTCAGCGCCCCGGCGATGACACCCGGGTTGAGGGCGCCGACTACACGCAACATGAAGCCCTGGTTGTTGACGATGTCGGCGACGAGCGTCGGGTCCATGCTGTCCATCAGCCTGGTAACCATGCCCGCGTTGCCGTTGACCACGTTAGCGAGCACGCCGGGGTCGAGCCTGCCCAGGAGGCCGGCGATCCAGTCGGCGTTGCTGTTGACGACCTCGGCCATCACGTCGGGGTTCTGGTATTTCATCGTGGCCATTATGAACTGCTCGTTGTTGTTGACCACGCCGGCCAGCACATCGGGGTTGAGCCTTCCGACCAGCGCCGAGATGAACGGGCCGTTCTCGTTGACGATCATCGCGGTGGCCTGCGGGTCCATCGTCCCCATCACCGAGATGAGGAACGGACCGTTGTTGTTGATGACGTCAGCGACAACGACCGGGGAAAGGAAACCGATGAGGTTGGTGATGAACCGCCCGTTCTCGTTGACGATGGTGGCTATGACCTTGGGGTCCAGGTACTTCATCAGGTCACTGGTCATCTCGGTGTTGCCGTTGACGAGACGGGCCAGCATCTTGACGTCCAGGTTGGCGATGAGGTCGCCGAACAGTTTGCCGTTGGCGTTGATCGGAACCGCGATCGCCTTCGGATCGAGGTAGGCGAGCATCTTGGTGGTCATCTCGGGGTTCTTGTTCATCGCCGCGGCTATCACCTGGGGCGGCAGCTCGGCCACGATGGAGACCAGGAAGTTGGGATTCTGGTTCACCGCCTTGGCCATGACCCGGGGGTCGGAGTTCTTCATGATGCCTTCGAGGAGGTAGCGGTGGTTCGCCACCTCGCCGACGAGCTGCCCGATCGGGTACTTCACGGGCATGGCCATGACGCCGGCCATTATGACGCTGACCAGCAACAGCACGACCACGGTGATGTTCACCAGGGCCTGCAGGCGGGGCCGGAGCATGAAGTTGCGCCCGGCCGACTCGACCGTCGGGCGCTGCCTTGGGGCTTTCACCCTGGGCGCCCCGCCGGTCTTCGCCGCCGCCATGCCCGCAGCCGCCGGGACCGCCCCCGCCGCGCCTGCCGCCAGAACCCTCTGCCTGTAATCCTGCAGGGCCCGGGCGGACATCCTCGGCTGCTCTACGCTCTCGATCGCCATCGCGGTCTTGAGGACCGGCTCGAGTTCGGCGCGTACGCCCTCGTGCTTGCTCAGCACTGAATCGAGCTTGCTCCTGTCCTTCCGGACGACTCCGAGCAGCTTGTCGTAAAGGTTACCTGAATCTTCATTCAAGCGAACCACTTCCTACCTTTCGCCACGTGGACTGGACTCTCGCATGCTAGAACGCCGATTCGCCGCTGGAGATACGGGTCCGGGGAAAGGAAAGGAAGGAAAATCTCGCGCCGGGTCGAATAACCGGGCCCTGGTGGCCCGGGGCACGCCTGGCTCAGGCGCCCCGCTCCAGGTAATCCGTGCCGCTGGAATTGCCGAGAATCCTGTTCAGAGAAAGCAGTCCCCTCTTCTGGGTCGACTTCACCGCCCCCACGGAAATACCCATGATTTCGGCCACCTGGGCGTTGGAGAGGTTGTCGATGAACTTCAAGACCAGGACCTCGCGCTGGTTGTGGGTAAGGCGCTGCATCGCCTTGTAGAGCCTCTCGCTCTCCAGGTCGGCGAGGACCGTCTCCACAGGGTTTCCCCGGGGAGAAGGCGTAGGCGGCTGCTCGTCGATCGGCACACTCTCGCGCCTGGACTCACGACGGAAGAAGTCGACCACGAGATTGTGCGCGATCCGGTACAGCCAGGAGCTGAACGCCACGTCGCGCATCTCGTAGGAATCGATGTTCTCGAAAGCTTTCAGAAAAGTGTGGCCGGTCAGGTCCTGGGATTCGACGAGGTTGCCCACCTTGTAGTAGACGTATCGGAATATCTGGTCGACGTACTCGTCGTAGAGCATGCCGAACGCCTCAGGGTCGCGACCCTTGGCCTTCTTAACCAGGCTTCGGATTCCCGCTTCGCTGGCCATTCACCGCTCCACGCTCGTCAGGACGCTCGTTCCTTCAATCGTGCAGTCCAAAAAAGGGAAAGCTATGCCTAACCCCTGCCCTATCAGTGCCTTCAGTTATGTAAAGTTAAAAACGGTAAACTAAAGTATACTGAATTTCTCCGCCCTTGTATAGCCAGTCTGACCGGACGTCCGAGAAATCGCCAACGACGGTACGCTCCGCCTCTCGCCCGGCTACCGTAGCGGGAATCGCTGGGTGTCCGCCTTCTTCCCTCCCGGTCCGGTCGAAAAACGGGCCGCGGGATATCCCGCGGCCCGCACAACCGTGTCTTGACGGGTCTCAGTAGTGGAACCCGACGACGTTATGTCCCCCTGTCCAGCCGTGATTGTCGAAGTACATCGGGCGCTCGATGATCACCCTCCCCTGGGTGGTCGCCCGCGCCGAGACGTCCTTGCCCCAGCCGACCGCGGAGTTCACGTCGACGGTCGCCCTCGAATGAGGCTTCACCGTCACCGACTTCTCCACCAGTTCGCCGGTGCCCAGCATGAAGGTGATTTCCACCACGGCCTCGCGGCCCCCGGGGTTCTGGATGCTCATGTACTCCTGGAACCCCTTCTGGGTCGCCCCCTCGGCGAAGAACCAGTTGCCGGCGCTGCGCGTGGCCCCGATGACGTTATGGCCGCCGGTCAGGCCGACGTAGTCGAAGTACATCGGGCGCTCGGCGACGATAGGCTCGGTGGAAGTCACCCGCATCGACACGTCGCGACCCCGCCCGATGAACGACACCACGTCGAGCGTCTTCCTCGAGTGCGGCTCGACGGCGACCACCTGCGTGGGTGTCTCGCCGGTCTCCAGCATATAGGCTATGGTCACGGTTGCCTGGGACTCTCCGGGGTTCTGCAGGCAGAGCCACTCGTCGAAGCCGTCGCGGGTCGTCCCCTCGGCGAAGTACCACTCCCTGCCGGGGGCGTTGGCGCCGACCACGTTGTGGCCGCCGGTCCAGTTGAGGACGTCCGGCTGGTATATGAAGTACATGGGGCGTTCGGCGATGACGCCCTGGTCGGCGTGCACCCTGGCCGAGCAGTCGACGTTGGGCCCCAGGAACTCCTTAACGGAAACGGTACGGCGGCTGGTCGCCGGCACCTCGAGCTCCTGGACCTTGTTCTGCCCCCCCTGGAGCATGTAGGTTATCTCGACGTTCGCCGCCTTCGCGCCGGGGTTCTGGAGGCATATCCACTCCTCGAACCCGTCCCGTGTGTTGCCCTCGGCGAAGTACCAGTCCTGCGCCGGCGCGATCGCCCCTATGACATTGTGGCCGCCGGTCCAGACTCCGCCGTAGTTGAAGTAGATCGGCCTCTCGGCGACGATCGGGAGGTCGGAGGTGACCCTCATCGACACATCCTTCTCCAGGCCCACCACGTCCGCCACGTACAGTGTCATCCTGCTGGTCTTGGTTATTGTCGTCTCGAAATGCTTCGTCGTGCCGTCGCCCAGCATGTAGATGACCTGTACGTTCGCGGCGGTCTCGTTGGGGTTCATCAGGCACAGCCAGGTCTCGAAGTTGGCCCGCGTGGTGCCCTCCGCGAAGTAGTAGACGTTCGACAGTCCCACGGTGAACGGGACGGCGTTGCTCACTCCCTCGGTGGTGGTAACGGTCACGTTGCCGCTCCGGGCGCCGCCGGGTACCTTCACCTTGATGGCCGTATCCGACCAGGAGTCCGCGGCGCCGGCGTCCACACCGCCGAACCGCACCTTGCTGCTTCCCTGCGCGGCCTTGAAGTTATCCCCGGCGATGGTAACCTGGCCGTTCGGCGGACCGTGGTCGGGGGTGACCGACTTGATGTACGGCCCGACGTCGAACGGGAGCGCGTTGCTGCGTCCCGCGGCGGTGGTGACCACCACGTCGCCCGATGTCGTGCCGACCGGCACCGTTACCTTGATCCGGGTCGGCGACCAGGACGCCGCGGTGCCCGCGTCCCTGCCGTTGAACGTCACCTTGCTGCTCCCCTGCGCGGCCCCGAAAGTGAACCCGTCGATGGCCACCAGCGTACGTCCCGGTATGCCCTTGGCCGGGTTGAGGCCGGTGATCTTCGGCAGTACGACGTAACCCATGCCCGCCTGGGATTCGCCGCCCGCGGTCTTGACTACCACGTCGCCGCTGAGTGCGTCACGGGGTACGGTCACGGTGATGGAGTTCCTGCTCCACGCGGTGACACCGCTCCATTCGATGCCGCCCACCTCGACCTTGCCGGTGCCCTGCGGCGCGCCGAATCCGGACCCGGTGAGGACCAGCCGGTCCTCGACCCTGCCGCGGGCGGCACTGAGGGCCTCGAGCTTCGGGGTCAGGCTGAACGCGAGACCGTTGCTGTCGCCGTCGTCGGTGATGACCACCACTTCGCCGCTGGTAACGGCGGCATCGGGCACCGTGGCCACGACCTTGTTGTCCTGCCACTCCGGGTAGCCGGCCGCGTCGGTGCCGTTGAACGTCACCCGGCCGGGCGCATCGCCGAAGCAGGCGCCGTCTATCGTCACCTGGTCCCCGACAGGCGCCTCGTCCTGCGAAAGCGCATCCGCCCTGGGCAGTATTCCGAGCGACAGGTCGTTGCTCGTTCTCGAGGCGGCGGTTACCGAAACGTCACCGGTGCGCGGGATGAACGAGGGTGGGCCGAAGTCGTACGGAACCTCGAAGGTGATGGAGGTGGGGGTCCAGGTACCCGGCTCCAGCGTACCCCCGTCCCCCACGCGCTGCGGTCCGTCCGAGGTGTTCATCGACACGTGGTTGTCGTCGCTGCAACGGCTGCCGGGCGCGACCGTGCCGAAGTTTGTGCCGTTCACCGTAACGGTGTCACCGGGCCTCGCCGTATCGCTTCCGAAAGAGGTTATGCTCGGGTGCACGGCGATATCGAACTTGTCGCTCTGGTTTGCTTCGTTCCCGGCGGTGACCCGCACCGGCACTTCCGCGCCCGGGTCGGTGTCGTCGGGCAGGGTCAGCTTGATCTCCTTGTTGCTCCAACTTCCGATCGCGGAGTCGGGAACCCGCCCGCCGCCAATGGTGACGTTATGGTCGTCGTCGGCCCTGTGGCCCGCGCCGGGGTCGGGGCCGAACCCTTCGCCGGCCACCACGACCTCGTCACCGCCGGTCACCATCGATGTCGCGCCGGCTATGGAGGGAGTGACCGTGAAAGGCGCGCTGTTGGAGGCGCCGCCGTTGGTGGTGACCTTGAGGCCGGCTCGCCAACCCCAGGCCCCGGAAGGCACGGTCACCTCTATCTCCTTGTCGCTCCACGCTGTAACGGCGCCCTCGATCCCGTCGTTGAAGATCACGCGCCCATCCACGGTGCCCTGGTCCGATCCGAACCCGTAGCCGCTTATGGTCACGGGCGTCTGTGGCTCGACGGTGCCGGCCTCGGGGTCCACCGAGGTGATGTGCGGCAGGGCGTCCGTATTGCTGATCTTCTGTATCAGGCCCCACTGGCCGGCGGCGTAGAAGTCCCAGTTCCCCGTCGCCGTGTTGCTGGCGGCGGTGACGCAGTTGAGCGTGCGGGCTATCCCCGTGTCGCTCACCCCGGGAGTCCAGGAGTCCCCGCCGTCCCGGGTATAGATGACTTTCGCCTCCTCGAGAGCAACCTCGTTGGAGCCGACGGCCCAGCCTGCCTGCCCGCTGACCATCTTGATCCCGTGCAGCTCCGAGCCTGACCCGGTGTCGAGCTGAGACCAGTTCGCCCCGCCGTTGGTGGACCGCAGTACCAGGCCGGTCTCGCCGCTGGCGAACACGGTGTCGCTGTCGGGGGCGCTCACCGAGAAGATGTTTCCCCCGGTGCCGCTCGCCTGCTCCTCCCACGACGTGCCGTCGAAGAACATGATGGTGCCGCCGCCGCCGACCGCCCAGACGTTCGCGTCATCGGTCCCGGCGACACAGTTCAGCGACTCGGCGCCGCTGTCTTTTTTCTCCCAGGAGCCGCCGTTCCAGAACCTTATCGCACCGGAGTCGCCGACCGCCCACACGTGGGAGTCGTCCGCCGCCCAGGCTCCGTTCAGGTTCTCGTACGGGGCACCGACATCGGTCTCGTGCCATGTCGCCCCGTCCCAGAGAAGGGCGACACCCCCGTCGCCGACGGCGATCACGTGTGTTGTGTCGAGCGCGAACACGGCATTCAGGTCGGCAAACACGTCGCTGTCCTGCACCGACCAGGTGGCTCCCGCGTCATCGGTGTAGAGTATCGTCCCATGGGTGCCGCAGGCCCACCCGTTCATCTCGTCGCAGAAGGAGATGCCTTTCAGCTCGTTCGCGGGCCCCTTCAGGAACTCCAGGTCGTAACCCCCCGCTACGTTGCCCAGAATTGTCCCGTCACTGCCGGCGAAATAGGCCGCGGGGTTTGGCCCCGACAAGCCGAGGCTGCAGGAGGACATGTCGTTCCTGTTGGGGTTGGCCGACGGCGGCTCCCAGTTCCCGTCCCCGCCGGCGGCGTCGGAACTGAACCTCACGACGCCGTTGTCCGCCGCCAGGACGCCGATGTAATCAGCGCCGGCGGCGACGATGTCGACGTCGTTGATGTCCGCCGAGGTGTCCGAATCCTGGGGGTTCCAGGTGGCGCCGTCGAAGTGGCAGATGAAGCCGCCGTTGCCCGCGGCCCAGACGGCGTTCGCCGCCGGCGCGGCGATGCCGTTGAGTGGCGGAACGCCGCCCAGCGTGACGCCGAAAGTGGCGCCTGCGTTCGCGGTTCCAATCACCACTCCCCCGGTGGCGATGTCGACTCCGGAGAAGAAGATGTTGTCGGCGTCCGCCGCCGAAACCGCCAACAGGGCGGCCGGTGTGGGAATCCCCGACTGAGCCGTCCAGGTCGCGCCGCCGTCCACGCTGCGGACTATCGTCCGGGTAGAGCCCACCCCGCAGACCGTGTACTCCGAAGACCCCGAGTCGTAGTACGCGCACACGGAGAAGAGGTTCTGCCGGGTTCCCGCCGCCTGGGCGACCCAGGTGTCCCCGAGGTCGGTGGTGACGTACACCGCGCCCCCTGACCCAACGGCCCAGGCGTGGTCATGGGTGCCGTCTCCGAACGAAACCGAATAGAGGTTCCGGTGATTTGAGGTCATGTCCGGCGGGGTAGCGGGCGCCGCCCACGTCCGTCCGCCGTCATCAGACACGCGCACCGTGCCTGCATCGCCGGACTGGTAATCCCCCACGAGAATCGCCTTGGTCGGCGAGACCACGTCTATTCCGTTTATTTGCACGGCCGGCAGGGACCCGCCGGCGCCGCTCCAGTGCGCGCCCGAGTCCTCGGTGTAGACGACGGTCCCGTTGTCGCCCACTGCGGCGCCCACATACTGGCTCTCCCCTGAATCCCAGGCCAGAGAAACGCCGTTCAGGTCCTCGGTGGTGCCGGGGCGCTGGAGCACGAAAGCCCCGTCGTCGTAAGAGAGCAGCAGGCCGGACGTCCCGGCGAACCAGCCGTCGGTCACGGAGGGGAACGACGCGCAGAGGATGCTCTCAGTCGTGGCCGGAAGACCGCTGATGACATCCCATGTGCCGGGCGCGGTGGTGTGCAGCACGGTCCTGTTCGAGCCGGCGGCGAAACCGTCGGATGCACCGCTCATCGAAACGCAGTTCAGGTCCTCGTAAATGCCGATGTCTATCTGCTCCAGGCGCCCGTCCTCGTACTTCGCGAACAGGCCGTTCTCGCCGGTGAACCAGCCGTTCCCGGCGTCAGCGAAGTCGACCGAAAGGAAGTCGTCGGTGGTCGCGCCGACCCCGGAAATCCGGGCCCAGCTCGACCCGTTGTCGGTGTGCCACACGGCGTTCCTGGTGCCGGCCAGCGTGGCGTAGCCGTCGTCGATGCTGTCGGCGGCCAGGTAGTCGTTGCCGTCGGCCAGGGAGAACCCGCCCCACGTTCCGCCGCTGTACTTCAGGGCGGTGGCCGAGGCGCCGCCGGCGTAGGCCACGGCGGTGGACGGCACCGTTACCGAATAGAGGTCCTTGGTGGTGTTGCTCTCCCGGGCGATGAACAGGCCTCCGTTCACCTCGCAGGCCAAGCCCGATTCACCGACGGCCCAGCCCCGCTGGGTCCCGGGTGCCAGCCCCAGCGCGTGGAAGTCGCCGGCGCCGGCGGGTATCTGCGCTTCCACCCGCCAGCCGGAGCCGGAAACGTTCAAGGAGGCCAGCGTCCGTCCCGCCCCGCAGGCGAACCCGTGTCCGGCGGAATCGTAAAGCGATATTCCCCGCAGCTCCCGCGAATCCAGGGCGGCCGGCGACCCGTAAACACCCCGCTCGATGGGCACGGTGTAACCGATGTCGCCGGCCCCGCCGACGGCGTAACCGTGCTCGGACCCGGGGAACGCAAGGTCGTACAGATCGGGGTTGGTTCCGCCGACCTGGCCTACCGTCCAGGCCGGAGACTCGAACGTCGCGTAGTAACCTCCGGCCCCGACGGCATAAATGTCCGCTCCTTCCAGCCAGACGCCGTTCAAGTCGGGGTTGGCCCCGCCGACCTGGGCCGGCTCACCCCAGGTGCCACCGGCAAGCTCCACGACGTAGCCGTCGTCGCCGACCGCGCACCCTGTATCGGCGTCGGAGAGTGCCACCGCGTGGAGCGCAGGGTGGACGCCCGTGCCTACCAGCACAACGTCATCCCATGTCCCGCCCGTCAACTGCACATAATAGCCTTCGGTGGAGCCGGGGTCGGTCCCGACGGCCCAGCCGTTGCCGGCCGACGAGAGCGCGAGACCCTCGAGGTCCGGGTGGACCGCCGTGCCGACCACGGCGGGGGTGCCCCAGGCGCCTCCGGTGCATTGGATGACTGTCCCTCCGTCGCCGACGGCGTACCCTTCTCCGGGCCCCGTGAAGTAGACCGCGTTGAGCCTGGCGTCCGTCCACCCCCCGGCGTTGTACTGGATCTCCGAGGTGTGCGCCGCGGCGTCGTAATGTACGATGGTACCCCCGTCTCCGACCAGGTAGGTGCCTCCGGTTCCCAGCGAGAACGTGTCGTGGAAGTCCACCGCGTGCCAGTGCTGCGCCCCGTCCAGGGTCTGCCAGACCGTCCCGCCCTCGCCGACCGCCCACCCGATGTCCTCGTTGTAGAAGCTCACCGAACGGAGGTCCGGAGAACCGCCGGGTACCGTCGCCGTGCTCCACGCGACTGGCCCGCCTGGCGGGTTGTCCATGGTGGTGTAGTTGATGAGGCCGCCGGGCCCGACCACCGTTACCAGGAACCGGCCGCCGCCCGTCTCCGCGACCGACATATCGGTCCAGTTGGCGCCCTGGTGCGTGACCATGGAGTTCCAGGTCGCGCCCCCGTCGTCAGACCACATCACCGCGTCGGTGTTGCCCGCCGCCCAGAGCCGTCCGGCGCTCCCCGCGTTGGCGATGGCGTGGAGGTCCCTCGCGGTCCCGGAGTCCATGACCGTCCACTCGGTGTCCACGCGCTTCAACAGGGTCCCGGAGTTGCACGCGTAGTACTCCGTCCCCCGGGTCCCGACGTTGCAGACGTCGTTTATCTGGACCGGCGCCCAGATCCCCGCCGTGCCGTCCCGGGTCAGCCATAGGCCCCCGTCTGTTGCGGTTGCGACCCAGCAGTCATCCTTGTTTCCGTAGGTGACGTCGGTGAAACTGGTCGAGCCGACCGAGCCCGAGTTGGACCAGTTGTCCCCTCCGTCGGCGGTGTGCGCCATGACGCCGGACGACCCCGCGACGATACCATGCGTCGCGTCGGCGAATTCGATCCCTTTGAGGTCCCGCGCCGGCGGCGGCGGCGGGGTGGTGGGTGTACTCCAAGCCGCGGGAGACCCCCCGGGCGCCGTGTCGGTCGTCAGGTGAAGAGCGCCGGCCTGCCCGCAGACCCGGACGAGGTAGTCGCCCGAACCGCCGGAGTCGTCGAACAGGGACACGTCGTTCAGGCCGGCTGCGAGTGCGGGCCCCGCTTCCCAGTTTGCGCCCCCGTCGGTTGTGTAGAGGGTCAGGCCGTTGTCGCCGACCGCCCAGCCGTATACGTCGCTGAGAAAATCGACGGCCCTGATGTTGGAGGCGGTCCCGCTGTCCTGCCTGGTCCACCCCGTACCGTCGTAGAACATCATCAGGCCGCCCTGGCCTCCCACCCAGGTGTGGGTCGGGTCCAGCGAGAACACCGCGTTGGCGCCGAAATCGGCGGTCCAGTTGGCACCGCCGTCTGTCGTGTGGAGTATCGTTCCTCCGGCTCCTCCGATCCAGGCTTCGGTCGGGCTGAGCGCGCAGACGGCGTTCAGGTCCCGGGGGCCACCGCTGCTCTGAAACGCCCAGCTCGAGCCCCCGTCATCGGTGTGGATCACCGTGCCCGAAGCGCCCACGGCCCAGCCGTTCGAGGAATCGGCGAACGAGACGTCGACGAGGTCCATGTCGTGCCAGGTCAGACCGCCGTCGTCGGACTTGACGACCAGCGGGGAGTACGTCGCCGGGTTGGCGACGTTCCCGACCTTGACGCCGACCGCCCAGACATCGTTATCGCTGGTGGCGAAAACGTCCTGCAGGACCTCGTCAGGCGTGGACATCCGGGTGACCGTCCAGGCGCCCGGACCGCTGCCGTCGGTGCACCTCGAGACGACGCCCATCTGCCCGCACGCCCACCCCAGGCTGGAGTTACGGAAATAGACGCCCTCCATCTCGATCAACATGAGGAGCGGCTCGTTACCTACGGCTTGAGGAAACCAGGTGTTGCCGCCGTCACTGGTGTGCCAGCAGTGATAAGTGTTAATACCGGCGAAATGGGGCTTGCCTACCGCCCAGCCTTCGGTCATGCCGGGCAGGAAGAAGATGCCGTTGAAGCCGGTCTCCAGGTTGCCGGGCCTGGTCTTCTCCCAAGCGAGAGGAGGCGCCGCCTGGGCGCTCGCCAAAGGAAGCAGTGCCACCAGCAAAGCCAGCGCTCCGGCGACGGCGGAGACGAGCGTGCCCCTCGCGGTTCTGTTCCATGCGGATTCCACAGCAGTACCCCCTTGGCAGGACGGACCCGGTGACTTCGACTTTTTGTGGACGTCTTCACTCATGAGCTTGATGACCCTGCGGACATTACCGATTAACATACCATAACCCATACGGCAAACAACCAACACCGGCGGTTTGAAATGCAGCCACGCCTCAAACGATATCTTCTATCGGCAAAGAACCGCGTGTCCTTGACCGGGCATGCCCCCCGATCCGTCATAAGCGGCCTGTTCTCCCCCGCCGGCTTGACCGGCTTTGCCTGCTCTGCTACTATCTCAGGTGCTCGTACTGCTTTTCGAGCGGCGTAAAGCGGCGCCCCCGCCGTCACCGCCGACGACAGGACTGGATCCACCGATATGCCGGAGCCCTCCGTGCGGGCCGCTCCGGCGGGCGCGCCCGACATCTCGCGTCCGCGCGAAGCGCCGGCCCGCGGACTCACGATAGCGTTCCACGGCGCC
Organism: uncultured Acidimicrobiales bacterium; assembly: GCA_964512645.1. GTDB lineage: Bacteria > Actinomycetota > Geothermincolia > Fen-727 > Anoxymicrobiaceae > CAZEJS01. Next base: position 48,324 of record CAZEJS010000002.1, read on the forward strand.
AAGGGCGGGGTGGGCACCACCACGCTGGTGGCTGAGGCCGCCGTGCTGCTGGCACGCAAGAGGCGCACAATCGCGATCGACGCCGACCTCGACCGGGGCGCGCTGCATTACAGGCTCGACGTCCCCGTGAGAAGCTCCACGCCGTGCACCGAAGATGTCCTCAGGGTCTGCGAAGACCTTCCCGGCGAGCTGTTTCCCGAAACGGTGACGGACTGCCCCTGCGGGGCCGCACTGCTCCCCGCGAAGGGCCGGACGGAAGACGCCCCGCGCCCTCGCGGGGAAGGGGCGGCGTTCCTTCTCGATTCGGCTTCGCGCGACTACCAGCGCGTGCTGGTCGACACCGGCTCGAACATCGACGCTCTCACCCGTGGACTTCTGGCCGGCGCCGACGTGACCGTCCTGGTGCTGAGCCCCGAACTTGCGAGCCTCGGGCCCGCCCGGCGCCTGGTCCGCCCCGGGTGGCGGCCCGGCGGTCTTGTCGTCGTGGTCAACAGGTCGCTGGGGCGCAGGGATACCTACTCCCGCGAAGACGTCGAATCGTTCCTCGGAGTCCGGCCCCTGGCCTGGATACCGGAAGATACCGTTCGCTGCAGATCGCTCTCCGACTCGTGCAGGCCGCTGGCGGCCGGGAGCACGCCGCTGGCCTCGGCGATCCGCTACCTGGTCGGTCGGCTCGACCGGGAATTCGTTCAGCGGGACCTGTGCGTCTCGGCCGCGGGCGTGCTTGATTAGCTTGCATTGCTCGTGTTATGCTCGTATTGCTTGTGCGGCGCTACCGGGAGGTGCCGATGACGTCCATCACGCTCGAGAACGAGGAACACGCGTCGAAGGAGATCCGGGAACGGATCAGGCTTCGACTGCTGGACGAGCTCACCGGTGACGACTCCCCCACCCCCGACCGGCTCGAACGCAAGGTCGAAGAAGCCCTCATACGTGAAGGATGCCTCTGGCCAAGGGGCGCCGTGGACGCGCTCGCCCGGGAACTCACCGACGAGCTTTTCGGGCTCGGCCCTCTCGAAACCCTGTTGCGGGACCCGGACATCACCGAGATAATGGTGAATGGGCCCGGCGAGGTGTTTGTCGAACGCGGCGGCTTGATCGAGGCGCTCGACGTCGACCTCGGCGACGGCGCGCGGATCGTGGCGCTGGTCCGCAGAGTCCTCGGCCCGCTCAACCTCAGGCTCGACGAGACAAGCCCGATGATCGACGCGCGGCTTGCCGACGGGTCGCGGCTCAACGCGGTAATTCCGCCTTTGTGCCTCAACGGTCCGACCGTGACCATACGGAAGTTCCGCCACAGGCCTTTCACCGCCCCGGAACTCGTGCGGAACGGCACCATGAGCGAGCGCACCGCCTCTTTCCTTGGAGACGCGGTCCGACACCGCGCCAACATACTGGTGTCTGGGGGCACCGGGAGCGGGAAGACGACCCTGTTGAACGTCCTCTCGTCGTTCATCCCGCGCAATGAAAGGCTTATCACCATCGAGGACGCGGCGGAGCTCAGGATAGAACACCCCCACGTGATCTCTCTGGAGAGCCGGCCTCCCAGCCTCGAGGGAAAAGGAGCGGTGAGCGTCCGCGACCTTGTGAGGAATTCCTTGAGGATGCGGCCGGACAGGATAATCGTCGGGGAAGTCCGCGGGGCGGAAGCTCTGGACATGCTCCAGGCGATGAACACCGGTCACCCCGGCTCGCTTTCCACCGCACACGCCAACTCGCCCCGCGACCTTCTCGACCGGCTCGAGACGATGGTGCTTATGTCCGAGGTCAACCTCGACCTTGCCGCGGTACGCAGGCAGGTGGGCTCCACCATTGACCTTGTCGTCCACACCAGCCGCGGCACCAGCGGGCATCGGGTTGTCGACGGGGTGGTATCCGTCACGCTCGGGGCCTCCGGTGAATACGAACTGGAGCCACTGTCCGGGGGGAGCTCGATACGTCGCGCGGGGGCGGCCCCGTGAGGTGGGCCGGCGTCGCCGCGCTGGTCGCCGTGGCAGTGGCTTTCCTGCTCGCGGGGATCGATGCGCGGGCATCCTTCAGGGGACGGAAAAAGCTGCGCGCCCACGTGCCCGGGGCCATGGAGACCGTGGGAAGAGACGCCGGATCCGGTAACGCTCCCCGGCCGGGGCGGGTGCGCGCCCGCCTGGAGCGCTCGCCGCTCTATCTAGCCGTCGAAGCCGAGCTCGAATCAAGGGGGCTGGCGATGCGGTGCGAGGTTCTGCTGGGCTGCTGTGCCTGGGTGACCCTGCTGCTGCCGCTCTCCTGTTTCATGGTCACCGGCCTGGCGGTCACGGTTCCCCTCTCGTTGTCGTGCCTGATGCTCGCGCCTCGCGCAGCGGTCAAGACACTCGCCCGCAGAAGGGAGGCGGCATCGGCCAGGGAGTGCGACGCCTTTGTCGCCGACCTCGCCCTTTACCTGCGGAGCGGCATACCGCTCGACGATGCCCTCGTCCAGGCCGCCCGCGAATCCGACTCCCTGGTACGTTCAGCGGTAGCCGACTACTCCTCCGGTGTGCGTGTGGGGCGCAGCGCCGGGTCGGCCTTCAGCTCCCTGGTCGACACGCTCGGCAGCACCGACCTCGCGCTCATCGGGCAGGCGGTGTCGACCTCGCGCGAGACCGGATCTGACATCCGGGGCATCATGGATACCGTAGGAGAAACGATACGCGAGAGGGCCGCGGTCAGTCGCGAGTTGTCCACGCAGACCGTACAGGCACGCCTCTCGGGCAGGATCGTAGCGGCCCTCCCCCTGGTGTTCCTGTTGCTGTCGGCCATCGCCTCGCGCAGCACCCTCACGATACTCCTGGGGACCACCCGGGGGCTTGTCATGCTCGGCGTGGCCGCCGTCATGAACGCCGCCGGGTTTCTGTGGATCAGGAAAATACTGGACATCGGTTAGGAGCGCTGCATGATATGGGCGGCAGCCGCCGCGGCATTGTCGTTGCTGTTCTTTTCGCTGGGCGGCCGTGGGCGGACAGCCGCGGACCGGGACCGCGGGGCACCCGGCATCCGACACGGGGCGGTAAATGACGAGGCGGAACCCTGCCCGGGGCGGGCTTCCCGCTTCCTGGAGTTCCCCGCCAGGCTGTTGCCGCCCCATGCGCGGGAACGCCTTTTCGGCGGGCTGGACGCCGGCCGTGAGATTCCGGGGATCTCTCTCGATCGCATGGTCGGGATCGGAGTATGGGCTTCCCTATTACTGCCCCTGGGCACCCTGGCTCTTACGGGCCTCTCGCCGGCAGGGCTCGTCGCCGCCCCGGTTCTGGCCCTCTCGGGCCTCCTGCTTCCTCGGCTCCTCGTCTCTCGAGCCGGAGCGCACCACATGGAGACTGTGAAGAGAGCCCTGCCGGACACCGCCGACATTCTCTATTCGCTCGTTCTGGGCGGCAAGAACCTGGACCAGGCGTTCAAGAACGCCGCCGCGCTGGCGCCTGAACCACTGTCCGGGTACCTCATGAGCGCCGTACGCGAGATCGAGCTGGGCTCCACCCGCGAGGAAGCGTTCGACCGCCTGGCGGACAGGTGCCCTCTACGCGAACTCAAGTCCCTCCTGAGGTCACTGCTCGAAGCCGAGAGGAGAGGCTATTCGCTGTCCTCGAGCTTGAGCGTGTTCTCGCGGGAGATACGGTTGCGCAGGCGGGACGCGCTCCGCGAAGCCGGTGCCAGGGCACCGCTCAAGATGCTCGCCCCGCTGGTCTTCCTGATACTGCCCGCCTCGGTGTTGCTGACAGTAGGGCCTACCTTCCTGGCGACGCTGCAGCAGGTGTTTTGAGGAAAGGTGTCCCCGGCTGGATCCTTCCGGAAACAAACGGGTGGGGCTCCGGCTCCCCCTCCACCGGAACCTCGCGGAAGCGACCAACGTGCTCCCGGATCGCTGATCGCCGGGCCCGCCGCATCCTGGACGGCACCCTCCGCGCATTCCGTCTCGAGTTGTCTGCCGGTCGCCCCACCCGGGACTCCCGTTCTTCGTTCTTTTCAGGCCGCGCGATCACCTCATTCCACGGCATCGCTCAACCTCCTGCGTTGGGAGAGAAAATATGCCGCATAATTTCCCGGCCTCACCGGGTCCTCCCGGCCTGTTTGTGCTTGACTTGCTTTGTGGCTGATGCTACCATTATGCTTGCAATGCTTGGCCTCTCCCACCACACTTCTCCAGGCATCGTTCCACCGGCGCCGGACGTGGCCAGAACCCACGACGGCACCCGAACCAGGGAGGTTCACATGGGTGAGATCAAGAGACTGGTCCTCGAGGAAGACGCGCAGACCACCGCTGAGTACGCGCTGGTGATACTCGGCGCGGCCGCTGTGGCCTCCGTCCTGATCGCCTGGGTCTCCAAGGGCGACCTGATCAAGAACTTCTTCAGCAAAGTATTCAACAAGCTCACCAACGCGATCTGAGGCAGGCGTGTTCGCGCTGACGGTGATCGCGCCGTTGGGCCTTCTGTGTGCCGGAGCGGTAATATCGGACGTGCGCTTGGAAAGGGTGCCCAACTTCTTCAACCTCATGTTCGTCGTCACGGGCCTGTGCTTCTCTTGCGCGAGAGACGGCTGGGCAGGCGCGGTCTCCTCGCTCGCGGGCGCGGCCCTGTGCGCTTCTTTTCTTGTCATTCCCTTCCTGTTGCGAATGGCGGGCGGGGGCGATGTCAAGTTCCTGGCGGCGGCCGGGGCGATCACCGGCTGGCGCCTGGCGTGGCCGGGTTTTCTCGCGGGCGCGGCCGCCGGGGGGGTTATTGCCCTGGCAATGATGTTCCGGAAACCCGGCTCGCTCGCAGGGCTGAAACGATCTTTCATCCTCCTGGAAGCGGGATGTCCCGCCCCTCCTCCGGGCGGATCGGGCGGCGCTGGAAGCATCCCTTACACGGTGCCTCTTTCGATCGGGGTCATGACGGCGGCGGTCGTCTATCACCTGGCGGGCGCGGCATGAGCGAAGCCTCCGGCGGGCGCGGGTTGTTGCGGGACGGTCGCGCCCAGGCCACGGTCGAGCTCGCACTTGTGCTCCCGGTCCTCCTGCTCGTGACGGCGGCCATCTGCCAGTTGGGGCTTGCGCTCAACTGCCACATCGTCGTGACCTCCGCCGCGCGGGACGGGGCCAGGCGCGCCGCGGAAACCAACGACAGGGAAAGGGCCGCCCGTACGACCTTCGATTCGGCCGCCGGCCTGCCCGGAGACCGCCCTGACGTAGCGGTCGAGTTCCCCGAGGGACGAGCCAGAGGCGATGCCGTGAGGGTGACCGTATCGTACCGCATGCCGCTCCTGCTGCCGGGCCTCGACAGGCTCGTCCCACGGCCTGTGCTCAGGTCTTCGGCCTGTATGTCGCTCGAGCGAGGTGAACCGTGATGCGCTTGACACGAAACGCCGCCGCGCCGTTCCGGGGTTCGGGGTCGGAAAGAGGGGGGGTAAGCATCGCCGCCCTCGGCTGCATTGTCCTGGTGATGGTCACCTGTCTGCTCACCGCCGACATCGGCCTCTACCTGCGCGCGCGCCGACAGGCCCGGAACGCCGCCGACGCCGCGGCGCTGGCCGCTGTCCAGGAATCTTTTCCGCTGTTCTCCTCGGGCAAGGAACCGGCCGACGCGGCCCGCAGGTTCGCCCGGGCCAACGGGGCTTCCCTCCGGGGCCTCTCGGTAAGCAACGGCGGGATGCGCGTCGAGGTTTCCGCCTCGGTGCGTCCGGGGTCGCTCCTTCTCGGGCTGTTCGGCCCGGGAGGCGGCGAGGCGCGCGCCACGTCAGCGGCTGAAATCGACCTGGAAGCGCTCCTGGGCGGCGGGCGCATCTGGTTCACGCCCGACCCCGCAACCATCAAAGCCCTGGTCAGCGCCTTGACCGCCTCCCACGTAGAAGACGCCGGCAACGTCTCCACCATGGTTGCGCTGCTCGCGCTGTCACACCTGGGAAAACCGTACGTCTGGGGAGCCGAGGGCCCTGACTCCTTTGACTGCAGCGGCCTGGTCTGCTACGTGTACGCCCAGATCGGGGTGCGCCTGCCGAGGGTCACGTACTCACAGGTATGCTGCGGGAGGTCCGTCTCACCGGGCGACCTGAGACCCGGAGACCTGGTATTCTTCCGCCACAACGCCCACGTGGGTTTGTATGTCGGGGGGGGGTTGTTCATTCACGCGCCGCACACCGGTGACGTCGTAAGGACCGCGGCGCTGTCGAACCGGTCCGACGTCTCCGCCTGCAGGCGTCTCTTCTGACCCCGCGCGGCGGCCTCAGATGACCACCCGGAGGACTTCCTCGATGGCGGTCATGCCCGTCATGCACTTGTCCCAGCCATCCTGGCGCATCGTCTTCATGCCCTGCTCGACCGCCACGTTCTTGATTTCGGCGGTAGACGCTTCCTCGATCGTCAGGGTCTCGATCTCCGGGCTCATGCGCATGATCTCAACGAGCGCGACCCTGCCCTTGTAACCCGTGCCGCCGCACCTTGCGCAACCGGCGGTGTTCGGCTTGTACAGTGTCGGCACACCGTCGTCGTGCTTGAACTCCAGGCGGTCCAGCAGTTCGACGCTGGGCTCGTAAGGCAGCTTGCAGGTGCACAACCTGCGGGCAAGGCGCTGCCCGAGAACGCACACGATGCCCGAGGCGGTCAGGAACGGTTCTATGCCCATCTCGGTGAGTCGAGTGATCGCGCCCGGCGCGTCGTTGGTATGGAGAGTGCTGAAGACCAGGTGGCCGGTCAGGGCGGACTCAACGGCGATCTGCGCCGTCTCGGAGTCGCGGATCTCGCCGACCATTATGATGTCGGGGGTCGTACGGAGTATCGACCTCAGCGCCGTCGAGAACGTCAGGCCGGCTTTGGTGTTTATCTGGATCTGGTTGATACCCGGGAGCCGGTATTCGACCGGGTCCTCGACCGTGGTAATGTTTTTGGTCTCGTCGTTCAGTACGTTCAGGGTCCCGTAGAGCGTGGTGGATTTCCCGCTGCCGGTCGGGCCGGTGACCAGTATCGCGCCGTTCGGGCGCCTGAACGCCTCCTCGTACTTCTCCAGGGTCTCACCGTCGTAACCGAGGTCGTTGAGCCTCAGGAGTATGCTCGACTTGTCCAGGACCCGGAGCACGATCTTCTCTCCGTGCACCGTTGGCAGGACGGCCACGCGGAAGTCAACCTGCTTCCCTGCCACGCTCTTCTCGTAATGCCCGTCCTGGGGGATGCGCTTCACCGCGATGTTCAGGTCAGACATGATCTTCACGCGCGAGGTCAGGGCCGGGAGAGTCCGGATCGGAAGGCTCTTGACGTCGTGGAGCACGCCGTCCACCCGGTAGCGGATCACGATCTCCTTCTCCTGGGGGTCGAAGTGGATGTCGCTGGCCCCCGAGGTCACCGCTTCGTTGATAATGTAGTTCACGAACCGCACCATGGGAGCGTCGTCCGTGGCGGCGCCGATCGCTTCGGCGAGCTCTTTGTTGTCGAGTCCCTCGCCGTCGATCTCGTCGACCTCGTCGAGCACCGTGTCGCCGGAATCCTTGTAGTAGGTCCTGATGGTGTCCTCGATGTCGCTTTTCGTGGCGACAACCGGCTTGACCTGGTGACCCGTGGACATCTTCACGTCGTCGAGGGCGAAGATGTTGGTGGGATCGGCCATGGCGATGATCAGCACGTCGTCTTCGAAGGCAAGCGGCATTGTCAGGTGACGCTGCGCCATCTTCTCGTCGAGCAGGGCGACCGCCGACGGGTCTACGCGGTAGTGGGCGAGGTCGACGAAATCGAGCCCGAGGTGCTGCGCCAGGACTTCCGTCAGCTTGGATTCCGAGACGATGCCCATCTCGATGAGCGTGCGCGCGAGTGACTTGCCGGTCTGCTTCTTGCGCTCCAGGGCTGACAGCAACTGCTCCTGAGAGACCAGGCCGTCCTCTATCAGGAGGTGCGTTACCGATTTCGCTTTCTTCTTTGCTTGGGCCATTACCTCAACTCCGCTCTTCAGGATGCTTCGGAAGAGCGCGCGGTTTCCCACGGGCAGCCGGCAACCCAATTATACGATTCGAAGACCCTCTTTGTAATAACCTGCAACGCCCGGGGGCGCCTAGAGGTCCGGCCTGTTGTCGACAACGCGCAACTCCTTCATGCTGCCATCCGGCCGGAGCTTCTCCACCAGTTCGTCCGCGTCCATGAAACTGATCGAATTGGGCCTCACCTCGGTCTCCAGCAGGAAGGCGTCGTCGATCTCCCTGCGCACCGCATCCTCGTCGGCTCCTCCGACGAGGTTCGCGTAAACCTCCAGAACATCGACCTCGAAGGGGTCGTTCGCCGCTTTGCCGATACGGACCTGCCAGTCGGCGACACGGGGGTTTCCCCCGAGTATCCCCTGAAAGGCGCTCTGGTCTACCAGGGCCCCCTTGAGCTTGATCAGCGAGAAACCCTTGACCTTGCCTGTGCGCGAGATGTCGCCGCCCAAACGCGGGACCCGTCGGCCGCACCCCGGACAGGGTTCGTTGACGATGCCGCCCTTCACGAAATCCCCCGTCCTGAACCTGACCACGCATGTCCCGCGGCCGTCGAGGCAGGTGTAGACGATCTCGCCGTCCTCGCCCTCACCCACCGGCTCCTCGGTCTCCGCGTCGATGAGCTCGAAGTGATCCATGTCCGGATAGAGGTGATAACCGGCGTCCATCCCCGCGGCGCACTCCGCGTATGCCTTGCGGCCTTCGGTGAAGCCGAAGGTTCCCACCACTGTCACGTCCGACGCCCCCATTTTCTCGAGGAGCTCCTTCAAGGCGTCCTTCATTCCCCGGGGGATGCGTTCTCCGGCGAGGATCACCAGGCGCACCGAGGAAAGGTCGCTGTGTGTGTGGAGCGCTTTTCGCAGAAGGTGGTATACGTAACCCGGCATGCCGATGATCGCCGTGGGCCTGGCGCTCCGGGCGGCGCCAATTATCCGGCCGGTGCCCATGGCCCTTCCTCCCCCGGTCTCCAGCGACAGGACTCCGGCCCGGTGCAGGCCTTCGGCCGCCATCCAGAACCCCAGGTGGGGCGCGAAAGGCATTACGTTCAGTACCGTGGAGCCCGCGACGGGCAGTGCCGTCCCGAAACCGGCGAGCTCGAGGACGCGACGTCCCGCTTCGGCCATGCGGTCCATGTCGGCCCTGGCGTACATTATCGGGGTGGGCATGCCGGTGCGCCCGGTGGTGAACTGAACGTGGACGGGGCCGTACTCCTCCCGGACGGCCTTGGCCACGAAATCCACGCCTTTCAACAGCCTGTCCGAACGCATCTTCCAGTAGCTCGTCCTCGGCATGAACTCGGCCATAGACTCGTCGTCGGGTTCGATCACGAACCTTTCGTACAGGTACGGATCGCCCGCGTCGGGGGCGATGTCGGACTTGTAGGTGAACGGCAGCCGGCGCAGGTCTTCCACGCCCCTGATGCTCTCCGGCCTGACCTTGTTTTCATCGAAGAGCTTCCGGTAAAACCGGCTGTACGGGTACAGCCGGGTGCGCACGAAATAGGAGAGTTTGCGGTCCCTGTACTCCCTCTGCTCCTCAAGAGCCATCCGGTCCCAGTTCCGCGAGAAATTCTCTCTTGCCATGTACCGATCCTCCGTCCGTGCCCGCCCGTACGAGAAGTAATGATACGTCTTATAACTGCTGCCGTGAAACGCGCCCGCCTCAGAAACGGTCCGGCCAGTGAAGCCCCAGTGGGTCGAGCGTATACCAGGCGAGCCCGAGAAGCGCGGCAACCAGCGACCCCGCTGCCAGGTTGGCCGAGCCCGCCGCCATCAGGCGGCGGTCATCGCGACGCAGGCCGCCTCGAAGCATCGCCGCCCCGCTGGCGACAAGCCCCCAGGCGAAGACGGACATGGCGCGGGCCCCGGGCCGCCGCAGGGACGCCACCGACCCGGCGGCGCCGAGTCCGGTCAGCCCCAGGGCCGAGAGCCACAACGCCCCGGCCCGCTCGAGCCGCCCCGAGGGTTCCTTCCCGTACGCTCCTTCGCCGGAGGCGTGCCGGACCGCGAGGATCCCCTCGGCCGTGACGCACAGGGCAACCAGTGCCGCCACGCCCCCCAGCGCCCTTGCCAGCAACGGACGCTTCGTCTCCGCCAGCCTCCCGCGCAACTTCCATCCGATGTACAGCGCCCTGCCGGCGATGCCCTTGATAAACACCGACAAACCCTCATTCCTCCATGTTCAACCGCTGCTGGTATCCTTTGAAGAACCTCGCCGCTTTCCACCCGTAACCGGCCACATATCCTTTCATCACGTCCCGCATCCTCAAGGGGGTCGGAACGAAACCCTGGAATCTCTGCACCGCGAAGGCAGTCTCCATGGGCATCGGCGGGCAACCGGGCAGGTATGTCCCCCGGTGCCCGTGCTCCGCGGAGCAGTCGCCGACCACCAGGGTCTTTTCCTTCACGACATCCCGGGGCAGGTCCGCATGGCCCTTGCCCACGATGATCGTCATCTCCTTGAGCGGAACTCCTTTTTCCAGCCAGGCGTCGAGGGCGCACCTCACCATTCCCCTGCACCCGAAGGCGCAGCACTTCTCTTCCCCCTCGAAAACCCTGAGGTTCGGGTGAACCCCCTGGAGGGTGGTGCTGGGCTGGAGAAACTCCCTGGCGTGGTCCTGGACCTTCTCCCCGACCACCTCGATGCCGGTGTCGGTGAGCGGCCCTACCTGCGCATCGGCCAGGTAGCGCAGGTGGTTGATCTCTTCGGGGTCGAACCCCATCAGCCTGCAGGCGACCGCGTCCACCGCCACTCCGTTCGCCCCGCCCACCATCACCCCCAGCTCCACCGGGCTCGCGACCATCGGGCCCTGGCCTTCGCCGGCCACGATGCTGTCGGCCAGCACCAGGTCCGGCGGCCTGACCCTGTAGAGGTCGGCTATCTTCTCGTGAAGGGACGAGTCGCTGTGGTTCTTGACCCGGTGGGCCTGCCTGAGGAAACCCAGGTTGTTCTTCACCGACAACGTCACCCTGGCGAACTGGTTGACCTTGATCTTGGGCAGGCTGACGAACAGGTCCGCCTGCGGCCAGACGGCCGGCACGACGAACGAATCCTGCACGGCGGCGTCCTTGATGTCGACCCGCACGTGCTTGATTTCGTCGAAGTACACCGGCTCGGCTATGCCGCGGATGTACGGGTATATGCCCATCGCGTAGAAGGCCGCGCGCGCCGGCCCTATCACCGAGTCCTCTCCCACCATCACCCTGGCCGCACCCAGGTCCACGAACGCCTGCGCAACGCCCTGGATGAAAGGGGGCTGGGTGACCACGCCCACGGTCTCCGGGCTGTGAGACGGGTACACGAAGCTGGGCTTCAGGAGGACGCTCCTGCCGCGGGGGTCGACCCCGCTGCCGGTGATAATCTCCCGGGCGACCTCCCGGATGCTCCCGGCGTTGTAGTCAGGCTGCCTGTAAAGGAATACTCTCTCCATTTCCATCCTTGTTCTTCGTTCCACGCGCGCCCGCCCCGGCCCCGCGGGAACGTCTCGCGCCGGACCGCGCCCTCAGGCGGGCGCCAGGAACCTGCCGAACTTCAGCATCGCCAGCGGGTGGCCGATCAGCCCTTCCACGCGGCACTGTCCTGAGGTGAACTTCTTTGCCATCTGCTGGCCTTCGGGGCTGGCCAGGAACTTGACCGCCGCGAGGCCCGGCGCCATGCCGGCCATTTTCATGAGAGTCTCGTAATCGACGACGAGCTTGACGTCCGGAGAAGGCACAACTCCGGGTTCTATGACGATGTAGCCGTCGGAGAAGGTTATGGTGATTGCCGTCTCCGGCTGCTCCACCGGCTCTATGGCCAGCACCAGGTTGATCTGGTCCAGCAGCCGCAACTTGGCGGGGTTCTTCACAATTTCGGTGATCAAGCTCTGCATGATCGCTCCGAGGCCGCTCAGGTTCTCGGCATCCTTCACCAGAATCCTTTCCTCGGGACCGCCGGCGGGCACGCAGACATCCGGCCTCTGCTTCTGCGAGATGTAATAGCCTGCCGCCGCCACTGCGCCGCCCGCGAGCAGCAGCTTCAACAACCTGTGCTTCTTCCGCACCTTCTCTTTCTTGCGGGGCATCGCGCGTCTCCCTTCTGTCATATGCGTCTGGTCATGGTCTGAAGACCTTCACGAACATGAAACCTTCCTCGTCGGGCGTCCAGCGCACCTCCGCGGGCTCCCCTTTGACCGCCCTGTAGAGACCGAGCACCCTGCCGGCCAGCAGCTCCTCGCTGAACGGGTTCTCGATCCTGACGAGCAACTCGTCGTCGACAAGCGAAATCTCCGTCGGGTTGCCCATGCCTTTTATCCTGAGGTCGGACAGCAGCTCGCCTATTGTCTTATCGTCGTCGGTCCCGGTCTTGTCGTCGTCGGTCCCGGCGGGCACGTCCGCCACGCACGCGGCGTAATCGCTCTCCAGGGCGACGATCATGTCGCCCACCTCCTCGCCGAGCTCGCTCTCGAGTTCCTTGAACACCGCGTTCAGGCTGTCGATCATAACCGTTACTATACGCCTGCCGCTCGACACCTCCGTGGCGATGCCTCGCTTGAGGTCGAAGTCGTACCTGCGCCCCAGGTCCGCCGGCATCCCGCACCTGGGACAGCGCTCCACGGTGTAGCGGCCCGGCAGGACGACCGGCAGCCTCGGCTTCAGCCTGTCCTCGTCGGACCTGTCCTCCCAGCCGCCCGCCTCTACAGTGATGACTACCGTGTCGGCGCGCCGCTCCCAGCTAACCCTCGAGGGCTTGCGGGCGAACGCTTCAAAGGAGCCCAGGGTGTTTCCGGCCAGGATCGCCGGGTTGAACGAGTCGGAAACGGTTATCTCCAACAGCTCGTTCCTGCGGTACCCTGTGACCCGCAGGTCTCCGAAGCCGGCGCTCTTTCCTGCCCTGGCGACGAAGCCGAAGACAAACCGGGACACCAGCGCGTTGCGGGCGACCGCCCCCGGCAAGCCTCTCCACCTGCCCAGCAGCGGGGCGGTGAACGCCAGGCCGGCCTTGCGCTCGCCTTCGACGATTATTCTGTTGATGTCAAACCCGATTCGCTCCGCAAGGCCGTCAAATATGAAGTCGAGCTCGTCGGAATAGATCTGGACCACCCTCGTGCTGTGGACAAAACGGCCGGTCACGGTGCCGTCATCGTTCCACCGCGCCGCCAGCCGTACGTAGACCGGCAGCCCGCACCCGCCACATCTCTCAAGTCCCAAATCCCTGCCTCCGCACACGCGCCCCGCCGCGGGACATCGGCATTCCTCTTTCCACTGAGTCTATTGCTCACGCTCGCATTCCGCCAGCAAGCTCCGGGCCGCCCATTCGCCGCTCGACACCGCACCCTCCACGGTCGGGGCCGTCGTCCAGTCCCCCGCGAGGGCAAGCCGGGCGGCTCCGCTGCCCTCGAGCCTCGCCGCGTCCGCGAGAGCGCCGTGCCCGGGGCCCGGGACCGGCCTTCCCTCGACGTGCCGGAAGACCCTCGACGCCACCGGGTGGATCCCGCCGGTACGATAACAGCGTTCGAGGTCCGCCGCCGCGGCGTCCAGCACCGCGTCATCGGGCTCGCCCGCGAGCCGCTCCGCCCCGGCGCCGCAGAAGACCGCCGTGAGCACGCTGCAGCCCTCCGGCGCGTGCTCGGCGGCCTTGCTCGCCGAAGTGCAGGCCCAGGAAGCGGTGAATCCTTCGCTCACCGGAAGCAGCACCGGGCCGCCAGGCGCCGGACGGCTCTCCACCGCGAAATTCACCGTGAGCGCGGCCGCATACTCGGTGGCAGCCGCAAGACGCGCGGCGGCTTCTCCGAGCCGCCCAACCACTCCGGCCACGCGCGTGGCAGGCAGCGCGCACACGACAGCGTCCGCCTCGAAGATCCGGGCACGGCCGCCGTCAACAGGTGCCGCCCTTACGCCCGCGGCCTTTGATCCCTCGAAGATGACCCCGGAGGCCTCCATGCCGGTGATCAACTCGGCCCTGTCCGACAGGGCCTCGGTCAATGAGCCCATTCCGCCTGTGAAGCACCCGGTCCTGTCACCGAAGGTGTAGCGGAGGGCGATCATGAACGCCGCGGCGGAGATGTCGCGCAGGTCGGCGCCCGTCGCGTAGACGCTGACCGGTTCGGCGAAGCCGCACCGGAACGTTTCCGTCGTCCGGCGCGACAGGAAATCGACCGCCCTTTCGTCGTCACCTCTCGCCCGCTTGAGCGGGAGCCCGGGATTGTACGCGCGGTAGTTGGCCACCAGCCTGGCCCCAGCACCGGCGGCGTTGACAATGCCCGCGGGACCCATCGTCTTCCACGGCAACAGCCCGAAGGGGCTGAGGTTCCTGGGGGCGAAATCGACGAGTTTACCGCGGCGGACGATGGCTTTCTTTTCCAGGGGGATGCGCAGCCCGGCCCCCAGGCCGTTCCTTATGGCTGCGCTCAATGTACCATCGAACGAATCGTGGAAATGCTGTGCCCCGGTGTCGAAGAGAAAGCCGCCCACGCGCTCCGTCCTGCAACGCCCGCCTGGTCGGTCCTCCCTCTCCAGGACCGTCACGCGCCATCCCGCTTCACAGAGGCATGCGGCGGCTGACAGCCCGGCAAGGCCGCCTCCGATCACGACGGCCCTGTTGCCCTCACCGTGCGGCAACTAACGCATCTCCTTCGTGGGCTACGGTCCTAGAGGGCCAGCCTGTCGGCGAGGTATCCGAGCCCCAGTTTCTCGTACACTTCCCGGCTCAAGTTCCCGTTCTCGTCGAGGCCCCGGTATTCGTAGAACTCTTCCTTCATCATCTCGAACTCGGGAATCGAGCCTTCGTGGGGGCCCTCCTGGACCGGTTCGCCGAATCTCTTGGGCATGACGTCGTCCTCTCCGGTCGAGCCGTAGAGCGCGAGTATGCCGCGCTTGATGGCCCAGATCCGCTGCCCGATCTCCATGAAGGAGTCTATGTCCAGCCCCCAGCCGGTCACCGCGTTCATCGCGGTGACCAGGCTGTCCGGATCCCACGCCACGGCCGTCAACAGGCAGACCACCGCCGAATTGAATATCTGGGCCAGCTCCGAAGCCCTCGCGGTCAGGTACGCCTTACCAACGCTCGACTGCTCGTCGAACGGACCCTCGAGGTCTATCTGGGGCATCGCCACGGCGCTTCCCTGTTCGAGATACAGGTTCATGCTGGCGCAGTGGCACGCGCCCCTCGGGGACGTCGCGTAGGCCAGCGCGAAGCCGTGGAACCCGCGGGGGTCGTGGGCGGGCGCGTCCAGGCCCCTCACCTGCACGGCCATCTCGGCCGCCTCGGGCCCGATCTCCTCGGCCAGCTTCCGGCTGCCTTCGGCCATCCTCGCTCCGAAGCCCTCTTTGCGCGCGGCCATCTCCAGCAGCTTGAGCATGGCGTCCGGGTCGCCCCACTTCGCTTCCACTCCGTCGCACTCCTCGACCGAAAGGAGGCCCTTCTCCTGCGCTTCCATCACCAGTGCGATGATCTCACCCAGTGTGATGGTGTCCACGCCGAACTTGTTGCTGAGCTCGTTGCCCTTGGCGATACTGGCGAGGTTGCCGTTCATCAGGTTGCTGCCCAGCATGCAGATTGTCTCGTACTCAGGCCCGGCGCCCTTCTCGACCAGGTAAGGCCCTTCCTCAACGGCCACCACCCGCTTGCAGCCTATCGGGCAGGCCCAGCACGCGTGCCCCTTGACCAGGATGTCGTCCGCGTAGGTAGGCCCGTTGATCGCGGCGACGATATCGTCCTCCTCGCCCAACTGCCAGTTCTTGAACGGCACGTCTCCGAGCATCGCCCCGACCTCGAGATTGGCGTTCGTCCCGAACGCCCTGAGCGACTCCACGACCAGGGAGTCGCCGATAGCCTCCATTACTCCCTGACGCCAGGCTTTCATCGCGTCGGGGTCCGCTATTTCGAACTTCTTGCCCGCTCCGACAACCGCTATCGCCTTTAGGTTCTTGGAACCCATGACCGCACCCATGCCGGTGCGGCCCGCGATGTGGTGCTTGTCGTGCACAATCGCGGCGAACTTCACTCCCAGCTCGCCGGCCTGGCCAATGGCCGCGACCCTGGCCTTCTTGCCCGTCTCTTCCTTGGCACCGGCGGAAAGGATGTCGGCGGTTTCGTAGGTGTCTTTGCCCCACAGGTCGCCGGCGTCGCGCAGCTCCACGTCGTCGCCGTGAACCCACAAGTAGACCGGCTTCTCCGACGCCCCGGTGAATATTATGCCGTCGTAACCGGCCGACTTGAGCTCCGGCCCCAGGTAGCCGCCGCATGACGCCTCGCCCCACAATCCGGTGAGGGGGGACCTGGCGCAGGCTGCGAAGCGGTTGCCGCCCGGGATGCGCGTGCCCGTCCACGGCCCGGTCATTATTATCAGCGGGTTCTCGGGGCTCAACGGATCGACGTCCCCGGGCCATCGGTCCAGATAGATCTTGGCAGCCAGGCCGCTGCCCCCGAGGAAATCGCGACAGTCCTGCTCGTCAATATCGACCTTGTCGATCCGGCCCGTCGACAGGTCCACTTCCAGTATCTTTCCCGCGTAACCGTACATTCGGAAACCTCCGTCCGGTCAAGGCCTCGGGCCTGTGAGATAGGGCATCCGAATCATACCAATGAGCCGTGTACGAGGCAATCAGAAACGAGATCGAGCGGGCCGGTCGCAACACCCGTTTCATAGTTGCGGCCGGGGTGCTAACATAAGCTCCTCGAGGAGAAGTGATCACGGAGGTCAGATGTGAGAAAGTTTGCCTTTCCCCTTTCACTGGTAGTCTGCCTGGGTTTGCTGGCGGGGCTTCTCGCTCTCGGCGCCGGCTGCTCACAGGGCAAACCAGAGGTCATAGTGTTCATAGGGAAGAGCAGCCAGTCGTACGCGGATGTCAGCGCGATGGTGAAGAAGGCGGAGAAGCAGTTCGGTGATAAAGTCACCTGGAAGAGATACGACTACGATGCCGCCTCCAGCGCCGGCGCCAAGAAGAAGTACTACGTCTCCATGAACCCCACTATCATAATCACCAACGCCCAGGGGCAGGTGAAACAGACGTATATGGGCAAGCCCATGGAGGACGATTTCTTCAGCAAGATTCAGAGCTTCATCCCCTCGAGCGGGAAGAGCGCGAGCACTCCGGGGTCCGCGCCCGGTTCGGTAACGGTCCCCGGAACCACCGTACCCATGACAACCCCGCCGTCAAACCAGCCGTCGATACAGACTGAGCCCTGAACGGGCGGCCGGGGCTCGGAGCACCGCGAGAACAGGCTGTCGGCACCGGCCCGGCGGGGCCGGAAAACCCGCTCCCGGCGGCGTTCACCTGAACAGCACCCTGGCCAGCAGCATGGAAAAGAACCCGGCCATCGCGGCCGAGGTCATGCGCAGGGCGAAGGCGCGCCGCCCGCCCTTGCCCTTGAAATCCATCACGTAGTAGCAGTAGCCCGCCAGGACGAGCAACAGCACACCCGCTGAAGCGGCGAAGACGCCGGGGAGCGTACCGACCCTCCCGGCCCCGGACGCCGCTCTGGCGCCCCAGCAGAGGCCCGCCACCCCGAACAGGCCTATCACGATCACTACCGCGTACCGAACCGGGCCCTGTGCCTTGCGTGTTCTCATCATTCCTCCTCGGTGAAAGCCGGTCTCGACTCCTTGAAAACCCTGTTGAAGCGGGAGCGCAGCATACTTCCCAACGACCTGCTGATGCTCTTGTTCACCAGCTTGGACAAGCCTTTGCGGAGCACCCGCCCGAAGCCGTCCTTGAGGAAGCCGACCTTCGAGAACAGCCCGTCCAGGCCCTTGCCCCCGAAGAGCAGCCCGACGCCTCCCATGACCGCCCCGGTCACGAAAGAGGACAGCATGCCCGAAAAAGTGATGGGCCTGTGGTTCAGCATGCAGGATACCAGGTTCGTGCAAACGCCGAAGGTCCCGGTGAAGAGCAGGTAAACCGCCTTGCCTCCAAAGGCGGTCGCCCCGTCCTTGAGGACGGTTAACATGCCGTGCCAGGCGGCCCCGCTCTTGTGAAGGAACAGCACCGCGGTCCTGCTCGCGAACGATGCGCCGCCTTCGGATACGTTGATTATCAGCGCCTGCACGAGCCTGCTTCCTACCACACCCTCCTTGAGCGCCTTCGCCACCGGCCCTGATATCGCGCCTATCAAGAACGCCGTGGCCATTCGCCTCATGGAGACGGCACCCGTGAAAAGGTACGACGTGCCGCCTTCGAAAACCATCGAAAGGAGCCCGTTCCCGGCGGCGTACTTCAGCGCTCCCAGAAGCCCCATCTCGGCCCAGCCCGCCGAGAACGCCGCGCCCAGCGAACCCATGCTGAGGGCGGCAGCCGCAGCGGCAACGCCTGCGCTCAGGCTCTTGAAAAAACAGGACAGGAAACTGAAACCGTGCGGGTGTGTGGCGGCGAAATAGATCGCCGTGCCGATGCAGGCGAGGGCCGCGGCTATCGAGGCGACCAGGGCCACCGTGAGGGAAACGGGCAGCGTCAGCACGACGATTACTATCGCTCCGACGATCACCACCGCGGCGGCGATTCCGGCAACGACCGCCTTGACGTAGCGGTTGGTCCAGCACCACCTGGCGCCGGCGGCGGCCCAGCGGCCGGCAGTTCGGAGCACCGGACACAGCGCTCCGTCCCAGGCGCCGGCGATGAAACCCCCCACCCGGCCTGCCGCCGCCCGGGCCCCGGCCCACATCGCGACGCATCCGCCGCCGATCGCCTTCACTGCGCTCTTGAACGGGCTAACCGCCGCCCGCAGGAGGCCGCCGCCGGCCTTGCCGTCGATGACGCCCGGCGCGCGTTTCGCCGTTTCCCCCCCGGCGGCTGGGCACAGCCGTATATACTCCGCGGCATCGAAGGAACCCATCAGGAGGCGCGGGTCCACCGGAGACCCGTTCAGATACGCGCCGAAGTGAAGGTGGGTGCCGGCCGACGAAGGGTCCCTGGCGCCATCCAGGGTGCCGATCTCCTGACCCCTGGACACCATGTCGCCCTGGCGCAGGCACACGGACGCCAGTCCCAGGTAGGTGGTCCTGGTGTTGCCCTGATGTGTTATCGAGACGGCGGTGCCCCGCGGGAGCTCGCCCACCCACGTGACCGTGCCGGCGGCGGCGGCGGATACCTTCGACCCGGGGGGCGCGGCGATGTCCATCCCCTGGTGGCCCCCCTCACCGTAAGCGCCCACCGGGAGCTCGAACCCACGGGTGACCTTGCCTCGAAGCGGCCAGTCCAGCTCGCACGACGCCCTCGCGACCGGCAGTTGCACCACGAAGAAGAAAGGAAGAAGAACCGCTCCCAGCAGTGCGCATGGAAGCGCGCGTCTGAGGAAAGAGGCTTTGATGGCGGACCTCCGTCGTCGCCGCTTCGATTGCTCAGGGACGGAGAGGAAGCATTACAAGCATATTGTAACCACCCCGAAACAGCAAGTCAAGCAAAAACGCCGGGGAGTCGCGCCTGCCCGGAGGTGCCGCGGAGTCTCCTTCCGGGCGGCATGACGAGTGTCGTTTTTTTTCTTGCCTGCCGCGCGCGGGGTCGCGTATCATACTTCAAAGCGGAGGGTAGCCCACTCCGCGAGATCCCAAGGAACATGAATGGCGTTCCGCGATACCCCGGCACCGGGGATGGCGCGGTAGCGTGGCAGGAGCAGCAAGGAGGCCCGAAGATGGGAGACGAACACCTCGAATACCTCGAGGCGGCCCTCGACCCTGAGCAGTATCGCAAACTGACCGATCTCGGCGAGACGCAGGTGAACAAGTTCATTGCCGATACGGCCAGGCTCTGCCGGCCGTCGGACATCTTCATCGCGACCGATTCGGCGTCGGACCGGGAGCACGTACGCAGGAAAGCGGTCGAGGAAGGCGAGGAGTTCGAGCTGGCGACGGCCGGCCACACCTGCCACTTCGACGGGATCCTCGACCAGGGCCGGGACATGAAAAACACCCGGTTCCTGCTGCCGCCGGACGTCCACCTCGGCGGGCACATAAACTCCAAGAGCAGGGATGAAGGGCTCGAAGAGGTACTGGGCCTGCTGGATGGCCTGATGGAACACAAAACGATGATCGTCCGCTTCTACTGCCTGGGGCCGCAGCGCTCCGTCTTCTCGCAGCTCTGCTGCCAGATCACCGACTCGTTCTACGTGGCCCACAGCGAGGACCTCCTGTACAGGCCGGGCTACGAGGAGTTCAGGCGGGATGACAACTCCTGCGAGTTCTTCCGCTTCCTTCATTCGGCGGGGCGTCTGGAGAACGGGGTCTGCGCTGAGATCGACAAGCGCCGCGTCTATATAGACCTCGAGGAGAACACCGTTTACAGCGTCAACACCCAGTACGGCGGCAACTCGATGGGCCTGAAAAAGCTGGCCATGCGACTCGGCATCCAGAAGGGCCTGAGGGAAGGCTGGCTGACCGAGCACATGTTCGCCGTGGGCGTACCCGGTCCCGGGGGCAGGAAGACCTATATGACCGGCGCTTTTCCCAGCATGTGCGGGAAGACCTCGACGGCGATGATCCAGGGACAGACGATCGTCGGCGACGATATCGTGTACCTGAAGAAGGTCGGGGGCGAACTCAGGGCCGTTAACGTGGAAACGGGGATCTTCGGCATCATCCAGGACGTGAACCCCGAGGATGACCCGGCCATCTACAACGCCCTCACCTCTCCGGGGGAGATCATCTTCTCCAATGTGCTGGTGAGCGACGGGAAGCCTTACTGGCTGGGCATGGGACAGGAGCTTCCCCAATCGGGGCTGAACTACTCCGGCGAGTGGACCGAGGGGAAGGCGGACGGCAAGGGAAGCCGGATCGACCCCTCTCACAAGAACGCGCGATTCACGATCAGCCTGCACTCGCTGAAGAACACCGACGAGAGCCTCGACGACCCCAACGGCGTCCCGGTGAAGGCGATGATCTTCGGCGGGCGGGACTCGGACACCACCGTCCCCGTGGAGCAGTCGTTCAACTGGGTTCACGGTGTCATAACCATGGCCGCTTCGCTCGAGTCGGAGTCGACCGCGGCGACTCTCGGGGCCGAGGGCGTGCGCACCTTCAACCCGATGTCGAACCTGGAGTTTCTCGCGGCGTCCCTCGACACTTACATCCAGAAATACCTGGAGTTCCCGGCGGTGCTGGCCCGGCCACCCAAGATCTTCGCTGTGAACTACTTCCTGATGAAAGATGGTGTGTACCTCAACGGGATGCTCGACAAGCGGGTCTGGATGCTCTGGATGGAGGAGCGCGTCCACGACGAGGTTGGAGCCCTGGAGACCCCGACGGGCATGATACCGCTTTTTAAGGACCTGAGAAGGCTCTTCTCGACCGCGCTGGGCGCGGACTACACCGAGGAGCAGTACAAGGAGCAGTTCACCACCCGTATTCCGGAGCAGCTCGCGAAGATCGACCGCATCTCCGGGGTATACGCCAGGGAGTGGGGCATCCCCGAGGTGCTCTTCGTCACCCTCGAGGAGCAGCGAGAGCGCCTGGAGAAGGCCAGGTCGCGGTACGGGGACTACGTTTCTCCGCTCCTGCTTTCGCAGGACTGAGCGGCGGGCGCGCGGCTACAACTTCCGGACCCAGGCGAGCAGGATATCCACGGAACGCGGGTCGCGCCTCAGGCGGTGTTCTCCGGCGGGCAGAACCACCAGCTCTCTGGGCTCGCCGGCTGCCTCGAACAGCTCCCTGCCCTGCGAGACGGGGACGAGTTCATCCTGTTCTCCGTGGACAATCAACAGCGGGGCCGGGCTCACGCGGCTTACGAAGTCGATGGCCTCGTTCTTCCGGGCGTCTTCGTAGAACCAGTCCGGTGACGGCGGGAACGCCGGGTCCTTGATGGTACCGACGTCCCTTGCGGCTTCGATGAGCTGCATGGTGTGCTCGCGCGCGAACACCCGGGAGAGTCCCGCCGGGGCCGCGAACGACGCTACGCCGTCGACGCCGCCGCGTTCGGCCGCGTACTTTATCGCCAGCGCCCCGCCCGCGGAAAACCCCGCGAGGCAAAGCCGGCGGGAGGCGACCTCGCTCTTCGCGAAGTCCACCACCGAACAGAGGTCCGAGTACCAGCCGCCCATGTGGAAGTCGCCGGTGGAATCGCCGCATCCCCTGAAGTTCACGAAGAGCGCCGAGACACCTTCTTCGGCCAGCCGCAGGCAAATACCCCGGTAGCCGGGGTCCGACGGGTCGGGCCTGGAGAGCGGTATGCCGTGGCACAGGACCACCAGGGGGGCATCGGGGCCGCGGGAGGTGAGATCGCCCCGCAGCGTCTCACCGCCCGAACTCACGGTTACCGCCGCAAAATCCATTTCATTCATGGCGTCCCACCTGCGAATACGGCTGCTTCAGGGTTCATGTCATTCCTTCCAGGCGATTCGAATGATTTATACACCGAACCGGCGGGCTGCCGCCAGGAGGCGCGCGTACGGCGGCGCTCGGTTAAGATCTGACATGTCCTTACTAGGGAACGGAGGTCAGTATGGGCGGCCCCGTGGCGCTTGCCGGATGCGCGGGCTACAAGCGAGAGACCGTCGAGGAACAGGTGGAACGCCTGTTGGAGCTGCTGGGAGGGCCCGGCGCCTTCGCGGGAAGCGACGGGTCTGTGTTCGTCAAGGTCAACGCCCTCTTCGCAGCGGCGCCGGAGAAGGGTGTCACGACCCACCCCGAGGTGGCGCGGGCCGTCGTACGGCAGTTCCAGAGGGTGACCGGCCGGATCACTATCGGGGACAGCCCCGGCGGGCCGTTCACGCCTGCGTACTTGAGAAGGGTCTACGAGAAGACGGGGATCGCTCAGGTGGCCAGGGAAACGGGCGCCCGGCTGGGCCTGGACACCTCGGCCAGGCAGGTCCGGGTCGGCGCGGGCAGGTCGCTCAGAACGGTCACCATCTGCGACACCATGGCCGGGGCCGACTGTCTGATCTCGGTCTCGAAGTTCAAGACGCACATGTTCATGAACATCAGCGGCGCCATCAAGAACATGTTCGGGGCGGTGCCCGGAGGCAACAAGTTCGCCTACCACTCGATGTTCCCCGGCGAGGCGGAGTTCGCCGACCTGCTCGTGGACGTCCTGCTGGCCTCGGCGCCCGACTTGAGCCTGGTGGACGCGATCGTCGGAATGGACGGGAACGGGCCGCGCGCGGGCCGCCTCGTCGAACTCGGCGTTCTGGCGGCGGGGAGGGACGCCCTGGCGGTTGACACCGTCATGATGGAGATAATCGGCATCGACCCGGAGAAGAACAAGCCCCTGGCCGCGGCGATAGGGCGCGGACTGTGCTCGGGTGAAATCGCCGATATCGAGATACTGGGCAGCCGGCCGGAGGAACTCTCGTTCAGCGGCTTCGTGCCGCCGGACAGGCGGAGCATCGGGGAACGCGTCCCCGACTTCCTCGTTCGCCCCCTGGGCAGCCTGACAGCGCTTCGCCCGACGCCCGTGCCAGGCCGGTGCACCGAGTGCGGACGGTGCGTGGAGGTGTGTCCGGCCGGGGCGATCGCGCTGGAAAGCGGGGTCGCCGTCGTGGACCGCAGGAGGTGCCGGCACTGTTACTGCTGCCACGAGCTCTGCGAGCAGGACGCGATCGAGCTCCTGCGCCCTACCGTCATGCGAATCCTCCGCGCTCGCCACGCCCCCGCGAAGGATTGACCGCGTACGCGGTCGTTCGCTTCCCACCTGCCTGCCGACGGTCGAGCGGCGGGACCGCGGGAGAACTATCCATCGATACCAGGAAGATAACGAGGGAGAAGCGGCAGACTGCTGACGAAATGGCGAGGAAATGCGATAACCCGAAAATCGTGGTGGACACTATGTTCCAACCACACTGCCTGGAAGGCCCGGCCGAAGCCGAAGGAAAACGCTCACTGGCGCGTCGGCAGGAGCGCCATCCTTTCCGGGGTCAGGTACTGCTCGAAGAATCCCTGCAGCATGCACCCCACGTTCTGCACGTGCGCCGCGTCAACCGCCTGGATAGTGTCACTCGGCTGATGATACACAGGGCATTCACCGTATTCCAGCCACACGGAGGGAATGCCCGATTTTTCGAAAGGTTCGTGGTCGCTGTTGCCGTATGGAGAACGGTCAGCCTTGAAGATCAGACCACGCCCGGCGCCGAAGTCGAGCATCATATCCCTGAGCGCTGGTGAAGCCAGGCCCATATTGCGAGCCCTGAACTCCGAGCCCGACCCGATCATATCAATGCAGACCATTCCGGCTATAGCCTGCTTCTCGACGGCGTTCAACGAGTTAACGAACGTCCGCGAACCCCAGTGATCGTCGTCCCGCGTGCCACCCGCGGCAACCTCCTCGCCGCAGAAGAACACGAAGTCGATGGAAGGCACGTGTCGCTGGTTGCCCTTCAGAACCCTGGCCAACTCCAGAAGCGCCGCGCAACCGGTGGCGTTGTCGTTAGCCCCAGGCCCATTAAGGGAGTCCATGTGCGCACCAAGGACAATCACCCGGTCGGGCCTGCCGGTGCCTGGAAGTCGGGCTGTGACGTTGCTGCCCACCCTGCCTGTTGTCTCTATCTTGACAGGCTGTCTTACCGGTCGGTAACCACATTCGTTCAAGCACTTATGGATGTATTCCGCAGCGCGTAATTCGCCGTCGGTGCCTTCTTCACGCGGACCGATGTTCCCGGCGAGGTAGTCGACAGTGGCCATGACGCGGGAGATATCGAAGTCGGTATTCGCCGGCGCCGGAGGCGATGTCATCCTGGCTGCCGGCGTCGTCCGAGCCGTGGTCGGGCCGGGCCCCTGTTCGCGGTAGCCGAACAGGTAAGTCGCGAGGCCGGTCGCAATACCGATGGGCAGGCAGATGGCGACGACCAGCAGTACCGTTCTGCGCATGCTCCATCTTTGCGCAGAGGCATTCCGAGTCTTGTGGGTGGTGGAGTCTCCAGTCACCGTCTCTCAAATCATCGGTACCATGAATGGCGCGGGTGGAGTAGCTCCGGAGCACCACTGCTCGCTGATTATCATCCAGATGCCGTTCTCTTTCGCGAACTCCAGCCGGTTGGTTCCGTATGAGGAAAAACTACCCGAGTTGAAAGTGGACTGGAACTCGGCGACCGCTTTTTCACCCGAGACGATAATCCTTGGATTCTCTATGGTGGATGTCGGCCTGCCCGGAGTCGCGAACTGGTTCGACCTCAGCTGGACCCATTCGTCGTAGCTCTTGTTTCTGTACGTGTCCTTGTTGACCGGCCCTGAGTTGAACGACCTGGAATAGAGAGCTATGTAGGGGTTGAAGTCGTGGTTCTCTTCAGTCGTCTTCCACTGCTGGATTATTGAGGTTATCTCGGCTTTCGCCTGCTCGCCTCCGCTGCTGTCCCCTCCCCCTTTCGAGGTATAGCCAGTGGCAGCGTCCGCCAGGACCACTCCCCCCGGGTTATGAACGGTCACCCTGAGAATGTGCTTTCCGGCATCGCCTGAATCCACGTCTGTCTCAAAGGGGGCGGCATCCAGAACCTTCGCCTCTTTGTCGTCAACATAAACAGTAACCTTGCCTCCGGCGGGAAACTGTCTCACGTCCAAGCTGATCTTCATCGGGTTAGAAACATGGGCCCCGTCGGTGGGTTCGGTTATCTTGACAGATGGCTTGTCGTTCATCAACGCCAGCACTATCACCACCACTATGGCGATTACCACCAGGAGGGCTCCGGCCCCGGTCCCCACCCACAAGGCTACGTGCTTCTTCTTCCGGAGAGGCACCGGGGCCGGGCAGGGAGCCGGGGCTCCAAGAGTCATAACCTGCTCCAGGGGTGCCGCCCTGAGCATGGTGCCCTCATTCGAGGGAACCTCTGTTGTCAGGGGGGTGGCTCCGCTCTTCAGATCCTCCCTCATCGACGAGGCGCTCTCATAGCGGGCGGCCAGGTTCTTGGCGGTGGCCCGGGCAATCACCGCCTCCAGGTTGGGGGGCACCCCAGGATTGATCAAATGGGGGGCTCTGGGCTCCTCGTGCACTATCTTGTACATAATGCTGGTTGGTGAGGTGCTGGCGAAGGGGGCAGTGCCAGTAAGGAGCTCGTAGAGGAGCACCCCGGTGGAAAATATATCGCTCTGGGGTCCGACCACCTCTCCTTTCACCTGCTCCGGACTCATGTACCCCGGGGTGCCCATCACCTGCCCCACCCGGGTCATCGTGGAGCTGGAGGCTAACCGAGCTATGCCGAAGTCCGCAACCTTCACCCTCCCGTCTGGTAGCAGGAATATATTATCCGGCTTGATGTCCCTGTGAACCACATCGTGGGAATGGGCATAGGAGAGGGCGGCGAGGACCTGCACTATCACGCTCTTGGCCTGGTGTATGGTCAGGGGGCTGTCGTGGGACAACTCGGTGAGGGTGGTCCCCTCCAGGTATTCCATGGCTATGTAAGGAACGCCGTCCTGTTCCCCCACGTCATAGATGGTGACTATGTTCTCCTGAGAGAGCATCCCGGCAGCCCGGGCCTCCCGTTCGAAGCGGTTTTTTATCTCTTTCTTCTGGTCCCCGGGGAGGCGGTGATCTATGTCCAGGGCCTTGATGGCCACATTTCGGCCTATCTTGTCATCCCGGGCCAGGTAGACCACTCCCATGGCCCCCCGTCCCACCTCTCTAAGTACCCGGTAACGTCCGAAAAAGGAGGGGTGGGACTGCTTCAGCCTGGCCCCGCAGGCGTCGCAGAAGCGCAGTTCTCCTTTGAGCTCGGTTCCGCATTCCGGACAGTTCAAAGTAATTCCCGGACCTCAACGCCGCTTACTGAAGCCTTGCTATGCTGCACCCTACGTTTTCCAAATGCCCCTGCCAACGCAGTAATCATACGTTACTCCCGAACGTCTTTCACTCGCCTCTCGCCGGAAAGCAAACGCTTGAACAGATTGTGGGAGTTGTTTGCTCGGGTCTCGGAACAGGGTAGCGTTGGACAACTTGATCTGCAGGTTGGTGACGATGGAGCCGACCTTGTGGAAGAACGCATCGGCATACCACTCCGCCTTTGCCACCACGCTCCTGAGCCTGTCCCACCATACAGCGCGATAATTTGTCAGTATCGTACCAAGGCAATCGGCAGGCCGATCATTCCTTACTGGTGAACGCCGGATTCAACAGGTGGAAGACGAACAATCCTTCTCAGGGCTGTCCTTTCGGGGGTTCGATGCTGACGGGGACGTTGAAGTCCTTGAAGTCAATCCCTGTGGACATCTTGAAGGTGCCGACCTGGGGTGTGGCCAGCCTGCCCGCGAACTCCATCGTGGCTTTCTGGAGGTAATAGTCCTTCTTCCGGACCCAGGCCTCGAAGCGGGCCTTCCTTCCTTTGAAGGTGCCGGGGTCCACCCCGGGGAGGTTGAACGCCTTCGCGAAGGAGCCTATATCAAGATCGAACCCCAGGTGGTAACTGTCGCTTTTCCGGTCGATCATCTTCACGTTTCTGGCGGAGTTCAGGTACCTGGAGGCCACCACCTCGTCCGGGTTGTTTCCGGTCATGGAGGCGGCGCTCGTCTTCTCCGTCCAGGCGTCCGACCCCGGAAGCTTCACCCAGGTCCGGTCGCCGACGATGATGACCTCCGTCTTAGAGCCGGCGGTGCGCAGCGCCAGCTTCCACCTGTCAGGCTTCTCGTAGACGCCCCGGTAGAGGATGGCCGAGGTCTGGCTGCCGCCGGGCAGTGAAAGCTCGAAGTCCCCTTCGTAGTTGACCGCGACCGATTTCAGCCCGCCCTGTGCGCCGATGCACTTCTCGAGTATCTGGGCCGGGGTGCCCGCGGGCGGGCCACCGCAGCCTGCGGCCGCCGCCGGCAGCATGCAGACCAGCAACGCAAGCAGCGCCGCCGCCCGGCCGGCTCTCTCACGGAATGCTTTCATCAGAACCTCTTTGGCCCGGCCGGCGCCGGGCGGATCTCCCGGTGTGTTTCGTCAGTCACGGATCAGGTCGTCCTCGGCCGGGTTCTCGAACTTGGAGTAGGAGCCCATCCAGTAGAGCTTGAACTTGGCGGTACGGCCGTTGCGGTGCTTGGCGAGGTTGACTTCGGCGACGCCCTTGACATCGAGGTTCTTCGGGTCGTCCACCTCGGGACGATAGATGAGCAGGACCAGGTCGGCGTTCTGCTCGATACCGCCGGACTCCTTCAGGTCCTCCAGGCTGGGGTCCTTTTTCTGTACGGTGGGCGGCGGGCGCCTGAGCTGCGAAACTGCAATCACCGGCACCTCGAGGTCCATTGCCATGACCTTGAGGTCGCGCGCGATCCGGGACACCTCCTGGGCCCGCGATTCGCTGCGTTTGTCCGAGTACATCAGCTGGATGTAGTCGACGATGATAAGACCGACGTTCTTCTCGGTGGAGATGAGCTTGCGAGCGATGGACCTCATCTCGAAGAGCTTGACGTCGCCGGTGTCGTCGATGAAGATCGGGGCTTTGCTCAAGGTCTCGCCCGCATGGATGATGCGGTGGAGGTCCTTCTCGTCAACGTCGCCGGTGCGGTATTTGCCGGAATCGACCCTGGCCTCGCTGAGGATCAGTCGCTCGGCGATGTCGGTCCTGTTCATCTCCAGGCTGAATATGAGGACGCCCACACCCTCGCGCACCGCCGCGTGGTGAGCTACGTTGAGAGCAAAACTGGTCTTCCCCATCGACGTGCGCCCGCCGACGATGACGAGGTTCGACGGCTGCAGCCCGCTGGTCAGGGTGTCGAGGTCGTAGAAGCCGGTAGGCACCCCGGTAATCCTGGACCCCTTATCCATCGCCTCGGTCATCCGGTTGAAGCTGGCCTGCAGCGGGCTGCGGATATGGGTGAGGCCTTCGCGTCTCATCCGGCTGCCCAGGTTGTAGAGCTTCTGCTCGGACTGGTCGTAAAGATCGTCGAACTCCTCCCCCGATCGGTAGCCGAAGCTCGATATGTCGTACCCGATGTCGATCAGGCTGCGCCGGAAGGCCATGTCGCGCACGATGCCCGCGTAGTACTTGACGTTGCGGGGGTTCGGGGTGGTGTCCGAGAGGACCAGCAGGTAGGCCCTGTCGCCCACGGCTTCGAGCTGGCCCCGGCGCTTCAACTCCTCTGCCAGCACCACGTGATCGGTGGTGGAGCCGGCGACGTACAGGTCCTGGAGCGCTTTGTAAATGGCGCGGTGGGATTCCTTGTAGAAGTCCTCGGCCCGGAGGATGTCCAGCGCTTCGGCCGCAGCCTGGTGGGAGATTATCATCGAGCCAAGAACGGATTCCTCCGCCTCGAGATTGTGGGGCGGTACGCGGTCGGGGATGCTCCGTGCAACCGGCTCGAGCGCCATGTGGGCCTATTCCTGCTCTGGTACGGCGGTGTCTCCCTGCGCGAGTTCGCTCCCGGCTCCGGCCGGCGTGCCCTCCGCAACGGCTTCTTCGCCGCCCTCCTGCCCGGCGGCCTCCTCTGGCCCGGCGGCCGTCCCGACGTCGGCCGTTTCGCCGGGCGCCGCGCTGCGGACGTCGTCGTCCGGTGGTTCCTCCGCGTCGAAGCCCTCTCCCTCGACCTCGAAATCCAGTTCGATCTCGACATCGGGGTGGAGCCTGACGAGGGCCTTGTAATGACCGACGGACCTGATGCGGTCCTCGACTTGTATCTTGTGGCGGTCAATCTCCTCGCCGGTGGCGTCCAGGACCGCCGAAGCCACCTGCCGGTTGGTGACGGAGCCGAACAGCTTGCCGCTGGCGCTGCAACGCGCCTTGATGACGAGCGGTTTCGCGGCGATTTTCTCGGCGACACCGCGGAGCTGCTCGCGCCGGCGCTCGGCTTTAACCTCGAGGACCTTCTTCTGCTCGGCGATATCCTTCATCGTGCCGCGGGTGACCCCGATGGCCACGCCCCGCGGGATGAGGCAGTTGCGCGCGTACCCGCCCGCAACTTCAACGACCTCTCCCATGAGGCCGACGTTGTCTACGTCTTGTTTCAGCAGGACCTTCACCGGATCACCGTCCCGATTTCAAGAGTGGCCGGGCTACTTGCGTGGGTACGGGAGGAGCGCGACCTCCCTGGCGTTCTTGATGGCTTTGCTGAGGTCAACCTGGTGCTGGGTACACGTGCCCGTCACCCGGCGCGGCCTTATCTTGCCGCGCTCCGATAGGAATCGCCTCAGCATGCCTACGTCCTTGTAGTCGATGTAGTCGATCTTCTCTTTACAGAAGTAGCAGACCTTGCGCTTCTGCTTCCTGGGATACGGCGATTGCTTCTTGTCGCTTGCTATGGCTGAAACACTCCTTTTCTGTTACCAGGGGTAGTCTTCTCCACCCTCTATCGGAGGCACGTCGATGCCCGCGAAGTCGTCGGAGGGACCTGAAGGGCCCCCACCCTCTCCCCCGCGGGGGAGGAACTGCACATTCTGCGCCTCGACCTCGACCACCGAGCGCTTCTGGCCGTCGTCGGTCTGCCAGGCGCGGTAGCGTAGCCTGCCGTCGATGGCCGCTCCGCTGCCTTTCTTGAGGTACTGGTGGGCGGTCTCGGCCTGCCGGCCGAAAACGACGATGTTGAAGAAATCGACGCCCTCGACGCGCTCGCCCGCGTCGTTGGTGTACGGCGGGCGGTTGACCGCCAGGCCAAGGCGTGCCACCGGCTTGCCCGCCGAGGTGAACTTCAGTTCGGGGTCCCTGGTGAGGTTCCCCATCAGGATGACCCTGTTCAAGCTCGCCATCAGACCTTACCCCTTCTCCAGTACGAGCGTCTTCGTCCTGAGCACGTCGTCCCTGATCGCCGTGACGCGCTCGAGTTCTTTCACCATAGTGGTGTCAGCCTCGAAGTTTATCACAGCGTAGTGACCGCTTTCCTGGTGCTTTATGGGATACTCGAGACGCCTCAGACCCCACACGTCGGTCCCTTTGACAATGCCTCCCTCGCGCACGATCAGCGCGGCGACATCGTCCAGCAGGGCCTTGAGCTGGGGCTCCTCCAGGTCCGGCCTCGCTATCAGCAACGTCTCGTATCTGCGCAAATCAACCTCCGTGGATTGGTGATGTTCAAACGCCATCATCCGTGAAAGGGCCAAAAGCAAGGGCATTATAGCAGAGGGCGCGGGGGGTTGCCATACGGATTGCGTCCGGCCGTTCCGCGCCGTGTTTCGCCCCGGACTTGATCTCACGCGCTCGCTACGAAGCTTCCTGCGCGGACCGGGCCTGAGTTCCTTCTGACGCTGATTCCGCGCCCGCCCCGGGCCCGGCGCGACGAAGGATGCGACGCGGGAAGGAAATGCGGTAAAATCAGGTTCGGAAAAGCGCAGGGTGGGGCAGGCTGCCGAGACCTGTCCTACGAGAGACAAGCGGAGGTGTCATGGGTTCAGGTATCACACGGAGAGATGCGCTCAAGCTAACCGGGCTCGCGCTGGGGGGGATTGCCGTCGCGAACAGCCTGCCGGGCTGCGGGAGCAAGACGTCGGAATCGGCGGACAAAAGCGACCCGGGCAACACCAATTCACTTATGAGCGGCCTCGACCCGTATTATCCGGGCAAAGAGAAGCTCGCCGCCGACGAGATGAGGATTACCCTCCTGGGCACTTCCCCAATACCAAGGCGCAGCCAGCAGTGCAACAGCATCTTCGTGGAAACGGGAAGCGGCGACCAGTTCATCTTCGACTGCGGCTCGGGCACGATTGCCAACTACAACGCCATGGGCATACAGATTTCCAGGATGAACAAAGTGCTCCTGACACACCTCCACGGCGACCACATGAGCGACCTCACCCACATCTACTGCTTCGGCCCGTCCGCCGACCG
Source organism: uncultured Acidimicrobiales bacterium (assembly GCA_964512645.1). GTDB lineage: Bacteria > Actinomycetota > Geothermincolia > Fen-727 > Anoxymicrobiaceae > CAZEJS01. The sequence goes on from CAZEJS010000002.1 coordinate 79,890, forward strand.
CAAGTCACCGCTTTACGTGTGGGGCCCCGCCAGGTCGAATGTGCCCGACCCCATCACCGGGGTCGTCTACGACGACGGGACACGGGCTTTCTGTGGGAACTTCAGGGAGATGTGCCGCTGGCACACGGAGAGTTTCAGCTTCGGCGCCACCAGCTATGCGTCATATCAGCCTCCCACCAGGGAGAGCTGGGGCCTGCCGGTCGACCCCGTACCGGTCTCGAAAGACGCTCCTAACGAAGCGTACGCGGTTGTCCCGATTGAGCTCGACTGGACGAAGAACGGCTCTACGCCCGGCGACAACATCGCGTACAACAACCCGGCTACCGGAGTGAAGATAACGCATTTTCCGGTAATCCACGCCAGGAAGGGTTCCATAGGCTACAAGCTGGAGTGGAACGGCCTGTCGATGATTTTCACCGGCGACACCAAGCCAAGCAGCGAGGTGGTCCGGCAGGCGTCCGGGGTCACCGTGCTGTTCCACGAAATGGTCGTCCCCGCGGAGATCTGGGCGATGAAGAACATGCACATCACCAGCAAGGACCAGGTTTCCCCCGAGGTCTGGACGGCGGCCTACAACTACGCCCTGGCGGTACAGAACAGCTCGCACACGCCGCAGGGCGCCTTCGGTTACCTGCTCAGCCAGATGAAACCCGCCCCTAAGCTGGCGGTAGCCACGCATTTCCAGGCCACGGACGACACCATCGACTCGGCGATGAAGAGCATCCGCGAGCATTACCCGAAGGGCGACGTTACGATAGCCGCCGACCTCATGGTGCTCAACGTCAAACCCTCGGGGATCACTAAAAGGCGGGCGGTCGTTTCGGACTGGGCCTGGTATCCCAAGAGCACCGTGTACCCGGACGTGAACGCGCCGAAATATCACGGCCCGGACGGGAAGATGGACCCCACCGCTCAGATCGACCAGTCACAGGGGATCCCCCCCAAGGACCCGGCTACGGGGAAGGTCAATTACCGGGACGACGGGTACTAGGCATGTGATCTTCGGGTGGCCGGACGCCGATCGGGAATCCGGAGGCCGGTGCCTTCTCGCGGGTTCGGACAGCGGTTTGCGGTTCCGCCTTGGCACTCCCGGTCAGCAGCGTCCCGGCCCGTGATATAGTCCTGGGTGACGAAACAGAAATGAGCGGGAGACGGCGCTCGAACGGGCGCTGTTCGTCCCGAACGCTCGTCCGGAGGTCGTTTTGGAGCTTACAAACTACATGGAAGGCGTTGTAACAGCCTACGTCGACGAAGTTCTTCCCCAGCACCCGGAGTTCTGCGGCTGCCCGAGGTGCAGGCTCGACGTCATCGCCATCGCTCTCAACGACGTGAAGCCCAAGTACGTTGTCACGACCAAGGGCCTGGCATACGCGCGGATGGGAGAGCTTCAGGCCCAGTTCAGGGCCGACACGATAGTCGCGGTGACCCGTGCGATGAAGATCGTGGACGCGCACCCCAGGCACGAGTAGCCGCGCAGTACACGTTGCCCGGACGGGGAGCTGGCGGTGCGCCGGAGGGGTCCGCCTGAACCCCCGACACGAAGGGTGAGCATCATGGAGTACCGCACCCCGCAGCCATACCTCGAGGACCGCTGCGAGCAGTGCGGCACCTGCCTGATGCTCTGCCCGGTGATGCGCCTCGGGAAGTCCGAAGCCCGGCGGGAGATCGCCAACCTCCGGGAGGGAAGGCCCTCCCGGGTGCTGAAGGAGTGCACCACCTGCCTCGACTGCGACTTCTTCTGCCCCAACTCCTGCAACCCCGGTGAGCTGATCATCAACCGTTTCTCCGAGGTCGTGGACGCCCGCGGGCTCCCCCAGCGGGCGCGCTACTTCATGCCCCATTCGCCGGTCAACTTCAGGACGTTCGTGCTCGACGGCATGAGCCCCCCGGAGAAGGCGCTGGCCGAGAGCTGGCGGGACATGAGCCGCGCCGAGGAGGTCTGCTACCCGGGCTGCAACGTGATCGCCACCCCGCTGCTGACCCGGACGAAGTCCCTGGAGGGGCTGGACATCCGGGGCGGGCTGGAACACTGCTGCGGGGAGATGTACTTCCGGATGGGAATGTTCGACAAGCTCGAGGAGGTCGCGCGCGAAACGCAGGCGTTCTTCGACGCGCTGGGCGCCAGGAAGGTGACCATCCTGTGCACCGCGGGATACTACATGTTCACCAGGGTGCTGCCGCACTACGGCGCCGAATACGGGTTCGAGATGACCTCCTACCTGGAGCTCATCGACCGGCGGCTGGCCTCGGGCGAGCTCGAGATCACCCGGCCGCTGGACATGTCGGTGAGTGTTCAGGAGTCGTGCTACGGCAAGCATTTCGGGCAGGAGTACATGGACCTGCCGCGCAGGATACTCGAGCGCGCCGGGGCGACGGTCATCGAGATGGGGAACTCCGCGGAATGCATGCTCTGCTGCGGCATCGGCGCGGGCTTCAGCCCTTACAGCGCTTACAACCCGGCGAAGCTGACCGCCTACACCATCAGAGTGCTGAGGGAAGCTTCGCGGACCGGGGCCGAAGCGATAGCCACTTACTGCTCGGGCTGCCTGCAGATGTTCTCGACGGCCAGGCTCCTCTACCCTTTCGCCCCGCCCGTGTACCACCTGCTGGAACTGCTGGGAAAGGCGATGGGAGAGCCCGGACCTTCATGGCACGGGAGGTTCACCCGCAGGATGCTCGCGGGCGCCGTGCGCCACCAGGGCCCGGCGCTCCTCTCCCCCCGGAGGTTCAAACAGGCGGACATCTGAACTCCCCGAGAGGCTATGACGCGGGAACCGGGTCCCGCTTTCCGTGTCTCCGCCGACCGGCGGCTCAAGACCGGGGCTGTCACCCCCCGAAGAGACGTGAGAACCAGCCCGCCTTAGCGGGGGCCGCGCAACCCAGGTACTTCCCGGGGTCGGCGTCAAACCTCTCCTTGCAGGACACCGCGCAGAAATAGTATTTCTGTCCGTTGTAATCGCTCACTGCCGCGGCGCTCCCCGGCTCAACGTCCATCCCGCAGACAGGATCTACCGCCATGTCTACCTCCTCCCGTACCACGCGCTGCTTCCGCTGGAGTTTTCGTCCCGGGAGGATGTCTTCCTCCAGGGGCGAACCCTTATTCCATCATACTGCCTGGACTCCTGAAGCATTATGATGGTTCCGTCACACAGCCTGAGCCCATGAACATCGTGACGGGAAGGTGAACATGGAAGACGAAGGCAGGGAAAAGGTAACTGTATACGTCTCCCCCACCTGCGCCGACTGCGCCGAGGCGAAGCGCCAGCTGGACACGCTCGGGGTAACCTACCGGGCGCTGGACGTCACCGAGGGGGACGTGGCGGCCGAGCTCCTGGAGCAGCACGGCAGCGCCATGACCCCCACCATCGTAGTGGGAGACAGGGTCTTCAGGGGCTTCGCGCGGCAGCGCACCAAGTTGATGGAGGCGCTGCTGGACTCCGGCCTGATTCCCCGGGACGAGGCGCCGCCCGCGGACGAGGCGCCGGACCGGGAGGAGCAGGCGCCGGCCGCTGCCGGCCAGAAGGCGCGCGTGCGGATACCGATAACCGGCATGCACTGCGCCTCCTGCGTCGACAAGGTCGAGAAGGGCCTCGAGAAGCTCGATGGGGTGCGCTCCGCCTCGGTCAACCTGGCGAGCGAAACCGCGGAAATATCCTACGACCCCGCCGCCGTCTCGCCCGCGAAGTTCCTGGAGGAGATCAAGTCCCTCGGATACGAGCCCCACGTGTCGCGGGTGATGCTGCCGATCGAGGGGATGAGCTGCGCCTCCTGCGTGCAGAAGGTCGAGAAATCCCTCAGGGAGCTGCCGGGGGTCATTGAAGCCAACGTCAACTTCGCCAACGAAACGGCGCAGATATCCTACGACCCTACACGGGCCGGCGTGTCCGACCTCACCGGAGCGGTCGCCAGGGCGGGAAACTACCGGGTCATCGAGGTCGTCGAGGGCTCGGACATCCGTCAAGCCCAGGCGGAATCGCAGCGCAGGTACGTTACCGATCTGTTGGGCAAGTTCATCGGCGCGTTGATGCTGACCACCATCGTTATGGTGCTGAGCATGGGGGAGAAGCTTCCCGCCCTCAAGACACTGGACATGAGCACCCGGTACCTGCTCATCCTGGTGTTCACGCTGCCGGTGATGTTCTGGTCGGGCCTGCCGTTCCTCAAAGGTGCCTGGGCGGCCCTCAGGCACAGGACCGCCGACATGAACACCCTGGTTGCCGTGGGCACACTCTCGGCGTTCGTCTACAGCACGGTGGTCACGGTGGCGGTAACCGCTTCCAGGGACCCGATGAGATTGTGGAACGGCGCGCTCGGCAAAATGCCCGCCGTCTACTTCGACTCCGCGGCGATGATAATCACGCTGATACTGCTGGGGAGGCTGCTCGAGGCGCGCGCGAAGGGGAGGGCTTCCGGGGCTATCGAGAAGCTGCTCGGCCTGCAGGCCAGGATAGCGCACGTTATAAGGGACGGCGTAGAAGTCGACGTCGGCCTCGACGCCGTACAGGTCGGGGATACCCTCGCCGTCAGGCCCGGAGAGACCATCCCCGTCGACGGTGAGGTGACCGAGGGGTCCTCCGCGGTGAACGAGTCGATGGTCTCCGGAGAGAGCCTGCCGGTGGACAAGCAGCCGGGCGACCAGGTGGTAGGGTCCACGGTCAATATCACCGGCTCGTTCCGCTTCCGGGCGACCCGTGTCGGCAAGGACACCATGCTCTCCCAGATAGTCAACATGGTCGAAGAAGCCCAGGGCAAGAAGGCCCCCATCCAGCGTCTCGCCGACAGGGTCGCCAGCGTGTTCGTGCCCGCGGTGATGGGGATAGCGGCCCTGACGCTGGTGCTCTGGCTTCTGCTCGGCTCGCCGCCGAAGGCGGCCCACGCCCTCATGAGCTTCGTGGCGGTCCTCATCATCGCCTGCCCGTGCGCGCTCGGACTGGCGACCCCCACCGCCATCATGGTCGGCACCGGTCGCGGAGCGGAGCTCGGCGTGCTGATCCGGGGAGGCGAAGTGCTCGAGCGGGCCGGGTCGATCGACGCGGTGGTCTTCGACAAGACCGGGACCCTGACCGCCGGCAGGCCGTCGGTCACCGACATAGTGTCGGTATCGGAGATGGACCCGGACGAGATACTCCGGCTCGCAGCCTCGGCGGAGACGGACTCCGAGCACCCTCTGGCGGAGGCGATACGCGGTGAAGCGGAGTCCAGGAGCATCGAGTTCGGGCGTCCCTCCGATTTCCTGGCGGTCCCCGGCAAGGGAGTGCGCGCCACGGTCGAGGGCCGGCAGGTGCTGCTCGGCAGCCCCTCCTTCATCGAGGAGTCCGGCGCGGGCGGTGAAAGGTCGCGCCTCGCCGCTCACGAACTGGCCGGCACGGGCAGGACCAGCATGGTGCTTGCCGTGGATGGCGAAGCGCGGGGGGTTATCGGCCTCGCGGACACTATCAAGGAGAGCGCCGGGGGGGCAGTCAGTGCCCTTCGCGAGATGGGCATGGACGTATACATGATCACCGGGGACAACGAGCTCACCGCCCGGGCGATAGCGGGCGAAGCGGGCATCGACCGGGTGCTGGCCGACGTGCTCCCCGGGGACAAGGCCGCGAAGGTCTCCAGCCTGCAGGCCGAGGGCAAGGTCGTCGCGATGGTGGGCGACGGCATCAACGACGCGCCGGCGCTCGCCCAGGCGGACGTGGGCATCGCCATCGGCGCGGGCACGGACATCGCCATCGAGGCCTCGGACATCACCCTGGTGAGGGACGACCTGGGCGCGGTGGTGGACGCCATAAAGCTCTCCCGCAGGACGTTATCCATCATCAAGCAGAACCTCTTCTGGTCGTTCTTCTACAACAGTTGCGGGATACCGGCGGCGGCGTTCGGCCTTCTCAACCCGATGTACGCCGCGGCGGCGATGGCGTTCTCGTCCGTCTCGGTCGTGACCAACTCGCTGCGCCTCCGGCGCGCGAAGCTCTCGAAAAACGCCTAGAGCCTGAAAAGGGGCGGGAGGTCCTATCGCATGAAGCCCAGAAAACACGCCGGAGCCGCCCGGGCCCCGCGGGAACCGCAAGGGAAACAGGAGAAGTTCGACTCGTACCCTGTCCTGGTGGTCCCGGGGTGGGGGGCGCCCGCCCGGCATACGCGGTGGATCGCGGGGCACCTGGAGCGCGAGGGCCTCGACGTACGTCCGATGTCCCTGCCGCGAATGGCTGTCGGGGACATGGTCGCTTCCGCGGAACTCGTCTCGAAAGAAGTCGAGAGCGTCCGATCGGAGACGGGCGCCGCAAGGGTGAGCCTCCTGGGATACAGCCTGGGCGGCCTGATAGTCCGCATCTACCTGGAGACCCTCGGCGGCTACCGTACGCTGGGAAGAGCCGCTTACGTGGGCGCGCCGCAGGACGGGATCTACACGGGGTACCCGGCGGCCTTCACCACGGCGGGAAGGCAGGTGCGCAAAGGCTCGAGGTTCATGAAGGAGCTCAACCGCGAGCGGCGGTGCGAGTGTGACGGCACGCGGTGCCTGGCGGTGTTCCTGTCGAAGGACGGGACCATCCTGCCGTCGAAGAGCGCCCGCCTGGGGTGCGGGTACAACCTCGAGCTCGTCTGGCCTGTGTTCCACTGGGGCCTGGTGTTCAACCGTGAGGTCATCTCCGCGGTGGCGACATTCCTCGAAGGCGGGCTGCCCGCCGGCGCGGTCGAGGCGGAGGGACCGCGGCGGAGCCGTTGAAGCGAATGGAATGAAGTTGATTTTTGGCAATGACAGCACGTGCCCGAAGTGCGAGAATCACCCGGACACCGGTTCGCAGGAAGGAGGGGTCACGATGAAGAGGTACACGGTTCCCCGTTGCGCGCATTGCAGCGAGGGTTGTTTAGCCCGGTCCCGGGCATGACGTGAAACTGCCCTGTCACGATGCCATTAGGGCCCGGCCCGGCCGGGCCCTTCTGCTTTCGCGGTGTCTCCCGCGCGCGTTCCGCGCCTCAGGCGAGGATGCGGCGGGCGAGGTTCCAGAGTAACCCCCTCGCCGTCTCCAGGTTCTCGATCTCTATCATGTCGACGGTATCGGTCTCCCAGTGCCAGTTGGGAAGGCGGCCCTCGTCGTCGAACGCCATCACGCTCATGGCCTTGTACCCCCGCGCCAGCGCGGGAGTGGCGTCGGTCGAGAGAAGCCTGTAGCCGGTCCGCCATACCGGGAAGCTCTTTGCCGCGGCGACCCTGTCGGAAAGCCACAGGAGCACCGGGCTCGAGCGGTGCGGCAGGAGCATCCCCTCGCGGTCGATATAACAGAGGTGTCCGGTGCCCAGGTTGTCCAGGTTGACGATGAGGGCGTCGCGCACCTCGCCGCCGTAACGCTTGAGGAACTCGATCATCCCCGCAGTGCCGACCTCCTCCGCGCCCGTGGCCACGAACATCACGCCCGGCATTCCGGACTCCTCCTCGCTGATCTTGTCCATCACCGCGAGCATCGTCGCCACCCCGGAAGCGTTGTCGTTCGCCCCGGGAGTGTAGTCCATCGCTATCTCCCGGTGGAGCATTATCGCCAGCGGGAAGAGCAGGTACGTCGAGACCACGACCGCGGCTATCCACACGCCCGGGTTCGTCCCCCCGCTGGCCGCCTTTATGACCAGGTTGGCGAGCGTCAGTGCGGCGGCAAGGAATATCCCGCCGATCATCATCGAGAAAGACAGGCGGAAGTTGCCCACCAGCCTGGGGTGAAAGGAGAGGGCCGCCCGCGCGCTGTCGTAATGAGCGACCACCACCAGGGACACCTTCTCGTCTTCGCCGCCCGAGCGGGCGATGACGTTCCGGCTCCTCTTGCGGGGAAGAAGCCGCGACACCAGCGGGAACGTCTCCAGGTCGAAGGCGAACAGGATGGCGAAGGCGACCGCCACCGGCGCCACGTAGTAAGGGAACCAGCGGGAGAGGTAACCGCATGCGGCGGCCACGGCAAGGTACACGATGTAGAGATACGAGTAGGTGTCGATGCAGGAGAACTCCTGCGTCTCGGTGTTCAATCCACGCCCCTCGAAGCGGGCGCGCACGTAATCGCCGGCCCGCCGCTCAGCCAGCGTGCACGCGCCGCGCGGCCCGATCTCCGCGGCGAGCTTGAGAAGGTCCTCCCTTATCCCCATCCGGCCTCCCCTTCCAGCCTCGGTTGCGGCTACAATACCACGACTCCGCTTCGCGTTCAGGACGGCGGCGGCGTGAAGATCGAACGCCGCCGCGAGCGGCGCCGTCACTTCTCCTTGAGCCAGTCCGCCACGCTCTCGAACGCGCCGGGGTCGGTCACCGGGTGCCGCCTGTACGGCACCGACTCGGCCTGGGTGAGCTCCCGGCCGAACGCGTGCCCGAGTCCGTCGAACACCCGCAGTTCCTGGACGCCCCCGGGCCTCGATGACAGGGCCCGCATAAGCTCCCCGGCCTGCGCGGCAGGCACCGAACGGTCGGCCGAGCCCTGCGCCACAAGTACCGGCACCTTCAGGGCCGCGAGCTGCTGCGCCGGCTGCTCCGCCATCCACGAGCGCATCCAGTCGAGGAAGACCCTGCGGCCGCCCACGTCGGCGTAATCCGCTGTCGTCCCCTGGACCAGCCCGATCAGCCCGTCGATAACGCTCCGCTCGAACGCCGCATCCTCGTCGGACATCTCCCCGCGTTGCAACGCGAGGTCGATCTCCAGGCGGGCCATGTCCGGAAACGGGCTCAACGAGGGAGTCGCCATCAACACCAGCTTGCTGACGTAGGGGTTGGCGCCCGCGGCGGCGGCGGAAAGAAGCCCTCCCTCGCCGTACCCGAGCAGGGAGATCTCCTCCCTGTCGATGTCCCCGCGGTTGACCAGGTAGTCGACCTGGGAATCGATGTCACCGACGAGGACTTTCCGGGTGGCCCTGGCGAAACTCCCTCCGCTCGAGGGCACCCCGCGCCTGGCGCACACCAGCACCGCGAACCCCTTTCCCGCGAGCGAGACGGCGACCTGGGACAGGAAGCCCCCGCCGGTCACGTCCATTGGCCCCCCGTCACCGGTCAGTATCACCGCCGGAAACGGCTTTCTCCCGGCGCCGGGAAAATACAGCCTTCCGCCCAGCTCGAGGTTGTCGCCGCCGGGGAGCTTTTCCGGGGTTCGCACCTTCACGCCGTCCACCCGGCCGGCGCTCCGGGGTTCGAACGGCTTCGCGGCGAGCGGAGGTGCCGGGCCCTGGCGGATCAGGATGTCCCCGGCCCGGACGCCGGTTACGAAGCTGTTCCTGTCAAACGTCACTTCCACACCGGGGAAGCCCTCCCCGGAGACCGACATGCGGTAACGAGCCCTCCGCTGCACGAACACCTGCCTCACCGTCGCCCCGCCGGAAGGGACGACCACGAAGGCGTAAGCCTCGCTCACCCCCGAGGCCAGGAACCTGTCCAGGAGAGCCTGCATCATGCAGGCGGAGTCCGGTTCGACGGGGATCACGCCCTGTCCCCCGGGAAGAAGCGGCGCGAAAGAGAACGTCTCCAGCCGGTCGTCGAGGAACGAGAAACCCCCCTCCACGGGGTCGATATATGTTCTGTATGTCGCTCCGGGCACCTTGCGCGAAGCGCGGTAGAAAAGCATGCCCTTGAGGTCGGATGACGCCTTGAAGGTGCGATTGACCGTATCCCCGAACTCCGTGTGTGGCCACTCCTCGGCGCCGGTATATATGACCGCCCTGCCTGTCTCCCGTATCTTCACCGTCTGGGAACCGACGATCGTCCCGGACTGACTGACGGAATACGAGTTCGAATCGACCTTGCCCCCGCCGCACCCCGCGGCGGGCAGGGCCAGCGCGCAGGCGAGGACCGCCGCCACGGCCCACCTGACGTATGACCAGTGATTCACCGCGTCCTCCCCCCGGCGCGGGCCGCCGTGCCGGCCCTCCGGCCGGCACCCCTCCCGCACCCGCTCACCACGTCGCCCAGTAGGTGAAGAAATCTCTCATTATCGTGTCGTACCACTCCTTGTCCAGGTACCTGAACATGCAGTGGTTGCCGGCCGGCAGCATCACCAGTTGTACGTTGGGGTTGCCGCTGGCGGCCTCCATCAACTCGTCCATCTCGGACGGCAGGCAGATCATGTCGTCCTCGGCGTGCACGACGAGCAGCGGGACCTTGACGTCGGCGACATACCGGGCGGGGCTGGCTTTCTCGTAGAACTCCCCCGCCCCGACACCGTAGTGCGGGGCGGCTATCTTCTCGATGTAGGTGGCGAAATCGGCGCTCTTGAACCCACCGTCGAGGTAAGCGAGGAGCTCGGGGTCATCGATGTACTCCTTCATGTCCTCGCGACGTATCCTGTGCATCAGGCGGAAGGCGAGGTACACGGGGAGAAACGGGTCGGACAGCGGTGGCCTGGTGCTGATGTATTCGACCATTCTCCGGGCGTCGGCGTAGCCGTTCCAGGCAATGGCCCCTCCGGTCAGGTAAGGAAATTCGTCGGTGCGGGCGGCCGCTATCATGGTCGAGCCCGCTCCCATCGAGAACCCGGTGACCCCGACGGTTGTGACCTCGGGGCGCCCGGAGAGGTACCTGGCCGCGGCCAGGAGGTCCTCGGACTCCCTCCAGCCCGCGGTCGTCGGGCTGTGGCAGAGGGACTGGCTCCTCCCGAAGTTGCGCAGGTCGATGCCGAGCACGTTGAAGCCCCACTCCGAGTACGCCCTGAGGGCGGTATCGATGATGTAGTGGTCGTTCTTGGAGCCCATGAAGCCGTGGGACATTACTATCGCCGGCCTGGGACGGTCCCCGTGAATGCCCACGGCCATACTTATCGGAGTGCCGTCGAAGCTCTCGATGACAACGTTTTCGAACTGCTCGGGGTAGGGATACATTATCGCCGATGTGGCGCGGGCCGCGTTCATGAACAGCAGGAAGGAGTTCATCGCCGCCCCGCGCGCGTAACCCGCCGCGTTGGCCGAAGGCCCCCTGAACGGGACCTCTCGGAGGGCCCTGGCGAGACCGGGCATGTCCCGCTCCTCGGGGACGTCGATGTGCGGCCCCTCCGGCACGCCTTTCTGGAGTGTCGCGTGAAATTTGAGTCGCATCCAGAAATGCGTCGCTAGCACGCTTGCGACCAGCGCGGTCGCCGCCAGGGCACCGGCCTTTGCCAGTCTCATAACCGACCTGAAGAAGAACCGCATGTGAGACTCCCTTCGACTCCGGCGTGCCCGGCTGCCTCTTGAATTCTAATCGTTCGCCGTGACCTCCTGCAGGCGCCTTCGCGTACCCGGCGCCTCCTCACCTTCCGGCGTACCGCCGGAGCCCGGGTCGCTACTCACGCAACTCGAGGGCGCGGACAAGGACGTCGCGGGCGATCGGGGCGGCGGCGCGGCCTCCTTCGCCCCCGTGCTCCACGACCACCGCGACAGCGACCGTGGGGTCCTCCGCGGGGGCAAAACAGACAAACCAGGCGTGGGGGTCGCCGTTCTCCACCTCGGCGGTGCCGGTCTTCCCGGCGACCAGGACACCGTCGATCCGGGCGGCCGTGCCGGTTCCCCTCTTCACCACGTCGACCATCATGTCCCTCACGGTCTCCGCGGTCTTCCGATCCACCACCCGCCGGAGCTGCCTCGGCCCCCTTTTATCGAGCACCTTGTTGTTGTAATCCTTGACTTCGTCCACCAGGTACGGCTTCATCAGGATGCCGCCGTTGGCGATGGTCGACGCGACCATCGCCATCTGCAGGGGGGTGGCCAGGTCACCGCCCTGGCCGAAAGCGGCCGTCGCCAGCTGGACCCGGTCCATCGTCGCAGCCTCCTGGATCCGGCTTACGGCGCCGGGCAGGTCGAAAGGCGTCAACCGGTTGAAGCCGAACATCTCGGCGTACTCGACCAGGGCAGGGGCTCCGAGCTGCAGCCCCACCTGGGCGAAGGTTATGTTGCAGGAGACCGCCATCGCCTGGGCGAACGTCAGGCTGCCGTGGGTTTTCTTGTTGAAATCGTATATGGCGTACCCGTCCACGACGAACCTGCCGGGACAGTCGAACGGGGTCTCGGGGTTCACTATTCCCTGGTCAACGGCGGCCGCGCCGGTCACCACCTTGAACGACGACCCCGGCGGGTACAGGCCGCTGGTGGCCCTGTTGAACAGGGGACGCGCGGGGTCCCCGTTGAATGCGTCCCACTGCGCCTGGCGGTCCCCGCCGCTCGCCGGAACCGCAGAATTGGGGTTGTACGTAGGGCTGGTGACCATCGCCAGGACCTTGCCGGTCCGGGGGTCCATCGCCACTACCGCCCCCGGGCGGCCGCCGAGCGCCTCGACAGCCGTCTGCTGGACCCTGGCGTCGGCCGTCATCACAATGGAGTTCCCTTTCTTGCTGTTTCCCACCAGCCTGTTGCCGATGCCCCGGATGGTCAGCTTCCCGCCGCTGCCGAGCAGCTCGTCGTTGAACGTCTTCTCCAGGCCGGTCCTGCCGTACTTCCAGGAGTCGTAGCCGGTGACGGCCGCGAAAAGCGACCCCATCGGATACTGGCGCTGGTACCTGTACTCGGTGCCTGTGTCGACCGTCCCGGCGACAACCTGCCCGTCGGCGCTGAGGATGTCGCCTCTCTCGATCGCGTACTGCCGCACCAGGCGGCGCTTGTTGGCGCCGTTCGCCTGTATGCCATCGGCCCCGAATATCTGGAGCCAGGAGAGGTTCGCCACTATCGCCAGCATCAGGATGACGAACACCGTCAGAAGCACTTTTATCTGCCGGTTCACACCCTCACCCCCAGCTCGATGCTGGCGACGTTGCTGGCCGCGGCCCGGTGGGAGAGGACGACCAGCAGCCCGAGGAGGATGAAGTTCGCCACCAGCGAGCTGCCCCCGTAGCTCACGAAAGGCAGGGTTATGCCCGTAAGGGGTATGAGGCGCGTCACGCCCCCCATGATCAGGAACGACTGCAGCGCGACGATGCTGACGAGCCCGACCGCCAGGAGCTTGCCGAAGTCGTCGCGGTGCGCCAGCGCCACCTTGACGCCCCGGTAGACCATCAGCACGTACACCAGAACTATGGACGCGGCGCCCAGAAGCCCCAGCTCCTCCCCTACCGCGCTGAAGATGAAGTCGGTGGTGCTCGCGGGGATGAAGTTCGGGTACCCGAGCCCCAGGCCCGTGCCCGAGACCCCGCCCGCCGACAGAGCGAAAAGCGATTGGGATATCTGGTACGACTGGTTCTGGATGGTCCCGGGATCGAACGGGTGCAGCCAGGTGAGCACTCGCACCTGCACATGGCCGAACGCGAGGTAACACCCGTAGGCGCCCAGCGCGAAGAGCGCGAGGCCCACGAACACGTACGTCTTGCGCGCCGTGGCCGCGTAGGCGATACAGATGAATATCCCGAAGAACAGCAGAGACGAACCGAGGTCTTTCTGAAAGATCATCATCAGGACGCTGACGCCCCACATCAACAGAAGCGGCACGAAATACTTGAGCTCCGGGACGGGCACCCCCAGCACCCTGTGGGTCGAAACCGTCAGGAGCTCGTGTTTCTCCGCGAAGAACGCCGCCAGGAAGATGACAAGGAGTATCTTGGCGATCTCCGAAGGCTGGAAGTGGAGCGGCCCGATCTGGAGCCAGAGCCTCGCGCCGTTGACCTCCTTGCCCAGCACCATGGTCGAGGCCAGCAGCAGGAGCGCGAGAACGCCCAGCGTGTACTTGTACTGCGCGAGCACCTCGTAGTTGCGCAGGAGCAGCACGACCAGGACGAAGCAGGCGGCGGCCACCGCGATCCAGACAAGCTGCTCCAGCGCGAGCCTGGGCTCGAGCCTCTCTATCATCACCAGGCCAACGAAGGTGAGCGCCGCCGAAAGCGGCAGGAGCAGGCCGTCAGCCCGTGGCACGAAGACCCTCACTACCACGTGGAGCACCAGGAACACCCCGGCGGCCGCGGCGGGGTAGACGAGCGACGCCGGCACGACCCTGGCGTCCCGGGCGAGCTGCACCGCTATGAAGCCGGTGAACATCAGCACAGCCAGGAACACCAGGAGCGCGAGCTCGCGGTTACGGTCTCGCGTGATTCACACCTCCCCGGGTCTCGAGCGCGGCATCGCTGTCCGGCATCACCACTTTCAGCTCCACGGAGGTACCCCTGCCCACCCTGGTACCCGGCACGGGCGCCTGGTCTATTACCAGGTCGGCCTCCATGCCGCTGCGGCTGACAAGTGTCGGACTGACCCTCAAGCCGGTGTTCTCGAGGATCTCCCTGGCCACCCGGAACTCCTTGCCCTGGACGTCGGGGACGAGTCTCGAGTTCTTCTCCGCTTCCTTCTCCAGGGCGTCGATGGTCTTCAGCGCTTCGCTTCTCGACTCCGGCTCGAGCTTGTTCTCCACCCTACGCCGGAACGCCTGCGGCAGGAACGACGACTGTATGTCCGTCTGCTCCTGTACCGTGGCCAAGTCCCAGAAGGGGAACCCCCTGAAAAGGGTCACCCTGCCGTCCTTCACGCCGACCCAGTAAGTCCTGTTGTAGAAGTAGAACGCCACGGAGAAGCCCGCCCCCAGCAGCACCACTACCGTCAACCCGACCCCCAGCCACAGCATCAACCTGCGGCGCGCGCCTTTCGCAGGCCCGTTCGCCCCGGCGGAGGAGCCGGCCGGACCCTCGCCTTCCTCGTCGAGGGCCCTGGCGCCCTTGACGGGTACCACCGTGTCCGATTCGAGTATCTGCACCACCACAACCGAGACGTTATCGGTGCCGCCGGCCTCGAGCGCCATGTCCGCGAGGCGCCTCGCCCACCGCACGGGATCCAGGGGCTCGCGAAGCGCGGCCTCGATGGCGCCGTCGGCCACGAGGCCGGTAAGGCCGTCGCTCGCCACCACGAACACGTCTCCCGGCGTTATCCTCACCGCCGACACGTCGACGTCCACCCGGGGCTCGAGCCCCAGCGCCTTGAGGATGATGTTGCGCTGGGGGTGGTGCATCGCCTGTTCCTCGGTGATCTCCCCCTCTTCGACAAGCGCCGCCACCAGCGAATGGTCGCGGGTCAGCCTTCTCAGGCCCCCTCCGCGGAAGAGGTAGGCGCGCGAATCACCCACGTGAGCGATGTAGGCGGTGTCGCCTTCCCTGTACACGAGGGTGAGCGTCGTGCCCATCTGGCGGTACTTCGCGCTGCTTGAAGCCTTTTGGCAGACGGCGGCGTTCGCGGCGGCTGCGGCCTTTTCGACCAGCTTCTCCCCCGGGATCAGCCCGATGTTGTCCTCGATGTACTGGCCGACCACTCCCACGGCGATCGAGCTGGCCACCTCCCCGGCCTGGTGCCCGCCCATGCCGTCGGCCACGGCGAACAGATTTCCCGTCTCCAGGACCGCGTCCTCGTTTGTCTGCCGGACCTTCCCGGTCTCGGTCACCGATGAGGAAGTGATGCTGTAGATGGTATCCTCCAGGTCACGGGGCGGCCCGCCGGCGCCGCTACCTCCTGAACTCGAACACGGTCTTGCCTACTTTTATCCTGTCCCCCGGCCTGAGCTCCAGGGGATAGGACACCTTTCTCCCGTTGACGTAAGTGCCGTTGGTCGAGCCCAGGTCTTCAACGAAGCAGGACTCCCGGCTCGCGTAGACCCTGGCGTGCTGCTGGGAAGCGTAAGTGTCGTCGATCGGTATGTCGCTGTTGGCGGCCCTTCCGATGCGGACCTCCTCCGCCAGCGCGTAGCGGGTTCCGACGTTCCTGTCCGCGGTGATGACCACCAGCTGGGGCCGGTCCGCCTTCCTCTTTCTTTGCCGGCGCGGAGAAGCCTCCGGCCGTTTCATGTCCTTGTAGATCGCCCTCACCACCACGATCAGAAAGACGTAGAGAAGCGCGATGAAGAAGTACCTGAGCGCTATGAACACCACGTTGGGGATCATTACCGGGCGCTCCGGAATATGAACCTGGTGCTGCCCAGGCGTATGACGTCGTTCTGGCGCAGCCGCGTCGTGCTAACCTTCTGCTCGTTGACCCAGGTGCCGTTGGTGGACTCGAGGTCGGTTATGGAATACGCGCCGTCGCGGTACTCCAGACGCGCGTGCACGCGGCTCACGTTGGGGTCGGGAAGGACGATGTCGTTTTCGGAGATACGCCCTATCTGCAAGGTCCCGTCCCCCAGCTCGAACGCGGGCGACCCCTCGCCGGAATCCATGATCTCCAGGACCGCCGGGCCGCCCGTGTCCCTGGGCCTGAGGATGCCGTCGTCGGTCTCCACCGGCTCGTGCGGCTGCGGGAGTTCGCCTTCCATCCTGGACTTGATCCAGAACTCGCCCTCTCTCAGCCGGCCGACCTCAACCAGCTTGACCCTCGGACGGTCCAGCACGGCGTAGCCGTGCTCTTTGACGTAGGTGATGAGAAGATTCTCCAGTTCGGTGGCCAGAACCGCCTGGTAGGATTCGAATCGCGAGTGGTCCCTGGGGGAGAGGCCGACTTCGTACCTGTTGGGAACGTACACCCTGGACACCCCGATGGTCTTGTTCCCTTCGCACTCCCTGGCAAGCTTCTTCCCGATCTCCACGGGGTGGACTCCCCTCTTGAACGCCCGCAGGATCACGCCCTCGAACAGGCCTTCGAGCTTTTTCTCGAAATCTCTGAAGATGTTCATGCCGTCATTATATAAGAACGGGGGCCGCCGGAGTCGCGCCGGACGGCGCCTCGCGGGGAGTCGAGGGAGGCGCGCGGCGGCATGGAAAGCGATAACAGGCCCACCGGGAAGGGAGGTCCGCGGTTCGACCTGCCTGAGCGTCGGGCGGTCGGCAGTGCCGGTTCCACGGCAGTGGCGTTCTTCGGCAAGTTCCACCGCGTGGCGGAGGTGGGCCCGGTGGCCGCCGGGGTACCGCCCGCAACCCTTGCCGGACCCCTTTGGGGTATCATTCATCGTTGATGAGATGATCGGAATGGCCCGCTCAGAGAACTCATTCGAGCGAACCGACGCGGAGATAGCCGCGTCAAACGCTCCCGAGCGAATTCGCCGGGCCTGACGGGAAGACGACTGGTGATGCTTGCAGACAACATCCGTTCCACCGGCAAGGAGCGTTCCGGGAATGGCGCCACGCGGGCCTCGGCCGTCGTGGCGGCCCTGGCAGTGGCGCTCCTGCTCGCCCCCTGCGCGGCCGCGGCTCCCGCCCCCAGGACCGGGGGCGTCAAGATCGCGTTTTCCAAGAACGCGCTCTGGTACCAGCCCGGCGAGGAAGCCAGGTTGACCGTAATTCTCGACAACGAGAACGACGTTGCGCTCAAGGGGGTAGACGTCCGCCTGAGGGTTCATGCCAGGATGGCCGACCGCGCCGAACTCGACGAGACGCTGGACGGCTCGCCCGGGTCTCCCTACAAGCAGTCCGAGACGCTCGGCCGTAACCTCACGCTCGAGCCCGGCAACAACGAGTTCTCCTTCAGTATCGAGCTGGACCGGAGGCGGTACAGGGAGGGTGTTTACCCGCTCACACTCCAGGCGCTCGAAGGGACGTCCGTCCTATCGGGTGCTTCAAGCGAGCTGGTCCTCTTCTCGATGAAAGACGACCCCGAGATCGTTCCCCTGCGCCTCTCGATAGTTTTCGAGACGCTCGAGCCTCCACACCGCGGGGCGGACGGTCTCTTCGAAGGCGACAAGCTCGCCGCCGAATGCGACCCGACCGGCCGCGAGCCCGGCTGGTACCCCACGCTGCTCGATGCCGTGGAGAACGCCCGGGACTTCAATTCCACTTTCTCGCTCTCGCCGATGCTTATCGGGGAAGTTCGGGATATGACCGACGGGTACTCCGTCAAGGTGGGCGACGCGGTCCAGGGAAGGAGCGCGGAATCCCCGCAGGCCAGGAACGCCGCGAGCGTACTGAGCTCCTTCCGGCGCCTCACACAGAACCCTCGCGTCCAGGTCCTGCCCGCGCCTTACAGCTCGCCAGACCTGGAGACGCTCGTCGGCCTGAACTGGGCGGGCGACGCCCGGAGGCAAATGAGCGCCGGGAGGAAAGGCCTGGAGGAGGACCTCGAGACCACGCTGGACCGGCAGTACTTCTGCCCGCCCGGCCGGGCGATGAACAGCCGGGTGCTGCGCACGCTGGGCCGGGAGGCGGGCTCGCGGCTGCTCATCACGTCGGCGGCCCTGGAGCGGAACAGGGAAGGACGGCGGCTTGCCAGGGGCAATACACTGAGCCAGCCCGTCGTCGTCTCCGGCTCGCAGGCGGCCGGCCGCACCCTGGCGCTGTTCGAGGACGCGAGGCTCCACCGCCTGTTCCAGATCGTGTCGCAGAGCGGGGACGCCCACGGGGTCGCCCAGGTCGTGCTCGCGGAACTGACCAACCTGTACCTGGAGCAGCCCGACAAGTCCCGGGTCTGCGCCGTAGCATGGCCTTCGCGCTGGCGCCCGACCCGCGAGGTGCTCGACGAGGTCATCCGTGCCCTCGCCACGGCCCCCTGGCTCAAGACCGCCAGCCTGGCCGAAAGCATGGACGCGGTCCCGGCCCTGCAGAACGAGCCGCTGGAGATACCGCAGCCGTCGATGGACGGCAACGACTACTTCATCCAGGTGGCGCGCGCCAGGCAGCGCTACCGCAGCTTCTCCGCCATGGTCACCAGGAGCAACCCTCTCCTGCCGGGCCTCGAGAGGAACCTCGCCGTAAGCCAGAGCGACGTGTGGCGCGAGTGGGACCGGAAGGTCGACGGCCTCACCTACGCGAGCTCGGTGATCCGGACCGTGGACAGAGAGGTTGACAAGGTGGAATTCCCCGCACTGGGCTCGATCACCCTGACGTCACAGAGCGCGAAGATCCCGCTCTCCGTTGTGAACGGCACCTCCTACCGCATTGTCGCGATACTGAAGCTGGCCAGCAACGGCCTGACGTTTCCCGACGGCAGAGTCCGGAAGGTGACGCTCGAACCCAAGGAGAACGTTCTTGAGATACCGGTGAAGGCGAAGAAAAAGGGCCGGGTCCGGTTCCAGGCAAGGCTGGAGACTCGCGACTTCATCCTCGGTGAGGTCGATTTCACGGTGCTGACGAGCAGGTTCAACACCTTCGCTGTTGCGGTGGTCGGCGGGCTGCTGGGGATCATCGGCGCTTTCTGGATCGCGAAGACCGTCTCGAGGCGAAAGGTGGGCAAGCATAAGCGGGGGAACCTCTCCGGAACCGAAGAGCGCCAGGAAGGACAAGGCTCCGAAGCCTAGGCTCAAAGCCGCCTCTTTCGCGCGCGGGGCATCGGTCATGACACTGGGGACCGGCATCAGCCGCGTGACCGGCTTCGTACGCACCGCCGCGCTGGCCTCGGTCCTGGGCCTCACCGCCGTACAGATGGCGGACGCCTTCAACCTGGCCAACATCACCCCCAACATCATCTACGACCTGGTGCTGGGGGGAGTCCTGTCCTCCCTGTTCATCCCTGTCTTCGTGGAGTACCTGACAACACGCGGAGACGAGGACGCCTGGCACATCGCCAACTCGGTGTTCAACCTGACGCTGATCGTGCTCACCACCATTGCCCTGGCGCTGTGCGTGGCGGCCCCGTGGGTCATCAAGGCCCAGACGTTCCTGGCTCACAACAGGGGCGAGATGGAGGCAAACGCGATATTCCTGCTGAGGTTCTTCATCATCGAAGTGGTCTTCTACGGTTTCTGCGCCATCTACACGGGGATACTCAACTCCTACAAGCATTTCACGATTCCGGCGTTCGCGCCGATCGCCAACAACATCGTCGTGGTCGCGACGGTGGTCGTCTACTACTTCTACCCCAACAGGTATGTGCTCGCCCTGGGCGCGACATTCGGGGTCGTGGCGATGGCGCTGATCCAGCTGCCGTGGGTGAGGAGGACCGGGTTCCGGTGGAAGCCGCTGCTGGACCTCAAGCACCCGGCTGTCAGAAAGATCGGCAGGCTTGCCGTGCCCGTCGTGGTATACGTCTTCATCAACCAGGTCGGGCTCTGGGTGGTCAACATCCTGGCGGCCCAGGTATCGGGGGGGATATCAGCCTTCCAGTACGGGTATATCTTCTTCCAGCTCCCCTACGGAATCGTCGCGGTCTCGATCATCACCGCCCTGTTTCCCACCCTGTCGGAGCAGCGCGTGCAGAAGGACTCGGAGCGCTTCGTCTCCTCCACGTCGCTGGGGATAAGGACCACGGCGTTCGTCGTGATACCTTCCTCGGTGGGGTTCGCGATCCTCAGTACGCCTATCGTGCGGCTGCTGCTCCAGCGCCTCAACTTCGGCGGCCAGGATACCGCCATGCTGGCGAGCGTGGTCTTCTACTTCGTGATAGGGCTTTTCTTCTTCTCGTTCTTCATGCTGGCCCTCAAGGTCTTCTACTCGATGCAGGACACCAAGACGCCCATGGTCATCGCCGGCATCATCGTCGCCCTCAATATCGCCGTCGACTTCATCTACTTCTACAGCTTCGGGAGCGACGTGATGAAGGTGTCGGGGCTCGCCCTCGGGAACACCACGGCCTATTTTGTGGGCGCCGTGATCGTCTGGATCGTCCTGAGCAAACGGCTGGGCGGGCTCGACGGGCGCAACATCGCGCTTTCGATGCTCAAGATAGTGGCGGCCTCGGCGGTGATGGGCCTGGCGTGCTGGGGCACCTCGGAACTGGCCGAGTCGCTGTTCGGGACCGCCGGTTTCTGGACACAACTGCTGCAGGTGGGGGCGGCGATCTCGGTATCCGTAGTCGTCTTCGCATCTTGCGCCCTGCTGATGAAGTCGGAGGAGATGCGCGCCCTCAAGAACCTGGTGGGCCGGCTTCTCTCGAGGAAGCAGGATGAAATCGAGCCACGAGGTATCGAACCGACCGACGAGAACCCTATAATTGAGGAGTAGACGCGGGTAGCGGTTGCGGCATGACCAGGGGAGGTCCGAATTGACCAGGAGAGCATTCTTCGACGACGAGAGCGGCCAGATCATCAGGAAGCTTGTCGTCGCCGGCGTGATCTTCGGCGTGATAATCCTCATCGTCGTAGAGGTCGGCCCGCTCATCTGGGAGCGGTTCTCGGTGGCCCAGACGGCCGAGGACGTAGCCAACGCCGCGGCCAACCAATATTACGCCTACCACGACCAGGCACAGGTCATCAAGGATGTCGCCGACAAGCTCAAGCTCGCCGGCTTCAGCGACGACGAGATCAGGCAGGCAACCGTGGAGTTCAAGCCTCACGGAGGACAGCAAGTCCTGAGCATCAAGGTCACGGTGGTGAAATACGCCGATACCCTGATCACCAAGCACATCAACGCGCTGAAGAAGTTCGCGAGGATCAGCTCGAGCAAGGAGATGTCGGTCCTCCAGCAGTCAAAATAGCCGGCTTCGCACGGGGCTTACTTGAGAGTTGCCTCCGCACCCTCCGTCTGAGCGCTCTCCTCCATCGGGTAGAAGAACGTTATCGCGTTGCGGTTCACCCCGACGAAGGAGGTGGAGTGCAGCAGCTTCCCGTCGCTCAGGCTGAATATCTGGGCGTCAGTCACCGGGATGAAAGCGGTGTCCTTTATGTTGACGAGGTCGAGGAGGCGGGCTCCCGGGTAACGGTACATGTCCCCGACTATCCGGAACCGCTCGACCAGCACCGTGACCTTGAGCTTCTCCTTGGGCACATGCATCAGATACTTCCTCCTGTCCGGTCGACCGAGAAGGCCGTCTGTCTATTCTATAGTTAACCGCCACCCGGTACGAAACCTGCGACTGCCGGGCGCGAACCTGCGCCGGGCTCCATCACCTCACCGGAAGCGGGCGACAAGGCGGTTCAAAGCGCCCGCTCGACCAGCCAGTGCAGCCGGTTCGATGCCAGCAGCTCGAGAACCGTGAGCCCCGCTCCCGCGCACACGCACCATGCGGGCGCGCGTTTGCTCCCGGGACCCTTCCACCATTCGAAGAGCAGCGCAACCAGGGTGAAGTTCAGGGCGAAAAGCGTGAGAAGGATCGCCAGCGTGACCGCGGGCGCCCAGATCCAGTAGCCCCAGGGCGAAGGCCACATGGAAAGCGATACGGCGGCCGGGACCAGGAGGAGCGCCGGCAGCGACCACGCCGGGCCGAACATCCGCACCTCCTCCTCGCGGTCACCTTCCCTCAGTGCGGCGACGCACCCCCAGGCGACCGGGAACAGCAGCGCCGCGGCGCCGGTGCCGGCCAGCGCCCCCGTGGCGAGCCTGAGCGCGTTGCCGGAGGCGCGCAGCCCGGCGTAGGAGGTCACCGCATCCACCGCCGTTGGCAGCAGAAACGCCGCGAGAACCGCTGTCTTCCAGGGTGCCGGATACCTCACAGGCCTTGCGCGGTAGCAGACCACGAGCAGGAGCAAACAGGCCGTGAACGCCACGAAGAACCCGGTGTCCCGCGCGCAGACCGGCAGGCCCCGCCCGCCGTAGCGCAGGGTCCTCGACGGCATCTGGTGGCAGATGCCGTAACCCACGGCGTTCATGAAGTCGACGAGAAAACCGGCCATTCGTTTACTATACAACTATGCGCAGGCGCTGCCGTACCGGGCGCGGGGAACAGGAAAGGATGCCGCAGATGGGACGACCTCTTGTGTTCGAGAAGTGGCCCGCGCTCGCGGGCGCGCTCGAATGGATGCCGCTGGGCGAGTACCCGACGCCCGTCGAGAAGCTTGCGGGAACCTGCGAGGCCAGGGGTCTGAGCGGCCTCTACGTCAAACGCGACGACCTGAGCTCGCCTTTTTACGGCGGCAACAAGGTGAGAAAGCTCGAGTTCCTGCTGGCGCGGGCGAAGGCGCGCGGTCACCGCACGCTGCTGACCTTCGGGGCCGACGGCTCGAACCACGTTGTGGCGACGGTGATTCACGGCAAACGCCTGGGGATGAGCACCGTCGCGGTGCTGATGCCCCAGCACAACGCGTCGTACGTCCGTAAGAACCTGCTGCTCGACCTCGCCAACGAGGCCTCCTTCGTCCTTGCGCCCGCCCCCGCCCTGGAGCCGCTGGCCGTTATCCCCGGCATGGTCCGCGGGTTCGACGCGGAAAAGATGCGGTTCCCATTCGTCGTCCCGCCGGGGGGCTCGACCGTCGCGGGCACCATCGGCTACGTGGACGCCGCGCTCGAACTCAAGAAGCAGGTCGATGAAGGCCTGCTCCCCGAACCGGATTTCATATTCGTGACCTACGGAAGCGGCAGCACCGCGGCGGGCCTGCTGCTCGGTGCCGGGCTGGCAGGCTTGAGGAGTGAGGTGGTCGCGGTGAGGGTCGTGGACAGGTTCATGTGCAACAGGTACCTGCTGGCGCGCCACGTGAACGCCGCGGCGCGGTTCCTGCGGGACAACGCCCCCGGCTCCAACGCCCGGTCGATCCACCCCGGAGACATCCTCCTGGTGGACGATTTCGCCGGCCCCACCTACTCCAGGTTCACACCGGAGGGAATGGAGGCCGTCGAACTCGCCCGCTCCCGTGACGGCATGCTGCTCGATGGCACCTACACCGGCAAGACCTTCGCCGCAGCGCTGGATTTCCTGGAAAGGAACGGCTTGCACAGGCGTTCGTCTCTGTTCTGGAACACCTACAACTCCGCCGACCTCTCTCCGGTAATTGAGGGAATCGACTACCACGACCTCCCGGCGGGGCTGCACCACTACTTCGAGGAACCGGTCCAGGAAGAGGAGTTCGCTTACCGCGGCGGGACCCGCACGGGGGCCCCCGGCCCCGGCTGAAGCCGGGCTCCCTCCCATGCCGCCGTCGCCGGTCTACCCGCGAGGACCGCCCGGCCGGTATCCCTGGAGGCGCCTGCGATGCATCTCCCGCTGGCGCACGTACCCCGGAACCGCGTGGAAAGCGCCGCCCAGCAGGCGCGCCCCGAGGTCCCGGTCCAGCGCCAGGAGCCTGTTCAGGCCCACCACCGCGCGCCTGCGCATCCCCATCGACATTCTGTTGTAAACCTTCCGGTTGAGCAGCATCCTCTTCCAGGTGGTGAGCTGTCTCTTGAACTCCCGGTACGCCTCGGACCGGTCCTCGACCGCCATCGCGGCGATCTTCCCGGAGACGAGCGCGCCGTGCACCCCGAAGAGCACGAAAGGCTCCATCATTCCCGACAGTGTCCCCGCGAGGATCTTGTCCGAGGCGAAGAGGCGCGGGTTGGAGAACTTCGCCGTAGGGGTGGGGCCGTACCCGTATAGCCACTCGCCTATCTCGATGCCCTCGGTACGCTCGAGCTGGCCGGTGAAGGCGGCGAGGTCCTCACTCCTTATGGGTCCGCGGGTAAAGAACAGCACGGAATCGATCCCGTTCGTGCTCGCCCAGTACGCGTAATCGTCGGTGTAACCGTCGAAGTAGATGGCCGCCTCGCCCTGGCGGCTGCTCTTCCCCTTGGCGCCGTAGCACC
The DNA here is from genome assembly GCA_964512645.1 of uncultured Acidimicrobiales bacterium. Lineage (GTDB taxonomy): Bacteria > Actinomycetota > Geothermincolia > Fen-727 > Anoxymicrobiaceae > CAZEJS01. The sequence goes on from CAZEJS010000002.1 coordinate 104,114, forward strand.
ACCCCATGACGTAAGGGATGTTGAGGGCGTCGAACGTCTCGGCGTAAAGGCCGGTGGCGATCACGGTATCCCGTGGCAGCGCGGCGATAGCTCCCTGTCCCAGGACGGCCTCCTCGAACTCGACCTTGACGCCCTCCGCCAGGGCCAGCTCCAGTAGATATCCGTCCAGCCCCGTCCCGCGGGGGCCGCGCTCCACCACCTTCAGGTTGGACCTCCCGATGGGAATCTCGAAGCGCTCCCCCCAGAAGTAGCCGTTCAACAGCCCGCATTCCTTCACCTGCGGCTCGCCGATGGGGATGCCCAGGTACGCGCTCATCTCCTCGGGAATCATCGGGGTCACGTCGGCCATCGGCCAGCGCTCGGGCTGCGCACCCACCGTGCGGTACTTCTCCAGGATGCGCACACTCCGCCCGGACCGCGCCAGCAGGATCGCCGTGACCAGGCCCGAAAGTCCCGCCCCGACCACTATCTGTTCCGCCAGGGCTCTCCCCTCCCCGCTCTCAGGACGGCGGGATGCGCGCCCCTGCCGCCCGGCATGCCTCGAGCGCGCCGGCCACTTCCCGTATCGCTCCCTTGTCGTCTACGTCGTGGTAAAGGACCCTGTCCCATTCAGGGACCTCCAACATCGCGAAGAAGTAGCGGACTGTGGGGACCGAGTGCTCGAACACGCCGGGCCTGTCCAGCCCCGCCGCGCCGAGCCATAGCCCGCGGCGACGGGCCCTGAGCCCCTCGGGCACCGAGTGCTCTTTGAGGACGTACTTCCTGGCCCACAGGCACTGCAGCCGGTCGATCATGGTCTTCGCCTGGGCGGCGAGGTTCATGCTGAACGTCGGCACCGCCAGCACTATCCCCTCGTACGAGAGGAGCTTCGGATAAAGCCCCTGCATGTCGTCCTGCTGCACGCACTCCCCCGTCTTGAAGCAGGCGTTGCACTCCTTGCAGGGATGGATGTCCAGCGCCGCCACCATGACTTTTTCCACGAAAGCTCCAGCGCCGGCGGCTCCCTCGAGGGCCGCGTCGCACATCAGGTCCGTGTTGCCGCCTTTCCTGGGGCTGCAGGAAAGGCCCAGTACCTTGAACTCGTCCCCCACGATGCAACTCCCGTCTCGAAGATGGCCCGCCCGGCGCGACGCCGGCCCGCGGATCGGACGAACAGACACATTATCGCAGATTCCCCTCGCCCGGGCCTCGCCGCGGGACGCGCCTGCGCCCGCCGCGGAGGGCGATGGCGCCCGCGGCCGCGTCAGGGGGCATGAATTGCAGGCCGCCGCACTGTAGAATCTGAGCGGGAGCACCGGAGCGGCAGGAGGGGCTGATGAAAGAGCAGTTGATAATAGGGGCAGGGCTCTCGGGCATGGTGGCCGCCATCAACCTGGCCAGGGAGGGCTACAGCGTCAAGGTTATCGAGCGGCGCGACAGGGTCGGCGGGCTGACCGAGATCAAGGGGCTCGAGGGCAGGATCATCAACATCGGCGACGGCACTCCGATCGACCTCGAGCGCATGCGGCTCTACACGGGAATAGACTTCACGCCGGCCGCGACGCCACTCGCCAGTTGTTCTACCCATGTCTACGGCAGGCACTTCGAGTTCGAGTTCTACCGGGGAGTGCCCGCGTACCTCGTCGAACGGGGCCCGAGGCCTACTTCGCTCGACGTCTACCTGTACGAGACGGCCCTCGCCGAAGGGGTCGAGTTCTCCTTCAACGATACCGTCACCGACTTCGACGGCCTGCCCCCGGATACGATCGTCGCCACGGGCCTGTTCGGGGAAGCCTGGAAGCCGCTGGGCGTCCCGCACCTCCCGGTGTACGGCTACCTGGCGATGGGCGAGACCGCTGAGGATGACCCCAGGGTCGTCATCTACTTCGACGAGTACACGCGCGATTACGCCTTCTATTCGCAGGTCAACGGGGCTCGAGGGGCGTGCCTCTTCTCGCGGGGAAAACCCCTCGACGTCGGGGTGATGGAGCGCTTCAGGACCCAGCTCGCGAAGAACGACGGGGTCGAGTTCGACGATTGGATGGCGGTCAACATCGGGGCGCTTCCCGTCGAGGTGTGGAAAAATCCCCGGCTGTTCGCCAGGAACTACATACTCGCCGGCACCCTCTCCGGCACCATCGACCCTTTCCTGCTGTTCGGCGTGCACGGCGCCCTGGTCTCGGGCAGGATCGCCGCCCTCGCGGTGGACGACCACCAGCGCGCCCTGGAGGAGTTCCGCCGGGTGAACAGGTACTTCAAGCAGGGTTTTGTCTTCGCCTGGGGTTACCAGCACATGCCGATGTGGCTGCTCAAGAGGGTGACCTGGGCGGGCATAAGCAACTACCCCTGGCTCGCTCCGATCATGAAGACCAGGGTGTTCAAGCTGCTCCCCGGGTTCGCCAGGATCTGACGCGGGGCGGGCTTCCTTGTCGCCCGATCACACGGCGCGCCGGGGCGCGGCGCCGCTTCGCCGGCCTTCTCCGGGGAACGACCTAGGCTGCGGGCTTCCCGCGTCCGGGTTTCCTCGTGGCCGGTTTCCTCGCGGCAGATTTCTTTGCGGCGGGCTTCCTCGTGGCGGGCTTCCCGCGAACTGACTTCTTTTTCGCCGGCTTCCGGGCGGTCCGCTTCGCCGGGCTGCCGCCCGTCGCCGAACCATGGGGCTCCATGATCTCGTGGAAGTAGGTCCGCAGCCACAGGTCGATGCGGAAGTTGATCATGTCGGGGTTCTCGCACGGCGTGGCGTGCGACCCCCCGGGTATCCTGGTGTATTCCGAGCTCTTTATCCTGCGGTGCATCTCGTCGGCGATGCGCTTCGGCGTCCAGGAGTCCTTCGTCCCGCTGATCAGCAGCGTCGGGACCTTGACCCTGTCCAGCACCTCCTCGCCGTCGTACGAGGACATGGCAGCCAGCGCCTTGAAACCAAGTCGCCAGTCCATCTTGGTGACGTACTCGAAGTACAGGGTCATCTCCTCGGCGGCGAGCATCGTCGGGTTGAGCTCGACGCGCTTGGCAATAGGCAGATTGATGGGAAGCACGATCACCGGGCGGAACCACTCCACCAGCCAGGTGTGGCCCGATAGGAACTGGAACCCCCGGGTAATCACGTTCTCCACCGACTCCTTCTGGCTGAAGACGTGCCCGTAAGGGCCGTTGATCGGCACGAGCCCGAGCACCTTCTCCGGCCAGCGCCTGTAGAGCTCGAGCACCGTCATGACACCCATCGAGAAACCGATGTGCACGGCGCTCTCGATCCCGGCGTCGTCCATGACGGCCTTCAGGTCCTTCGCGCAGTTCTCGATAGTGAACGAGTCGAGGTCCCGGGGCATGTCGCTGTCCGGGTGTCCCCTGTAGTCCCAGAAGATCATCCTGTGACGAGGAGAGAAGTAGTCTTTCAGGTAGTGGAAGAACATGTAAGTGGTGAACACACCGGGGCTGAGGATTATCGCCGGCTCGCCCCGGCCGATGCTGCGGTAGGCGATGCGCGTGCCGTCGAAGCTCTTCGCGGAGCTTTCCTCGCAGTCGCCGAACAGCTCTGACATCCTCTCGTCGTATTCGGCTATCTTCTTCCTGACGTAAGACCTGTGGAACATCTCGCCTCCCTGGCAGTGGAGCGGCCTATGCCGGAAATAGTACCAGAACCCGGCACGAGCCAAGAAGTGCCGGGGCGGGGCGGGGCGCGGGCGCCGGGGCGGCGGCGGCGGCGCCCTCAGCCGCCTGACGCTTATTGACGATCGCCAAAAGGGATACAATGTTGCCTCGTAGCGTTCAGAACCTCGTCGGAAGGGAGGCCGCCAATTGAACGTCCTTACGTCCCCCGTTGACAGCAGGGTGGTCGAGCGGGCGCGTGAAGAACTCCTCGAAGCCCTGGGCGAAGAGAAGGTGAGCACCAACAAGGCGGTGTTGTTCACCTACTCGGGGACGGCGCTGCCGCTCCCCAAGGCAATGCCGGACATCGTTGTCCGCCCCTCGACCGTCGAGGACGTGCAGGCGGTCTTGCGCATCGCCGACAGGCTGGTTGTCCCGGTTACGCCCGTAAGCAGCGGGACGCTCGAGCCGTCGGTGATTCCGAGGGCGGGCGGCATCGTTCTCGACATGTACGGCATGGACCGGATCCTGGAGATCAACACGGACGCCGCTTACGCCGTCGTCGAGCCGGGGGTCTCTCTCGGCAGGCTGAGCAGGGCGATTCGCCCTCACGGGTTCCGCGTCACCCTGGGATCCTACCCGCCCGGCAACTCGGTGCTCGGGAACTACCACCTCAAGGGAAACGGCAGCCACCGGGCGTCCGGCATCGACTCCGAGGTCCTCGGGCTCGAGGTCGTCCTCCCGGACGGGACCATAGTCAGGACGGGATCCAAGGCTTTCGAGGACAGCATCCCCGGGCAGAGCTGGCACGCCCCCTGGGGGCCCCTTCCCGACCTCAGGGGCATCTTCCTGAACGCCTGCGGGACCTTCGGGATCATCACCAAGATGGCGACGAGGATCTACCCGTTGAACGACGTACAGGCCCTGCCGGTCATGGGTTTCGACAACTTCGCAGACGCCGTCGAGTTCATGAAGGTCGCCGCGAGGGCGAACCTGGTGGAGCACTGCGTTACCTGGCACTGGGGCCTTGCCACCATAATGAACATCCTCGCCTCCGGCGGGAACATGGCCGACTCCAGCGATTACCTGAAGATCTTCACCACCGAACCGTGGCAGCATCCCGGGGACCGGCCGTATTCGCTTACGCTGAACCTGATGACCGGCTTCGATGAGGACGTGGAGACTCACACCAGGACGCTGGAGAAGATAGCGGTGGGCATGGGCGGCAAGCCGATGACCGAAGAGATAAAAGAGCGTTTCCCGGGAACCTGGGACTACTTCGAGACCTACGGCATCAGGCACGAGCCGTGCATACACTTCATGAAGGGCTTCGGGATGGGATACGGCCTCATGCACATAATGTTCGCCGAACCCAGCAAGGTCGTGGAACTGGAGCGGTTCGGCCTCGAGTTTATCTGGAACAGGGGGCTGCAGTACGGGACGACATACTACAGCCACTGCACGGACCAGGGCCGCAGCTTCTTCCTGCGCCTCACCCCCTTCGTGGACCCGGTGGACGAGGCGGAACACGAGAAGGCGCTCGGCATCTACCGCGATTACATCGACGAGGGCATGAGGCGCTACGGGGCAACACCCATCCGCTACGACGGGGTCCACAACTACGTCGAGAAGGCGGGCGGCTTCGGCGACCTGATGAAGCGCATCAAGAAAGCGGTCGATCCGAATAACATCCTGAACCCCGGATTGAAGATGTACGAAGGGGGGTGGTGAGCGTGTCCCTGCCGATGGAGATGCTCATGTACACCTGCCCCAAGTGCAAGATCTGCACGGGGAACCTGCACCCCGGCGAGACCGGCGAAGTCTTCAACGTATGCCCGGCGTACACACGCTACGGGTTCTTCACCTACGCGGGCGGTGGCAAGTGCTACATCGCCCAGGGCCTGCGGGAGGGAGCGCTGGAACCTGACGAGGACCTGGCCGATGTCCTCTACCACTGCACGCTCTGCGGGTCGTGCGCGGAGCAGTGCGCGACCGACCAGGACCCGCGTGACATAGCCAGGCTCGCCCGCCGGGAAGTCGTCAAAGCGCTCGGGGGACCGCCGGGCGACTCGCGGACGATCGTCAAGAGCACGCTGAACTACCGCAACCCGTACCAGCAGCCGAAAGCCCTCCGGTACCGCTGGGCGAAAGGCAAGGGGATAAAAGACGCGGCAAAGGAGAAGGTCGAGACCCTCTTCTACGTCGGGTGCACCGCGGCGATGATACCGGAGAGGACCCACTTCGCCCTCAACACGGTGCGCCTGCTCGAGCTCGCGGGCGAGGACTTCGGGACCCTCGGCCAGAAGGAGATATGCTGCGGGGCCACCACCTTCAACCTCGGGGCCCAGGAAGCGTTCAGGGAAATCGCCGCCGAGAATAACGAGATGCTCAACAGCACCGGCGCGAAGAGGGTCCTGACCAGCTGCGCGGGATGCTACAGCGTGCTCAAGCACGAGTATCCCAAGATCGCCCGGCGCGATTACGAGGTGGTGCACGTCGTCGAGTACCTGGACCACCTGCTGTCCGAAGGACGGCTCGAGCCGAAGAACGAGGTCGACCTGACGGTCACCTACCACGACCCCTGCCACCTGGGCAGATACAGCGGGCTCTACGACGCGCCGCGCAACATCCTGGCTGCGATCCCCGGCGTGGAACTCATCGAGATGACGCGCAACCGCGAGAAGTCCTGGTGCTGCGGCGCCGGCGCCGGCGTAAAGACGAACTACCCCGATTTCGCGGAGTGGGTCGGGACGCAGAGGGTGGACGAGGCGAAGGAGACCGGGGCCGGAGCCCTGGTATCCGCCTGCCCGTTCTGCGAAGGAAACCTGGCCGACGTCGTGAAAGCGACGGATGCGGGAATGCAGGTCTACGACGTGACCGACCTGCTCCTGAAGTCGCTGGAGTAGCCCACGGGTGGCGACGTCCCGCCACCGGCGGGCTTTCATGGAGGAGGAGAACATGGCAGACGAGGTCGCATTCGGATCCACGGAATGGCTGGACGCATACGCGAAGCTCTACAACTCGAAGCCTGACCTGCAGGCGGCCCTGAAGGACCTGACCGCGAAGGTCGCCTACGAGTTCACGGACAGGCCCGATATCCCCCCGAAGTTCGTCTACATCAAGGATGGGGTCATCGAGGAGTACGGGGTCGTCGACGACATCAACGACAACGAATACATAATCCGCGCGAACTACGACATCTGGAAGACCATGACTCTCGGGGAACTCGACCCCATGAACGCCCTGATGGCGGGCAAGGTGAAGGTGACCGGGAACATGGCGGCCCTGCTGAAGCACGCGGAAGGTTTCAAGCAGACCTTCGAGGTGGTGGAAGCGATACCGACGACCTTCGACTGATCCAGGCCCGACGGGACTCCCCGCGGTTTCCTTAGACTCCGGGGGATCACTCACTTATACTAGGCGGAGTCGGGGTGTGGCGCAGCCAGGTTAGCGCGCAGCGTTCGGGACGCTGAGGTCGTCGGTTCGAATCCGACCACCCCGACCATTTGCCGGCCGGCCGGCCCTCGCGGGCCGGCTTCTTCGCTCGAAGGCGCGGTGCCGGGAAACAGGAACAGGCATCCGGGCGCCCGCAGGGTTCCCGTTGCCGCTTCAGAATAAATCCACGACAATATTGCTTCCGCGGACGGAAGGCTTCGCGAACGCAAGGGAGGGAAAATGGATTCCGACCGTATCTCTTACCACGAGTCGGTGCGCCGGATCTACGAGGAGCGCATCAAGCCCGAGGGCATCACCAACATATGGGACCGCTTCGAGGCTCAGGGCCTGGGCGCGCCGGACAAGCGCTGCCCGTTCTGCACCGCGGGCACGCGCTGCGACCTGTGCTCCAACGGCCCCTGCCGCTCGGACGCGGCCAGGGACAAGAGGGGCGTGTGCGGCATCACCGCCGACGGCATGGCCATGCGCATGATGCTCCTGAGGAACGTCCTGGGAGCCTCGACATACCAGTACCACACCGAACAGACCATCAAGACGCTGCGGGCGACGGCACGGGGGGAGACCCCGTTCGGCATCGCCGAGCCCGGCAAGCTGAACGATTTCGCCGCGCGTCTCGGACTCGATACGTCCGGGACGGAAGCGGACGTCGCCGTCCGGCTCTGCGATTTCGCGACCGCGGACTTCAACCGCAGGGCGGACGAGCCCAGCCACATCGTGGAGAAGCTCGCGCCCGCGGACCGCGTGGAGCTCTGGCGCAAGCTGGGCATATTCCCCGGGGGGATATACGGTGAGATGCTCAAGTCGACGAGCTCCTGCCTCACCAACATCGACGGCTACTACCGGAGCCTCGCCCTCAAGGCCATGCGCATGTCCATAGCGATGGCCTACCAGTCCCAGATCGTGAACGAGTTCGGCATGGACATCCTGTTCGGGCTCCCCCGGCCCCACAGGATGCGGGTCGACCTGGGTGTTCTGGACCCCGACTACGTCAACGTCCTGGTGAACGGCCACGAGCCGTTCCTGGGGTTCGCGATGGTTCAGCGGGCGCGCGAAGCATCCTGGCAGGAGAAGGCGCGCGAGGCCGGGGCCAGGGGCCTGCGGGTCATCGCCAATATCGAGACCGGCCAGGAGATGATACAGCGCTGGGAGATGGACGACGTCTTCTTCGGGTTCACCGGCAACTGGATAATGCAGGAGGCGGTACTGGCGTCCGGCTGTGTCGACCTCTTCGCCGCGGACATGAACTGCTCGATGCCGATAGACCCGGTCTACGCGGAGAAGTACTCGTTCAAGCTGGTGCCCGTCAGCGACCTCGTCGCCTTCGAAGGCATCGACGAGCGGCTGGACTACGTCCCCGCCGACGCGCGCTCCCAGGCGGACGAGCTGCTCGCCCTGGCGGTGGCCAACTACCCGTCCAGGCGCCGGGACGTCGAGCCGTTCGAGTTCTCCGCGCCGTCCGAGGCGGTCGTCGGGTTCTCCACCGAAAGCATCGTCGAAGCGCTCGGGGGCACCCTGGACCCGCTCCTCGAGGCGCTCAAGGACGGCTCCATCAGAGGGGTGGCCGGGCTGGTTTCCTGCACCACCCTCCGTGACACCGGGCAGGACAACCACACCATCGCGGTCACCGAAGAGCTGATCAAGAGGGACATCCTGGTGCTCTCGATGGGGTGCGGCAACGGGGCCGTCCAGGTGGCTGGACTCTGCCTGCCCGAGGCCGCCGGAAAGGCCGGCCCGGGCCTGGCGGCGCTCTGTGGGAAACTGGGCGTTCCGCCCGTCCTGAGCTACGGGACCTGCACCGACACCGGCCGGGTCGCCGACCTCATCGGGGCCGTCTCGGCGGCGCTCGGGGGAGTTCCCGTCCCCGACCTGCCCGTCGTGGCGTGCGCCCCGGAGTACATGGAACAGAAAGCGACCATCGACGCGATATTCGCGCTCGCCTTCGGGCTGTACACGTACGTGAACCCGGTGCCGTTCGTCACCGGCGCGCCGAACCTCGTGAAGCTGCTGACCGAAGACCTCCCGGAGGTAACCGGGGGCGTCCTGCGCGTCGAGACGGACGCGGAGGAAGCCGCCGAGGGCATGCTCCGACACATCGAGGCCAACCGCGCGAAACTGGGGATCTGATGCCGCCCCGCGGCGGTGGAGACGCCGACCCCAGTGACGCGCACCCTTCGCCGCGGTCTCCGGCGACGGGAGGAACGACGTCGGCGCCCGACGGGCCGAGGCGCCTGCGGCTGAAGCCGGTCCCGCCCTACGACTTCGAGCTCTCCGTCGCGATATTCTCCAGGGGCGACCCGCGGTTCCGCAGCGTCGAGGGCGGGGTCTTCAGGCAGGCCGTCCGGCTCGGCGGTTCGAACGCCCTGCTGTTCGTCCGCTCGGAGGGAACCGTCGAATCCCCACTGCTCGAGGCGGAAGTGAGGGCGCCGTACGTCCTCTCGCGCTCGCAGCTCGAGAAGGCGCGCGGGCTGGTGACCAGGGTGCTCAACCTGAACATGGACCTCGAGCCTTTCTACCGGCAGGTTCGAGGCGACCCGTTGATGTCCGGGCTGGCAAGACGGCTCCACGGGCTCAAGAGCCCGGCGACGCCGACGGTCTTCGAGGCGCTGGTGGACTCGATCATCGAACAGCAGATCTCTCTGGCGGCGGCCCTGAGCATGCAGAGCCGGCTCATCAGGAAGTACGGCGAGCCGGTGACGGCGGACGGCGAGAGCTGCTACCTCTACCCCACTCCCGGGCGCCTGGCGTCGGCCACCCCCGCCGGGCTGAGGTCGTGCGGGCTGAGCGCCAGGAAATCGGAGTACGTGAGGGACGCAGCGTCGATGGTGTCTTCCGGCGAGCTCGACCTGGACAGGTTCGAATCGTACGAGGACGTGGACCGCATCCGCGATGAACTCAAGGCCGTGCGCGGGGTAGGCGACTGGACGGCCGAGATGACGATGCTAAGGGGTCTCGGCAGGATGGACTCCCTCCCGGCGGGCGACGTGGGCATCCAGGCCAAGATGACCTACTACTACGGCAGGGAAGAGCGGGTGACCGCCGGCGATCTCCGCCGCGCGGCCGAGAGCTGGGGAAGCTACCGGGGCCTGGGCGCCTTCTACCTGATCATGGCCCACCACGTCGGACTCGGGCCGGCGGAGCCCCGCCCCCGGGGGGCGCCCTCGACGAACGATAGCGCCGGGTTCCCGGGGAAAGAAAGCTGAGGCTCGAGCGGGCGTGCGCGACGCCCCCCGTAACCCCTGCCCCGGACCGGCGTATTATAATGGGGGCACGAGGCGGAGATGGGAGCGAAAGGCGGGACACAAGTGGCAAACAACTGCGATCATCTCGACGAATTCCTGAGCCACGCCAAAAAGAGCGCGCGGGCGGGACTCAAGGAGAAGTTCACCGCGATCAACCTCGACAGGGGTCAGTTCATCTTCTTCGAGGGCGACGAGTCTTCTGCGCTGTACCTGGTCGAGTCCGGGGTTGTCGAGGCTAACGTCATCCACGGTGACGGCAAGGTGTACATATTCCATTTCGTCTTCCCCGGGGAGATTTTCGGCGAAGGGATCGTCTACGGGCAGACTCTCTACCCGTTCTCGGCGGTCACCCGCAAGGAGGCCGTGGTCTTCAAGATATCCAGGGACGACCTGGCGCCGGTGCTGGCCTCCGACCCCGCGTTCGAGCGTTACATCCTGCGGATGGTGGGGGCCAGGCTCGACAGTTCCTACATCAAGGCGCGCTGCATCGCCGGCGAGCGCGTCGAGCGCAGGGTAGCCTGCATCCTCCTGAAGAGCCTCGACGAGGGCTCCGGGCTCAAGGGCTGCGCGGAGAGGGTCGATTCGCCGCTCACCAACAGGGACATCTCCGGTCTCATCGGGTCCACCGAAGAAACCGTGTCCCGGGTCATGAGCAGGCTGAAAAAAGAGGGTATCGTGGGCACCCGTGACAAGCAGCTCGCGGTGCTCGACCGGGACGCCCTGCTGCAGTTCTACGACTCCATGTGACGGCCCTCGGGCTCCCGGAGGTCACCGATGCGAGAAGTATACCTTGACCACTACGCGGCCGGCCCCGTACTACCGGAAGTGCTCGAGGAGATGAAGCCTTTCTTCGCCGGGGAGTTCGGCAACCCGTCGTCACTCCACTCGCGGGGCGACCGGGCGCGGGCCGCGGTCGAGGAGGCGCGCGGGAGAGTCGCCGGCCTGATCGGCGCGGCCCCCGAGGAAGTCATCTTCACCTCCGGGGGCACCGAGGCCAACAACACCGCGGTCAAGGGACTCGGACTGGCGGCCCGGCGCAAAGGCAATCACGTGGTCGTTTCGGCCGTGGAGCACTTCTCCGTGCTGCACGCGGCGCGCACGCTCGAGAAATTCGATTTCGAGGTCACCGAGGTGGGGGTCGACAGGAACGGCACGGTCGCCCCGGGGGCCGTGGCTGCCGCGATGCGCGAGGACACCGTGCTGGTGAGCGTCATGGCGGCCAACGGCGAGGTGGGCACGATCCAGGAGATCGCGCGGATCGCGCGTGAAGTGAAGTCCAGGGGCGCGCTGTTCCACACCGACGCGGTGGCCGCCGCGGGCTCTGTTGCCCTGGAGGTCTCCGAACTCGGGGTAGACGCCATGTCGGTCGCCTCGGACATGCTCTGCGGACCCAAGGGAGCGGGGGCTCTCTACGTGAGAGAGGGCGTCCGGCTGATGCCCCTGCTGGACGGTGGCGTCCAGGAGGGCGGACGCAGGGGCGGCACCGAGAACGTGCCCGGCATCGTAGGGATGGGAAAGGCCGCGGAGCTCGCGCAGCGGGACATGTCGGCAAGGGTATCGCGCCTGTCTTCATTGAGGGACCGCCTGGTCCGGGGACTTGCCGGGGCGGTCCCCCGCATGCACCTTACCGGGCACCCTGAGAAGAGGCTCCCCTGGAACGCCAGCTTCGTGGTCGAGTTCATCGAGGGAGAAAGCATGCTGCTCCTGCTGGACCAGAAGGGGATCGCGGTCTCCAGCGGCTCGGCCTGCACCTCGAAGGCCCTCAAGGGGTCGCACGTCCTGACGGCGTGCTCCGTGCCCGCGGAGATGGCCTCGGGGTCGATCCTTTTCTCCCTGGGGCCGGGGAACGACGTGGACGATGTGGAATACGTGCTGAAGGAGCTGCCGCCAATCGTCGAGAGGCTGCGGCGGATGTCTCCGCTTTACGCCAGGTACCTGAAAGGAGGGGGTGGTTGAGATAGCGCAGTACAGCGACATCGTGATGGACCACTTCATGAACCCGCGCAACGTGGGCGAGATCGAGGACGCCGACGGTGTCGGCGAGGTGGGCAACCCCGTCTGCGGAGACATGATGACTTTTTCTATCAAGGTGGCCGACGGGCGCCTGAGCGACGTGAAATTCAAGACCTTCGGGTGCGGCGCCGCGATCGCCGTCTCCAGCATGGTCAGCGAGATGGCGACGGGCAAGACCCTGGACGAGGCGCTGAAGATCACCCGGGAGGACGTCGCGGAGCAGCTCGGCGGGCTGCCGAAGCAGAAGATGCACTGCTCGAACCTCGGGACCGACGCGCTCCACAAGGCGATCCAGGACTACCTTGCCAGGCAGAAGACCAAGGAGGAGGAGCATGGTTGAACCGCGTGAGGATAGGCCCGCGGCGTGCCGTTGCCCCTACTGTGACGCGGCCGTGGAGGAACCCGGACCGATCTGCGCCGTCTGCGAAATCGTGATAGTCGAATGCCTCCGGTGCGGGAAGCCGGTCCGCGATGACGCGGAGGAGTGCCCGCACTGCGGCGAGCCACCGAGGTAGAAACGGCGGGAGAGGCCTTCCGGCCCGGCTTCTGCCGGAAGCGGGACGGGAGGCCGGGGAAAAGGGTTCAGCGAGCCGGGAGGGCCGGGAAATGACTGAAGATGCGATGACGCTCATCGTTTTCAGCGGTGACCTCGACAAGGCGCTTGCCGCCTTCAACCTCGCGAACACCGGAGCCTCCATGGGCATGCGGGTGAACATGTTCTTCACCTTCTGGGGGCTCGCGGTTATAGAGAAGGGCGGCCTGTCCAGGGGCGAAAAAAGCCCCATGCAGTGGTTGATGGGAGTGATGAACCGCGGAGGAGCGTCCAGGCGGAAGCTCTCCAGGATGAACATGATGGGCGCGGGGACGAAGACGATGAAGAGCTTGATGAAACGTTACCGCATGCCTTCGCTCGAAGAGAGCATCACGCTCGCGAGGGAACAGGGAGTTCGCTTCCTGGCCTGCACGACGTCCATGGCGATAATGGGCCTGGAGAAGGGCGATTTCATCGACGAGGTGGACGATTTCGTCGGCGCGGCAACGTACCTTTCGCTGGCCGGCGATGGCAAGGTCAACCTGTTCATCTAGCCCCAGGCGCCGCGGACCGGAGGTGGTCTCGAATGGAAGCGGACAGGAAAATAGACTGCGTGGGCTTCTACTGCCCTATGCCGATAGTGAAGACCGCGCAGGCGATGAAGGAGATGGAGCCCGGGCAGGTGCTCGAGGTGCTGGCCGACGACGAGGGGATCAGGAGCGACATGCCCGCCTGGGCGAACAAGACGGGCAACGAATTCCTCGGGGTCGAAGAGGAACCGGGCGAGATCAGGGTCTACGTCAGGAAGGGGCCTGGTTGACGACCCGGCGCCGCGCCCGGCAATCGGAACTGGAGGTGGATCGATGGCGGATGATCTGAGAAACGACCTTCACATGGCGTACGAAGGCGAATCAAAAGCGTCGGTGAGACTCAGGGTCTACGCGGACAAGGCCGACGAAGAGGAGTACACCGGCGTGGCCAGGCTCTTCCGGGCGGTCGCCGACTCGGAGGCGATCCACGCCCGAAACGCCCTCAGGCTGCTGCACGAGATAAAGGACACCGAAACGAACCTCTCCGATTCGCTCGCCAGGGAGCGGAAGATAGCCGAGGTCTCCTACGGATCGTTCATCGCCAGGGCCGAGGCCGGTGAGAACAGGGCGGCGGCCACCATGTTCGCCTGGGCGCGGGACGTCGAGGACCAGCACATCAAGCTGTACGAGAAGGCGCTGGAGCACCTGCTCGCCGGGGAAGAGCCGACGTACTACGTGTGCGACGTGTGCGGGTACGTGGCCGACGGGGCCGTGCCCGAGAAATGCCCGGTCTGCGGCAACCCCCCCGAAGTGTTCTACGAGGTGACCTGCAAGTACGACTGAGCCGGCGGTCTCGCGGTCCGCCGGTAACTTTTGGTGCTTCAGGTTCGTTTCATCTCCACAGAAGTAGTAGAATTCCAGGGGAGATTGGCAAATCACACCAATCAACGCTTGACGGCGACCATTGATCGATGCTGCCGGCGTCGGACCGGCCGCGAAGGCATGGAGGTTTGTGATGACATCCTACCTGACCGGACACAGGGCCTGGGAGACAATCCTGCTGCTGGTCCTCCTCTCGGCGCTCGCGCTCCTGGCGCTGTTCGCCGCCCCCGGCGCGACCGCCCAGCCGATCCCCGGGGAGATACGAGGGACCGTGACCGGGGCGAACGGCGGATTGCCTATCAACGGTGCCACCATTCAGGCTTACGATGTCGATGGAAACACGTACGGCCTGCCCGCTGTGTCCGACGTCAACGGCGAATACTCGCTGCCTGACCTCGAAGCCGGGGACTACCGGCTGCTGTTCACCGCCAACGACGGGATACACACCTACATCTTCTACCAGAACCAGACATCACTTACCGAGGCTACGCCGGTTCCGGTCCCCGAAAACACGGTGGTGGAAAACATCGACCAGGAAATCCCGGCGGGAACCGCCGGCGACATACACGGCCGGGTGACCGCCGAGGACACCGGAGACCCGCTGGCAGGGGTTGTGGTGCAGGCGTTCGATGCGGACGACATGCCAGCGGGAAACCCGGCAGTCAGCAACTCCAGCGGGGAGTACCTCGTGTCCGGCCTCCCCGCCGGGGATTACCGGCTGCTGTTCACCGCCAACGACGGGATTCACGCCTCTATCTATTACCATGACGTGCATTCGCTGGACATGGCCACCCCCGTGGCCGTCCCGGCCGGTGGCGCGGTGTTCGGAATCGATCAGGCCCTGCCCCTCGGGGGCTCCGTGACCGGCACTGTGCGAGGCGCGGACGACGGGCGCCCGCTCCCTGACGTGGCAATGGACCTGTATTGCATAACCTGGCACAACCACCGACGCACCGACATTCGTGTCATCCGTGATCCGTCCGTGAAGACGGACGTGAACGGGGTTTACACGTTCTCCGGCCTTCCGACCGGACAGTACGTCGTCCAGGCCATGCCCAGGGATTTCATCCACTACGAGGAATGGTGGTACGGCGGAAAATCCTCGCAGGAAGAAGCGGTGCCGTTCACCGTCAGGATCGGCGCGCAGACAACCGGCATCGACCTCGACGTGCCCGCGGGGGGCGCCATCTCCGGGAAGGTGGTGGACAGCACGGACACGGAACTTGAGGATGTAAGGTGCACAGCATACAGGTACGACCCCAGAAGCAAAACGTGGCAGCCCGTACTATCGACGGGCACTATTCCAACAGGTCAGTACATCATCGGGCCGGTCGAACCGGGGACATACAAGGTGGAGTTCTCGCCGAATGAAAAGACCCACATCGGCGAATGGTACAACAACAAGGCGGACGAGAAGGACGCCGACAAGATCACCGTTCACCGTTCCCAGATCACCTCGGGAATAAACGCCGTTCTGACCAGGACGGTTAAGATCTCCGGCAAGGTGGTCTCGAACGACCCGGACGCCTACCCGATTCCCGAGGTGACCGTTAAGGCCTACCTCAAGGTCGGGAACAAGTGGAGCCTGCGGTACTCCGAGCAGACCTCTTTCTATAAGAAGCCGGAGGGGGGCCCTCCCGGAGGCAAGCCGCAGGGCGGGGAATACTTCATCGAAGGAATGGTCCCCGGCACTTACATCGTCCAGTTCGTGCCCCCGCGGAACATCTGGAAAGACCAGTACTACAAGGGCAAGGCTGGGCAGTCCACGGCCGACCGGATCGTCCTTGCCGAAGGGGCGGCGGCGGCCAACGTCAACGCGGCGCTGGCCTGGGACCCGGACAACATCGAATGGTACGGGGTCACCCCCGCCGAATCCAGTGACTTCGGCAGCCTGCTCTCGAGCGTGGGCTTCGGGTACAACAACCTGTCGCTCGGCCGTTCTTACGACCTTGTCAACCTCAGCCTGCTGAAGCGGTTCAAGTGGATATTCATCAACTGCTCGGGTGACTTCCACGACGGCTACAGGGCCAAGGTCCTGGAGCTCTTCGACAACCTGGCGGATGCGCCGCTGGTCAAGTACGTGAACTCGGGCGGCAAGGTCTTCGTGTCCGACCACGGCGGCCCGCCGCTGTTCCGCGGGCTGGGCCTGCCGTTCAACTTCTACCAGGATTCGTTAGACTACGAACACGGACGCAAGCAGTCGGTGACCGCGAGCGTGGTCGACCCGAAGATGCGCGCCGGCATAGGGTCCTCGACCGTACCGATGACCTATGACAGGGAGGGACACACCACCCTCACCGGAGTACCGCCCGAGGCGACGGTCAACATGCGGGCCACCATTCAGACCAACTTGAAGGATACTCTGGCGAACGTTCCCGTGTGCGCCACGCTGCCGTTCGGGTCCGGCAAGGTCGTCTACCAGACGTTCCACCTGGACAAGCAGTCCCCGGAGTACGCGAAGAAGATGCTTTTCTACTTCCTCGAACGCAAGCCGGCGCCGCCGAAGATCGACTCCATCTCGCCTGCCCTGGGACCGGTGAAGACGGTGGTCACCATCAAGGGCTCCAACTTCGGCTCGAGCCGTCCGTCGACCTCGTGGGTGACCTTCAACAACAAGAAGGTGACGTCTTACCTGGCCTGGTCCTCCAAGGAGATACGGGTCGCCGTCCCCGTGGGCGCGACGACGGGTCCGGTCTGGGTAACCACCGGCGCGGGGACCAGCAACAGGGTGACCTTCTCGGTGACCCAGGCGCCCGAGGGGGCCGCCTGGTACCTCGCGGAGGGGTGTACCGATTTCGGCTTCGAGACCTTCATAAATATCGAGAACCCGAACGGCGTTCCGGTGACGGCCTCTGTGCAGTACATGACCCCGGAGGGGCCTTTCCCCAAGCGCGACGTCTCCCTGCCGGCGTACTCGCAGACAACCCTGAACCCCAGGGAGGTAATTGGCGCGAAGGATTTCTCGACTCAGGTCATCTGCACGAGCGGCGCGCAGATAGCGGTTGACAGGCGGATGGTGTGGACCGGGCCGGGGGCCGCGTCCCAGGAGGGCCACTCCTCTGTCGGCGTGGTCGCCCCCGCCAATAAGTGGTATCTCGCCGAAGGTTCGTCCAAGTGGGGCTTCGAGTGCTGGCTGCTCGCGCAGAACCCCAACAAGCTCGCCGCGAACCTTACCGTGACTTACATGATCGAGGGCGAAGGCCCGGTCACCAAGACGCGTTCGGTGCCCGCAGGCGGCCGCCAGAGCTGGAGCATGGCAGATGACATCGGCGCAAAAGACGCCTCGGTGACGATCGAATCCGACAGCGCCCAGGTCCCCATCATCGTCGAGCGCGCCATGTACCGGAACAACCGGCGGGAGGGCCACGGGTCGGTGGGAACCCCTTCCGCCTCAAAGACGTTCTACCTTGCCGAAGGCACCACCGGTTACGGTTTCACCACCTACGTCCTGGTCCAGAACCCCAACCCCGGCCCGGCCACCGTGACCCTGTCCTACATGACCAAATCGGGGGCCAGGCCCCAGCCGGCGATGACGCTGCCCGCCAACTCGCGGAAGACCGTCCGGGTCAACGATGTGGCCGGGATGCAGGACCAGGATTTTTCCACGAAGGTCACCGGCAGCCTGCCGATTATCGCCGAACGGGCGATGTACTGGGGCGAAGGCACTCCGCTCGGGGAGGCCTGCCACGCTTCGGTGGGAATGCAGGAAGCCCATTCAGCTTTCTACCTGCCCGACGGGGAGACGTCCGGCGGGTACGAGACCTGGACGTGCGTACAGAACCCGAATCCGGACCCTGTCAAGATCGAGGTCGTCTACTTCGAGAGCGGAGGGACCAAGCGGGTTACGCCGATGCCGGATACCGTGCCGGGGAATTCGCGGAAAACGTACAACATGGCCGATAAGATCCCCAGCGGGAAGGCCGCCATCCTGGTGAGGGCGGTGACCCCCGGAGTCAGGATAATGGTCGAACGTTCGATGTACTGGAACAGCCGCGGGGCCGGCACAAACACCATCGGTGGTTTCTCGGACAGGTAGGCGGGCCGCGTTGAAACGCCTGGCCTTCGGCCGACGTGAAGCCTGGTGCCCTCGCGCGGGCGTCAGGGCGGTGCCCGGCCGGCTACGGGGCGGGAAGCCTTCCGCCTCCCGGGAGCCGCGGGGCCGGAACCGGATTGTAGGAATAGTCCCCGGCCTGGACGAATAATCTGAAAAACCGGCTTCGGAAAGAAAGGCTTCTCAGTCCATGGTCGGAAAGGTTCTCAGTTCCCGGTACGAGCTGGAGCAACTGATAGGCACCGGGGGAATGGCGGACGTCTACAGGGCCCGCGACAACCTCCTGGGCAGGACCGTCGCGGTCAAGGTCCTGCACCCGCACTTCGCCAAGGACCCCGTTTTCATCGAGCGCTTCAGGCACGAGGCGCAGGCCGCCGCCAACCTGACCCAGCCCGACATCGTCAACGTCTTCGACTGGGGCATCGAGGAGGGCACCTACTACATCGTCATGGAGTACGTGCAGGGCCGGGACCTGAAGGCGATCATACTGGCCGGGGGCCCGCTCCTGCCCGAGCGCGCCGTCGAGATAGCGATGTCGATATGCCTGGCGCTCGACGCCGCCCACTCCCACGGAGTGGTCCACCGGGACATCAAGCCCCAGAACATCATCGTCACCAACGAAGGCCAGATCAAGGTGATGGACTTCGGGATAGCCCGCAGCACCGGGGGCTCGGCGATGACCCAGACCGGGACGATCATGGGCACCGCCCAGTACATCAGCCCCGAGCAGGCCCAGGGCAGGCCCGCCGACCCGCGCTCCGACCTGTACTCGCTGGGCGTGGTGCTCTACGAAATGCTCACCGGCAGGGTCCCCTTCGACGGCGACAACCCGGTTGCCATCGCTTACAAGCACGTCAGGGAGGACCCGCTGCCCCCGACGCTGATCAACCCCGACATCTCGGCGGAGCTCGAGTCGGTCGTAATGAAGGCGCTCTCGAAAAACCCCGAAAACCGCTACCAGACCGCGATGGAGATGCGGTCGGACCTCGCGAGGTGCCTCGAGGGCACGCCGGTCCACGCCACGCCCGTGCTCCCCCCGGACGACGCGGCGGGAGGACATACCCGGGCGTTCGCCGCGGGCGGCCCCCCGCCCCGGAGGCGCAGCACCGCCTGGATCTGGGTGCCGGTCATCCTGCTGTTCCTGGCGGGCGTCGGCGTCCTGGTCTACGCGCTGGTGAGCGCTTCGTCCGGCGCCGCGGTTCCCGGCGTGGTAGGCATGAAAACCGCCGACGCGCGCGACCTGCTGGAGGGCAGGGGCTTCAAGATGAACGTATCCAAGACGGTGAAGGACGCAACCAAGCCCAAGGACACCGTCATAAGCCAGGACCCGGCCGCCGGCGGCAAGCTCAGGAAAGGCGGCACGGTGGACGTGGTGGTCAGCGGAGGGCCCGACCTGGTGACCGTTCCCTCCGTCATCGGCATGACGGTGGAATCGGCGACGGCTGCTCTCGCGACGGCGGGACTCCAGCTCGGCCAGTCGTCCGAAGCGTACGACGCGGCGGTGGAGAAGGGCAAGATCGCCCGGCAGGAGCCCCAGGCCAACGCCCAGGCCCCCAAGGGGTCTTCCGTCAACGTTGTCGTGAGCAAGGGCCCGGAGAAGGCCATCGTGCCCGAAGTCGTGGGGCTGGCCGCGGATGCCGCCACGGCGAAGCTGTCGGAGGCGGGATTCAAGGCGGAAATCGAGTACGTCACCAGCGCCACCGACACCGAGGGTCTGGTGAAAAGCCAGGAGCCGGCGGGCGGACAGAGCGCCCCCAAAGGCTCCACCGTCACCATAAAAGTGACCAGGCGCCCGGAACAGAGGTCGGTCCCCAAAGTCACCGAGATGACGAAGGAAGCGGCCACGTCGACCCTGGTCGGACAGGGTTTCCAGGTGAACGTGGTGGAGCAGGTCTCGACAGCGGCGAACGTGGGCAAGGTGATCGCCCAGACGCCCACGCCCGGCACAATGGCCAACGTAGGCAGCACGGTCACCATAACTGTAGGCAAGGCGGCAGGTCCATGATGGGCCGGACCTTGCCGGAAAACCTCCAATCCGAAACGCGGCGAAGGGGGCATTCATGGCGATGAAGCGCGCGATCACACTGCAGGCACTCCTCGAGGAACAGAAAGAGGTCGACATCCCCGATGCGTTCATCCTTCAGAACGGGAAGCTCCTGAAGGTGAACATGGACGCCTGCGGAGGCCAGGTCCTCACCAAGGCGGGCTCGATGGTCGCCTACCAGGGGCAGATGACGTTCTCCAGGAAAGGGGCCGGCGCCGCCAAATGGATCAAGAAGGCGGTGTCCGGCGAGTCCTTCACCCTGATGGAAGTGACTGGAACGGGCGACCTCTTCCTGGCGGACGCCGCCAACGACATCGTCCTGCTTTACCTGCAGAACGAGGCTATCGGGGTCGAATCCCTCAACCTCCTGGCGTTCACCCCCAGCATCTCCTGGGACATCAGAATGATCAAAGGAGGCGCCGGGATGATGTCCGGCGGCCTCTTCAACGTGAACCTCGAGGGCACCGGGTACCTGGCGCTGATCAGCAAGGGGGAGCCGGTCGCGCTCACCGTCACGCCCGACCAGCCCACCTATTCCGACCCCAACGCGACCGTCGCCTGGTCCTCGAACCTCGAGCCCAGCGTCCACGTGGACGCAAACCTCAAGGGACTCAAGAGCATCTACGGGTCGATGACCTCCGGGGAGACTTTCCAGCTCGCTTTCCAGGGCTCCGGTTACGTGCTGGTCCAGCCCAGCGAGGTCCAGCCGAGCACCAGCATGCCGGGCACGTCAGGGGGAGGAGGGGGCGGCGGCGCCGGCGGCTTCCTCGGAGGCGTCCTCGGAGGTTGACGGCGGGGCCACGTCCGCCGGAAAACGCGGCGCGCACGCCCGTGCCGGGTCCGCCGCGCGCGAAGCCCCGCGGCGAGAGCGCCGGGCGCACGTCACCGGGCCGCTTCCATCGCTCTGCAGCGGCGTTGCGGCGCCGTTACGAGGCTGTTTTCCCGCCCCGGCCGGGGGTGCCGGCAGCGCGGGCGGCAGGCCGCTTCCAGGGCGCCCCCGCCGGCTCGGAATCATTTGCATTTGACTTGAATTCTGTATAGAATCCTATCGCTTTATCGGGCGTGAGCAGCGGTGCACCGTACCATGGTGCGCCCGACTTGTGTCAGGAACCTGAAACTGGAGTATGAAATGAGCATCGAACAGGGAACTTTTGTGCAGAAATACGACCTGCTGGGTTGTATTCAGTGCGGCAGGTGCACCGGCGGCTGCCCCGTCACGGTCCGCACCGACCTGAACGTCCGCCGTTTCGTGAATGACACGATCGACGACGATCGACTCGAAGAGCTCTCGGAGAAGCCCGAGGTATGGGATTGCACCACCTGCAACACCTGCGCGGTCCGCTGTCCCAAGGGCCTGGAGCCGTTCGAGGTCCTGATGGGACTCCGCGCGATGCGGGCCGAGGAAGGCAACCTCGAGCCTACCGCGATCACCGCCCTCGAAAGCATGTTCAACAACGGCAACCCCTGGGGCAAAGCGGCGGCCAAGCGGGTCGACTGGATGCAGGGCATCGAAGGGGCGCGCGTCCTGGAGGAAGGCGAGAAGGCCGACGTCCTGATGCACGTCTGCTGCACCTCCGCCTACGACCCGAAGATCATGCCTATCGTGCAGACCCTGTTGAAGGTCCTGAACGCTGCGGGAGTCGATTTCGGGTTCATCGGCGAGGAGGAGAAGCACTGCGGCTCCGAGGCCCGGCGCCTCGGCGAGGAAGGCCTGATGGAGTACTTCGACGAGGAGAATACCGAGCTTTTCGGACGTTACGACGTCAATCGCCTGGTCACCGTCTCCCCGCACTGCTTCAATTCGTTCAAGAACGAGTACACGGACCTGGGGCTGCCGGTAATTCACTACACTCAACTGATCGCCGAACTTCTCGAGGACGGCAGGCTCGAGCTCCCCGCTGAAGTCGGCTCAAAGGTCGTCTACCACGACCCCTGCTACCTCGGCAAGAAAAACCTGATCTTCGACGAACCCCGCTACATCCTGGGCAAGATCAAGGGGCTGGAGCTCGCGGAGTTCTTCCGGAACAAGGAGCGCAGCCTCTGCTGCGAGGGCGGCGGGGGAAAGATGTGGGTCGAATCGGAGTCGAAGGCGCCGCGCCTGGCCGAGACGAGGGTGGCGGACGCCCACGACCTGGGCGCGCAGACCATCGCGGTGGCGTGCCCGTTCTGCTGGCTGACCATCGAGGACGCGATCAAGGCCAAGGGCTACGAGGAAGAGATGCAGGTCAAGGACATCATAGAGCTGCTCGGAGAGGCACTGTAAAGATCGAGGGAAAAGCGAGGTGAGCGGAGGATGAACATTGCAGTCTGCGTGAAGCAGGTGCCCGACACTTCTGATCCCGACACTGAGGTCCACATCGACTCCAGTGGAAAGGGCGTTGATGAAAGCAAATTCAGCTTCGTCATCAACGACGCGGACAACTACGCGGTCGAAGAGGCTATCCTGCTCAAGGAGAAGCACGGTGGGGAAGTCACCGTCCTGAACGTGGGGCCCGAAGCGGCCAACCAGGTCATCAGGATGGCCCTGGCGAAGGGGGGAGACTCCGCCGTCAGGTTGGACGACGAGAAGTTCGCGGGGTCCGACCCCGTGGCGCTGGCCCGCATACTCCAGGCGGGTCTCAAAGACGTTTCCTGCGACGTGGTGATGACGGGCTGCATGGCCTCCGACGACGGCTACGGCGCGACCGGCGTCGCGCTGGCCGCGCTCATGGGGGTGCCCCACGCCGCGTACGTGAAGACCGTTGAGGTCCTGGGCGACAACAGGCTGAAGATCAAGCGCGAACTCGAAGGCGGGCTGCTGGAGGTGGACGAGATCTCCACTCCCTGCGTGCTGACCATCCAGACGGGCGGCAACGAGCCCCGCTACGCCTCGTTCAAGGGCATCCGCGAAGCCTCCAAGAAAGAGATCAAGGTAATGGACCTCGCGGCGACCGGCCTGGAGGAAGACCAGGTCGGCGAGGCGGGTTCGGTGGCGGTAATGGTCCAGTACTCGGTTCCCGAGGTCGGGGAACTCGCCGAGATCCTCGAGGGCGACGCGGCCGAGACGGCCGGCAAGCTCGCTTCTATTCTCAAGGAAAAGGGGCTGGTATAAATGCATGAGATATTCGTACTGGCAGAGCACAGGCAGGGCGAGCTCCGGGACATCAGCTTCGAGATGCTGACACTCGCCGGCACCCTCGGCGGCAAGGTCACCGCGGTCCTTCTCGGAAGCGGCATGGACGATTTCGCCGCGAAACTGGCGCCGTCCGCGGACAGGGTGCTGGTTGTGGACGACCCGATGTTCGAGAACTTCAACGCGCTCGACTACCAGGCGGCCCTCAAGGCTCTTATCGAGGCGGAAAAGCCCCACCTGGTCATCGCGCCCAACACCGGGCAGGGCGTTGACCTGATCCCCTCTCTCGCCATCGAGATGGGCGTTCCGTTCACCACGGACATCATCGGGCTGGAGATCGAGGGCGACAAGCCCGTGGCCACCCGCGCCTACTACGGAGGCAAGATAAACGGCCGCCTCGAGTTCAAGGACGGCGACCTCTACGTGGTGGGGCTGCGCGAAGGCGCGATTCCCGCCGCCGAGGGCGCGAAGTCCGGCGAGATACAGAAGGTGGACAACCCCGTTGGCGCCGCCGCGGAAGCCCGCAAGTTCCTGGAATACGAGCAGCCCGCCGTGGGCGACGTGGACATCACCCAGTCCAACATGCTGGTGTCGCTCGGACGCGGCATTCGCGAGGACAAGAACGTGCCCATCATGGAAGAGCTCGCCGGGCTCATCGGCGCCGATGTCGCCGGAAGCCGGGCAGTCGTCGACGCCGGCTGGCTCCCGACCGACCGCCAGGTCGGCATCTCCGGCAAGACGGTGAAGCCCAAGCTGTACCTCGCGCTGGGCATCAGCGGCGCGTTCCAGCACGTGACCGGCATGAAGGGCTCCGACCTGGTGGTGGCGATCAACAAGGACCCGGATGCCCCGATATTCCAGTACGCCGACTTCGGCATCGTCGACGACCTGTTGAAAGTGGTGCCTGCCCTGATCGACAAGATCAAGGAGGTCAAGGGGTAGGCCCCCAAGGAGGACCTTGTAGATGAACGGTTTAAGACCAAAGTTAGGTGTGTACGTCTGCCACTGCGGCATCAACATCGGCTCGGTGGTCGACGTCCCGGCGGTGGTCGAGCACGTCTCGAAGCTGCCGGGTGTGGCCGTCGCCCGCGAGTACACTTACATGTGCTCCGACCCGGGACAGAACCTGGTCAAGGAAGACATCAGGGACGAGGGGCTCAACAGGGTAATAGTAGCCTCGTGTTCCCCCCGCATGCACGAGCCGACCTTCCGCAAGACGCTGAAAGAGGCCGGGCTGAACCCCTACTTCCTGGAGATGGCCAATATCAGGGAGCAGTGCTCCTGGGTGCACGAGGACCACGCGGAAGCGACTGAGAAGGCCAAGAAGCTCATCGAGGCCGCGGTGGCGAAGGCGCTTCTCCTGGAGGCGCTCGAGGAGAAGGAAGTGGACGTCATCCCGTCCTGCCTGATCATCGGCGCGGGGATCGCGGGTATCCAGGCGGCGCTCGACATAGCCGAGGCCGGGTTCAAGGTTTACCTGGTCGAGAAAACCCCCTCGGTGGGTGGGCACATGTCCCAGCTCGACAAGACCTTCCCCACCCTGGACTGCTCGGCGTGCATCCTGACACCGAAGATGGTGGACGTCGCCAACCACCCCAACATAGAGCTCATGACCTACTCGCAGGTCGAGGCGGTCGAGGGCTACGTGGGCAACTTCAAGGCCACTGTCCGAAAGCGCGCGCGCTACGTCGATTTCGACACCTGCACCGGCTGCGGCATCTGCGCCGAGAACTGCCGGCTGGCGGGACGCATCCCCTCGGAGTTCGACGAGCAGATCGGGATGAGGAGCGCGGTCTACCTGCCGTTTCCGCAGGCTGTTCCCGCCAAGTACACGATCGACCCGGAACGGTGCCTTCAGCTCACCAAGGGGAAATGCGGGAAGGACGGCCCTGCCTGCCAGGCCGCGTGCACGGCGGGGGCGATCAACTTCGACCAGGAGGACGAGCTCGTCGAGATCGAGTGCGGCACGATAATCGTGGCCACGGGCTATGACGTGTTCGACATGAAC
Organism: uncultured Acidimicrobiales bacterium; assembly: GCA_964512645.1. GTDB lineage: Bacteria > Actinomycetota > Geothermincolia > Fen-727 > Anoxymicrobiaceae > CAZEJS01. The sequence continues at coordinate 129,545 of CAZEJS010000002.1, forward strand.
AAGAAGCCGGAGTACGGCTGGGCCGACTACGAGAACGTGCTGACCGGCCTGGAGTTCGAGCGTCTTGTCAGCGCTTCCGGACCCACCGGAGGCAAGCCGCTCCTGGGCAGGGACAAAAAGGGCGAGGGCGGCTACCTGCCCGAGAAGGTCGCGTTCATCCACTGCGTGGGTTCGCGCGACAAGTCCGTGGGCAACGAATACTGCTCGCGGGTGTGCTGCATGTACCTCGCCAAGCAGGCGCACCTCATCAAGGACAAGCTGCCCGACGCCGAGATCACGGTCTTCTACATGGACGTGCGAGCCTTCGGCAAGGGGTTCGAGGAGTTCTACGACAGGGTGAGGCGCGAAGGGGTCCGCTACATCCGCGGCAACCCCAGCGAGATCTTCAAGAAGAACGTGGACCCCGAGGACCACGCCCTCGTCCTCAAGGTCGAGGACACGCTGACCGGGACACCCGTGGAGCACGAGGCGGACATGGTCGTGCTGGGCGTGGGCCTGGAGCCGCGCAAGGACGTCCGCGAGATCATCGACCTGTTCAAGCTCTCGCAGTCAACCGACGGCTTCTTCCTGGAGGCGCACCCGAAGCTCCGCCCCGTGGACACGGCTTCCGACGGCATCTTCCTGGCGGGCTGCTGCCAGGGCCCGAAGGATATCCCGGATACCGTCGCGCAGGCCAAGGGCGCGGCTTCCAGCGCGCTGATCCTCATGGCATACGGCAAGGTCAAGGTCGAAGCCCAGGTCTCGGTCGTCAGCGCCGACGAGTGCCGGGGATGCGGCTTCTGCGTGGAGGTGTGCCCCTTCGGCGCGATAGAGCTTGTGGACGAGAACCGCGCGGGCAACATCGTCAAAGTGGCCAGCGTCAACGAGGCGCTCTGCAAGGGTTGCGGGAGCTGCGCGGCGGCGTGCCTGTCGGGGGCAATCCAGCCCAAGTCCTTCAAGGATGAGCAGATACTGCCACAGATCGCAGTGCTAGGAGTGAAATCGTAATGAGCGAAGAGTTCGAGCCCAACATAGTCGCGTTCCTGTGCAACTGGTGTTCTTACGCGGGGGCGGACCTGGCGGGGACCTCGAGGACGCACTACCTGCCGAACATTAAGATCATCAGGGTGATGTGTTCGGGCAGGGTGAACCCGCTGTTCCTGGTCAACGCCCTCCAGCAGGGCGCCGACGGTGTGCTCATCTCGGGTTGCCACCCGGGCGACTGCCATTACCTGGAGGGCAACTTCTACGCCAGGCGGCGTTTCATGCTGATGCGCAAGCTCCTGGAGCACGTCGGGGTGGACCCCGGCCGTGTGAACATGAGCTGGGTATCTGCCTCCGAGGGCGCCAAGTTCAAGGACGTCATCGACGAGACCGTCGCAAAGGCCAAAGAGGCGGGTCCCATGGATCAATTCAGACGGAGGCAGATAAATTGGTAGACGAAAAAAAGCTGAGGGACAAGGCCAGGGAGGTACTGGCCCGCGATGACGTGAGGCGCCTCATAGGCTGGAAGCGGGGGACCTGCGGGTACGAGTCCGCCCCCGCGGTCATCACCGATGCCTCCGAGGCCGACCGGTTGATCTTCGACCCGACATGCGTGCAGAACCCGGCCAGCTTCATCACCCTCGAGGAAAAGAGGCCGGTCCCGCGAGGCGGCGAGCCCGACACCCGCAAGATAGCGGTCATCGTCAAAGGATGCGATTCCCGGGCGATCGTCCAGCACCTCGTGGAAAAGGCGTACGACCGCGACAGCGTGATCGTACTCGGCGCCCCGTGCACCGGCGTGATAAGCAGGCGAAAGGCCAAGGCGATGTTCGGTGAACCGACGGAGCCCGTGGAGATCATCGAGGAGGGCGACCGCTTCATCCTCACCATCGACGGCGAGAAGAAGGAGGCGGCGAGGAAAGACCTTCTCGCCGATAAGTGCCTGCGCTGCAGGTTCCCGAACCCCCTGATAGCGGACGAACTGCTCTGGGACGAGGTGGAGAAGTGGGCCGACGACGACTTTTCCGACGTCGATGAATTCGAGAAGATGTCTCCGGGGGACAAGTGGAAATTCTGGGAGGAGCAGTTCTCGAAGTGCGTCCGCTGTTACTCCTGCCGCAACGTCTGCCCCATGTGCTACTGCGTCGAGTGCGTGGTGCAGAAGATGAACCCGCAGTGGACCCGGCGTTCGACGGACATCAGCGAAAACACCGCGTACCACGTCCAGAGGGCCTGGCACCTCTCGGGCAGGTGCATCGAGTGCGGGGAGTGCGAGCGGGTCTGCCCCGTGGACATACCGATAATGACGCTCAACCGCAAGATGACGCGGGACGTGGCCAGGATGTTCGAGTACGAGCCCGGCGTCAACGTCGAGGCCGAGCCGCTGCTGGCCTGCTACAACCCCCAGGACCCCGAAGAATACATAATGTAGGTGGGTGACACATGGCAGACTACAAGTTCGCGAAAGACAAGCTGGCCGAGGTGATCGGCGCGCTGGAGGGGTACCAGGTGTTCGCCCCTATGGCGGTCGATGACGTGGTCCGCTTCAAGCCGGTGGAGGACCCGGCCGAGGTCAGCCTGGACTTCCACAACTCCAACGTCCCTCCAAAGGAGTTGATGTTCCCGCAGACGGAGACCCTCTTCAAGTACAGGGTCGGTTCGACGGACATCGAGCCGGAGGTGCCGGAGGAGTCGGCAAAAAGGCTGGTTTTCGGGATCCGGCCGTGCGACGCGATGGCGTACACGATAGTCGACCACCTTTACTCCTGGGACTTCCCGGACCCCTACTACCAGAAGAGGCGTGAGAGCACGGTGCTGTTCGGGCTGGCCTGCGCCGAGCCGATGTCAAGCTGCTTCTGCCCGTCGCTGGGAGGAGGGCCGGCCTCCGAGAAGGGGCTCGACGCGCTGATGTTCGACCTCGGGGACACCTTCTACGTGAAGACCATTACCGACAGTGGCGAAGAAGCGGCGAAGGCCATGGGCCTCGAGGCGGCGTCCGAGACCGAGGTGAAGGCCGCGCAGGCCCAGGAGGCCGAGGCGCTCGCCGGGATCAAGCGGTCCATTGACACCGAAGGCATTCCCGAGAAACTCCCGGCGCTCTACGACCACCCGTTCTGGGAACAGTTCTCGGACAGGTGTCTCTCCTGCGGGATATGCACGTTCCTGTGCCCGACCTGCCACTGCTTCGACATCCAGGACGAGGTCGAGGCGTTCGACGGCAGGCGCGCGCGCATGTGGGACACCTGCATGTTCGCCGAGTACACGGCCCACACCTCGGGGCACAACCCCAGGCCGACCCGCAAGGAGCGCACCCGCAACAGGATAAGCCACAAGTACTCTTACTTCCCGGAGAAATTCGACGTGATAGCCTGTGTCGGCTGCGGGCGCTGTATCTATTTCTGCCCCGTGAACATCGACATACTGGACATCCTCGAGAAGTCCAAGCAGGCTCCAGTCAAGGAGGAAAAGCCGGCATGATGGACGAAAGCAATCCCTATCTTCCATACGTCGTCAGGATCGAGGATGCCTGGTACGAGACCCCCGTGGGCGACAGGGCGGTCAAGACCTTCAAGGTTACTTTCACCGACGACAAGGTGTGGGACACCTGGAGCCACAGGCCCGGCAACTGCGCCATGGTGGGGCGCCTGGGCATAGGCGAGTCGATGTTCTGCATTTCCTCCTCCCCGACCGAGGAAGGATACCTGCGGTTCTCGATAATGCAGGCGGGGAAGGTCACCACCGCGATCCACGAACTCGAGGCCGGGGACACCCTGACGGTCAGGGGGCCGCTCGGCAACTCTTTCCCCATGGAGGAGTGGGAAGGCAAGAACATCGTTTCGATCGGCGGCGGCATCGGCCAGGCGCCCCTCCGCCCGGTGATCAATTACATCAGGGACAACAAGGGCAAGTACGGAAAGCTCTCGGTGCTCTACGGCGCCCGCACCTCCGACCTCCTATGCTTCAAGCAGGAGTTCGATGAGTACGAAGAGGAAGGCACCGAATGCCACCTCGCCATCGACATCGAAGAAGAGGGCTGGGGGCACTTCGTCGGTTTCGTCCCCGACCTGCTGGCCAAGGTGGCGCCCTCGCCCGAGGAGACTATAGCCGTCACCTGCGGCCCGCCGATACTCATCAAGTTCGTGACCCAGGGGCTGGAGAAGCTCGGTTTCAGCGCCGAGCAGATCTACACCACCCTCGAGGAGCGCATGAAGTGCGGAATCGGCAAGTGCGGGCGCTGCAACGTGGGCAGCAAGTACGTCTGCAAGGACGGGCCGGTCTTCAGCTACGCGGAACTCAAGACGATCCCCGAGGCGTTCGCCTGATGTAAGCGGCGCCGCCGCCGTGAGGCCCGGCGCCTGTCGCGGGTCACTCGATGTAACGAAGGCGGGTCCTAAAGCCCGCCTTCTTCTGTCTCGTCCAACTTCGCCGGCTCCGGCGCCTGGCGCGCCGGCACCGCGCTGCGCCTCCCGCTGAAGAACAGTATCGAATTGACCTTCCTGGTGACGATGTTCGTGATGCCGCGCGCCTCGAGCGCCTCCAGCAACTCGTCCTCTGTGTGGACGGGGCGCGTCACGTACCCGAGCCAGGAACTTATCCCGCCCATGATGACGTCGGTGAGCCAGCGCTCTCCGCGCACGTAGGTCGAGCCCGCGAGCTTGCCGTTGGGCTTGAGCATCCGCACGAGCTCGTCCAGCGCCCTGTCTTTCTCGGGGAAAGCGTCGATGCCGTTCATGGTCAGGACTCCCGAGAACGCGCCGTCGGCGAACGGTAGGCTACGCACGTCGGTCCGCACCAGCATCACGTTGCCGAAGTCCTCCGCCCGCACCTTCTCGAGGGCCGACTCGAGCATCGCCCTGCTGTAATCCGCGGCGATAAAATCGAGGTTCGACTGAAGGCTGTACTCGCCCGCGGTGAAAACCCCGGTCCCGACAGGTATGTCGAGGAAGTACCCCGGGTCGCAGTCGGACGCAACGCTGTCGAGCAGCTCGAAGAGGAGCGGGATGAACTTGGTCGTGCCCCACATCGCCTGGTTCTTGAAACGGGCGAACGCGCTCGCGCCGGTGACGTTCTTCTCGTAGCGCCGCCCCGCAATGCGATCGAAAGCCCTGTTGACGCGCTTCTGCCTCCCGTCGTCCTCTCCGGGCACGAAGTCGGCTATCTCGTCCCTCACCCTGTAGGCGTGAAGGACCTCGCCGTCACAGCAGTACGAGTAGGCCCGCGGCATATAGCGCATCGAGGCGCCGCAGGCCGGGCAGCGCAGGAGGGTGGCCAGGCGCTCGTGGTTCAAGGGGACTCTCCCCTTTCCGTCCCGGGCACGCCCCCGGCGGACGGATCGCCCGGTCCGCTCCCGCCGTCCCGCCGCCCGGGCGCTCCCTCCGGGTCGCCGCCGGAGGCTTCTCCGTCTACGGCCGCGTCGAGCCGTCCCGCTATCATCACACCGAGGCGCCGGGCGCGAACCGTCTGGCTGGCCATGACACCCGCGAAAACCAGGGCCGCCGCCGCGAGGATCAGGGCCGCTATGTCGTGGGGGAGCCTGACGAAATACGATACGACCAGGGCCGCCGCCAGTACAGTCAGTACCGCCGATGCCGCAAGGCAGATGTGAGAGCGGGCCCTCACTTTCCTGAGGTCGGCGAGCATCTCTTCTTCGCTGATCACCATCTCGTACCTTCGCTTTCCGCAAACTAGTATTCGCCCAGGCCGCCCACCAACACCTTCACCCGGAGAGATCCCCGGGCGTCCGGCAGCGCGCGGGCGGCCGTCAACCGGGCGGCGGAGCCGCGGGACGGCGCGCCGGCGTCCCGTCACCGGGGGACGGACTTGCTATAATAGCCCCTGCCCGGAACGCGACAGGAGGCTGGTCATGGCCCGCGCGGTTCAGGTCGCTTCGATAGGCAGGGCGTTCGGCGACCTCTGGAAAGACATAACGGACGTGGGGCCGAGGTGGCTGGTGGCCCTGGCGGTACTGGTCGCCACCTGGCTCATCGCCAGGCTGGCGCGGATGCTGGTGCAGAAGGCGGTGGGCAGGACGAGCACCCAGGGGCACGTGGACCTCCTCATCGCCCGCGGCGCGGGGGGGCTCGTCTGGCTGGCGGGGACGATGGTCGCCCTCAGCGAGATCGGGATGAGCTTCTCGGCGGCCCTGGCCACGGTCGGGCTGGCCTCGGTGGGGATCGGCTTCGCGCTCCAGGGCGTGCTCAGCAACCTCTTCTCGGGGATCATCCTCCTGGTGCAGCACCCGTTCACCATCGGCGACCAGATAAGGGTCGGGGACCAGGAGGGCATGGTCGAGAACATACGGGTAAGGGACACCCAGATACTGACTTACGACGGGCGGCGGGTGTTCATACCGAACAAAACGGTGTTCGACAGCCCGATAACCAATTACTCGGCGACGCCCACGATGCGCATCGACCTGAGAGTTCCCCTCGAGGGCGGGCAGGAGCTGGCGGTCGAGAGGAAGCGCGCGCTCGAGGCGATGATGGATTGCGACGGCGTCCTCCGGCAGCCGGAGCCGCTGGTCCTGGTCGAGACTGACAAGGAGGCCACCGTGCTGGTGCTGCGCTTCTGGGCCTCTTCGGACCGCAACCGCGCGAGCAGGCTCGAATCCGCAGTGCTCGAGAAACTCAAGCAGGCGGTCTAGACCTCGAATTCGTTGAGGTAGACCTCTCGGCCCTCGCGGGCCGAGCGCATGACGCCGAGGGCGAACTTCAGGACTTCGCGGCCCCTCTCACCCGTCAGCACCGGCTCGGTATCGTTCTTCACGGCGTCGATGAAGTGGTGCGTCGAGTCGCGGAAGGAGTCCGCCCAGTCCTGTGGCATGTCGTCGAACTTCGTTATCCGGCCGTCTCTGTACATGATGACCGGGGGAACCTTCAGCATGTCCGCGGTCCACTTGGTCACCCAGATAACGCCCTTTTCGCCGGTCACCTCCATCCTCTCGTCGATCGGGTAGTACCGGCTGTCGATCAGCAGGTCCGTGCTCATCATCTCGTCGCAGACCCCGAACAGGTCGCGGTCTCCACGGTAGCGCCATGCGACGACGGCGGGGGCGTCGATGTCGATGCCCGGCATCATCTCGTGCCTGCCCACCCAGGCGAACACCTTCTCCACGTCGCCCAGCAGGTCGATCGCCACCGACCACTTGTGGTAGCCGTCGTCGAAGAGGCAGGGCCCGCCTCCGCACATCTCCTCGACGACGCGCCAGGCCCACGACTCCAGGGGCACCTCCCAGCCGCTCTCGGCCTTGCTCATGCTCATCTTGATGCGGATGCCGACGGGTTCGCCGATCTCTCCCGCTCGTATCAGCTCCCTGGCGCGGATGTACGGGGGGTAGAAGACGAAGTTCTCGAAGACCTTGAACTTGGTCCCCGACCGCGCGGCGGCGGCGATCATGTCGTCCATCTCTTCCATGGTCACCGCGGGGGGTTTCTGAAGGCTGACGTGCTTTCCCGCGGCGAGCGCGTCCACGACCATCTGGCTGTGCAGGTAGTGGGGAGTGAGCACCTCGACGATGTCCACCGCGGGGTCCTGGAGCATCTCCAGGTGGTCGAAGTACTTGGCCGCCGGACCGTACCGCTCGATCCTGCGGTCCATGACCTCTTCCTCGAGGTCGCAGAGCGCGACGAGCTCCACGTCGTCCCGGTCCAGGTACCCCAGTACGTTGAGGTCCATAATCCTGCCGCAGCCGATGAACCCTACCCCCAGCCTGGACACGGCGCCCTCCCGCATGAGTCCTCTCCGGGGCGCCGGCCGCGCCCTGCCGCGCGACGCTCGACCCCCGGCGCCTTCGCATATAATACCAGAGACGAAAGGAGCCCGATGGACGACGAGATCACCGACCCCCGGCGGCTCATCGACCTGCCGACCGTGCACAAGGCCTACCTGGTCGAACAGACGTACGGGACGCGCACAGTGCGCTGCGGGGTCTGCGGACAGCGCTGCGAGATAGAGGACGGCATGCGCGGCAGGTGCGAGTCCCGGGTGAACATAGACGGGCAGTTGTACACGCTCGCCTACGGCGACCTGCTGACGTGTGAGAGCGGGCCGGTGGAGGCGAATCCGCTGTACCACTTCAGGCCGGGCAAGAGCATGATGACGGTGTCCACGGTGTCGTGCAACCTCGATTGCCTCTGGTGCCGGAACCACGCCCACTCCCGGACGGCGCCGCGGCCGCTGAAGGCGAGGCACGTCCCGATGCGCGAGGTCGCCGACGCCGCGCTGGCCGCGGGCGACGCCGGGGTCTGCGTCGGTTTCACCGAACCGCTCATGCTGTTCGAGTACTGCCTGGGGCTATTCCGGGAAGCCGGTGCGAGGAAGCTGGACTGCGCTTTCGTCTCCAACGGCTACATGACCGGAGACGCCCTTCACATGCTGCGCCGGGCGGGCCTCAACGCGATGAGCGTTGACATCAAGGGGAGCGACGCTGTGTACAGGGAGAAGTGCGGCGCCGCGGCCGGGGCCACCCCCGCATGGGAGACCGTACGCGGCGCCCTCGAGAGCGGCGTGCACGTGGAGGTCGCACACCTCGTGGTCACCGGAGTGAACGACGATGCCGGCTCTTTCGCCGAGTTCCTCGAGAGGCACATGGAGTACGCCGGGAGCGAAGTGCCCCTGCACATCAACGCCTACGCGCCCGCGTTCAGGTTCGATGCCCCTCCTACCGACGTCGCGACCCTGGAGTCTTTTCACTCGGCGGCGCTCGACGCGGGCGTCACCTTCGCGTACGTTGGCAACGTCCCCGGCCACCGGCTTGCCAGCACCTTCTGTCCGGGATGCGGGCAGGTCCTGCTCGCCAGGTCCGCCGGTTCCCTCGAGCGGGACCTCACCGACGGCTTCACCTGCGGGAAATGCGGGTACGCCCTGCCGGTGCTGCCGTAAGCCCAGCGGAAGTGGCGCGGTTCTTTTGCTGCATTTCACGGATGACGCCGCGGTCGCTTCCCCCGCGGTCCACAAGTTCCTTCGGTGAAGAAGGATCCTCTGCGCAAGCAGGATGTCGGGTAATCCAGACCACTCCGCCGGGATCGAGCACCTGATGAAGCGACCCGAAAGCCCCGGCATACGGGAGGAGGCGGACAGGGCGCGGAATTCATTCTAACGATGTGCAGCAACCGGAAAGGGAGTAGAATTGCTGTAGCAGGAAGGCAAACGGGGAATATCGGACAGCAGCTGCCGAGATACTTCGAAGGAACGTTGCGCGGGTCGTCGTGCCGGGACGCCAATACGGCAGTCGGGGCCGGCCGGGCCTGAGGCGATGTGCACCAGCGGCGAGCAATTGGACTTGACATGCTCTAGAGAAGGGTCTTCAAGAGAAATCCGGGGGTGCCTCATGAAGAACATCAGACTCGCAAGAAACTCGATCTCTGTTGTGGTCATCGTCGTGCTGATTCTACTGGTTCTGCCGGCCGGTGCCTCAGCCGCCGGATGGACCTGGTCCGTCAAGAACTCCGGGGCGACCGACAGGATGAACTGCGTCCACGCCACCGGCCCCGGCGACGTCTGGGTCGGCGGCGAGAAGGGCACCGTATACCACTACGACGGCGGCGGCTGGAAGTCGAGCAACATAGGCGTCAGTGACCTCTCGGTTCTCGGAATCTACGCGCTTGACGGCAGCCACGTCTGGGCCAGCGTCGGGGGCGGGGGCTACGAAAACTGCACCGTCTACTTCTTCAACGGCCGCAACTGGGCGAAACAACCGCGCAAGCAGAACATGTACAACCTCGGCTGCGTGACGGCGAGTTCCCCTACCGAGGTCTGGGCCGGCGGGGGCGCCCACGTTCACAACTCGGTCGTATGGAAATTGGACAAGGGCACCTGGCAGGCCGATATGAACTGGCCCGGCGCCGGCGAATTCGTGCATACGATTCAGTGTATTGGAAACAACGTCTGGGCAGGTACGTCCGACGGGTCCATCTATCATAAGAAAGAGAAGAGCACCACCTGGAACCGCATTCTCCAGGGAGGCCCGGCGATAACCGGTCTCACCGTCCTTGGCCCGGACGACATCTGGGCCGCCGGAAGCATGTACAACGAGTCGACCGAGACCTGGAGCGGCGGGGTCCTGCACTATGACGGGTCGAAGTGGCAGCGGTGGGACGGTCTCTACCACGACGTCTTCGCGGTCAGTGGGAGCGACGTTTGGGCCTCCGCCGGCCAGGACATAATGCACTATGACGGCAGCCGGTGGTCGTTGGCGACGACCACCGATAACATGCGGAGCTGTAACTTCTGGGCTGATTCCAGCCACTTGTTCGCCATCCCCTACGGGCTCCTGACGGGGAATTACCTCTACGGTGAAGGTGAGCCGCCCCCACCGTTCACCCCCACGTCACGCACCTGGGCCCACGACTCGATCGGCGCTCCGAATACAGCGAAGAGCTGGTACCTGGCGGAGGGATGCACCGGCGGTGATTTCGAGACGTACGTGCTGGTGCAGAACCCCGGCCCCCTGGCGGCCGATGTCGACCTCACCTTCATGACACCCATGGGCGTCAAGGCGGGGCCGAGCGAATCACTGCCCCCGAAGTCGAGGAAGACGTACAACGTCGCGCAGTACGCCCCCGGCGAGTGGGAGGTGTCCACCAGAATCACCTCCAACCGGGATATCATCGCGGAGAGGGCGATGTACGGCAACGGGCGGGCCTGGGCGCACGACTCCATCGGGACCTCGACGCCGGCGAAGAACTGGTACCTGGCGGAGGGGTGCACCGGCGGTGATTTCGAGACGTACGTGCTGGTGCAGAACCCGAACAACAAGGCGGTCGGCGTGAACCTTACCTTCATGACGCCCGCGGGAGCCAAGGCGGGGCCCACCGAGACGCTGCCGGGCAACTCGAGGAAGACGTACAACGTCGCGCGGTACGCCCCCGGCGAGTGGGAGGTATCGACCACTGTAGAGGCCGACGGCGACGTGATCGCGGAGAGGGCGATGTACGGCAACGGGCGGGCCTGGGCGCACGACTCCATCGGGACCTCGACGCCGGCGAAGAACTGGTACCTGGCGGAGGGGTGCACCGGCGGTGATTTCGAGACGTACGTGCTGGTGCAGAACCCGAACAACAAGGCGGTCGGCGTGAACCTTACCTTCATGACGCCCGCGGGAGCCAAGGCGGGGCCCACCGAGACGCTGCCGGGCAACTCGAGGAAGACGTACAACGTCGCGCAGTACGCCCCCGGCGAGTGGGAGGTATCCACGAAGGTTACTGGAAGCAGTTCCGTGATTGCCGAGAGGGCGATGTACGGCAACGGGCGGGCCTGGGCGCACGACTCCATCGGGGCCGCGGTGCTCGCCGAGACCTGGTACCTCGCGGAAGGCTCCACCGGCGCGGGGTTCGAGACCTGGGTGCTGGTGGCGAACCCCGGCGGCTCCCCGGCGAGCGTCACGGTCACCTATATGACCCCGGGTGGAGAACGGCCGGGGCCGGTAGTCAGCCTGGACCCCGGGACACGGAAGAGCTTCAACGTTTACGACGGGGTCCCCGGCGCCTGGGAGGTCTCGACAAAGATATCGTCGAACAGGCCGGTCGTGGCCGAGCGGGCGATGTACGGCGACAGGAAGTGAGCCGCGCGAAGGGGCCTGGCCCCTTGCACGCTCTGTTCAGCGGAGACGGCCTCAAGCCGCGCCTGGGCCCAGGTGCGGCTGGCTCAGGCGTTAGCGGCAGGCAGGTCAGGGCGCCCCGGGAACCCATCACAATCTATTTCGAGGCCCGGACCTCACCGTTGGGCACTTGAGGTCCATAGTATTGCCGGCAGGCGTCGTGAACTGTGGAACGAGAAGCCCGCGGTTTCCTCGGAGGGCGCTAGTCAATGCCCATTTCCGATCCCGCGGCCGACGGATCCGCCGGCAGTCCTCCCGCTCGTCACGGATTCCCGCGAGTGATGACAGGTCGCCGGCGCTGAGGAACACCCGGGGAAGTCGCACGTATATCGTGCCTTTATTCACATGCCGGTTATATCTCCCTTTATAATGGTCGCGTCGCGATTCCCTGCTGCGAAGGGGGTTTGATGGAATACGATGTCATCATCTCGGGAGGAGGTCCGGCGGGGGCCACCGCCGCGTACTACCTGTCCAGGTTCGACGTCAACGTGCTGGTGCTGGACAAGTCCTCGTTCCCCCGCGAGAAGGTATGCGGGGACGGTATCGCCCCGCGCGCGGTCCGGAACCTCTACAGGATGGGCCTGCGCGAGAGACTGGACGGGCGGTTCAACAAGTTCCACGGGTTCAGGTTCGCCGGGGCGGGCAGGTCCATGGTGGAGACCATGATCCCCCCGACGCCGAGGTTCCCCGACCACGGCTACATAATCAGGCGGTCCGACTTCGACAAGATACTCATCGATTACGCCCGGGAGAACGGGGCGGAAGTCCGGGAGAACTGCAGGGTAACCGGGCCGCTGGTCGAGGGGGGCCGGGTTGTCGGGGTCAGGGCCGTCAGGGACGGCTCGGAGTTCGAGGTCTGCGCTCCGGTGGTAGTGGGGGCCGATGGGCCCCATTCGACCCTGGGCAAGAAGATGGGCCTGCTGGTCAACGACCCGCTGTACCTCGGCGTGTCGATACGCCAGTATTTCGAGGGGGTCGAAGGCATCGGGGATTACCTGGAGGTGTACCCGGACAGGGCGGTCAGCCCCGGCAGCGGCTGGGTGTTCCCGGTGAACAGGGACGGCCTGGCGAACGTTGGCGTCGGGGCCATGCTCTACCACATACGCAGGGACGGCATCGACCTGCACGAGTTCTTCGATGTCCTGATCAACCAGACGCCGTTCGTCGCACCGAAGATGCGCAACGCCAGGCCGGTATCCCCGCTTCGCGGGGCTCTGCTGCGTGTCGGGCTGGGCGGCAGCCTGGTCGAGTGCCCGGGGATGATACTCATAGGCGACGCCGCGAGCATGACCAACCCGGTCAGCGGGGAAGGGATAACCTACGCGCTGGAGACCGGGGAGATGGCCGCGCAGCACATCCTCGACAGCAGGTACAAAAGCGGCGCCTTCCACATCGACCCGGAGGAGGACTCGTTCCGGCGGAAGCTCCTCGATCGCTACCAGCACTACTTCAACCACGGAGTCATGAGCATCAAGTGGGGCAACAGGACATCGTTCATGCGGCCCCTGCTGGCCTTCACCAGCAGGAACGACTACTTCCGGCGCTACCTGGTGCGCTCGCTCATGTACCTCAAGCATTGAGGCAGGATTGAAAGTCACTTTCATATACCCCGATTTCTTCCAGTACTCCGACGGCTCGTTCATGCCCGAGGGACGCATCTACCTGGGAATCGCGTACCTGTCCGCGGTCCTCAAGGAGGCCGGGCACGAAGTCTCGCTCATGCAAGTCGTGGAGCCGCCGGAGCGCGAGCGGCTCGTCGAACGGGTAAGGGACGAGGCCCCGGACCTCCTGGGTTTCTCCAGCACCACCCATATGTTCAGGCACGTGGCTGCCTGGGCAGGCTGGCTCCGCGAGGAGACCGGCATACCGGCCGTCTGCGGCGGGGTGCACCCCACCATAGCCACCGCCGATGTCATCGAGTGCGAGGGGATCGACTTCGCCGCGGTCGGCGAAGCCGAGGAGACCCTCCTGGAGCTCTGCGAGGCGCTGGAGGCGGGCTCCGACCCGACCGGCATCGCGGGCCTCTGGGCGGTCTCCGGAGACTCCGTTGCCAGGAACCCGGCCCGGGCGCTGCGCGCCGACCTGGACGGGCTGCCGTTCCCCGACAGGACCATTTTCGACCCCGAGCTCTTCTGCGCCGACCAGCACCCCCGGGGCACGCTCATGGCGTCGCGGGGCTGCCCCTTCGACTGCAGCTACTGCTCCAACCACGCCCAGAAAAGCGTGTACCCCAACCCCCGGGATTACGTCCGGTTCCGCAGCCCCGAGAACGTCGTCGCGGAGATCGAGGAGATGGTCTCCTCGGACCCCCGCATCGAGTACATCCGCTTCGATGACGACATCCTCACCACGGACCGCCGCTGGTTCGCCCGGCTGTCGGAACTCTACCGGAACAGGGTGGGCATGCCGTTCATCTGCAACTCGCGAGTGAACTTCATGGACCGGGAGATGGCCCGCGCTCTCGCGGAGATGGGGTGCGAGGTAGTGTGCATGGGCATCGAGAGCGGCAACCCATGGCTCCGGGGGAAACTGCTCAACAGGCGGATGTCCAACGGGCAGATAGAACGGGCTTTCGAGGCCTGCCGGGAAGCGGGCATGAAGACCGTGTCCACCAACATGCACGGGCTTCCCCTGGAAGACACCGCGATGGTCCTGGATACCGTCAGGCTCAACGGCCGCTGCAGGCCCGACACGATACAGGTGTCGACGTTCATCCCCTACCCCCGGACGGAGCTGTTCAAGCTCTGCGAGGAACAGGGCCTGATCGAAGGGGAAACGGTGGACTCCATCTTCGAGGGACGCTCCCCTTTGAGAACCGCCTCGGCGGGCTGGGAGGACGCCGCGGTGAAGGAGAACTTCCACACCCTCTCCTATTTGTACGCCAGGATCTACCGCTTGGGCTCCGGAACGCTCGCGAGGGCCTGCGAGAAGGTGCTCGACCGCCTCTTGCTCTCGAAACGGGCATCCGCCCCGAGAAAGCTGGTCTTCGAGCGCCTCGTGCGCTGGGCCGGCGGCCGCTACCAGCCCGAGTGGATAAAATACTGAGACGGGCCCCGCTGGTCCCCGGCCCCGGTCTGACCTCAGTCCGGCTGACCGGACGGTCAGTGCCGCTTCCCTTTCTGATATAATTCCCTGACACCGTAGTGACCGCTAACACGTTCGCAACCGGGAGGTAGCAATGGGAAAGACCGTCGTAATCGGTGGGGGTACTTCAGGGCTCGCGGCGGCTTATACATTGGAGAAGTCCGGCGCCGAATGCGTCGTCCTCGAGAAGAGGGAGTTCGCGGGCGGCAGGATATACGGGGTGGAAAAAGAGGGGTTCACCCTCGACCTGGGGGCCCAGTTCTTCTTCTCACGATATCGAACGACGTTCGACCTGATGAAGCAGCTTGGAATCCACGGACGGCTCGTCCAGTGGGCCAGGCCCATGGGCATCCTGCGCGACGGCACGGTCCACGTGGCCTACCCGAGCATAAGCGGCAACCTCAAGCATCCCACCAGCGCCCTGAAGTTCGAGGCGCTCTCCAACCGCGGCAAGCGCCAGGGCGCGAAGATGGCTTTCAAGTTCCTGACCCTGGGGAAGAAGCTGGACTTCAACGACCCCTTGAAAGCCATAGAACTGGACAACGTCTCCTTCGCGGAGTACGCGCGGCGCCACTGGGGCGAGGAGATACTGGAGTACGCCATACAGCCTATCGCCAGCACTCTTACCCTCGCGGAGCCCGAGGACATCTCCGCGGCTTACGGGCTCGCGCTCGCCTGGTACTTTCTGCCGGGTCTGAGCACCACCACCAGGGGGATAGGCCACCTGGCCGAGTCGCTCGCCGGGAAAGTGAAGGACATCAGGCTCGAGACCGAGGTCACCAGGATCGTGATGGAAGGCTCGAAGGTCAAGGGCGTCGAGATCAAAGACGGTGGCGGCACCGCGTTCATCGAGGCGGACAGCGTGATCTGCGGCTCGCTCGCCCCCGAGGCGGCGGCGCTCCTGACCGACCTGCCCCGGGGGATCCTCGAGACCCTGGAGGGGATCAAGTACAGCGCGTGCACGCACGTGATGCTGGCCACCAGGGGCAAGGTCATCGACGACATGTACGCGATAGCCACCCCGCGGCGTGAGGGGCTGTGCATGTCCGGCTTCACCGACAACGCCAACAAGGCCGCCTCCTACGCCCCGCGCGACACCAGCCTGGTGCACGTCTTCACCTTCGGGAACCACGCCCGCGAGATGCTCGACTGGGACGACGACAGGATACGCGAACACGTGACCCGCGAGATCCAGATGGTCGTCCCGCGTTTCCCGGACGACGTGATATTCTGCGAGATCTTCCGCTGGCCGCAGGCGGTGTGCCTCTCCAACCCTGGCCAGATCACCGCGGTCCAGAAACTCAAGGTGGCCATGCGCGAGTACCCGGGGCTGCACCTGTCCGGCGAGTACTTCGGGATGCCGTCCGTCGAAGCGGCGCTCACCAGCGGCGTGAACGCCGCCAACAGGGTCCTCCAGGGGCTCTAGAGGCGCGCCCGGGACGGGACGGGACGCCCCCCGGGGCGCCTGCGCGGTGAGCCCCGCGGCGCGCCGGTCGTAATCTCCGGCCGCCGAACGGCGGGACGTTGAGAAGCGACTTTGTGCCGCTACGTCTTCAGGTGTTATAATCGGTCCGTAAGCGGCTACTTTCCTTCCGTCCGCGGTCGGCAATCGCGGTGAATGAAATGACGTCTGACAGCAACCTCAGAGCTCTCGTAATAGAGGACGACCAGGAGATGGCGCGACTGCTGGCGCGGATAATCTCCAGCAGGTTCGCAGTTCACGTCGATATCGTCCATGACTGCGCCTCGGCGCAGCGCAGGCTGGACGAACGCGATTACGACCTCATCACCCTCGACTACCGCCTGCCCGACGGCGCCGGGCTCGACCTGCTGGACGATATAACCGGCGGCGGAAGGCCCCACCCGCCGGTCATAATGGTCACCGGCCACGGCGACGAGGATACCGCCGCCAGGTCGTTCCGCTCGCGCGCTTCAGGGTACGTGGTGAAGGACGCCAAGCTCCCGGAGCTGCTCACCGAGGCCGTGCAGAAAGCCGTCTCCGAGGTGAGCCTCAAGCGCGTCGAGCGGGAGTTGCTGGACGAGAAGGTGTTTATCGAGGACGTCCTGAACGGCCTCCCGGACCTCTTCGCCGTCGTGGACCTGGACGGCCGGTTCTTCCGCTGGAACGAGAAGCTGGTCGGGGTGACCGGTTACTCCAACGCGGAGATCTCGCGCATGACCCTGGAGGAGATGTTCGTGCCCGAGGACCGGCGGAAGGTCCTCGACGGCATGAAAGAACTCGAGAAGGAGCCCCACGGGGTTTGCGACCTGTCGCTGGAAACCAGATCCGGCGAGCGCCGCCGTTTCGAGGTGTCCGGGCGGCTGCTCCGGAACCGCGAGGGCATGCCGATCGGCTACAGCGGGATAGGCCGTGACGTCACCGAGCGGGTGAGTGCCGAGCGCGAACTGGCCGCTTTGAAGGAGAAACTCGAGAACCTCGTCGACGAGAGAACCTCGGAGCTGCAGGCCGCGAACGAGCAGCGGGAGCGCGAGCTGGCGGAGCGGATCGCCGCCGAGGAGCACTACCGTTCCATACTCGAGAACTCGCTGGACGTCATCGCCATTCTGGACCAGGACGGGGCGATCGTCGAGATCAGCCCTTCCATCGAGCCGCTGCTCGGTTACAAGCCCGCCGGGATGATCGGAAAGAGCGTTCTGGAGTTCGTCCATCCCGACGACGCCTCCAGTGTGGCGCGGACCCACGAGAGCGTCGCGGCGGGAGCGGCGCCTTCCGGCCACGTGGAAACGCGTTTCAGGCACCGCGACGGCTCCTGGCACACCCTGTCCGTAGCGGGTCGCCGCTACACCTGGCGCGGGGGCGAGGTCCGGGTGGTCGTCAACGCCAGGGACGTCTCCGACGCCCTGCGGGCCCAGGAGGCCCTGCGGGAGAGCGAAGAGCGCTACAGGAAGATTTTCGAGATCAGCCCCGACCTCGTCTTCCTCATCGGCAAGGACGGGACCCTGACCAACGCAAACGCCGCCATGCTCGAGCGCCAGGGGAGGACCCTGGAGGAGCTCCGGGGGTGCGGGTACATGGAGTTCTTCGCGGGCAACAACGAGCGGGAGGTGCGAGAGGCGGTGGAACGCCTCAGGCGCGGCGAGGAGGTCAGGGGCCTGGAGGTGCTGGCACGCGGCGCCGACGGCCGCGAGACCCTGTACGAGATCAACGCGATACCGTTTCTCGACGAATCCGGCGACCGGTGCACCTTGAGCCTCGCCAGAGACGTGACCGCGCGCAAGGAGGCGGAGGGAAGACTCAGGGAGCTGAACCGCGAGCTCGAGGGGTACGCCCAGACCGTTTCGCACGACCTCAGGAGCCCCCTCACCGCCATCAAGCTGGCCGCCGGCAACCTGGAGACGATCGTGGCCAGGATGAACGAGGTGGAGGACCTGGAAGGGGAAGTGTCGCGCATCGCCGAGATCATCGAGGAGGGGACATCCCGGGCCGAAGCGCTCATCGACGACCTGCTGGTGCTGGCGCGCGCGGGACAGGAACCCGAGGAGGTGTCCGACGTCGACGTCTCCTCCACCGTCGACAGGATTCTGAGGGAGCACGCCCCCCAGATCGAGCGGCGCGATATCTCGGTGGCCCTGGACGAGGACCTGGGCACGGTCAGGGCCGACCCCACACACGTTTACCAGGTGTTCAGCAACCTCATCGACAACGGCATCAGGTACAACGACAGCCCGCGGCCTGCGCTGGAGGTGAAGTACCTCGGCGACACCTCCGGTGGACACACCTACCTGGTCAAGGACAACGGCCCCGGCATTCCTCCCGACAAGCGCGAGGACATCCTCCTGCCGTTCTACAGGGGCAAGAACGGTTCGACCGGCATAGGCCTGGCCATCGTACAGAAGATAGTCAAGCGGTACGGCGGGACCCTCCGGGTCTACTCGAACGGCGGCGCCTGCTTCCAGTTCTCGTTCAAGGACCGCTGAGCGGTTCTAGAAACCGCGCGTGCCGACCGGCCCGGTGAAGAACCAGACCGCCGTGATGGTGAGCATCAGCGCGAAAGCCAGGCTCCCGCCGGTCAGGGCCCTCAGGCGCATAGACACCCAGGCCATCAACGCGAACGGCGCGGTCATCGCCAGGAGCAGCAGCACCACCGGCACCCTGAAGAGCATCAGCTTCATCGAGACCCCCGGGCCCTGCATCAGGGGCAGGAAGGCGACGACGACCACCAGGTCGAGGACGACGGCGCGCACCAGCAGCACCTTCCACTGGCCCTTCAGGCCTCCCCCGGTGTCCAGGGCGTTGAACGCCAGCTTGTAGAACAGGTAATCCTCCATCCAGAACGCCACCGCCACGCAGGCCACGCCCAGGAAGAAGTACGAAGGAAGCCTGGCGAACGCCCGGGGCAGCAGGAGCGGCCCGCCGGCCGCCACCATCACGAACACCGCTACCGCTACCGGGATGAGCGCGTACACCGCGCTCTTGCCCCACCTCGCCGCGCCGCGTCGGACCTGGTCCTCGAGGCGGCCGGAGGAGAGCAGCCTCCTCGTCACCACCACCATGAGCGCCACGAAAAAGGGAAGGAGCAGGAGGGTCCTGGTCACGTAGAAGAGGGACGTTTCGTTGACAGCCATGTAAGGAATGAACGGCTTTATCCCGAGGGCTTTGGCCGCGGGCATGGCCAGGAAGCTCGCCGCCAGCAGGGGCAGGGCGTAAATCAATACGTCCAGGGCCTGCCTGCCGCCCGGGTACTCCCACGGCGGCGCCACATGGATCTCGTCTCCCTCGGGGAAAAGCCTGCGCCGGACCAGCGAGAGCAGCCCCAGCGAGAGAAGGAGTATCCCCGTCGCGAGAAGCGCCAGGCCCAGGTAGCGCCCCCAGAGAAACGGGGCTCCCCGGTCGGGATCAACGGGCAGCCCGGCGCCCTGCTTGATCCAGTCCACCGCCTGCCGGAGGATCGCCCCGCTGGCCAGCTCCGTCACGTGGTCGTCATCGGTGACGACCAGCTTCCGCGCGGTGCCGGCCGCGAAGTCCCCGTACGTCACGCCCTCCTTCAGCCGCGCCTCGCCACGGTTCCGTCTGGCTTCAGCCGTGGCTTTCTCCATAATCTGCTCCTCGCGGGCCACCGAGGCGAGTTCGTCGGCGCTGCCTATCGCCAGGAGGTAGTTGGGAGGCTTCGCATCGGTGACCGACCCGACGATGTCCCGGTCGCGCTGGGCCCCTGGTGAGTTGATGTCGAAAGTGCGGGAAAAGCTGGTAAACAGCCAGGACCGGCCGGCGAAGGCGTCCAGCGGACCGGTCAGGTCGACGGCCGCGTCCTTGTAGCTGGTCCACGACCAGATGGCGACGACCGAGGAAAACGGGCCCCCGGGCTGCACGATCCCGGCGCGGGTGGCGCTCACCCCGCCCAGCGAATGGCCCATCGCCACGACGTGCGCCGGGTCAACCCCGGGGACGTTCTTCGCAAGGTACTCGCCCGCGGCGATGACGTCGTTCGCCTCACCGAAGGCGAACTCGCAGGCGCCGCCCGATCCCCCGTGCCCGCGCAGGTCGATGGCGAGCACGATCAGGCCTTCCTGCGCCATCCGGCGAGCAATCTGGACGTACCACTCCTTGGAGCCGGTGATGCCGTTGGCGAACACGACCCCGGGCACTTTCCCCGACGGGGCTGCGGGGGGTTCGACCAGGAGGCCGGCTACGGCGACGGGTTTCTCCCCCGGTCCCCGGGCCGTCAAGGTCACTTTCCTGTACCTGACCCCGGAGGTGGCTCCGGCAGTCACCGCGATCCCCGCGACAAGGACCAGCAGCCCGATGCCCAGGAGTAGCATCCAGGGCTTCACTCTCCGCGGCCTCCCCGAGGGCATGGCTTCGCCCGGTGTTTCAGACGTGTCCAATCGGCCTCCGTTCCTGCCGGCGTCGAACCCGGCGCGGCGCGCCGCACCATATTCTACAGCAGGCTCCCGCCGTTCAAAACCGGCGGGCCGCAGTCCTTCCACCGCCCTACCGACGCCCGCGAACTCAGTTGATCCGTTCCCGGGTCACCCGCGCGAGGTCGAGGCGCCACAGGCGCCTGAGCGATGGGAGTTGGGAGAGAAGCGTCACCGCGAACGTAGCGACCACGACGAACAGTACGGTCTGCCAGGAGATGACCGCGTCGGGAACCAGGCGCTCCGACGTGAGCAGCCTGTCCATGATCACCCACTCGAGCAGGCGCCCGAGAAGTACCCCGGGCACCAGCGCGGCTAGCACCACCGTCACCGTCTCCACGGTCAGGAACGAGAAGATGAGTCCGTGCGTGGCTCCCAGGGTCCTGACGGTACCGATCTCCCGCTCTCTCTCGAGCAGGTTGACCGTGACCATCGAGAAGATCACGGCGAACCCCATCGCGAAGGCCATCACGTAGAAGATCAGAAAGAGCGCTTTGACGGCCCCCACCAGTTCCTCGAAGACCCTCGCGACGCCGCTCTTGGTGATAACCTGCGCCACCCCCGGGAGGTCTCTTATCGCGTTCGCCACCCTCCCCGACTCCCCGGGTTCGACCTTCGCCGCGATGCCGTTGAACGCTCCGGCAACGCCGCCTGTCCTCGAATACAGGCCCTGGATATAAGCCAGGTTCACGTAGCAGACGCCCCCAAAAGGCTCCGATACGAAGCCTGCCACCTTGAAAGGCACCGGCGCGTCCCCCAGCGGGGTCACGATGCCCACGTATTTTCCGATATCCACCGGCAGCTTCGTCCTGGCGCCGCGGTTGAGTATCACCTCCGCCGGGCCCGGTTCCGCCCTGGACCGCGGCGTAGGGTACAGCCCGTGCATCCTCGAGCCGCGCTCGAACGCCTGCACCTGTACGTCGAGGGAAGCGCCCGCGGCCACCAGGCGGCCGGGCACCGCTATGAAGCCCTCCGCGCTCTCGGCCCCGTTGATGGCCTTCACCCTGGCGAGCATGGACGCGTCGATCGGCTCAGGCCACGCCGCGGCGACGTCCCACCCGAGGACACCGTTCAGGTACTTGTCGACCGCGAAATCGATGGAGTCCCTGCCTCCGGTGGAAGTAACGATCACGCAGAGGGTCGCGATGACCCCCAGGAAGGTGAAGACCGTTCGCCTCCTGTTCCTCGAGAGGTTGCGGAAGGAGATACGGAGCCACAGTGGAAACCCTGGCCTGCCGGTCACCCGGGGCGGGGACGAATAGGCGGCCGTTCCGATGGAGAGGCCGCCCTCGGTACGCATCGCGTCGGCGGGCTTCATGCGGACGGCGTGCCCCGCGGGAACGAGGGCGCCCAGGACGGAGAAGGCCAGGCCCGCGAACACCCCGACGAGCACGATGTCGGCGTAAACCGTAGTCCGCACCAGGGGCAGGCCGAACACCCCCGCGTACACGTTGGCGAACAGCCGCGACAGGAAGAACCCCGCAACCACCCCGATAACGCCCCCGGCCGCCCCGAGCGCGACGCCGTAGCCGACGTAATGGAGCGAGAGGTCGCGCCTGCCGTAACCGAGTGCCCGCGTCGCGCCTATCTCGCGCTGCTGGGAAAACACTATCTGGGTCATCGTGATGTAGATGGCCAGCGCGGCGACGGCGAACAGCAGCAGGGAGAAGAAGAGGGCAACCTTCTCGACGTCCTGAAGCTCGAGCGTAAGGGTGAGCGCGGCCGGCTCGTCCGGCCCTGCCGTGAGGCCGGTCAGGCCGGAGGGCGCCAGCAGTTCCTCCACGGCGCCCATCGTCTCGCGCAGCCTGCCGTTGTCGGCCACCCTCCCGGGGATGTTGTTTATCCTTCCGTCCATGTCGAAGAGCCCGGCGGCGTCGCTGTACCTGACGAAGATGACCCCGAACTGGGCGGGGTCGGTGACGTACTCCGCTTTGCTGGTGACCATCCTCAGGTACTCCGGACTGACTACCGTCCCGGTTACGACAAAAGTGACTTCCCCGGAGACGCCGGAGACCGTCAGAGGCGTGCCGGGGGGCAGGCGGAGCTCCGTGGCAATGTGGTGTTCCACCATGCAGCCGCCGCTCACGCCGGGCTCGAGATAGGCGCCCTTCTCCACTATCAGGTCGTTCACGGCCGGGCGGCCGGCGTCGGGCACGGTTACCACCCGCAGCGTCAAGCGCCTTCCCGCCAGGCCGCCCTGGGTGTTCCGGACGATCCTTCCTTCCGCGGCCGTTACGTTGGGAACCGCGCGGACCTCCGCGGCGATGGAAAACGGCGCGTCGGTAACCCTGGCGGAGAAGTCCTCGTAGCGGGTCCGGCGATATATGTCGTTGACCGAATCCTTCAGGTCACGGGTAGCCAGTAACGGACCGGTGAACATGACGATGCCGAGTGCCACCACCGCGAGGATCGCCGCCACCTGCGCCCAGTGCGCGCCGAGGTCGCGCAGGAGCTTCTTGTTCAGTCGGCTCAAGCCGTTCCTTTCGGCTGACGATGCGGGCTTCGATATAATCTAACGACGAAACCCGCCGCCGGGCGCGGGCCAATAGGAGGTTACCAGATGGACGTGTTCGAGGCGATAGAGAGCAGGCGCAGTATCCGCAGGTTCAAGAGGGACCCCGTGCCGGCTGAGCTCCTCGACAGGGTGCTCGACGCCGCCCGCCTGTCACCCTCCAGCAGCAACACCCAGTCCTGGAGGTTCAAGGTCGTCACCGACGACACGATCAAAAAGGAGATACGCGCCTCCGCTTACGGACAGAGGTTCATCGAGCAGGCGCCGGTGGTAATAGCGTGCTGCCTCGACGCGGAAGCGTTCAAGGAGCGGGGCCGGCAGACGCTCCGCCTGGTGATGAGCGGGGCCCGGTTCAGCCTGGAGATGATGCTCCGGGCGGTACGGGGCGGCAAGGACAAAGGCTTCGACCCGGAGCGCGTCGTCATCAACGGCACGATCAACGTCAGCATCGCCGTGGAGCACATGGTGCTTGCCGCGCGGGCGCTGGGGTTGGGGACTTGCTGGGTGCGGGCTTTCGACGCCGAGGCCGTGGCCAGGACGCTGGACCTTCCCGACGGCCTGGTGCTGGTGTGCCTGCTGCCGCTGGGATACCCCGACGAGTCGCCCCGCCCCCGCCCCCGCAAAGACCTGGAGGATATCCTCATCGAGGATTGAGCCATGGCGGGGAGACGCCGGAATTGAGACGGTTCCGCGGCCGGGACGGGCCCGGGCGGCACGGAGAAAAATGACCGCCGGCGGGAAGCTCCCGGGGCGTACGAGGCCGGCTCGCGGAGGATTCCGGCGGGTCAGCCCGCGGCAGGTCCTTCCCCCTTGACCTCCTCGTAGAGCACCTTCTTCATCACTTTACCGAGGGGGCTCAGCGGCAGGGCGTCCCGGAAGACGACCTGGCCGGGCACCTTGTACCTGGCGAGGCGCTCGGTGCACCACCGCTTTATCTCCTCCTCGGTGACCACCGGCTCGTACCCCGGCATCGGCACGATGTAAGCCCTGCCGACCTCGCCCATGACGGGGTCGTGGATCCCGATGACGGCGTTGAAGAGGACCCCCGGGTGCGACTGGATGACCTCCTCCACTTCCGGCGGGTACACGTTCTCGCCGCCCCGGATGTACATCTCCTTCTTCCGGCCGAGGATGAAGAGGTAGCCGTCCTCGTCGAGCTTGCCCATGTCGCCGGTGTGGAGGTAACCGTCACCCGTCATCACCAGGGCCGTTTCGTCAGGCCTCTTGTAATAACCCTTCATGACCGCGTCGGACTTGACGCAGATCTCGCCCTCCTCCCCCGGCGGGAGGAACATGCCCTCCTCGTTCATGATGGCTATCTCCACTCCCTCGTTGGCTTTGCCGACGCTTGTTGACAGGACGTCCAGGGAGTTCTCCGCGGGCCGGGTGAAGGTGATGGCCCCGCTGGTCTCCGACATGCCGAAACCGTTGGTAAGGTAGATCCCGAACTTCTCTTTCGCCTGGACGAACACCTCTCTGGGCGTCGGCGCCGCGGACACCACGGCGAGCTTGACGGACGACAGGTCGTAGCTGTCGAAGTCGGGGACCATCATCATCAGGATGTACTGGGCCGCCACCTGGCCGAGCACGCTGATCTTCTCCTTCTGGATGGTCTCCATGACCTCCTGGGGATTGAACTGGTCGAGCATGACCAGTTTGCCGCCGCCGTAGAGCATGGCGATGATCGCCATCACCCCGCCCCCCACGTGGTTGACCGGGATGTCCAGCAGCAGGGTGTCATCCCCGGTCACCCCGGTTGCCGAAAGCTGACCCCTGGCGTACGAGAGCAGGTTCTTGTGGGTGAGTTCGGCCCCCTTGGGCACCCCCGTGGTTCCCGATGTATAGACCATGAAAGCGGTGTCGTCTTCGCGCACGGCGCCGCGGGCGGACGCGAGCGCCTCCATGTCCGCCGGGCCGGGCTCCCCGAACAGCTCCCCGGCGGGAAGTGCGCCCGGGACGCGGTCCACCTCGGAGGGCTCCCCGATCACCACGATCGTCTTCACCAGTGGACACGAGGGCATTATCTTGTTCACGATGTCGAGGAAGTCGATCCCCGCGGCGCCCGGCACCGCGGCAAGGAACGACGAGTCGGAGTTGTTGACTATGAAGCCCGCCTCCAGCTCGCCGAACCTGACGGAAACCGGGACCGCGCAGGCCCCGAGCGAAGCCGCGGCTATGTAGCAGAATGCGTACCGCGGCGAGTTGCCCATGTAAAGGGCCACCTTGTCCCCGCGCTTCACCCCCAGCCTGTTCAGGTTAGCCGCGACCCTGTTGACGTTTTCGAGGTACTCCCGGTAGGTGATCCTCTGGTCGTGAAAGACGATCGCCTCTTTGTCCGGGTGGGCTTCCGCGTGTACCTCGAGGACCTCGTGCAGCAACATCGCAACCCCTCCTGTCCGCTGCCGCCTGCTCATCCCGCCGCGTCCGGCCGGCGCGGGCAGATTCTACCACGGAGCGTGGTCCGCAAGAAGCGACGCCGGCCCTTACGGGCGGTCGTGCCCGCCGCTCCTGCCGGGCCTAGGCGCCGCTCACGGTGAGACCTTCGACGAGGATCGACGGGGTGCCGATGCCCCCGAGCAGCGGTGTGAACCTGAGGTCATCAGCGATGCCGACGATCCCCCGGAGCATGCCGTCGATGGTCCCGGCTATCGTGACCTCCCTGACCGCGTGGAGGGGACGCCCATTCTCCACCCAGAGCCCCCGCGCGCCCAGCGAGACCTCTCCGGTCACCGGGTTCAGCCCGACGTGCACGCCCTGCAGCTCCATCACCCTGAACCCGGTCCCCATGGCGGATACCAGTTCGTCCGGCGTCAGGCTGCCGGGCGTCAGGAATATGTTGGTCGGCGCGACGCCCACCGGCGAGCGGTACGAGCCGCGTGCGGCGTTCCCGGTAGTGGAGGCGCCCATGCGCCTGGCGGTGTACGTGTTGTGCAGGAAGGTGACAAGGGTCCCTTCCTCTATCAGCTTCCGTGACGCCGCCCCGACGCCCTCACCGTCGAACGGTGCGGTGCCGTACCCCCCCCGCATGAGGCCGTCGTCGGTGACGGTGACGGCGGCGGCGGCGACCTCCTCGCCGACGCGTCCGGCGAGGAACGACTTCCCCTTGACCACCGCCTCCGCCGAGAGGGCGGCGCCGAGGACCGCCAGGACCTCCGCGGCCGGGAGATTGTCTATCAGGACCGGGAACCGTCCGGTCCCGACAGGCCTGCCGCCGAGCAAGCTCACGGCCATCGAGGACGCTTCGTCCGCGGCGGAGGCGGCGTCCAGGTCCGGGAACGAGTGTCCCGCCGTGAAGCCGAAGCCGGTCTGGGACTCCCCCTCCCTTTCAGCGATGGCGACCACGTAACCGTAGCAGGCGGAAGCCCGGTACGCCGAACGGAAACCCCTGGTGTTGGCGAGAATTACCTCTCCGGTGCTCTCGCTGTAGGCGGAGACCTCGACGGCCGCTATCCGGGGGTCGCCTTCCCGGGCGAGGCGCTCCATCTCCATCGCGAACTCGATCTTCCGGCCCGCCGGCTCGCTCTCCAGGTCGCCCAGTATTTCCAGGTCTTCGCCTGCGTACGACCCGTCCGCGGAAGCACCGGGATAGAGTTCCGGCTCGGGGAGGGCTCGCTCCGGCTCACCGGTGGTGACCCGCGCGCTCTCGACCGCGGCGGCGACGGCGGCCTCCACCCCGTCAGCGGAGAGGTCCGACGTGTAAGCGCGGCCGAGGCTGTCCCCGGCGTACACCCGCAGCCCCATCCCTCGAGAATCGGCGAGCGAGAACTTCTCGACCACGGCGTTAGCCGTGCGCACCGACAGGCCGGCGACTCTCTCCATGTAAGCCTCGGCATCGGTGGCGCCGCGCGCCGCGGCAGCCTCGAGGGCCCTGTCCAGTGGTTCAAAATCCGGTCGCATGGTCTTAAGCTATCAAAGGCGCCTTCCGGTTTCCACCGCCGCCGCCGCCGATCGGGGCCGCGGCGGCCAGGCGCCACCCCCGGCCCCCCGCCGGAAGGTCCTGCCGGCTTCACGGGAACACCGCGGAGTCCCGCCGACTGCGCCGGGGCGCGTCCCCGGTCCGGGCCAAATACGTTATCATTCATGGTGACTTGCAGGAGGTGAAACGCAGTTGGGCGATGTTTTCTATATAACGACCCCCATCTACTATGTGAACGACCTGCCCCACATCGGGACGGCCTACACCACCCTCGCGGCGGACGTCCTGGCGCGCTTCAAGCGCCAGCAGGGCCGGAAGGTGTTCTTCCTGACCGGTGTGGACGAACACGGCCAGAAGGTGGCCCAGGCCGCCGCGGAGAAGAACCAGAGCCCCCAGGCCTGGGTGGACGGCATGGTCGCGTACTTCACGGACCTCTGGGAGCTGCTGGAGATCTCCAACGACGACTTCATTCGCACGACGCAGAACAGGCACACGACGGTCGCTCAGCTCTTCATAGAGAAACTGAAAGCGAACGACGATGTCTACCTTGGCTCCTACGAGGGCTGGTACTGCGTGCACGACGAATCGTTTCTCCTCTCGAGCCAGCTCGTCGAAGGCGCCTGCCCTGAATGCCACCGCCCGGTCGACTGGGTCAAGGAGGAGAACTACTTTTTTCGCCTCGGGAAGTACGCGGACAGGGTCCTCGAACACATCGAATCACATCCCGATTTCATCCAACCGGAATCGCGGCGCAACGAGGTCGTCTCGTTCATCAAGTCCGGTCTCCAGGACCAGAGCATCACCCGCACCTCTTTCACCTGGGGCATACCGTGCCCGTTCGACGCGCGACACGTCACCTACGTATGGTTCGAGGCGCTCCTGAACTACCTCTCGGCGATAGGCTACGGGAGCGACGAAGAGCGCTTCCGGCGGACGTGGCCCGCCGACTGGCACCTGATGGGCAAGGAGATACTGAGGTTCCACGCGGTCATATGGCCGGCGATGCTGATGGCCGCCGGCCTCCCCCTGCCGGAGCACGTCTTCGCCCACGGCTGGCTGACGGTCGAGGGACAGAAGATGTCCAAGTCGCTGGGCAACGTGGTGCGCCCGAGGGAGATCGTCGACGAGTACGGGGTGGACGCCTACCGGTACTACTTCATGCGCGAGTTCTCTTTCGGCATCGACGGCAACTTCTCCCGCAGGACCATATTCTCCCGCTACAACGCCGAGCTCGCCAACGACCTCGGGAACCTCGAGAGCCGCGTCCTGGCGATGGCGGAGAAATACCGCGGAGGCCTGGCGCCCGGCGCCGGCGCGCCCGGCGACGAGGAGCGCGCCCTGGAGGAGAAAGCGGCCTCGGTCTTCGCCGGGGCGACCGCGAAGCTGGAGCGACTTTCCTTCAACGAGGCGCTCGCGGAGATATGGGAGTTCGTCCACGCGGTCAACAGGTACGTGGACGTCTCCGCGCCCTGGGCCCTGGCCAGAGACGAATCCAAGCGCCTGGAGCTGGACACCGTCCTCTACAACAGCATGGAAGGGCTCAGGCAGATCGCGATGATGATATACCCGTTCATGCCCGGGACCGCCGCGAAGATCTGGGACCACCTCGGGCTCGAGGGAACCGTCGGGGGGGCTGAAATACCCGCCTCCGCCTCGTGGGGCCTCCTCCCGGCCGGCTCCGCGACGGCCAGGGGCGAAGGCCTGTTCCCGCGGAAGGAAGCCCCCGCGGAGGAGACTTGATACCTGATTCCCACGCGCACCTCGACCTCATCGAAGCGGATTCCGCCTCGGTGATCGCCGAAGCCCGCGAAACGGGTGTGTCCCCGATCATAACCGTGGGGACAAGCGTGCCGTCGAGCCTGGCCGCCGTCGTCGCGGCCGTGGAGAACGAGCACGTCTACGCCGCTGTGGGCGTGCACCCCAACGACACCTCCGCCGCCTCGGGCGACGACATGGACAGGCTCGCGGAGATCGCCGCCTCGAGCGAGAAGGTGGTGGCGATCGGCGAGACGGGGCTCGACTTCTACCGCGAGAGGTCCCCGGTCGAGGTGCAGAAGGAGGCGTTCCGCGCTCACGCCAGGCTGGCGATCAGGCTGGGCAAACCCGTGGTCGTACACGACCGCGAAGCCCACTCCGAAACCCTGGAGCTCCTGGCCGAGGAGTTGGACGGCGAAGTCCCGGTGGTCATGCATTGCTTCTCCGGCGGCAGGGCGGTGCTGGACGAATGCGTCCGCCGGGGATACTACCTGTCGTTCGCCGGACCTGTCACCTTCAAGAACGCCGCCCTGGCCCGGGAGATGGCGGCATTGGTCCCCGTGGACAGGCTCCTCTGCGAGACCGACGCGCCGTTCCTCTCCCCGGAGCCCCACCGGGGAAAGCCGAACGTCCCCGCCCGGGTGGTCCTGGTGGCCAGAGCCCTGGCGGCGGCGAGGGGAATGCCCGGGAGCGAAATGGACGGGCAACTGGCCGCCAACACCGCGCGCGCCTTCGGCCTGCCCGGGAAGGACGGCTGAGATGACGGCCGTTCCACCGGGGGCGGGCCGCGACAAGCCCGGCAGGCTTCTGACATCACCCGCCGTGGTCAGGGAGCTCCTGACCTCGGAAGGGCTCAGGCCTCGCCGCTCCCTGGGCCAGAACTTCCTCGTCGACGCCAACGTGCTGCGCATCATCACCGACGCCACCCGGGTCTCGCACTTCGACACCGTTGTCGAGGTCGGCCCGGGCCTCGGGGCGTTGACCCAGGCCCTGGTGGAGCGGGCGGGCAGGGTCTACGCCATCGAGTCGGACCCCGCGATGGCGGCGATACTGTCACGGGAGCTGGGCTACGCGAAGAACCTCGTGGTGGTGAGGGCCGACGCGATGGTCTGCGACCTGCCCGCTCTCTGGAAAGAACGGCCCCCCGAGGGCGTCAAGATGGTCTCGAACCTGCCGTACCAGATCGCCGCTACCCTCCTGGTCGACTGGCTGCGCGACCACGACTGGCTGGCGGAGTACACGGTCATGGTCCAGCGCGAGGTGGGCGAGCGCATCCTCGCCGAGCCCGGAGGAAAGGATTACTCCTCGGCCACAGTCAAGATACGGTACAGGGCCGAGGTCTCGAAAGTCGCCAACGTGTCGCGAAACAGCTTCTACCCGCGGCCCCGCGTGGACTCCGCGGTGCTGCGTCTGGTCCGCAGGCCGCCCGGGCGGGCGCCGGACGCGGCGCCCGCCGAGGACGAGGCGTTCATGGACAGGGTTGTCACCTCGGCGTTTTCCCAGAGGCGGAAGAAGGTGGTCAACTCCGTGAGCGCGGGCATCGAGGGCGTGACGGCGCGCCGGGTCGCGCTGGCGCTGGCGGACCTGGGCATATCCCGGACCGCGCGCGCCGAGGAGCTCAACCCCGCGGAGTACGCGGGCCTCTCCAACCTGCTGATGGAGCGCTGAAGGTGGGCGGACGCCGCACCGTACGCACGCCCCCGGAACCGGAGGAACCAGTGGAAGAGACTGCCGCGGAGCAAGACAAAGTCCCCTGGCACTCGCTGCCGGTCGACGACGTCGTTTCGCGCCTGAGGACCGACCCGGGCGGCGGGCTCGATCCCGGCGAAGCCGCGCGCAGGCTCGCGAGCGCCGGCCCCAACGTCATCGCGCTGGAGAAACGCAGGCCGGCCGTGGTGAGATTCGTCCTGCAGTTCAACGACTTCATGATCTACGTGCTTCTGGCCGCCGTCGTCATCAGTGCCGCCTTCCTGCGCGAGTACGTCGACGCGATCGTGATACTGGTCATCGTCCTGGTGAACGCGGTGCTCGGCTTCGTCCAGGAGGAAAGGGCCGAACACGCGCTTCAGAAGCTCAGGGAGATGGGGGCCCCCACGGTCCAGGTTGTCCGCGGCGGGGTTGAGCGCGAGGTCCCGACGCGCGAACTCGTCCCCGGGGACGCCATCATCCTGGAGACCGGCGACGTCGTCCCCGCCGACGCCCGGGTCGTCGAGTCGATCAACCTCCAGGCCAACGAATCGAGCATCACCGGGGAGTCCGAGGGAATCGCCAAAGACCCTCGGGCGCTCGTGGACACCGGGGCTTCGATCGGGGACCGGCGCACAATGGTATTCAGCGGCACCCACGTCGAGTACGGACGCGGGCGAGCGGTGGTGGTGGAAACGGGGCCCCGTACCCAGCTCGGGGAGATCGCCGGCATGCTCCAGGAGAGCCGTCCCGAAAGCACCCCCCTGCAGGCCGAGCTCCGCGACGTCGGGCGCCGCATAGTGTACATCTGTCTCGCCACGGTGCTGGTCGTCTTCATCGTCGGCATCGTCAGGGGCAACCCCACGGCCACCATGTTCCTTCTGGCGGTGAGTCTGGCGGTGGCGGCGATACCCGAAGGACTGCCGGCCGTAGTCACCATCACCCTGGCGCGGGGCACCCGGGTGATGGCGAGCCATAACGCGATAATCAGGAACCTGCCCGCGGTCGAGACACTGGGATCGGCGGACTACATCTGCTCGGACAAGACCGGCACGCTGACGCTGAACCGGATGAAGGTCACCGACGTCCTCTTCGCCGACACGCACCACGTCCTCGTCGGGGACGTCCTCCAGGCCGGCGACTCCTGGCGGCGTGACGCCTACGAGCAGATGGAGCGTGCGGCGGCGCTGTGCAACGATGCCCGCCGGGGACCCGAGGGCTACATCGGCGACCCGACCGAGACGGCGCTGCTCGAGGCCGCGGAGTCCGGCGGCCTCAAGAAGACCGACCTGGAACGGGTCATGCCCAGGGTCGGCGAAGTGCCCTTCGACTCGGACAGGAAGTTGATGACCACCTTCCACCGAAGCGGCGACGGCTACCTCGCTTTCACCAAGGGCGCGGCCGAGGAGCTCCTTGCCAGGTGCGACCGCGCGTTCCTGGACGCCGGCGAGGTGGAACTGACCGACCCGGTGAAGGCCGGAGTCCTGGCCCTGACGGTGGAACTGGGCTCGCAGGCGCTGCGCACCCTTGCGGTAGCCTACCGCAGGCTGGACTCCCTGCCGGACCAGGGACAGCTCCACGGCGCGGAGCGGGGCCTGGTGTTCCTGGGGGCGTTCGCCATGAAGGACCCGCCGAGGCCGGAGGCTTTCGAGGCCCTCGAGGAGTGCCGGGGGGCCCATATCCAGGTCGCAATGATAACCGGCGACCACAAGGCGACCGCCGCGTCGGTCGCCCGCGAACTGGGGATGCTGAACCCCGGCCGGCGCCTTGTCGAGGGCTCGCAACTGGAGGAGATGGGCCCGGAAGAGCTCGAGTCCCAGGTGGAGGACATCGGGGTCTACGCCCGGGTATCCCCCAGGCACAAGGTGAAGATCGTCGAGGCCCTAAAATCGAGAGGGCACGTGGTGGCGATGACCGGCGACGGGGTGAACGACGCGCCGGCACTCAAGCGGGCCGACATCGGCGTGGCCATGGGCGTGACCGGAACGGACGTCTCGAAAGAGGCCAGCGACATGGTGCTCGCCGACGATAATTTCGCGACGATAGTCTACGCGGTCAGGCAGGGCCGAATTATATTCGGGAACCTGAAGAAGGCCATCTACTTCCTGCTGTCGTGCAATATCAGCGAGGTCCTCATCATATTCCTGGCCATGGTCGGCGGCCTGCCGATAGTGCTCGCGGCGGCCCAGATACTGTGGCTAAACCTGGTGACCGACGGGCTCCCGGCGCTGGCGCTTGGCGTCGACCCCCCGGAATCGGACGTAATGGAGCGGCCGCCCAGGGACGTCTCCGAGAATATCCTCGCGCCCCCAAAGCTGGCGAACCTCTTGATCATGGGACTGGTGATAACCGCGGGCGGCCTGGCGTCGTTCCTCATCGCGTACTACTGGCTCGGTTACTCCGGGCCTGAAGGCTCGCCCGGCCTGGACATGGCGAGGACCGTGCTCTTCACCACGATGGTCCTGACCCAGGCCCTCCATTCCTTCAACCTGCGCTCCGAGACCAGGTCGTTCTTCAAGGAGACGCCCTTCAGGAACAAATGGCTCGTCGGATCGTTCTTCGCCTCGGGGCTGCTGCAACTCGGGGTACTGTATCTTCCGTTCATGCACAAGGCGTTCGGGACGGTGAACCCGACATGGCAGGCCTGGGCGGTGATCCTCGCCTGTTCGATCACCCCGGTCCTGCTCATCGACCGCGCCAAGGTCCTGCGCGCGCGTGCCGCGAAGCGCCGCGGCGCGTGACAGGATCGCTGAGGCCGCAGGCCGGGAGGGGCGGCGGAGGAGTTTCCGTCAGACGTCGCGGAGGCGCTGCTCGCGGAGTGTGGGCTTGCCCGATTCTCCCCAATCGGGTTCGTCGACCTTCCGCCAGCCCTCGGGCAGCAGCTCGAGCACCCTGTCGCGCAGGTACTCGTTGTCGTCGAGCCCGGCCATGCGAAAAAGCTTCTCGTGGGTCATCATCTTCTCGAGCTTGGAGACGGAGTCGAGCACCAGGCCGATCATGTCGGCCATCAGCTTCATCCCCTTTCTGTCCCGGTCCAGGCTGCTGCTCCATCTCTTGAGCCCGTCGAGGTTGCGCCTGAAGATGTTCTCGGGCCGGTCGTCGTCGCCCGGGCCCGGCTCGAAGTCCGGGAGGTAGAACGGCACCCCGATGTTGAC
The DNA here is from genome assembly GCA_964512645.1 of uncultured Acidimicrobiales bacterium. GTDB lineage: Bacteria > Actinomycetota > Geothermincolia > Fen-727 > Anoxymicrobiaceae > CAZEJS01. Next base: position 163,093 of record CAZEJS010000002.1, read on the forward strand.
CTGGATGCCGCCGTCCCCGTCCAGCCTGCGCCAGATGCCCACCGGAAGGATGGGGCACGGCACGGTCCGCGCCAGGTTGGCCACACCATACATGAACGGCCCGAGCTGTCCCGGGGGGAACCGGCTTCCCTCGGGGTGGATGAAGATTATCTTGCCCTTGCGGAGGTAGTCCAGGCTCTTGCGGATTGCTTTGGGCGCCTCTTCGGTCGCGTCCCTGTCGATGGGGATGGTGCCGAGCCAGCGCCAGAGGATCCACCCCAGTATCCCCTCCCTGCCCCTCCTGATCTCGGTCTTGGCCCAGGGGAGCATCCTGCTGCGGTTCATGACCTTGCGTATCGCGAGCCCCTCCGCGAACACGTCCACGCCCGTCTGGTGGTTGGACACGACGATGAAAGGGCCTTTGTAGGGCGCGTGCCATTCGCCCGAATACTGGAGGTTATACTTCGGCCTCTTCGCGAGCGTCAGGCCGATGGGCTTGACGATAATGAACCTCAACCACATATCGCGTCCCCTTCCTCAGCGAACCCCGGGAGTCCGAGAGGCCCCGAAGGGAGCCGGAATCCCGGTTGAAGGCGGGTCCTCCACGACGGCCGGTTCCGCGCGGGGGCGACGCCGGGCCGTGGTGGGACCGGCTACATGTAACAGAGCTTGAAGCCGACGGTGCCCTCCATGATGAGCCCTTCGATCTTCGCGCTGGAGAAGTCGGCCCCGGTAAGGTCGCACCCGCTGAAGTCGACCTCGTTCAAAAAGGCGCTGATGAAGATCGCGTCCCTCAGGTTCGCCCCGTTGAACTTCGTCCGGTGCATCACCGCCCTCACGAACAGGCCCTCGAACGCGTCGGCGTCACGCAGGTCGGCGTTCACCAGGTTGCAGTTCCGCATGTCGGTCCGGTGCAGTATCGCGCCGCGCATGTCCGCTTCCTGGAGGTTGGAGTGAGTAATGTAGGCCTGCCTCAAGTTGCAGCCCGAGAGGTCCGCCCCCGAAAGGTCGGTGACCATCCAGTTCACGTAGCGCAGGTCCATGCCCCCGAGCCTGGCGCCCGAGAGGTCGGGGCGGGCGTTCATGTCCGTGCGACGCCACTCGTTCCAACCCTTCACGCCCTGCTTGAGCAACTTGAGGTGTTCCCTGTTCGCCATCTTCCACTCCCGGGTATCGCTCGTTTCGACCCGGGTTCGTCCCCGGGCCCGCGCCCGCCGTCCGGGCCGCATGGAAATATATCATAATGCGTCGAGGTTCGTGGTGCGGCGGGGGGGGGCGTCGCGTTGCGCCCGGCGCCGGGCTCCCGCGGGGGCGGCTTCCGGCTCAGTCGTTGTTCGGGAAAGCCCGGCGAAAGGCCTCTGAGATCGACCGCGCCAGCCGTGCGTCTTTCTTGATATAGGCTATGGCGCCGGCCTCGAACGCCCTGGCGGCGACCTCTTCGTCACCGTGCCCGGTTATGACTATCGACCTGGTGTCCAACCCCTCGGCGGCCATGAGGTCAAGGAGGCCGATGCCGTTTCCGTCCGGCAACTGGTAGTCGATCGTGGCCAGGTCGTAATGCCCGTCGGCGATGCGCCTCTTCGCGGAGTCGATGTCCAGCGCGGTGTCCACCTCCACGGAAAACTCCTTCACCAGCAGCTTGCTGATGGTGAAAGCCATGTCCCGATCGTCCTCCACTACGAGAACGCGCAACTTCTTGCCGTCCGACATATGCGCCCTTCCACGCGTTCATCCCGCGATTGGTTGCCGCACGCCCGCCTGTGCTCCAGTGTAGCAGACCGACACCCCGCACAGAGCGGGCGGCCGGGGAACCCGGCGGATCCCGGCCCCTGCGGCGGTTGCCCGGCGGAGGCGGTCTGCGGTATAAGAATCAAGTGAACAGTGTGGGGGTATAGCTCAGCTGGGAGAGCGCTGGCTTTGCAAGCCAGAGGCCGGCGGTTCGAACCCGCCTACCTCCACCAGCCGCTCCCGGGGCATCGAGGGCTGGTCGCGCTTCGAGCGGTGCCGCCATTGGATGCCCGGATACCGGGCTTCACGGTTCGTAGCGGAAGAACTCGTACCACTGCATGGGCTGGTCCGGCCCGGAAGTCGCCAGCTTGAACGCGGCCTTCGCCAGGCTCGCCAGGCCCGAGAGCGCCAGTTTCGTGCGCAACCCCGGCACCCGCAGCACGGGGGGAAACTGCCCCGGCGTGGCCTGCGGAGAGGTCCGGGAGGCGGCCCTGCCTTTGACCGGCACCTCGATGACGGCGAGGCAGCAGTCGTCCCCTTTCGAGAGGAGCTTGGTGATCTCCGGGACACTCAAGTCGGGGTTGATGACGGAGAAAGTGCCGGCTTCCATCGCCATCATCAGGCAGGTGCACACCTCCGGGCAGTGGGCGAGCTCCCGCGCGCCCGGGCAGTAGCGCTCCTCCTTCACCGCGCGGCCGCGACACTCTTCGGTCCAGACCCCCCTGACCCCCACCAGGCCGTCTTCGTAATCCAGCACCCGTCCCAGGCTCCGGGCGTCACCGGGGTCTATGTCCAGGCCTTCCATCAGGATCGGCGCCCTGTCCACCCCCACCTGGTAGAAGAGAAACTGAAGGGATTTCACTCCCCTCTCCCCCCGGCGGCCGTACAGCCAGGGCATCAGCCGGGCCAGGCCGAGAAGGACGAGCCTGACGGGAGCCTCCCGGTGCCACCGGGGGTCGAGCAGCTCGTGAGGCCGGGGGCCCAGCTTCCACACGGCCAGCGCATAGCCGGCCGCCGCGCCCGCGAACAGTCGCTTCATCTTCTTGATCTTCATGCTCCCTCCCGGTTATGAAGGTCGGGGCGGTGTGGCGCGGGCCCGTGGGCGGCCGGCGGCGCATCGCGCGCCCTGCCGGCGGGCGCGCCGTCCCGCGTGCCTACCGGTACCTGTCGACGAGGTCGGCGGCTATGATGCCCGACCCTATGCAGGAGGGCACCCCGCCGCCGGGGTGGGTCGACGCCCCCGCCAGGTACAACCCGTCGATGGACCGTGACCGCGCGTTGGGCCTGAAGACGGCCTGAGCGGTGATGTCCTGCTGCACGGCGTATATCGCGCCCCCTGGGTGCAGCAGCCTCCGCTCGAAGTCGAGCGGCGAAGCGAGGTCGGCGAAGACCACGTGGTCCGCTATGCCCGGGGCGACCTGCCCGTCGAGGAACGCTATCGAATTCTCTATGAACTCCGGCTTCATGGCGTCCCAGTCCGTGTCCCGCAACTCCGTCGGACCCATCAGGATGACGTTGAGGGCGTGGTGGCCCTCGGGGGCGAGGTCAGGGTCGGACCTGGTCGGCCAGCACACCAGGCCGAACTGCTTCTCGGGGAGCCTGCCCCGGCGGTGCCCGTTCCACCAGTAGTCGTCGAGCTCTTCCGGGGGGGCGCAGATAATCGTATGGTGCGCGTCAAGGGGCGGTTCGCAGTCGAGCCCTATGTACAGCATCGGCACCGACAGCGACAGGGGGTAGCTCTTGATCCCCCGACGGGCCAGCGGGCAGAGATATTCCTCCCCTATGAGATCGAGGTACAGTTTCTTCGCGTTGATGTTCGAGATAACGACGTCCGCGGTTATCTCGGTGCCGTCGGCCAGGACCACGCCGGAGGCCCTTCCCGCCCGGACGACGACCTGGTACACCCGCGTACCCGTCCTGACCTCGAGTCCGTGCCGCTGCCCGACCCTCGCCAGGGCCTCGGGGATGGCGCCCATGCCTCCACGAGGGTAGAAGACCCCCTCGTGTTCCGAGTACGGCAGCAGGGCGAAGACCCCGGGAACCAGTTCGGGCGGCAGGCCCAGGTAGAACGACTGGTAGGCGAACGACTCCAGGACTTTCGGGTCCTTGAAGAACCGCGCGAGCGTGCCCTGGTACGTGCCCGCGAACAGGGGCGCGTACTTGAGCATCCCCGGCGCCTTCCGGAATATCTTCGCCATGTCCAGCAGGCTGTCCGCCGGACTGGTGAAGAAGCCCTTCAAGGCTTCGTCCAGAAAGCCCTTGAAGAAGGCCGCGAACTCCAGCCAGCGGCCGGCGTCATCCGGTGATACCAGGGAGATGACTTCCGCGGTTCCCTCCACCGAGTACGGTATGACCACCTTCGTGCCGTCCCTGAGCGAAGCGGCGTAGACCGGGTCGCAGGGGATGAGGTCCACCTCGTCGGCCAGGCTGGTGCCCAGCGCCTCGAAGGCCATCTCTATCGGTCTGAGCACTTCGACGATGGAAGCGCCCACGTCGAAGCGGTACCCGCTCTTCTCGAAAGAAGCGCAGCAGCCGCCGGGCAGGTCGCCCTGCTCCAGCACAACGGTCTTCCTTCCCCGCTTCGAGAGGATGGAACCGGCGGTGAGTCCTCCCAGGCCGGCTCCGATCACAATCGCGTCGTAGTCTGACATCACGTTCCCTTCCCCGTATTCTGTCGCGGACGCGGCGCGCGGAGCGCCGGCCGCCGTGCCTAGATCTTGACGCTCTGGAAAAAAGCGCGCTTCGCCTGTTCGGCCTGCTTCCACAGGAAGTTGGCCCTGCGCATCCACGGCCCGAACTCGAGGGTCGTCTCCGGGTACCTCCAGTACAGGCCCCTCAGCGTCGAGCCGACCATCCCCATCCTCGCGATGCGCGCGAGCGAGGAAGGCCGCAGCCTGCCCCCGACTACGGCCCGCAGCACGGCCGGCAGCGCCTTGAGCGCCTCCGCCGTGTCGGCCTCCAGCTCGTACTCCTTCTGGAGCGCCAGGGCGCCGCGCTCGGTCAGCAGCCCGGGGAGAGAGAAAAAGAGTTCCATCTCCTCCTCGGACATGGACATCACCGCCGGGAGAAGCGAGGTGAGCAGGGCGAACTTCGCGCCCTGGCCCTGGAAGTACTCGACGTTGTAGCTCCACAGCGCGTCGCGGGTGAGGTCGTCGTCGGACAGCGCCGCGGCGGCGGTTTCCACCAGCGCGCGGCAGCCGGTGAACCCGGAAGTGACCCCTTCCCCGGAAAACGGCTTGTTCATGCAGGCCGCGTCGCCCACGACCATGAGCGAGTTGTCCACCAGCGAGAACGGGGGCCGCCTGTAGGGGATCCGCCCGCCGGTGCTCCCGGCAACCGTCCCCTCGAGGGGCAGGAGTTCCAGCATCTGGCGGTGCCTGCGCCTTGCGGCCTCCATCGAGCCGCCCATCCCCACCCCCACTATCCTGGTATCGCCGGGTCCGGGGGCACACCATCCAATGTACTTCGGGAAACTGTTGATGCCCTCGGGGAAGGACCCCCGGACGTCCTTCCACGTCTCCATGTAGACGTAGATGGTATCCTCAGCCGCGACAGGGTCGTTCTCGAACCACCTGGTGTGGGGCATGAGGGTGCGGACCGCCCCGTCGATGCCGGTCGCGTCGACCACCAGACGGGCGCGCAGCTCGACCTCGCCCCCCGGAAGGCGAGCGCGCAGGCCCCGCAGGACGCCCCCCTCGAAGAGAAGCCCGGAGACCTCCGCCTCTTCGATGATCTCGGCGCCCGCCTCCAGCGCGCAGGAATGAAGCCTGCGGGTGAACAGGGGCTTGTCCATCACCAGCGTGGGGAAGGAGAACCCGAACGACTGGAGGAAGCGCGGCGACCAGTTGGTCACCCGGTCGATCCGGTGGAGGAGCTCGTCGCCTTCCGGCAGGGGAATCCCGAACTGCTCGAAGGCGTGCTCCTCCACGTGGAAGGGGCCGATCTCGGTCGCGAGCTCGTCAAGCTTCCTCCGTTCGAGCACGGCGCACATGAGCCCCAGCTCGGCGAGCTTCCAGGCTACGTAGGAGCCCGCCGTCCCCGCTCCCGCAATGAGGACGTCGTATTCGAGGGCCATCTCTCCTCCCGCGCGCACCGCCGTGCGCTCAATATCCCGCTACACGAATCGTCTTCACCCGGTCGTGGATGACCCGGCGGCGGCGACTCCCCTGGCGCCCATCCCCAGGATTACCAGCAGAAGGCCGAAGGCCAACGCGTATATCCCAACGATCCACGTAATGGAGGAATGCAGGCTCCCGGCGTAACTGATCAGCACCACCCCGAAGACGACGGAGGCGAGCCCGCCGGCCCCGCTTATCCCCTTGTAGGCTTTGTCCCACCTCTGGAAGAGCCCCACGCCGCCCACCAGGACCCCGGCCGCTACTGCGAAGGCCCCGAGGATGTAGAGCAGGCTGAGCTCCTTCAGGCTGGGCCAGAACAGTATGACCAGCCCGCCGGCGGCGGCTATCGCGCCACGGGCGAACAGCCAGGCGAACGGCTCCGATTCACCACGGGCGGCGCTCCCGCTCACGAAAGACAGGACGGCGTAGACGAGCAGCAGCGCGCCCAGGAGTATCGAGACCACCTTGGCGCTGAGGTCGGGAACGGCCAGGATCACCACACCGATAACGGCCGCTATCGCGCCCTGCCCCACGATCGCCTTCCAGTTCTCCGTGAGTCGTTTGCGCCGGGGCGCGTCCTCCTTCTTGCGCTTTGACATGCATCCTCCTCGGTGGTCCGCGCTCCGGGCTCGCCCTGGACAGCCCGGGTCTCTCCGCCTGCAGCAGTATTATATGCGGTCGCGCGGGCACGCCGCACCCGGCCCTCTCCTCCGGTGAAGCCCGCCACGGACCCGGCGCGCCTCATCAGGTCAGGTACCTGATGAGGCGCTGGGCCAGCTTCTGCGCGTTCCGGTAAGGCGGGTAGCGCAGGTAGACGTCGAAGTGGAACGAGCGTCTCATGACCCCACGGGGGTTCGAGAAGGTGTCGAAGCTCCACCTGCCGTGGTAGCGCCCCATGCCGCTCGCTCCCACGCCCCCGAACGGGATGTTGGGGTTGGAGAAGTGGACCATGGTGTCGTTCATGCAGACTCCCCCGGAACTCGTGCCGGAGAGGACCCGCCTCTGCTTGGCCCTGTCCCGGGTGAACGCGTAGAGGGACAGCGGTTTCTCCCCCGCCCGGACGTACTCGATCGCTTCCTCGAGCTCGCCGTAGGCGATGACCGGGAGCAGCGGCCCGAAGATCTCCTCCTGCATGATCCTGCTCCCGGAGGCGGGCGCGTCGATGACCGTCGGGGCGATGTAACGCCGAGCGGCGTCGGTCTCACCACCCGCGATTATCCTGCCGTCCCCCATGAGGCCCTTGACCCGTTCGAAGTGCCGCTCGCTGACGATGCGCGCGTAGTCGGGGCTCTTCGAGGGGTCCTTCCCGTAGAACCGCTCTATCCAGCGGATGATCGCCGCGAGCAGCTCTTCCTTGACCCGGGCGTTCACCAGCAGGTAGTCGGGGGCCACGCACGTCTGTCCGGCGTTGAAATACTTGCCCCAGGTTATGCGCCTCGACGCCACCTCCAGGTCGATGTCCGGCTCCACTATGCAGGGGCTCTTGCCCCCGAGCTCCAGGGTCACCGGGGTTAGGTTCCTTGCGGCAGCCTCCATGACTATCCTGCCTACGGCGGCGCCTCCGGTGTAGAAGATGTGGTCGAACCCCTCGTCGAGGAGCGCCTCGGTCTGCGCCGGTCCCCCTTCGACGGCCGTCACGTACCCGGGTTCGAAGTTCTCCGCGAGGATCTTCGCTATCACCGACGAGCACGCGGGGGTGACCTCGGACGGCTTCACAACCGCGGTGTTGCCCGCGGCCATGGCGCCCGCCAGCGGCTCCAGCGCGAGGTCAACGGGGTAGTTCCAGGGCGCGATCACCAGGACGGTCCCCAGGGGCTCCGGCTCGATGCGGCTGGAGGCGATGAACAGGTAAGACGGGGTCCTGGCGCGACCGGGGCGCGCCCATCTCCCGAGGCGGGCCAGCGTGTGGTCGATGGCGGCGACCACGCCGTTTATCTCAACGAGGTACGCCTCGTACACCGGCTTTCCCACGTCCTCCCTGAGGGCGCCGAGGATGGCCCGGCGGTTAGCGAGGACCGCCTCCTTGAGGGCGTTCAACTGGCGTCGCCTGAAGGCGACGTCCCTCGTCCTGCCGGTCGCAAAGAAGGCGCGCTGCGCCGCGACGATATCGCCCGTTTTCGAGCTTTCCATGTGGCATCCCTCCCGGCCCGACTCCTTCGTCGCGCCCGCCTGCCATCCTCCAGCGAACCGTCGCCGGGAAGGTACCGCCCGCTGTTCACTTCCCTTCCCCGCTGTTTTCACACGGCTGATGGCTGCCCGCGATCACAAGGTTGGAAGTGAACGACGCGTCTTCACGGGCCAGGGAACATCAACTCTGTCAGCGTGACCGGCTTGAGGCCGCGGGCCACCAACCCGTCTATGATCGAGGGCAGCGCCGCGATGGTCTTCGCCGAGTCGTGCATCAGGATTATGGCTCCGGGGCCCGAGGTGCTCACCACGTTGTTGACGACCGCGCCAACGGTGTTGGAGTCCCTCCACTCCTGGGGGTCGACGCTCCAGTACATCGAGAAGTACCCCAGGCCGTTCACCTGGGAGACAAGGCCGCTGGAGCGCTCGCCGTAGGGGAACCGGAAGTACGGCCTGGTGGTGAATCCCGTCAAGGCGCTGACGTGGCTTTCGACCGTTTCCAGCTCCCAGGCGACCTGGGACGCCGAGAGCCTGGTGAACTGCGAGTGGGTGACCCCGTGGTTCCCTATCTCGTGTCCGTCGAACGCCATCCTGGTAACGACCCGCGGCTGGGACGTGGCTATCTGGTCGAGCAGGAAGAACGTCGCCGGGAAGCCTTTCTGCTGAAGGATGTCCATCAGCCTGTCGGCGTTCGCGTTGTTCTCGCAATCGATGGTGATAGCCACCTCGGGCCTTCTGCCGCTCCCGCGGGTGCGGTCGCCCCAGCCCCAGGCGCCGGCTATCGCGGCGCGGTCCATGGTCCGCCAGCGTCCGGCGAAGTACATCGGGCGCTCCGCTACCACCGGAACGCCGTTGGCCGAGCTTACCTTCACGCTCACGTCTCCGCCGCCGTCGTCCCGCCTCCCGATACCCTCGGCGACCTCGTGTACGGCGACGGTCCTCCGGCTCTTCGCCTCGACCTCGATGCCCTCGCGGGCCTCCACCTTGTTGTCGCCCCGGTAGTAACTGATGTTCACCACGGCCTTGTTCCCGGAAGGGTTCGCCAGGCAGAGGTAGGTGTCGAAGCCCTGCCTGGTGCAGCCCTCGGCGAAGTACCATTCCGGCATGGGGCCCTCCGCGCCCATGACATCGTGGCCGCCGCTCCAGAAGGGCCGGTAGAAGAAGTAGGAGGGACGCTCGACGACGATCGGGGCGCCGTTGGTCGAACGCACCCTCGCGCTGAAGTCGCCGTGGGCGTCGTCGTGGCGGCCGATACCCAGGGGCTCCTCGTGCGCGGGCACGGTCAGCCTGCTGCCGGCCTTCACCGCCAGGCCGGTCTTCTCGACCTGCCGCCCGTCGCCGCAGTAGTAGCTTACGTTCACCTTCGCGTCCACCCCGCCCGGGTTGGATATGCACAGGTAGGTGTCGAAGCCCGGGCGGGTGGTCCCTTCGGCGAAGTACCAGTCGGCGCGGGGGGCGGTGGCACCGATGACGTCGTGCCCGCCGGTCAGGTAGGGCTTGTAGTTGAAATACATGGCGCGCTCCGCCACCAGGGGCGTCTCCCCGGCGGTGCTCACCTTGACGCTGAAATCCCCGCTCTCATCGTTGTGCCGGCCGATGCCCGGGCCTTCCTCGTGCACGGCAACGGTGAACCGGCTTGCGGCCCCGACCCGGATGTTCCGGCGTGTCCGGGTAGTGCCGTCCCCGAGGAAGTAGTCGAGGCGCACCAGGGCGTCGGTCCTGCCGGGGTTCTGGAGGCACAGGTAGCTGTCGAAGCCCGCCCGGGTCGTTCCCTCGGCGAAGTGCCATTCGGACGCCGGGGCGGTGCAGCCGACCACGGCGTGACCGCCGTCCCAGGCGCCGTTGTAGCGGAAGTACATCGGGCGCTCGGCAACGACCGGCCGGCTGGAGTCTATGCGGACGGAGACGTCGCTCCCGGCGGGCACCTCGTCGTTCACGCTGATGGTAGTCCTGCTGAACGGCGCCAGGTGATAGCTCCGGTCGATCGTCGCGCCGCCGGCCGGCATGTAAGCGAACTCCGCTGTCGCCGCGTTCGCCCCGGGGTTCAACACGCACAGGTACTCGGTGAAACCGGGCCGGGTCGTGCCCTCGGCGAAATACCAGGTACGCGCGGGGCCGGTCGAGCAGCCCATGACGTCCGAGCCTCCGTTGACGGCGGCGTTCGCCGCACACGGCAGCACCAGGCAACACAGCAGCGCCGCCACCACGGCGGCTGCCAGGGTGTCGTTCACTTCAACTCCCCTTGAACTCCGGCGGCCTCTTCTGCATGAACGACGTCACCCCTTCGACCACGTCCTGTGTCGAAACGGCGATCCCCTGCAGGGACCCCTCCCTGTCGAGCGCGCTCATAAGGTCGGACTCGAAGGACTTGTTCAGCATGCCCTTCATCATGCCGATCGCGCGCGTAGGGCCCTTGGCAAGCTGTTCGGCGACGGCCATCGCCTCGTCCATGAGCCTGCCGTGGGGGACGACGCGGTTGACCAGCCCCAGGTCGAGGGCCGCCTCGGCGGTTATGTCCTCCCCGAAGAACATCAGCTCCTTGGCCTTCGCCAGGCCGACTATGCGGGGCAGGAAGTAGGTGCCTCCGGCGTCGGCGATCAGCCCGCGGCGCACGAACACCTGGATGAACCTGGCCCTCTCCGAGGCGACGAGCAGGTCGCAGGCGAACGCCAGGTTGCAGCTCGCCCCCGCGGCGACGCCGTTGATGGCGCCTATGACGGGCTTCTCCAGCAGCCACAGCGAGCTCACCATCTTCGAGTAGGCGAAGCAGGTGATCCGCATGCCCAGGGGGGTGAACGCGTCCTCCCGCCCCCCGCCGCCGCTCAGGTCCGCCCCGGTAGAGAACCCCTCGCCGGCGCCGGTCAGCACGACCGCGCGCACCTCGTCGTCGAACTGGAACTCCTCCAGGGCGTCGCCTATCGCCCGGACCAGCGCCATGTTCAGCGCGTTCTTCTTCTCGGGCCGGTTGAGCGTCAGCACGGCCACGTTACCTTTTCTCTCCACCAGGAGCTCGTCCATCTCTCTATCCTTTCTCGCGGGGCACGGGGCCTGCCTGCCGGATACGCGGTCCTTCCTCTCGTCCACCAACAAAGGATAAACCGAATCCCGCCGGTGGCGAAAGCTCACCGCGGTTTGGTCGTTCGCCGGCGTGGTAATAGAATATCCGTCGTGGCTCCGGCAGAGAGGCGGTGCGCAGATGACGCTGTTCAACAGGAGCATATCCGTGGACGTGACGGAGGAGGGCGCCAACCTCCGCCTGGCCGGTGTGCTCCAGGACACCAGGGCGGGGAACGCGCTGCACGGTATCCGTGTGGAGATGCTCGTACAGCCCTGGGACGGCCTGATCCTCGAGATAAGCGGCTCGATGCCCACCCGCCCCATGGAGGAGTGCCACCCCGGGCTGGAAAGCCTGCGGGCGCTCCTGGGCCATAAAATAGTCCCCGGCTTCAGCGAACTGGTCAGGACGACGGTCGGTTCCGACGCCGGCTGCACCCACCTGGCCTCGCTGGTCATGAACATGGGCAACGCGAGCGTGCTCGGCCGGTACTCCTTCATGCGCGAGCACGTCACCGAAGAGAGCAGCAGGGCCGCGGTGATGCTCGATACCGCCGACAGCTTGAACCTGGTCAACAGCTGCGTCTGCTGGCGCGAGGACGGGCCGCTGGTACGCCGCTGGAGAAAGGAACACGGAGAACGGGGCGAGAGGTAACGCCGGGGTCCGCCGGGGAACTGGCGCCGCCGTCCCGCGGCGCGGGGTCATTCGCCGGTGAACTCGGGGGACCGCTTCTCCAGGAAGGCCCGGATCCCCTCTTCAGCGTCGGAGCTCCTCATGGTCTGTGCGACGAGTTCGTTCACTCCGGCCCTGGCGGCATCGTCGAGGACGCCGCCCGGCGAACTCGCGATCTCCCGGAGGGTCCGCTTGTGTGCCTTCATCGAGCGCGGCGCCTTGCGCGAAACGGAGCGCGCGAGCTCCATCGTGAAACCCTCGAGCTCGTCCCCGCAGAGGAAATCGAGCAATCCCATGGCGTACAGCTCGTCCGCCTCGAAGTACCTGGCGGTGAGGAAGACCCTGGACGCCCTGGCGAACCCCAGCTTCCGCACGAACCGCTCCAGGCCCTCCGGAGGGTACGCCATGCCCAGCCGGGCGGGAGGCATGCCCATCCGCGTCCGCCCGCTCCCGGTACGGATATCGCAGGAGAGCGCGAGCTCGCAGGCCGCCCCCGCCGCATATCCCTGCACCATCGCTATCACCGGGTAAGGGAACGACTCTATCGCCTCTATCGCCCGGCGCAGCGGCCCACCGGCCCCGATGAGCGCCTGGTTCTCCTCGGGGGTGCAGACGGACATGGCCATGAGGTCCATGCCCAGCGAGAAAGCCCTGTCGCCCGCTCCCCTGATGACGACGCAGCGCACCCCCGGCTCGCCCGCCAGGGACAGCAGGCCGGCCTCCAGCTCCTCCAGGAGGCTCCCGGTGAGGGCGTTGCCGTTGTGGGGGCGGTTGAGTGTCAGAACGGCAATGCCGTCCCGTCGTTCCTCGATCAGTTCACGATCCTCGGCCACAGCGCCTCCTTACCGGTCGACCCAACCTGAAATAATACAGGTTAACGCGGTTCGCGGCACACGGGGCGAAGCGCGCGGGGGC
>CAZEJS010000003.1:0-166681 GCA_964512645.1 uncultured Acidimicrobiales bacterium
CCGTTCCTGACCTGCGACCACAGGTTGATGCTGGAGAGGCCGGCGGACCTCGTCGAGGGCCTCAGGCTGTTGATGCGCGCGGTGGGCGCCGAGAGGGGCGTCGTCGGCATCGAGGCCAACAAGATGGACGCGGTCGAGAAGGTCCGCGCCGCCGCCTCGAAGTCGCCGGACATCGAGGTGGAAGTCCTCGAGGTGAAGTACCCCGAAGGCGCCGAGAAACAGCTTATCAGCGCCGTCACGGGACGAAAGGTGCCCCCCGGCAAACTGCCGTCGGAAGTTGGCTGCCTGGTGCAGAACGTCGGCACCGCGATAGCCCTGTTCGAGGCCGCGTCGACGGGCAAGCCCCTCTACGAGAGGGTGCTGACCGTGACCGGCCCGGGCGTCAAGAAGCCGTCCAACTTCCTGGCCAGGATCGGCACGCCGATATCGGCGTTGATCGAGGCCGCGGGCGGCGTGACCGGCGATTCGGCCAAGCTGATCATGGGAGGGCCCATGACGGGCTTCGCCCAGGAGGACGCGAAAGCCAGTGTCGTTAAAGGGACGTCGGGCATACTGGTGCTGGCCGGCGAACTGGTCGACGTGCGCGAGGAGCATTCGTGCGTGAGGTGCGCCAAGTGCGTTGACGCCTGCCCGATGTACCTGATGCCGAACTTCATCGTGGAGGCGGTGCAGAAGGAACAGTGGGAGAAGGCGGAGCTCTGGGGCGCGCTGGACTGTTTCGAGTGCGGCTGCTGTTCCTACACCTGCCCCGCGTACATCCCGCACGTTGATTACGTGAGAAAAGCCAAGGCCCGGATCACGAGCCTCAAGAAGGGATAGGGAGGGAAGAACGTGGCAGAGAAAAAATTCATGTATACCGTCTCCCCCCATCTCCACGAAAAAGGGCAGACGATCGAGAGGGCGATGAAGGACGTCCTGATCGCGCTGGTACCGGCGGCGATCATGGGCGTCGTCATCTTCGGTTTCAACGTCGTGTACATGCTCGTAGTGTCGTGCGCCGTCGCCGCGCTTTCGGAGCTGTTCATGCGCTGGATCATGGGACGCAGGCAGACGCTCGCGGACGGGAGCGCGATGGTAACCGCGGTCCTGTTCGTTTTCCTGCTGCCGCCCTCGACACCACTGTGGGTGGTCGCGATCGGCTGCTTCCTGGCGGTGGCGGTGGCCAAGGAGCTGTTCGGCGGGCTCGGCAAGAACATCTTCAACCCCGCGCTGTTCGGGCGTGTGGCCTTGATGATCTCGCCGCTTGCGATTTATACCACGAAGTATATGCAGCCGTTCTTCTACAAGTCGGTGGGGTTCTTCACCCCGATCCAGACGGTGGTGGACGGCAGCGTGGCCGGAAGGGTCGTTTACAAGGGAATCACCAACAAGGTGTACGTGAACGCGGTGACCAGCGCTACCCCGCTGTCGCTGCTCAAGAGTGGAAAGATGCTCACCACTTCCGTGACCGGTCCGACGCCGGTCGGCGCGAGCTTCTTGAACGCCAGCGGGAGGCCCAACTTCTGGAGCGGGCTGCTGGGCTTCAAATCCGGCAGCATCGGCGAGGTCTGCGTCCTGGCGCTCATCATCGGCGGTCTGTACCTGATCTACCGCGGGACTATCGACTGGCGCATACCCGCCGGGGTTCTGGGCGGCTTCCTGTTCGTGATGCTGGTGACCTGGAACCACCCGCTTTACCAGCTCATGGGAGGGGGCATCTGGCTGGGAGCTTTCTTCATGGCCACCGACTGGACCACCAGCCCGATGACCAGGCGCGGCAAGTGGATATTCGCCGTCGGCATCGGGGTGTTCGTGGCACTCATCCGGCTGGTGAGTCCGCTTCCGGAAGGGGTGGCGATATCCATCCTCGTCTGGAACGTGCTCACGCTCCTGATCGACCGTTACGTGGCAGAGCCCAGGTTCGGCGAAGTGAAGAAGCCGTGGCTGAACAAGCTCCCGGTGTTTCCCAGGCCGAAGCCCGTAACGACCGCGGAAAAGAAAGCATGACCGGACAACGCTGAACGGGTTCGAGCCCGTTCCGCATATAAGGAGAACGGTGATGCGTCACGGGGCACTCCTTCGTGGCGCATCTTCCTGCGGCAGGCCCGGCGGCGCCGCGGGGTAGTCCGCAGAAGACCATTCTGCGGGCGGGCGGGTGCTGTTATCATCGATGGTGCCGCGCGAGCCGCCGGAGCGGAAGCGGGATCGGTAGTATGGCAGACACAGTCGTGATCGGAATAGGCAATACCATCAAGAGCGACGACGGTGTGGGCGTGCACGTCCTCAGGCGGCTGGAAGGGGTGGTCGGTGACGACGTTGACCTCGTGGAGGGCAGCGTCTACTGCGCGGACCTCTTCGGGGCCCTCGAGGGAAAGAAGAAGGCGGTGTTCGTAGACGCCCTCGAAGCGGAGGAAGAGCCCGGCTCGATATTCCGTTTCTCACCGGGCGAGGTCAGGCAGAAAGCGTCGGTCCCCCTCTCAATACACGATTTCGGCCTGTACGAGCTGATCCGCACCGCCGATCTGATGGGCCAGTGTCCCGAGGACGTGGTCATCTTCGCTGTCCAGGTGGAGCATACCGAGTTCGGAGAGGAGCTCACCGAAGCTGTTTCGGCGGCGGTTGACAGGGTCTGCGAGCTGGTGCTCGAAGAACTCGGCCCCCCGTACGGGCGCGACCGGGAAGGCCGATGAGGAGTCTCCTCATAGAGGTCACCGGCGTGGTGCAGGGGGTGGGGTTCCGGCCGTTCGTATACCGCGCGGCGAAGGAGTACGGGATCTCCGGGACGGTCGCCAATACTCCGGGCGGGGTCGTCATCGAAGCACGGGGCGGCGGGGACAGCATCTTCCTCTTCCTCAAAGCCCTGAGAGAGGGGGCTCCGCCGGCCGCGCTGGTGGACGAGGTCAGGGTGTCCTCGGCGGCTCCGAGTTCGGCCACAGGCTTCGAGATCGTGCCTTCCACCGTCGGCGGAGACAGGCAGGTGCTCATCTCGCCGGACCTGGCCACCTGCCGCGACTGCCTCCTGGAGCTGTTCGACGAAGGCGACAGGCGCTATCGCTATCCGTTCATCAACTGCACCAACTGCGGCCCGCGCTTCACGATAATGGCAGCCACCCCTTACGACCGCCCGGCGACCTCGATGGCTTCCTTCGAGATGTGCGGGCTGTGCAGGTCCGAGTACGAGGATCCCGCGAACCGGCGGTTCCACGCTCAGCCCAACGCCTGCGCGGCGTGCGGGCCCAGGGCGTGGATGACAGACGCCTCCGGCTCGCCCGTCGAAGGTGAAGCGGCGGCCCTCGCGGCGGGGGAGCTGCGCGACGGAAAGATCGTGGCGATCAAGGGCCTGGGGGGCTTCCACCTCGCGTGTGACGCTACCAACGACGAGGTGGTGGAGGAGTTGCGCCGCAGGAAGAAGCGCTACGGCAAGCCGCTCGCGGTCATGGCGAGGTCGATGGAGGAAATCCGCCGGCTGTGCGAGGTGAGCGAAGAAGAAGAGTTCCTGCTCAGCTCGCCGAGAAGTCCCATTGTACTGCTCCGGGAGATCCCCGGGTCGAAGCTGTCGCGCGGGGTGGCGGGGGGGCTGGATCGCCAGGGAGTATTTCTCCCTTACACACCCCTGCAGCACCTCGTCCTCGCGGACTGCGGTATCCCCCTGGTGATGACTTCGGGCAACGTGTCCAGCGAGCCGATAGCCACGCGGAACGACGAGGCGATCGAAAGGCTCGCCGGGATAGCCGACTGCTTCCTTGTCCACGATCGTGACATCCTGGTACGGTACGACGACTCGGTTACGCGCGTTTTCGCCGGAGGGGAGTACCCGGTTAGGAGGGCCCGCGGCTACGCGCCGTACCCGCTGCGGCTCGGCAACCGCGCGGCCAGGCAGGTCCTCGCGCTGGGCGCGGAGCTCAAGAACACCTTCTGCGTGTTGAGGGGAGACCAGGCGTTCATGGGGCAGCACATCGGGGACATGGAGTCCGCCGGTGAGGTCGGGCACTTCGAAGAAGCGCTGGAGGCGGTCCTGAGGCTGTTTTCCCTTCGGCCGGAGGTGGTGGCGCACGACCTCCACCCGGAGTACCTTACTACCCTGATGGCCGAGGAGTTCGGCCTGCCCAGGATCGGCGTCCAGCACCATCACGCCCACATCGTGAGCTGCCTGGCCGACAACGCCGCTTCCGGGAAGGTGATCGGGGTCGCGTGGGACGGTACGGGATACGGGACCGACGGTACCGTCTGGGGAGGCGAGTTCCTGGTCTGCGACGAGGGCGGGTTCGAGAGGGTGGCGCATCTCCGCGGGTATCCCATGCCCGGCGCCGACGCATGCATCTTCAAGCTGTACCGGATGGCCATGGGGGTCATGAGCGGGCTCTTCGAGGAGGAGGGCGCCGCGCTCGAGCGGCTCAGGCGGCTGTTCGACGTCGGGGACGTGGAGGCCGGGTCCATGGCCCTGCAGATCGAGCACGGGTTTAACGCGCCGCTGACTTCGAGCGCGGGACGGATGTTCGACACCGCCGCCGCGCTGGCGGGCCTGCGGAGCGAAGCGCAGTACGACGGCCAGGCCGCCTGCGAGCTGGAGGCGGTGGCGGTAGAGACAGGGGAGCGCTACGATTTCTTTCTCGAAACCGGGAGCCGCCCGTGGGTGGTGGACACCCGCCCGCTCTTCCTGGAGCTGCTTGGAGACGTCGAGGAAGGCAGGGACCCGGGGGAGATCGCCGGGAAGTTCCACACCACGATGGCGCTGGTGCTGGTGGAGACGTGCGAGCGGATTGCCCGGGACACCGGGCTCGAGCGCGTGGCGTTGAGCGGTGGCGTCTTCCAGAACGAGATGCTGAGCGGACTGGCGACGCAGGGGCTGGAGCGTTCCGGGCTGGAGCCGCTGCTCCACCGCAGGGTGCCATGCAACGACGGGGGTATCAGCCTCGGGCAGGCGGTCATCGCGGACCGATTGATGGAATGACGGAATGACGGAGCGGCCTGTGCGCCGGGCCCGCGAGGCGGCGCACCGGGAGGTAACATGTGTCTTGCTGTACCGGCAGAGGTGGTCGAGATACACCGGTTCGACGTTGCGACCATAGAGGTCGGCGGCGCGCGCAAGAAGGTCAGCCTGGCCCTGGTGGACGATGTCAGAACCGGTGACTTCGTGCTGGTCCACGCGGGCTTCGCGATAGACAAGATCGACGAGGAGGAAGCCGCCCGGACGATGCGGCTCCTCGAGGAACTCGGGGTCCTCGATGAGATATCTTGACGAGTTCAAGGCGCCCGCGGCGGCGCGGGAGCTGCTGAGGGAGATAGCCGCCGCTCGCGGCGGCGGGACCTTCATGGAGGTGTGCGGCACGCACACCATGGCGATATCGAAGGCGGGCCTGAGGCCGCTGCTGGAACCGGCGGTACGCCTCGTGTCCGGGCCCGGCTGCCCGGTGTGCGTCACGTCCGACGCTGACATCGACAGGGCCATCGCGGTGGCGAAAGAGCCCGGGGTGGTGCTGGCCACTTTCGGTGACATGATGAAGGTTCCGGGAAGCGAAGGGTCCCTGGCCTCCGCGAGCGCCGGGGGGGCGCGCGTCAGGGTCGTGTATTCGCCGCTGGAGGCGCTCGACATGGCCAGGGACGACCCGGGGACCAGGGTGGTGTTCCTGGGCGTGGGCTTCGAGACCACCGCTCCCGCGGTAGCCGCGACCGTGCTCCAGGCGAGGCGGGAGGGGCTCGACAACTTCTTCGTGCTGCCGCTCCACAAGCTCGTGCCGCCGGCGTTGAAGGCGCTGGTGGCGCTGGACGACTTCGCCGTGGACGGTTTCGTGCTGCCCGGGCACGTCAGTGTCATCATCGGCAGCGACGCCTACGCGTTCCTTCCCGTGGAGCACTCCATCCCCTGCGTGGTGGCCGGCTTCGAGGTAACGGACATCCTGCAGGCCATCCTGGCACTGGTGCGGATGCGGGGGGAGGGGCCGGCGCTGCAGGTCGAGTACTCGCGGGCGGTCCGCCCCGAAGGGAACCGCAAGGCACTCGCGGTGATGGAAGAGGTGTTCGAGCCGTGCGACGCGGAGTGGAGAGGGCTGTTCGTGATCCCCGGAAGCGGCCTGGCGCTCAGGCCGTCCTACGACGACATGGACGCGGGGCTCTGGGAGGTCGAGCTGCCGGAAAGGCGGGAGCGGGGCGCCTGCCGCTGCGGCGACGTGCTCTGCGGGCGCATCAGGCCTACCGACTGCCGGCTGTTCGCCGCACAGTGCACCCCGGACAACCCGGTCGGTCCCTGCATGGTGTCCAGCGAAGGCACCTGCGCCTCGTATTTCCTCTACGGCGACTTCGGCGACGATGAATGAGAGGTGAGCCCGTTTGCCTGACCGTCTTGTAACGATGGCCCACGGGGGCGGCGGCACCCGCATGCAGGAGCTGCTGCGCGAGGTGGTGTTCCCCGCGCTGGGGGGCGAGGCCGGCGCCGCCGAGGACGCCGCCCGCATTGACGTGGGCGCGGAGCGCCTGGCGTTCACCACCGACTCTTTCGTGGTCAGGCCGCTCTTTTTCAGCGGCGGGGATATCGGCAAACTCGCCGTCTGCGGCACGGTGAACGACCTGGCGATGGTAGGAGCGCGGGCGCGGTACCTGACGCTGGGGCTGATACTGGAGGAGGGGTTGCCCCTCGCCGCGCTCGAGCGGGTCATCGACTCCGTAGCCCGCACCGCGCGCACCGCCGGGACAGAGGTGGTGGCGGGCGACACCAAGGTCGTAGAGCGTGGCAGGGCGGACGGGCTGTACATCAACACCTCCGGGGTCGGCGTCGTGCCCGACGGTGTCGAGGTCTCCATCGCCGGAGTCCGGCCCGGGGACTCACTGATCGTCAACGGCTGGCTCGGCGACCACGGCGTGGCCGTGCTGAAGGACAGGGGCGCGTTCGCGTTCGACCTGGAGCTCGAGTCCGACTGCGCCCCGCTCTGGCCGCTGGTTAACGACATGCTTGCCGCGGGCACCGTCCACGCGCTGCGCGACCCAACCCGGGGAGGGCTCGCCGCGGCGTTGAAGGAGATGGCGACCGCTTCGGGGGTCGAGCTCTCCGTCGACGAGAGTTCGCTTCCCGTGCGGGAGGGTGTCAGGGCGGTCTGCGAAGTCCTCGGCCTGGACCCCCTCTACGTCGCCAACGAAGGCAAGCTGCTGGCGGCGGTCCCCGCCGGAGAGACCGACCGGGTCCTGGAGGCGATGAAGTCGAACCCGCTGGGGACGGACGCGCGCGTGATAGGGCGCGCGGCCGAGGGGCGGCGGGGGCGCGTGACCCTCGCGGGGTCTTTTGGCGCACCGAGGATCCTCCGCATGCCATCCGGCGAGCAGCTCCCGAGAATCTGCTGAGGGGCGCCGTTCACTCCCTTCCTTTCCTTTGGCCCGGTTGCTGAATTCTCCTCAGAACCGCATCGCCCGGGACCCTGGGGGCGCGTCGATTGTTCACGCTGTCTTCTTTCACTTTCCCGGGGTGTCGAGCGTGCCTGACGTTCCCCGGGGTGGAAAATGAACGGCGCCCCGCGGCCCCTTACGGGGGGGGTCGTGTTGGTATAGACTTTTGCGGGGCCGGGTATTACACGGAGGTGCCTGTTGGAGAAGGAAAAGGCGAAACGCAGAAGCTTGCGCAGGTGGCTGTTCCTGGTAGTGCTCCCGCTTGCCCTCCTGGCGAGGGCGATCTACAGCATCTGGAGGGCTATGCGCCACCGCGAGGACAAGCTGCTCGAGGCGGACAGGAGGCCGGTTTCCGGAGCTCCTTACCACCGGCAGCGCCGGGTGGTGCAGGTGGGGGAGGGCATGCCGATAACGGCTACGGTTTTCGTGCCCGCCGGCGAAGGCCCCTTTCCCGCGGTGGTGATGATCCACTCCTGGATGCTGTGGCGCATCCAGTGCGACCTGCTGTACGCTCCCAGCTTCGCCCGGAGGGGATACGTGGTCCTCACGTACGACTGCAGGGGCTGGGGAAGTTCCGGTGGAGAGGTCTCCTGTGCCGCGCCGGACCGGGAGCTGTGCGACCTCGAGGACATGATCACCTGGATGTGCAGCCCCGAATCGGGAATACCGGTGGACCCCGAGCGAATAGGCATCACCGGGATATCGTACGGGGGAGGCCACAGCTTCCTGGCGGCGACACGCGACCCCCGGATCAAGGCCGCGGCGCCCATGAACGGGTGGACCGACCTCAATTTCGCGCTCACCCCCAACGGGTGCTGGAAGGCGCCCTGGAGCGTACTGCTGTTCCTGGGCTCGCTCTGGGCGGTCAGGCTCAACCCCAGGAACGACCTGGTCCGCTGGCTCAAGACCGTGATCTTCGAGCGCAACCTCCGCGGGGTCAGCGACGAGCTCAAGCAGCGCTCCGCGATACACGACGTCGATAACGTCTCCTGCCCGATGTTCATCGTCCACTCCTGGAACGACGACCTCTTCGAGCCCAACCAGATACTCGACTTCTACCGGAAGCTGGACGTGCCAAAGAAGCTGATGATGACCAACGGCATCCACGGGTTCGACGCGGGCAGGGGAGACATGCTCGTGCCCAACCGAATATGGGACGAGGCCCGGAGGTGGTTCGACTTCTGGCTCAAGGGCGAAAAAGGCAACGGCATCGACAGGGACCCCGCGGTCAGTTACTACCAGCCCTGGGACCGCCGGATGGTGACGTGCGACGAGTGGCCGCCGGAGAACGTCAGAGACGTCTCCTACTACATGCGCGGACAGCACCCCGACGCCATCAACTCCGGTTCGCTCGCCACCGAACCTCCTGGAGACCACGAGGCGGCGGAGCTGTTCCTCAACAACACCGTCAGCAACCTCCAGAGTTCCGGGGCGCCGGTGCTGCGCTGGAACGTGGTGAAAAACATGCCGATACCGGGCGTGCCGTTCTCGATCCCCGGCGACAGCATCGCTTTCACCGGGCGGCCGCTCGAGCGGGAGCTGGAAATCGTCGGCGCGCCCAGGGTCAGCCTGCACATGACCAGCTCGACCAGGGAGTGCCAGGTCAACGGCCTGCTCTACGACGTTTCGCCCCGGGGCTTCTGCAGGCTGGTCACGCACTGCGCCGCCATGCGCGACGACATGGTGCCCGACGCCATCGAGGAGTTCTACTTCGACTTGATCGCCTGCGCGCACCGCTTCCCGGTTGGCCACTCGGTGCGGCTGGTCATCTGCGCCTCGGACCCGCTGTACGTGTTCCCGTCGCTGGTGCCTTCTTCGTACCGGCTGTTCCATACCGCAGAAAACCCGTCCTGCCTGACGCTGCCGGTGGCGCAGGGCGCCTGATGCGAGCCGTTCGGCAGGCGTTGCCGATGAAAGACCACCGAACGAGGGCAAGTGTCTGAAGATCTCTTTCTCCGGTGCGGAGACGACGTGCGGGAGAAGTACCTTTCTTTCCCGGGCCTAGCCCGCGAATACCAGGCCACCCTGGACGGAGCCTTCGAATACTGCGTGCTCGACATCGAGACTACAGGGTTCGACCCCGAGCACGACGGGATAATCGAGGTTGGGGCCTTGAGGGCTTCCGGTGAGGAGGTAACCGGGCGCCTCTCGTCCTTCGTGAACCCCGGACGGCCTATCCCCATCCAGGTTCGACTGCTCACCGGGATCGACGATGAAGACGTCTCCGGGGCGCCGCGGATGGAGGAGTTCTTCGGGGAGCTGGCGGGGTTCATCGGCGACAGGCCGGTCGTTTCCTACTCGCGCCTCGAGGAGGAGTTCCTGCGGGTTCTGTATTCCGGGTTCGGCCGCGGGCGCTTCGACAACCGGTATATCGACGCCTACGACCTGGCGGTGATGCTGATGCCCTCGCTCCGCGGGCACAGGCAGGTCGACCTCGCGGCGATATGGGGGATAGACACCGGCCGCGCCCACCGGGCGCTCGACGACGCGGAGACGCTGTTCCGGGTCTTCAATATCCTGCTGAACGGGCTCTACGACGCGCCGGTCGAGCTCCTTGCCGCGGTGCTGGACCACGCCCCGGCGGCGGGGGGAGGTTTGAGCCTGCTCCTGGATATGGTAGTCCGGGAGAGGTCGGCCGGCAGGAATCCCGACGCCCTCGAGCTCGAGAGTACCGTCAGGAGGGATCGCTCCTGGGAGGAGATCCCGCCTCTCGAGGGCGCGTCCGAACCCGCTGTCGTGCACCCCGAACACGTCAGGGGAGTCTTCGCCGCGGACGGTCCGATGGCGCTCGAGTTCAAGGATTACGAGGAGCGCGACGAGCAGGTCGACATGGGCGAAGCGGTGCGCCGCGCCTTCTCCGAGGAGGAGTTCCTCCTGGTGGAGGCCGGCACGGGCACGGGCAAGTCGCTCGCCTACCTGGTCCCGGGCGTGATGTGGTCCAGGGCCACCGGGTACCCGGTGGTCGTCTCCACCCGTACTCTCAACCTGCAGGACCAGCTCAACACCAAGGACCTGCCGACCCTGGAATCGGCCCTCGGGGGCGGCTCGTTCAGATACTCGGTCCTCAAGGGCTACGCGAACTACCTGTGCCTGCGCAAGCTGCAGGCTCTCGTGAACGGGCGCAAGAGGCTCTCCGAGAAGCAGCTCGGAATACTGGGCATGCTCCTGAGGTGGGTCAGCGAGAGCGACACCGGTGACGTATCGCTCCTCAACGTCCCTCACCTCGGGGGTCTCGAGGAGCAGGTCATGGCCAATCACAGGGAATGCCCCGGCGCCCGCTGCGGGTTCGCCCGGGAGGGCTGCTGTTTCTACCGGCGCGCCCTGTACCGCGCCAGGCGCTCGCACATCGTGGTGGTCAACCATTCCCTGCTGCTGGCGGGCATCAACCTGGCGTTCAGGGATGCGGTCATTGACGAGGCTCACACCCTCGAGGACGTGGCGACCGAGCAGTACACGGTCGTGGTTGACTACCGTGAGTCGCGACGATTCTTGACATCGCTGCACGCGCCACTCGATGGTTCGGGCTTCCTGACCGACATCGTGCCGGCGGCGCTCGAGCACATCCCCGAAGAGGCGCACGGGGCGCTCCGATTCGAGGTTGAGGAGGCGCAGGAGGCGGTAGAGATAGCGCTGGAGCACCTGGAGAAGCTGTTCGTCTCACTCAGCGCCTTCGCCCGCGGGGAGGAGACGTTCACCAGCGACGTGCGGTTCAGCGAAGGGCAGGTCGCCACGGTGGAGTTCACCAGGCTGCGGGTGGACGGTGAGCGGCTGCTCGGGAGCCTCGACGCCCTGCAGGTGAGGCTGCTGCGCGTCAAAGCCGTCTGCGACGAGAGGGGGGACTCCTCCACCGGGCTCGATTATATCGAAAGCGACCTCGAGGGCAAGGCGGGCCGTGTGCAGGAGCACATGGAGGCCCTGCGCATCTTTTTCTCCGGCGAAGAAGACGGCCGCGTACGCTGGGCGAGCGTCGCCGGCCCCGGACGCTTCGAGTACCAGGCGCTTCGAGCCTCACCCGTGGACGTGGGTCCGTACCTGAAGGAAGGCCTCTTCGACGACCTTGCGTCCCTGGTGATGACCTCGGCCACCCTCACGGTCAGGGGCTCCTTCGAGTTCTTCGAATCGCGCACGGGCCTGGAGCTCCCGGGATCCCGCGAGTACCGGGAGCTGGTGCTGGACTCCTCCTTCGACTACGGGCGCCAGATGCAGATACTTATCCTCCATGACATGCCCGAGCCCACTTCCGGCGACTACGAGGAACGTATCGCCGCCGTCCTTGCCGAGGCGATAACCGCCGCGGGCGGCGGCGCGCTGGTCCTGTTCACCAACAGGCGCTTGATGGTGGACACGTACGAGAGGCTCGCCGACGACATGAGGCGCAGGGGCCTGAACCTGCTGTGCCAGCTCCCCGGACATTCGCGCAGGCGCCTTGCCGAGGAGTTCGTCGAGGACCCGGACTCGAGCCTTTTCGGCACGTCGAGTTTCTGGGAGGGTGTGGATGCGCGGGGCAGCACCTTGAAGCTGGTGGTGGTCACCAGGATACCGTTCGAGAGCCCGGGGCGGCCGGTGTTCGAGGCGCGCAGCGAACGGGTCAGGCTTCAAGGGGGTTCGGATTTCATGGACCTCAGTCTCCCCCTCGCCGCCCTGAGGCTGAAGCAGGGCGTCGGGCGGTTGATCAGGACGCGCCGGGACCGGGGGCAGGTGCTGCTGCTGGACAGCCGGATAAGCACCAGGCGCTACGGGCAGGTGCTCCTCAAGTCGCTGCCCGACGCGCGACGGAGGAACGTCTCGATAGATGACATGAAGCGGGCGATATCCGATTTCCACCGGCGCGCCTGACGGCGTTCAGTCGAGGATCTCCACCCGGACGGTGCGGTAGCCGCCGAACGCTTCCATCTCCTCCAGGGTATCGAAGCACAGGTCTATGCGGTTGCCCTTGATGGCCGACCCGGTGTCTCCGGCGATGCAGTTGCCGTAGCCTTCGACGTGCAGCCGGGTGCCCAGAGGTATCACCCGGGGGTCAACCGCGACGACCCCTCTGGTCGCGCGCATGCCCGAGGCGGTGCTCTCGTCGAGGCCCGGCTCCTGCGGCGAGTATGCCGTGGCAACCATCATCATGACTTTCCCCGTCGGCCGGCCGGTAACCGGGACGCGGGGGTTGATCCGCTCCATCTTCGCCTCGACCCTGCCAGCCTGGGCCTGCGCGTCCAGGCCCTTCGCGCCCGCGGTCGCGAGAACCGAGGCCCGCTCGCTGCGGCTTCGCTCCAGGCGCCGCCGGCGGGAGCCCAGCTCGGAGGCGACACCGTCGATTTCCCGCTTGTCACTCTTCAGGCTCGCCAGGGAAGCATTCAACTGTTCGGATTCGCGCTTCGTATCGGCGATCATCCTCGCATCGCGCTCGGCCACTTTCTCCAGCATCGCCGCACGGTTCATGTAATCGGAGACGTCCCTGGAGGATACCAGCATGGCCAGCTTGCTGGTGCGGCCGTTCACGTACATGCTCCTCATCCTGGCGGCCAGCGCCTGTCTCCTGGCGGCGAGCCTCACCCGGCGCTCTTCGATCTTCGAGCTGGTGGCCTCGATTCTGGCCTGCAGTGCCCGGGAGCGGGATTCCAGCCCGGAGAGCTTCGCGTTGAGGGTGTTGATCTCGGCGTCGAGGGTGACGACCTCGTTCACCAGCCGGTCCGGAGCAGGCGCCGCCGCTGTCGGGGCTTCCTGTGCCCCGGCCGCCGGAAAACGGAAGGCCGGGGTGAGGCCGCCTCCCAGCGATACGGCGAGGGAGATCACCGTCAGCACGGCCGCCGCCTTAATGACAGCAAACCCGCCGTGTGAGGGCGGGGTCCGCGAACCCGTATTCTTCCTGGTCACTCTAGTTAACATATCTATCAGACTCCGGTAAGGCGTGATTATACAGATGGGACCCGGTTGAATCAAGCGCGGTCCCTTGCTATCAAAGTAATTACGGCGGCCTGAGCTGTAAATATGGCTTCGTGAAGCCAATAATTAGCATACCAAGCGTTGAAAAACGCTCTATTAAAGGGTTTTATTTGACCTCGTCGAAAGCATCGGACGTACCCAACCGGTCGAATTTCCCGTGAAAACGCGGTATTTTCCACATTCTGGCAGCATCCCGCGCTTCTCCATGTGGGATAATCTGAACGCCCAGCAAGTGGAGAGAACAATGGATTTGCCGGACGACAGGAGATACCAGGCTCTTTCGGGGGACCTCGAGAACGCGATAACCCGGGGCGATACCGCGTGGCTCATCGAGGCGCTGAGCGACGCCTCTTTCAACGTCCGCCTGGCCGCCGTGGAAGGTCTGGCCGACCTGGGGGGAGAGCAGGCGCGCATTGCGCTGACGCGGGTCGCCCGGGACAGGTGGGGCGAGCGGCCGGAGTTCAGGGTCGCGGCGCTGAGGTCGCTCGCCAGGCTTGTCGAGCCTGAACGGTACGGGTCCCTCCTGGACGAGTTCGTATCCGGCGACAACCGGAAGGTTGTATCCGCGGCTCGTTCCATGCTGAAATCTTTGGATCCCGGGGGCTTCGCCGCGAGGCTGGTAAGCCGGGAATGCGTCGATCATGGGGCGATAAGGGAGTACGGGGCGAGCGTTGAGGCTTCCGCCGTGCCGCTGATTTCACGTTACTTCGAAGAGAGGATCGAGAGGGGCGACGTCGCCAGCGCCCGGCACTGGGGGAAAGTGTACGCCGCGGTGAGGGCGCTCGGAAACATCGGAACCGAGGAGGCCTACCTGGTGCTCGAAGAGCTCCGCGCCCGGCTGGGCGAGAGCCCCTGGGCCGAAGCGGGCGGACTTGCCGGGTGGCGCCTGGAGAAGATCTCGCGGCAGGCCGAGCGCGAACTGGACGCTTCGCCAGGCGCCGGCAGGTGAGCTCGCGGTCCCCGCGCGTCCCGGGCTGGTGCCGACCCGGCGGAGTTGCGAAAATGCGTTGTCACTTCTTTTCCGGGGGAAATATAATACTGCGGACGCGAACGCCGGCGCCTCGCCGGCGGTCGGAGTAACGGTTTGAGGAGGGCTGCTTGAAGGCGGCGAGTTGGCGGGCGGTGCCCGCGCATATTCCGGGGGAGAGGAGGCTCTCGCGGGTCATGCTCCTGGCGGGCGCGGTGGTCCTGGGGGCGATGGTCCTGGGACTGTTCGGTTACCTTTTCATCCAGGATGTCCTCGCTTTCGGCAAATTCCCGCAGGGCGTCGAGATAGTGGGATTGAACGTGGCCGGCCTCAACCGTACGGAGGCCGTCCGGAAGCTGAGGACCGAGCTTGCGGACGTCGCCAGCAGGCCGCTCACCCTCAAGGTCGATGAGGAGGAGTACAGCATCTCCCCCGGAGAGCTCGGGCTCATGCTCGACTACAGGAAGATGGTGGAGGACGGCTACCGGAGGGCCTGGAGCGTCAACATCTTCGAGCGGATGGCCCGCCGTTTCGTCAACAGGCCCAGGGCCGTGTACGTCTCCATCCTCGCCGAGAACAACCCCGAGAGGGTCAAGGGGTTCCTCGACAACATCATCAACTCCATCAACCGTCATCCGCAGGACGCTTACGTGGACGTTACATCGGGAAAGGGGGTCATCGTCCCCGCGAAGGATGGGCGCAACTGCCCGATGGACAGGCTGCGGAAAGACACCGATGCCGCGCTCACCACCTCCGGACGGACGGTTAAAGTTTTCGTCGGACGTACGCCCGCCGCCTACACCGACGCCCAGATAGGCAGATTCATCGTGGTGAATGTGGCTGAAACGAAGCTCACTCTCTACGACCGGGACCAGGTGCTGGCGGAGTTCCCGGTGGCGTGCGGCTCGCCGAGCTGGCCGTCACCGCCGGGGGCGTGGAAGATCGTCAGCAAGCAGAGGAACCCCAGCTGGTCAAATCCGGGCTCCTCTTGGGCCGCGGGCATGCCTTCCCACATAGCCCCGGGACCGGGCAACCCGCTGGGGACGCGCGCGCTCGCGACCTCCGCCAGCGGGGTTCTCATCCACGGGACCCCGTCGTCCTGGTCGATCGGGACCAACGTATCGCACGGCTGTATCCGGATGTACATGCGGGACGTTGAGAAGCTGTTCGAGATGGTGGAGGTGGGTACCCCCGTCTACATCGTCAAGGGCGCGGGAAACCCCGGCTTCGATGTCACGGCGAAACCGCGCTGACGTGCCGGCAGGAGTTCGGCGGCGCCCCCGCACGCGGCGCCGTCACCCACGTTCGCCGGTCTCGCATTCGAGCGCCTCGTCCCACAGGGTGATCGTGTCCCGGCCCGCGGCTTTCGCGGCCCCCAGCGCCCGCAAGGCTTTTTCCAGGATGTCCTGCGCGCCGCCGTTGACGCTCGGGAAGTTGGAGATGCCAACGCTCACGGTCAGGTTGCCCGAGGCCCCTTCCTCTGCGGCGGGGAACGGGTAGGACGCTATCTCCGAACGCAGCCTCTCCGCTACACGAAGCGCGCCCAGCCTGTTGGTCTCGGGGAGTATCGCCGCGAACTCGTCGCCGCCGATCCTGGCCACGAAGTCCACTTCGCGCGTGCCCTTCAGGAGGATCGAGGCGATGTCGGAGAGAGCCAGGTTTCCCAGCATCTGGCCGCACGCGTCGTTGTAAGACGCGAGGCCGTCTATGTCGAGAACCAGCAGGGACACGTTCAGGGTGTACCGGGCCGCCCTCAGCAGCTCTTCGTGGAGGCGGCGGTCGAACTGGCGCCGGTTCTGCAGCCCCGTCAGCGGGTCGGTAACCAGGTTCTCGCCCAGCCTGTCGCCGAGATCGTCCACCTCCAGCAGCATCGCCGCGTAGTAGGCGAACAGGGACAGGTCGGTGATGTCCTCGCGGGAGAAAGCGGCGGGCGCATCGGACCAGATGGCCAGAACGCCGCGAGAGCTCGTCCCGGGCTTCACCGAGAGGCAGGCCGCCGATGCCGCCTTGACGCCGGGGAGCAGTTCGTCCCGCTCCGGGTCGAGCCGGTGCACTTCGTGCCTGTTGCGCTGGAAGCACCTCGTGATCACTGAGCCGGCTTCGAGCCTCACCCCGGTATCCGCGGGGAGTTCGAGGCCTCTTCTTGCGGCGACAGATAGCGACGAGTCCCCCTGGCGTCCCACGAGTATCGCGCCGCCCCTGGCGTTCCAGACAATCGTAGCTTCGGTGAGGCATGCCGCCATCTTGACCGCGGTGGAGGAGCTTCGCGAGGTGGGGAAGTAGTCTTCCATCAGTCTCCTGAAGCGCGAGGTCGGACTGCCGGCTTCCCGCGGCTCTCCGGCGCTCCACGCCTCGAGGAGCCTGGCGAAAGGCTCCCTTCCGAGGACGGCCAGGCCGTAAGAGACGGCTTTCAGGGCGAGTTCGGTCCCTGGAACGCCCGTGCCCAGATGGACCAGCAGCATTCCGGGCAGCAACCTCGACACCGCCGCGAGGTCGCCGGCGCGCTCGACCCCGTGGATCTCGAACCACGGTTCGAGCACTCCCGTGGAATCCGAGGAGACCACGGCCGTTATTCGGAACCTGCCGGACGCCTCGAGCTTTTCCAGCAGGGGCTGGTCCGCTTCGGACGGCTCCGCGATTATGAGTTCGATGGGCTCTTCCACTCGGTCCTCGCCTGACTTCTTCGTATTGCAAATGATAGTGCAGCGGCCTCAATACTCAAAACGGGGATTCCTTCGAGCGGCAGTGGACGTCTGTCGTGTGCCGTGCCGCCTCCGGCACGCTGGCAGGAACAGGAAACCGGGGTTTTCTTCCTCTTTTCTTTCCACAGAAGCAACCATAGTAACCAGAACTTGCGCGGTTCAGCCGAAATACGGCAGGCGTACTTGACTCGGCAAGGCTAATTTAATAGATTCATCTAGCCCTCAAGAGCTTCTAAGGAAAACGGGTCGGCTCGTCCGGTACGGACCCTGAAAGTCGCTTGAGGGCACCCTTATTTCTGGAGGCCGCAAGTGTTGTTCGTCGGGAAGCTCGCTTATCTGGCCCTCTTCCCCGGAGTGCTTTTCATGGTAACGGCCGGCGCCGCGGCGCGCGCGGTGGCCGCGGGGGCGGGCGGCGTCATCGCGGGTTTTTCGCGGCCCGGTCGCATGCCGGTGACGCTGGCGCTGAACCACCTCGGCGTCGAGTGCGTCGCGTCCGGCGGTTCGACCCACGCCGCCGTCTGGCTGGTGCCGGCGGTCAGGCTCACGGCGCTTTCGTGGGCCTGCTGCATCCTGTTCGGCTTTTTGCCCGGCGACCTGTTTCTTCTCTACTCGCTGCTGTTGCTCGCGGCGGGGTCCGGGGTCCTGTTCGCGTTCGTCTCGGACAATCCCCGTGTCCGGAGACAGGCCTGGCCGGAGGCGGTGTCCCTGTGCGCCTGGGCGCTTCCGTTCTCCCTGGTTACCGGCTGCCTGGTCCTGAGGACGGGTGAAGTGGGGGTCCTGGAGCTGATACGCCTGCAGGGCGCGTCCGGCAGTACCCTCGCGGGCCCGTCCGGCGGAGCGGCGGCCGACGTGGGGATGGCCCTTGCCCTCCTGGCGGCGCTGTTCGCGACGTCGGCGTTTTCCCGCTTGAAGCCGCTGGGAAGGAACGGCTTCCTCGGGGCGGGAGCGTTGCTGGACGAAGTCTCGGGTCCTCCTCTAGCCTTTTTCCTGGCCGGTGACGCGGCGGCGCTCTTCGTATCGTCCCTGACCCTGGTGGCCTGCTTCTTCGCCGGCCCGGCCGGCAACTGGTACCAGGTCGCCTTCTGGGCGTTGAAGGTCGCGGGGGTCCTGGTTCTCCTGGGGCTGGTCGATGCCGCGTGCTCGCGTGCACGCCAGGGGCGGGTGGCGCTGTGGGGGGTCGCCATGGCCGGCGGAATCGCCCTGGCGGCGGCGGTCCTCGTATGGGTGGGGGTACGGGCGTGAGCGCCGCGTCTGCCGGCAGGGTTTGGGGAACGGCCGTCTTCCACCTGCGGATGGCCGGCTGTGGCGGCTGCTCGGACATCGTTGATGTGCTCCTCCGTGACAGATTCAGGGGGAGGCCCCGGCTCGTGGAGTGTTCCTCACCGCGTCACGCGGGGCTGGTAATCGTAAGCGGCGTCCTCGAGGAAGAGATGGAGAGCGGCGTGCTGAACGTGCTGGCGCAAGCGCCCGCGGGCGTGAGGGTGCTGGCGGTGGGAGGCTGCGCAACCGGGGCGGGCGCCCCGCCGGGCGCCTGTCCGGGCGTGTCCTTTTCCGAACGGGTGAAGGCGGACGGGAAGGTGCGTGGTTGTCCGGTCACTATGGAGGCGTTGATCGAAGGGGTCGAGGATGTCAACTGCTGACATGACGGCGGTTACGGCTTTCGCCGTCGCGGTTCCCTTCGCGGGCGGCCTTCTCCTCGCGGCCGCGGGCGGCGCGCGCCGCATGCGCCGCGCGCTCGGGGTGCTGTACGCTGCGGTGGCCGTGGTGTTCGACCTCGCGCTCCTCAATGGATACCTCCGGCACCCGGCGCGCGCTGGCTGGGGCAGCCTCAGGTTCACATCCCTGACTTTTCCGGCGTTCTTCATGCTTGGCATGTTGACGGCCGGGGGTGTGCTCTTTGCCAGCTTCCGGAGGACGGAGGCCGCCCGCCCCGCCGTCGTGGCGGCTTCGATAGCCGCGGCCGGCGGTTTCGGCGGACTGGCGCTTGCCGTATCGACGACGGTGCCGCAGATGTTCCTCTGGCTCGGGGCAACGGCGGCGGCCGCGGCGGGGCTGCTGGCGCACGGGGGACCCGGTTCGGGCATGAGGCTGCGCGCCTTCATCCCATGGCTGGCCGCGGACGCGATGTTCGTTGCCGGCGTGGTGCTTTCTTCCCTGCTGCTCGAAGATACCAGCGTGCTCGTCAAGCCTCCGCTTACTTCGGGTGGAGAGGCCGAAGTGGTGGTAATCCTCTCACTGTTTCTCGCGAGCGCCCTGTTGAGGCTCGGCGTGTTCCCGGCCCAGGGGTGGATGGCCGGGCTGGTCGGGCGCACCGACGTTTCCTGGAGCGGCTATCACCTGGGATGCCTGAATTTCCTGATGGCGGGAATGCGCCTGGTGGTCACCGTGACCCTGCTCGCGCGTCTGGCGGCGTCGGACTGGGGGCCGGCGCTCGCGGTGGCCTCGGTCTTCTCGATCGCCGCCGGTCCCGTCCTGGCCGCGCGCTCGCGTAACGTGCAGGGAGTGGTTTCCGGCTTCTACTGCATGATCTCGGGGGTACTGCTCTTTTCGTTGGCGACGTACTCCAGGGCGGGAAGCGAGGCGGCGCTGTTCGTGCTGCTCACCGCTCCGCTCTCGATCACCGCTCTCGTCATGGCCTCGGGAACCGCTGTTTCCCTCAAGGGCTCCCGGGCGGTTGGCATCGACCGGGCCGACGCCCGCGCGGCGCCGGGCGCTTTCGTGGCGATGGTTGTCTCCGGTCTCGCCGTAGCGGGGCTCCCGATCACGGACGGCTTCGTCGGGAGGTCTCACGTTGTGCTGGCCGGTTTCGACAAAGCCCAGGTGACGCGGTTCTACGCCCTGGGCTCGGTGATCGCCATCGCGGCGGCCGCGGTGGCGCTGGTCGCCGCCTGCCGACTGGTCGGAGGGGTGTTCGGTGGCCGGGAAGGGCGTCCCGCCGCGGAGCGGACCGGTCCTGTGGAAGGGTTGGTGCCGCCGGTTATCTGCGCGTTCAGCGTTCTGCTGGGTTTGTTCCCCGCTCTTCTTCTGAGGAACTTCATCTCCGGTGCGTCCCGCCTGCTTTACTCGCCCGGTTTTCAGGGCCCGTCTGTTGTATTCCGCGGTACCGGGGGGGCCACCGCCTCCGCCCTGAGGAGCTACGGCGCCTGGGGGCAGGACGCCGCCGCGTTCCTCCTGCTGTCGGCCGTGATCGTGCTGGCCTCGTACTTCGCCAGCCGGGCCGCCAACCCGTCGGAGGGCGGGCCGGAAAGGAGGGCGCCGTGGCTGGACGGGGCCGCGGGAAGGTACGCGGTGTCGCCGGGAGGGACGAGTGCCAGGCCGAGGGAAGCGTACTCCCTGCCGCGGTGGCTTCGCGCCGGACCGGGGGGGAGGCGGCGGTGACCGGCACGATGCCTGTCGGGCCCTACAGTCGCCTCGTCCGCATGCCGGCGCTGCTGGAGTGCGTGCTGGAGGGAGGAGCGGTCACCTCCGCCGGACTCACGCAGTACGCCAGGCCCGAGAGGATCGCCGCGTCCTGCGAAGGGCTGTCGCCCGCCGAAGCCGCCGTGCGCGTCTCCCTCTCCTGCGCCAGGTCGGCGGTGCACCACGCCGCGGCGTTCTGCGAGGCGGTCGAGGGCGCCCAGGGCATCGAGGTGCCGGAGGGACACGGGGCGCTCCGGGTAGCGCTTTCCGAGGCAACGAGAGCCGCCTCCCACCTGGAGGTGGTATCGGACATCGGGCAGGCCCTCGAGGACGACATCCTCTTCGGCAGGCCGCGCCGGCACATAGCCCGCATCCGTGCCGCCGTCTCCGGGCTGTGCGGGAACCCGTTCGGGTTCGGGGCCGTGGTCCCCGGGGGCGTCAGGGTGGGTGGCGGCCCGGAGGCGCTCGCCGGCCTCGTAGAGAGCTGCCGCAGCGCGGCTCGCGCCGGCCGCCTCCTGTCCGCCAGGCTGAAGATGTCCCGGGCCAGGCTGAGCTCCTGCGCGCTGGAGGAGGGCGACCTGCCCGTCGGGCACCCGCCGGCACCGGCCTTCAGGGGTTCCGGGAGCACTCTCGACCTGCGCGCCGGCCTGGACCCGGCAGGTTATTACGCGGTGCTGGGGTACCGTCCCGTCAGCAGGTCCGGAGGCACGCCCCTTGACAGGGTTGCGGTCCTGCTGGAGGAGGTGGCCGCCTCCGGAAGGCTCGTCGAGAAGGTCGAGCGCCGGGCCCTCGATTCTGGAGATCTCCCACGGGTTCCCGAGGTGGGCCGGGGGAGCGGCTCGGGAGGCTGGGAGTCGCCGCACGGAGCGCTTGAGTACAGGGTGCTGATGGGCGCCGGCGGGAAGGTGCTGAGGGTGCGTTCCTTCGGCGCCAGCCACGAGGTGGGGAAGCTCGCGGACGCGGCGCTGGCCGGCGCACCGTTCGATGACTGCGCGGTGGCGCTGATATCATTGAACCTGTGCGGGTGCTGTGAGGGCGCGCGGGGTTGAAGTCCACCGGAGAATGAGGGCAGGGAGGTCGGGATGCGGCTCGCCGAGGAGATAAAGCTGGCCAGGGGAGAAGGGGAGGTGGACCTCCTGCTCACCGGGGGTTTGCTCGTCAACGTCTTTTCCGGGCGCGTTCATCCCGCGGACATCGCCGTGTCCGACGGCCTCGTAGTCGGGCTGGGCGAGGGCTACCGCGCCTCCGAGGTCGTCCGGCTGGAGGGCCGCTACGTCACCCCCGGACTCATCGACGCGCACGTGCACATCGAGAGCTCGATGCTCACGGTCGGCGAGTTCGCCCGCGCGGTCGTGCCGAGGGGGACGACAGCGGTGGTGACCGACTGCCACGAGATCGCCAACGTGCTGGGCCTCGACGGCGTCAGGTACATGATCCACTCGGCCTTGGGAGTCCCTCTCGACGTGTACGTGATGCTCCCCTCCTGCGTGCCGGCGACCGGCTTCGAGACCTCCGGGGCGGCGCTGGAGGCGGCCGACCTCCTCGAGCTCGAGGGGGAACCGGGCGTCATCGGACTGGGGGAGCTGATGAACTTCCCCGGGGCCATCGGCGGAGACCCGGGGGTGCTCGCCAAACTGGAGGCGTTCGCGGGGAGGCCCGTAGACGGCCACGCGCCCGGGGTCACCGGCAGGGAACTGAACGCCTACATCGCCGCCGGCCCGGACTCCGACCACGAATGCACCACCGCGCTGGAGGCCGAAGAGAAGCTCCGGAAAGGGATGCACCTGTTTCTCCGGGAGGGGTCCAGCGCGAAGAACCTCCTGGACCTCCTGCCCGCGGTCAACGCCTCGAGCAGCAGCCGCTGCTGCCTGTGCACCGATGACAGGAACGCCGCCGACCTCCTCGACGCGGGCCACATGGACCACATCATCAGGGAGGCCGTCGGCGCGGGGATGTCCCCGATCACCGCGATCCAGATGGCGACCATCAACACCGCGCGCCGTTTCGGCCTCGAGCGGACGGGGGCGGTCGCCCCGGGGTACAGTGCCGACCTGGCGGTCTTCGACGACATGGATTCCCTGCGGGTGGCCATGACCATCAAGGGCGGCGCGGTTGTCGCTTCCGACGGGGTGCTGCGCGCGGAGCTCCCCGGCCCGCCGGAGATCGCTTCGAGCATGCACGTCCGGGGCTTCGGCAGGGAGTCGCTGAGGGTCGAGGGAAACGGCCGTGTCCGGGTGATAGGCGTGGTCCCTGACCAGCTTGTCACAGAGTCGCTTGTCGAGGAGCTCCCGTCGGAAGGAGGTGCGGTACGCGCCGACGTGGAGCGCGACATCCTGAAGGCGGCAGTGGTCGAGCGGCACGCGGGGACGGGCAACGTAGGCGTCGCTTTCGTTCGAGGGTTCGGGCTCAAGGAAGGGGCCATAGCCTCCACGGTCGCTCACGATTCTCACAACATCGTGGTGGTCGGGTGCTCCGACGGCGAGATGGCGGCCGCCGTAGAACACCTGATCGAGACCGGCGGCGGACAGGTCGCGGTGGGCCGGGACGGGGTCCGGGCCTCGCTGGCCCTGCCGGTCGCGGGGCTGATGTCCGCACTCGACGCGAGTGCGGTAGCCTCAGGGGTACAGGCGCTGCAGGCGGCGGCGGCGGGCCTGGGATGCACACTCGCGGATCCTTTCATGACGATGAGCTTCCTGGCCCTGCCGGTCATTCCGTCATTGAAGCTCACCGACCGCGGCCTGGTGGACGTGGACGCCTTCGCGTTCGTGGACCTCTTAGCGGAGTAGCCGCCGCCGTTCCGCGGCCGGCGCGTCGGCGCGGGAGGACCCGGAGCTGAGAGCATACGGGGCGTCTGCCGGAAAGCCGCCCTCCGCCGTCAGTCGGGAGGGAAATCCAGCAGGTCCTGGCGGCCCATGTCGGTCAGGACCTCCCGGTAGTTGCGGTAGAACGGCTTGAGAAGCGGCAGCAGCCTCATGGCCTTCGGTATCGGTCCCTTGGCTTTGATCTGGCCGCGCGTTATGGCGGACATGAGCTGGAGCTTCTCCATCCAGAACAGGTGCGCGGTGAAAGCCTCCATGGTCATCACGATCGTCGGATTCACGTCGTTCGGCCCGGTGATGATCCGGATCGGCTCTTCGGTGCAGACGACGGTTATCTCGGGCATGACGTCCTCGCCCCACCGCTCGTGGTCGTGGTACTTGAACTGCAGCACCAGGTTTGATTTGAGCAGCTTCTCGGAGATGCCGGGGTCGTTCAGGGTGCGCTCGCAGACCGATTCGGCGATTCGGTACATCTCTTCGGGGGTGACGTCGGGACGGTCGGCCTTGTTCCACCTGGTCTTAGACATCGCCGCTCCTTCCGCTGAGACCGAGGTACCGCGCGTATTCTACCATAATCCCGTCGGGGAGAACGGGCGCTGGAGGCGGCCGCCCGGAAGGATGCGGGCTTCGCGTTCGCCAAGTTATCATGGACCGGCAGCGCCCGGGGGAGCGTGTTATGAAGCTGTTTCGAAGGACCAGAGCAGAGAGGGCTGAGTCCGCGCCGGAAGGCGAGGAAGCCCTGGCGCGCGGCGAAGCAGGAGACGGCGTCTCCCCCGGGGAAGCGGTAGATCCGGACGCGGCCGGCGGGGCGGAGAGCGGCGAAGGTCTCATGGCGGAGGACGGCTTCGAGGACGGCCCGGCGGGGGAGGAGGGCCCGGAGCCCGATTTTTTCGACCTTCCGCCGGAGGATGTCGCCGGCTACATGCCGAAGGGCGCCATCGCCGCCGCGCCGAGGCAGATCGACTTCAGGCCGGTTCTCAAGATCCTGGGTCTCGCCGCCGCCCTCGGCGCCATCGCCGCCTTCGCCTACCTGGTGTGGCCAACGTCGGTCGCCAGGGTGCCCGACCTCGTCGGCAGGGAACTCACCGAGGCGATGGGCGTCGCGCGGTCGAAAGGCTTCCGGCCCATGGTGAAGGAGTGGCGTTACTCGGAGGGCCATTCCGACGGGGTAGTCCTTTCTCAGAACCCTGCTTCGGCGCGGGTGGTAAAAAAAGCCTCCGTCGTCGGGCTGACGGTCAGCAAGGGCCCGAGGCCCGAGCAGGGGGCGAAGCCCAGGCCTTCGACGACCATGCCCCGGAACCCCTCCCCGGGAGGTCCTTACACGGGAAAGGTCATCTGCGTGGACCCCGGCGGGCAGTCGCGTCCCATGCAGGGGGAGTGGACGGACCCCGGCATGACCCGCAGGGACATCCCGGAGGCGGAGGTGCGGGGCGCGACCACCGGCAACGCCGAATACCTGGTGAACCTGGACATCGCCCTCAAACTCAAGAGTTTGCTGGAGAAAGACGGCATCACCGTTGTCATGACCCGTGAGAGCAACGACGTGGACCTGAGCAACTCGATGAGGGCGGAGATCGCCAACAACTCGAACGCCAACCTGTACCTGCGGATACGCTGCGCCAACTCGGAGGACCCGTTCGAGAAAGGGACCCGGACCCTCTACCCCGAGCAGGGCAGGTGGACCGAGAGCATCTACCAGGGAAGCAAAGAGGCCGCGCTGCTGGTGCAGGGGGAGCTGTTGAAGGCCTGCGGGACGGAGGACCTGGGTATCGTGCCCACGCTTGACGCGGCGGGGTTCAACTGGGCGAGAGTGCCTGCCATCCAGCCGGAGCCCGGGTTTCTCTCCAGCCCCCGGGACGACACGCTGCTCGCGGAGGAAAACTTCCGCTGGAAGGTCGCCTGGGGTTTGCGGAACGGTATCATCAAGTTCCTGACAAACCCCTGAACCGCGGCTGAGGGCCCGGGCGGGCGGCGCTTCTGCTGTGGCCGGGTCCTTACCGGACGGTCAGGTTGAACGTGGCGGTCCGCGCGGGCCTGGCGGTCTTTTCCCAGGGCTGAGCGTAAGTCATGACGATCTTTGCCGTCCCCTTGCCTACGGCCTTGAACGTCCACCTTTCGACACCCCCCGCGCCGACCTGCTTCTGCGCGTTGGGGCCCGCGACGTAAGTGCTGCTCACCTTGGTCACTACCGACGGGTCGAGCGAGCCGGAGATGCCCCACTGGAACCCGGTGGTGGCGTTCGATTCGAGTTCGATGACGAACCGGTCGCCCACTTTCGCCTGGATGTCGCTGTCTTTGACGCCGAAGGTCTTGCCGTTTGCCGAGGTTCCGCCGCCACCGCAGCCGACGAGGGCCAACAGCCCCGTCACCGCCACGGTCACCGCCGCCGTAAGGATGGTTCCACGCTTCATGCCAGCTCCTTCCCGCAGGTTTCTCCTTCATGCGAGACGCCCGCCGGGAGAGCGGAGTTCCCGCATGCAGAGAACCGCTCCCCCAGGCCCCGCCGAAGAGAAACCGCGCTTCGACCGTCACCGGGCTTGTGCAAGAATAACACTTGCGCCCGCGCGCCTGTATCCCCCGGAGAAAATCGCGTCTTCCGGCCGATGGGCCTCGCTGTCCTGCCGGCCGCACGCCTGCCGGCTCCGGGCGGGCTCGCTTGCGGTGCGTCCGGGGAGAGGGCGCCGCCTTTGTGCTAAAATATCGTTCACTCAGGCTACGGGCGTTTAGCTCAGCGGGAGAGCGCTGCCTTCACACGGCAGAGGTCACTGGTTCAAATCCAGTAACGCCCACCACCCGCGCCGGATCAACCGCGGCTCCGCGTGGGCGTCACTGGACGCAGAACCTGTGAAGGGGTCACCGGCCGGCGCCGATTGGCTGCACCGTATCCGAGATGGAATCGCGAACGACTTCGTGCCGCGTGCCCAGCCTTGCATCCCATGAGGGATGGAAGAATGCCCCCGGCCTGGCGCCGGCCGGGGTGGTTCAAGTCCAGTAACGCCCACCACTTCCTTTGACCATGAGCTTATGCCGCCCGCCCCGGCCCCTTCTGCCCTGGTGCCGACCCCCGGCCTGCAGGACGAAGAGGCTCCACGCCTGGCCGGGTAATTCGACCCTGGGTGCCCGGGCCCGCCCGCTCAAGCTCCATCGGGAGGCCCGTGGAGTCGTGCGCGGCCTGCCTGTTCACTCCGGAGGCGTTCCAGTACATGGCCCGCTCGACTATCACCGGGCGGTCCGAGGTCACCATGGTGGATACGTCCCAGCAGCCGGGAACGGTCTCGGCGGCGTTCACTGTGCGCCTGGTGTTCGGCTCCAGCGTGAGCTTTGGTCCGGCGACCCGTCCCTCGGGGGTCATGTAGGTGATATCGACGTTCGCAGGAACGCTCCCCGGGTTCTGGACGAGGACCCAGGTCTCGAAAGAGCCCTCGCTGCCGCTCCCGGTGCAGCCCTCGGCGAGGCACCAGGAGTTCAAAGCAGCGGTCACCCCGATGGAACCGGTCGCGGCCTGCCTGGGACAGGAACCGGTGCTCCAGTACATCGCCCTCTCGGCGATGACGGGTTCGTCGGACCTCACCGTGGTGGAGACGTCCCACGAACCCGGGACGGTCTGCGCCACGTTGACGGACTGCCTCGTCTTCGGGGGCAGGACGACGGTCGGGCCTTCCACGGCGCCCTCCGGGGTCATGTAGGTGAGACCCGCCGTGGCGGTCCGGGAGCCCGGGTTCTGCACCAGGACCCAGGTCTCGAAGCTGCCGTTCCGATCGCTGCCCGTGCATCCCTCGGCGAGGTACCAGGTGGTGGCCCCGCCGCGCACGCCGATCGAATCGGTCGCGGCCTGCCTGAACGCGGCAGGGGTATTGAGGTACATCGAGCGCTCGGCGACGACAGGAATATCAGAGGTGAGGCCGGTGGATACGCTCCAGGCGTTCGGCACGGTCCTGGAGACGTCCACGCTCTTGCGGGAGAAGGCGGGCAGTGTGAACGCCGGGCCTTCCACCGGCCCTTCGCCGGTCATGTACTCCAGCGAGACCCGGGCCGCCCGGTCGTTGGGGTTGAGCACCAGGACCCACGTCTCGAATGTCCCGCTCCGGTCGACGCCGGTGCACCCCTCGGCTAAGAACCACTCCCGGGAAGGGGAAGCGACCCCGATGGAGTTGGTAGCGGCCTGCCTGAAACGGCCCGGGGCGTTCCAGTAGACGGACCGCTCGGCCGTGACGGGCTGGTCGGAGGTGAGCATTGCCGCCACGCTCCATGCCTCGGGGACGAAATCCGCCACCGAGACGGTCGTCCTCGAATCGGGCGGGACGGTCATCGACGGCCCGGCCCTGAGGCCTTCCTCCGTCATGAACGTTACCGTGACGTTGGCGGGAACGGCCCCCGGGTTCTGCATGAGTACCCAGGTCTCGAAACCGCCGCTCGATTCGCTCCCCGTGCACCCTTCGGCCAGGTACCAGGTGTGCGAGCCGGGGCGATGGCCCTCGGCGGTGAACGTGAGCGAGTTCGACGTGCCCCCCGGGGTGATCACGTACAGAGGGCCGCTCGCCGCCAGCCCGGGGACCCGCACCCTGATGCGGGTGTCCGACCAGGAGACGTAAGACGCCGCCGGCACTCCGGCGAAATACACGCCGGAGTTTTCTCCGCCGCCGAAGTGCAGGCCGCTCACCGTGACGACGTCCCCGGGTTCTCCGGAGGCCGGATCGATCCCCGACAGGTAAGGAGCGCCCAGCTCGTAAAAGGTGCCGTCGGAAGCCCCCGCATAAACCGTGTTCGAAGCCCCGCCGGAGGCGCAAACCGCGGTGTAAGGCTTCTCCGGAAGCCCGGCTCCGGCGTCGCACCAGGTGGTCCCGCCGTCGTAGCTCGCGTAAACGGTCCTGTCGGTCGCGACGTAGGCCGCGGGCGGGTTGCCGGCGAAGGCGCAGAGTGCGGCCTCCCCGGCGCCGATCCCGGTAGCCGAGGCCGTCCACGTGGCGCCCCCGTCGTTCGAGCGGTAGACAGGGCTCGCGCCCGGGGTGTCGGTGGTCAGCACCAGTGGGCCCCCTCCGGGGAGCACGCCTATCCCGGTGACGTGCACCGGGAGGGGCAGGGCGGCGCAGTCGGCCCAGGAGGCGCCCCCGTCGGCGGTGGACGCCAGGGGGGTGCCGGTCGCCACGGCCCTGGCCACGAAGAATCTGCCGGTCCTCGATGGGTCTCCCGCCGCGTGGGCCCATTCGGAGGAAGGGCCGGTGCCGGGGAGCCACGACGTCCCGCGGTCGGTGCTGAACGCCGGAGGCAGCTCGAGCCCCGCCGCCCCGGTCGCCATGACCAGGGAGGACGCATCCGCCCCGGTGTCCAGAGCGCTCGCCGGATGGGGGTATGTGGAGACGACTTTCCAGGAAGCGCCCCTGTCCGTGCTCCTGTACACGTTGGAGGCGGCGTCCAGAGCGTAGTGAGTATTTTCGTATCCGGCCAGGTCCTCGAACGGCCGGCCGGTGGCCGAGGCGTGCGGGCTCCATGTGGCCCCACCGTCCCGGCTCGAGTAAAGGGTCGAAGACCCGTCCACGGTCACGCTTACCGACCGGGGGGTTTCCTTTCCGACGTGAATCGACCGGATCTCTTTGCCGCCCGAAGGGAAGGCCAGTTGCACCCAGCGCGAGCCGCCGGCGGCGAACGCGCTTCCATTCGCGCCCTCCGCCTCCGCGCAGGTTCCCGCGGGCGCCCAGGCCGGCAGCGTGATGAGCAAGGCCGCCGCGACGGCGCTGAAAACGCCATGCCGGCCCCGCGCGAGCCGCCTTCTTCCCCGGCTCGAGACGGCGCCTGTTTTCAACGGGCCTTCCTCGACCTGGTGACAGCGGCGTCGTGCGCGCGCATCTCTACCGTGTCGTCGAGTCGGTCGAGCCTTACCGGTCCACCGTGCCGGGAGAGTCCTTTTTCTATCAGGAAATCGGCCACCGAGGGGTTCTTGGGGAGCAGCGACCCGTGAAGATACGTGCCAACGGCTCCCAGATAGACGGCGCCCTCGGTCCTGTCCTCGGCGTTGTTGCCGTGTCCGACGGTGACCATCCCCAGCGGGGCGCAGCCTTCACCGAGGTACGTCTTCCCGGAGTGGTTCTCGAAGCCCACCACGGTGCCGGACGGGCCTCCGAGCGCCGACTTGGCCACCACGTTCCCGACCAGCCTCCTGTCCCCGGTAATCGTGAAGGCGTCGAACACCCCGATGCCCGCCAGTACATCGTCCCCGTTGCGGCGGTACTGTTTCCCGAACAACTGGTAGCCACCGCAGATGACCAGCGCCGCGGCCCCGTTCTCTATCTGGCGCTTGATTTGCTCGCCCTTGCTTTCGAGGAGGTCGCGGTGCACGAGTTCCAGTTCGCGGTCCTGTCCTCCACCCATGAAGAAGATGTCGTGGCGGCCGTCGTTCACCGGGTCGCCGATTTCCAGTTCTTCGACCTCCACCGGAATCCCGCGCCAGGCGCACCTGTTCACAAGGGTTATGACGTTTCCCCGGTCCCCGTAGATGTTCAGCAGGTCCGGGTAGAGCCACCCTATCCTTACTTTCACCTCTCCTCCCAGAACCTGGACACGAGCCCGCCTTTCGCCAGCCTGCCACGCAGGTCCAACATCGCCGAATAGGTGGGAATGACGTACAGCGTCTCTGTGCGCCCGATGAGACCCAGAGCTATCCCGAGGG
The DNA here is from genome assembly GCA_964512645.1 of uncultured Acidimicrobiales bacterium. Classification (GTDB taxonomy): domain Bacteria; phylum Actinomycetota; class Geothermincolia; order Fen-727; family Anoxymicrobiaceae; genus CAZEJS01. The sequence continues at coordinate 29,839 of CAZEJS010000003.1, forward strand.
CCTTCCCCGGGTCCGGTTCGGTGATCAGCGACGTCTCCATGACCTGCGCGTGCTTGATCCGCAGGGCCATGTCCCAGGCCCGCGTCCCGGTGCAGACAACGTTCTCCAGCCTGCCCCTGAGCATCTCGAAGTCCACGTCCCAGATCCAGGACACATCGCGGCCGTCGCCGGTGTTGTCGTTGAGGGCCAGGACGAGGCTTCTGCGTTCTTTACCGGAGCAGAGCGTCCGTATCACCTCGTTGAACCCCGCCGGGTTCTTGGCGAGTATCATCAGCAGGTCCTTGCCTTCGACACTCACCCGCTCGACCCTGCCGAAGGCGGCGGTGAACTCCTCCACGGCGGACACCACCGTCACCGGTTCGGCACCAAGGGCGATGGCCGAGGTTATCGCGGCGAGAACGTTGTAGACGTTGTAAAGGCCCGGCAGCGGGATGAAGAACCCCGCTTCTCCACCGGGATAACGAACCCGGCACCGCGACCCTTCCATCCCCACCATGCGGACCTCGGTGGCGGCCACCGACGGTTCCGGGCGGGACGAACCACACCCTTCGCAGCGGTAACCGCCGAGGTGGCCGAACAGGTAGTAGTCGTAGGTGAGCCTGCCCCCGCACCCGGGGCAGTGCTTGCTGTCCGACGCGTGCTGCATTGCGCCGCCCGAGCAGCTCCTGTCGTCGATCCCGAAGTAGGCCACTTCCTGCCCGATTCCCGAGCCAATCGAGGCCACCAGCGGGTCGTCGGCGTTGAGCGCGACCACGGAAGAGGGCGCGAGGGTCGCGATAGCCTTCTTCATCTTCGCGGCCAGGATGTCCAGCTCGCCGAAGCGGTCGAGCTGGTCCCGGAAGAGGTTGTTCACCAGGACCAGCCTGGGAGAGGTCTCGTCGATAGCCGCGGGAAGGGTGGCCTCGTCCACCTCGAAAAGGCCGATGCGCGCCGCCATCTCACCGCGAAAGTCCGACTCTCGGATGAGCGCGGAGGCGATGCCCGTCATGAGGTTCGCCCCGGTCCGGTTGTGCACCGGCGACATGCCGGCCCGGTCGAGCCCCGAAGCCAGGAGCGCGGAGGTGGTGGTCTTTCCATTGGTGCCCGTAACCAGCGCGCAGCCCAGCGGGAGCGAGGAGGCCATCTCCGGTACGAACGCCGGGCTGACCGCGCGCGCGATACGTCCCGGGAGCGAGGAACCCCCGCCCGCGTCGAGTGCCCGAGCGGTAGCTCCCGCCGCCTTGCCCAGCAGCAGCGCGACCCTGGTCCTTAAATGCATGTACCGAGTTTACAAGTTTTGTCCTCGCGGTGAAACGGGCAAAGGCGAGGCGGGAGGCGCGGCCCGGGGGCACGCGCGGAGCCAGGTCGAAAACCCGGAACCTCCCCCGGACACCCGGCTCGAAGTGGTAGTATGGAGCCGTCTTCCCCCATGGGAGGTCGAGCTGATGGAACCTGTCGCGGAGAAGGAGTGCGCCGTGTGCGGAGCGGTGCTAGAGCTGGTTCCCCGTGACCGGAGCGGGGAGTTCCGGTGCCCGAGGTGCGGCACTACCGGCCGCTACAGCGGAGCGGACCTCGTCGCGGTGTTCATACCCGGGTACCACCGGCGTATCGCGGAGCTCGAGGCCGGGAACAAGGACCTGCTGGCGGAGATCGAGACAGAGGGCATGAAAGGCCCCTCGCGCGACATGCGCTTCCTGCAGAGGAAGCACCTCGAAAGGCAGGACCTCCTGGCCGAATACGCCTTCCTCTCCCACTTCCGCGAATTCGTCGAAAAATGGTAGGAGGGGACCTGCCCGGCGCGGTTGACCACGGGCCTCCAATACTTTATATTTCCGTCTGGGCGGTCAAAGCATTGACTGGGGGGCAAGATGGCGAACTTCTACCTCAAGAGCGCTGACGACCAGAAAGACGCTTCCTTCCGCCGGCTCACGAACTACATCCGGGATGTCATCTACCCGTACCACCCTTATTACAGGAAGCTTTTCAAGGAGAACGGCATCAAGCCGGCCGATATCCGCACACCGGCCGACCTTGCCAGGATACCGGTCACCCGCAAAGAGGATTACAGGCCGGATCCGCTCTCGTTCATCGTCCAGCCGACGTTCCCGGGAAGAGAGGCGCTGTACGATACCGAACGGATCGCGCTCCGCTTCATAGCCAGGTACCTGGCCCAGAGCGTCTTCAACTGCCCCCGGGATTACGCCGACCTCTACCGGGTCAAGTACCGCGAAGGCTTCGCCTACAGAAAGATCGGCAGGCGGGTGGCGCTGGAGTGGAACCCGATCCACTTCCACGCTTCCGCCGGCTCAACCGGAGATCCCACGCCGGCCGTCTACACCCAGCGCGACCTGTTCGTCCCGGTGAAGGAAGGCGTGTCCGCGTTCTGGACCGGAGAGGCGGTCAAGTGGGACATGAGGGCCCTCAACATCTTCCCCGGGGCCCCCCACCTGGCGTTCTTCCAGGTGGTGATGGGAAAGTGGCTCGGGGGCTCCAGCGGGTTCGACACCTTCGGAGGGGGAGTCGTGCCCACCGAGCGCCAGATAGCGCTGTTTAACGAGGGCGGCTTCGGCGCGCTCATCGCGATACCGTCTTACCTCGTCTACTGGCTGAGGCGCGCGGTGGAGATGGTGGAGGCCGGTGAAGTCGACCCCCTGGCGAAACTGATGATTGCAATCTGCGCCGCCGAGCCGCTCACGGGCTCGCTGCGCGACTACATTAAGAGCCTGGTCCTCAGGGCCGGCGGGAGGGATGATTTCCGGCTCGTCCAGGGGTACGGGATGACCGAGATGAAGCTCGCGTTCTACGAGTGCCACGAGGGCTCCAACATCCACCTCAACCCCAAGTTCTTCTACTGGGAGGTGCTCGACCCCGCGACCGACGAGCCGGTGGGAGAGGGGGAGCCGGGAGTCCTTACTTTCAGCCACATAGACTGGCGCGGAACCACTTTTCTGCGGTATTCGACAGGAGACCTCATCGCCGGGGGAGTAAGGTGGCGCCGGTGCGAACACTGCGGGCTGACGTTCCCGATAATGTATCCGCCGATAATGAGGGCCAAGAAGGATTTCACGAAACTGAAAGGGACCAGGGTCGCACTCCTCGAGCTGCTCTCCGCGGTCAGGGACACCCCGGGGGTGTACCAGTTCCAGGCCGTGCTGGACAAGGAGGTGCCGGGGGACGAATATTCGCGCGACAGGCTCGTCATCAGGCTCGCCGTCCAGGACGGTTTTCGGGCGGACGACGTGAGCGCGGAGGTCAGGAAGAACGTCAAGGGCGTCACCGAGGTAACGCCAGACGAGATAGTGATCGAACCTGACAGGGAGAAGCTCGAAGGGGAGTTGTTCGAGCGCACCGGCATCAAGGCCGACTACATCGTCGAGAACCGTCCGGTGCACATCTGAAACACCGGAGGCCGGGACGACCGCCCGTGCGGGCGTGGCCGCGGGCAGCCGAGGTCGGGGCCGGATTCCGGCGCGACGGGAGACGCGGATGAACAGGGTAGGGGTCGTCGGGGTCGGTAACACCCCGTTCAAGGCCAGGCATGTTGACAAGACTTTCCCCAGGCTGGCATACGAGTCGGTCAGGGCCGCGATGGAGGACGCCGGGGCGACCAGGCTGGACGTCGAGAGCGTTGTCTACGGCATCTACAACGATTTTTTCGAGCACTGCGCCATGCCCGACCACCATGTCCACTACCTGCTCGGCCTGGCCAGGAAGCCGGCGGTGAGGGTCACCAACGGTGGCGCCACCGGCGGTTACGCCTTGCGGGCGGCTTTCGCGGAAGTGGCCGGCGGGCTCCACGACGTTGTGATGGTGGTGGGGGTCGAGAAAGTCGCCGACCTCGCCAACTTGATGGAGATGATCAAGTCGATCACTTATGCGGCGGACCCGTTTTTCGAGGCGGCGCTGGGAGCCTCCCCGGCCGGTTCGTACGGCGGGGCGCTCAGGTTCCACATGGACAGCTACGGCACCACCGAGGAGGACATGGCCCTCGTGGTGGTCAAGAACAAGGGGAACGCCCGGAACAACCCCGACGCCCAGTCGCCGATGGAGCTCACTGTCGAGGACGTCATGAAGAGCCCGACCGTCATCCACCCCCTCAAGGTGCTCGACCACTGCCTGAACAGCGAGGGCGCGGCGACCGTCATCCTGGCGAGCGAGCGAGCCGCCTCCCGTTTCCGGCGCGACCCGGTCTGGATTACCGGCATCGGCGCGAGCACCGAGTCCGGGAGACAGGCCGAGCGGGACGACACCGGCCGCTCGCTCTTCCCGGCGGTTCACGCCTCGGCCCGGGCGGCGTACGGGATGGCCGGGATCTCCGATCCCGCAGCTTCGATAGGGGTCGCCGAGGTCTACGACTCCTTCAGCGGGGTCGAGATCTGCCTCTACGAGGAGTTCGGTTTCTGCGGCTGGGGAAGCGGTGCCGATTTCCTCAAGGAAGGCGCGCCGATGATGGGTGGCGCGCTCCCGGTGAATCCCTCGGGGGGACTTATCGGAGGAGAGCACGCGATCGGCGCGACGGGCGTCTACCAGGTCGCGGAGGTCGTCAGGCAGATCAGGGGGGAGGCCGGCGCCAGGCAGGTGCCGGGCGTCGCCCGCGGGCTGGCGCAGAGCATGGGCGGCGCCCGCGGGGCGTACTCGGTGAGCATTATCCTGGAAGGCTGAGATGGAAGAGAAAGACCCGCGGTTTCAGCCGCTCGAGGAGCGCGACGGCGTGGCCATCATTCCGGACCGCTGGAAGGTGGACTTCTTCACCTCCATGGGCGAACTGTCGCGCTTCTTCATCGAGCTCAAAGAGAACGGCAGACTCATGGGCACCCGCTGTGGCAGGTGCGGCGCCGTGTACTGCTACCCCCGTTCATGGTGCCACGAATGCTACGTCGACTGCGACTGGGTGGAGATGAGCGGCAGGGGCGAAGTGGTGATGTTCAGCCGTGTGGAGATCAACCTCTCGGACATCCAGACGGCCCCGGCGCCGTTCGTCCAGGGCAGCGTCAGGCTGGAGAACGCCCGTTACCCGATGGTGAACTTCATCAGGGAGGCCGCCTGGGAGGATATCTTTCCGGGTATGCCGGTCAGGGCCCGGTTTCTTCCGCAGGAGGAGAGGACAGGAAGAATTCGCGACTTCCACTTTGTGCCCGAACGATAATGTGATAGATATATCAGGGCGTTTGACCGAGCGGTCAGACCCGGTTTCCGTGAAGAAAGGGAGGTAGGAATGGATTTCAGCTTGACCGAGGAGCAGGCGCTCTTCAAACAATCCGTGGTCGAGTTCGCCCAGAAGGAAATCATGCCCGGCGCCGCCGAGCGTGACGAGGAGGCCCGCTTCGACCGCGACGTCTGGAACAAGGCGGCGGAGTTCGGCCTGATGGGCCTGCCATATCCCGAGGAGTACGGCGGAAGCGGAGCCAGCGTCATGGACACCTGCCTGGCCGGAGAGGCTCTCGGCTACGGCGGTCTCGACGCCGGCTTCTGCCTTTCCTGGGGCGCCCACGTGGTAATCGGGGGCATCCCCATCTGGCAGCTCGGGACCGAGGAACAGAAGAAGAAGTACCTGCCCAAGATCGCGTCCGGCGAATGGATTACCGGCCTGGGCCTCACCGAGCCCGAGGCGGGGAGCGACGCCGGGGGCCTGCTCACCAAGGCCGAAAAGAAAGACGGGTACTACGTGCTCAACGGGAGCAAGACGTTCATCACCAACGGCCCCGTTGGAGAGGTGTTCGTCGTGCTCGCCAAGACCTCTCCCGACAAAGGCTCCGCCGGCATCAGCGGCTTCATAGTCGAGAAGAGCTTCCCCGGCTTCTCCGTCGGCAAGGAGATCCACAAGACGGGCAACCGGTCGTCACCGACTTCGGAACTCATCTTCGAGAACTGCGAGGTCCCGGCGGAGAACCTGCTCGGCCAGGAGGACCAGGGTTTCATGAGCGTCGCGCTGGCGACCCTCGAGTGGGAGCGCTCGGTCATGCTCGCCGCGGCGATCGGCGGACAGGAGATACAGCTCGAGCAGTGCATCAAGTACGCCAAAGAGCGCAAGCAGTTCGGCAGGCCCATCTCCAGTTTCCAGGGCGTGCAGTTCATGCTGGCGGACATGAAGATGTGGCTCGAGACCTCGCGGTGGATACTCTACAAGGTCGCCTGGAACAAGGACCAGGGCATCATGGACCCCCTTATGGCGTCGCTCTCGAAGCTGTTCATCACCGAGGTGTCGCTCAAGGCCGCGCGAAACGCCATCCAGATACACGGCGGTTACGGCTACACCAAGGAGTACGCCGTGGAGCGCTCCTACCGGGACGCGCAACTTGGCGTGCTGGGCGGCGGCACCTCCGAGATCCAGCGATGGATCATCGGCCGCGTGCTGGTGGGCAAGTAGGACAAGGGCGCCCGGGAGGAGTCACGAGGACGAAGGGCCGTGCCCCGGCACGGCCCTTTATCACATTGGCTTGCTTGCAGGCAATGCATACTGCTAAAATGTTCTTCCTGACATAAATTGGCAGCAGGGGGCATCATGGTACTGGTTGTAGGAAAGCACAGGTTCGACGTAAGCAGGACGCTGGCGTTCTGCGGCAGGCACAGGCTCGCGCTCATGCTGGTTGCCATGTTGCTCGTGCTGTCCATGTCCGCATCGGTGTGCGCCATGCAGAACGGGGGAACCCTCACGGCGAGGCCCGTGGCCGAGCCGGCGGCGAGCAACCTCAGCGGTGGCTGGTGCCCGCGGCTTCCCCACCGCGACCTCAACTACCGTTCCCGGTACAACTACGCCGCTTTCAACAGCTGCGACTGGTTCATGACCTTCCAGTTCACCAACGTTACAGCATTCATGACCGAGCCCCAGGTCGCGGCGGTGAACGCGTGGGTCGACTGGTTCGCGCGCACCCGCGACGGTTTCGTGAGGTTCCCCGCTTACAAGAGGCTCTGGTCGCGCGGCGAGATAGGGCAGCCCATCTAGCCGGGCGCCCGGGCCCCGGGCGGTCCGCGGGGGCTCTCGACCGCGTCATGCGGGTGGACTGAAAGGTCCCCCGACTATACAATTCCTCTTGTGCACCCGTCCCCTGGAACGAACCGTGGTTGCCGCATGGATAAAATCGAACGGCTCATAAACCTGACCGCATGCCTGCTGGAGACCCGCAGGCCCGTAAGCTATGCCGAGCTGAAGAACACGGTGTACCGCGGCGTGTCGAAGACGGAGAACGCCGTCAAGAGGATGTTCGAGCGCGACAAGGACGAATTGCGGGAGATGGGCATTGAGGTCGAGACGGTCAACACCGAGCAGGCCGGCGAAGTCGCCTACATCATCCCCAGGGACAGGTACTACCTGCCGCACCTCCAGCTCGATCCGGACGAGCGGGTCGCGCTTACCATGGTCTCCAGGCTCTTTCTGGGTTCCGGCACGCCGTTCAGCGTCCCCGCCCAGCTCGCGCTGCTGAAGCTGGCGTTCGAGGAGCAGGCGGCCCCTGCCGAGGTGCCGCACGTGCACTGGGTGGACACTCCCCGGGGTGGCGAACTGCTCGGCGAGGTCCTCGATGCCCTGGTGAGGCGAAAGACACTGACGTTCACCTACCGGGCGCTGTCCGGCGAGGAGCCCGCGGAGCGTACCGTCGAACCGTACGGGTTGTTCAACAAGAACGGCGCGTGGTACCTGGTCGGGTTCTGCCGGCTCCGCGGGGACACGAGGAGCTTCAAGCTCGAGCGGATAGTCGGCGCGGTAACGGCCAACCAGTCCCAGCCGAAGACGCCCGATTTCGACCTGCCGGGGGATTTCGACCTTCGTTCGGCGACCGACTGGGGATGGCCGGGCGCGGGCGGCGATCACCTCGAGGCGAAGGTCCTGTTCAAGGCCAGGCTGGCGTTCGCCGCCGCGGCGGGGGGGCCGGAGCCCGTTTCCCGCGGAGAGAGGGCCGACGGCGGCCTGGAGGCCGTGTACCTGGTCAACGACCCGGCGGAGTTCGTGGAATGGGTGCTCGGGTTCGGCCCCGACGCGGTGATACTGTCGCCGGAACCGTTGAGGGAGATGGTCCGGCTCAAGGTCCGGAGCCTCGCCGGGGAACGGGGGCGCCCGTGAGCTCGAAGGTCTCGGAGCGGCTCAACAGGATGCTCCTGATGGTCCCCTTCCTGGCACGGGAAGAGGGTGCTTCGATAAGCGATCTGTGCCGGGAGTTCGATATCGACCGGGCGACCCTGACGCAGGACCTTGACACGCTGCAGATGTGCGGTGTGCCCGACTACACACCGGCCGACCTCATGGAGTGCTCCGTGGAAGGGGACCGCGTGCGCATTATATTCGCGGATTACTTCCGGCGGCCCCTCAACCTTACCAGGCAGGAGGCGCTGACCCTCTTCGTGGCGGGCAGCGCGCTGGTTCGCTCAGGCGTGTTCGGCCGGAGCGGGGCATTGGAATCCGCCCTCGGCAAGATCGAAGAGCTTCTGTCGTCGGAGGGCAGGCAGGAGCTCGAGGAGGTCGTCGAGCGCATTGACGTGGAGATGCGCGCGTACGAGGGGACGATGAGGGAGATAATCGACGAGGGGCTGCAGAAGGGCAGGAACCTCCTGCTGGAGTACTGGAGCTACTCCCGGGACGAAGTGACCGCAAGGGAGGTCGAGCCGGTTTCCCTCGTGTGCTCGCGTGGCTACTGGTACCTTGTCGCCTGGTGCCACTCATCCGGGGATTACCGGCTGTTCAGGCTGGACCGGATCGCTTCGGTCGAGCTGTCCGGCGCGCCGGTCTCCGAGAGGACCAGGGAGTCGTTCAGCGTACCCAGGGTCGTGGGAGAGTACAAGCCCGGCAAGAAATCCCACAGGGTGCGGCTCCTCTTCGACGGTGGACGGGGACGACGCGTCGTTGAGGAGTGGCCGGCGGCGACGGTCGAGGAGCTGGACGGCGGCTCGGTCAGGGTAGAGCTGCGCACCAGGAACCTCGAATGGCTCGCCACCTACCTGCTCAAGTTCGGCCCGGAGGTGTCCGTCGAGGGCCCCAGGGAGCTCGCGAAGATGGTCCGGCAGAAAGCTGAAGCCGTGCTGGCGGAATACACGTAGAGGGCCCGGCTATGGCAGTGAAGGTTATCTCCGACATCCACGGCGCCTACGCGGCGCTGAGGAGCCAGCTTGACCGGGGGGACATCGCGGTCCTGCTCGGCGACTATCTCAACCTCATCGATTTCCGTACGCTGGACGGCATACTCGCCCAGGTCTACTCGCGCGAGGAGGTGGTCAAGGCCCTGGGGATAATGGCCACCCGCGACAAGGACATGGCCAGGCGGAAGATCCGCGAGGTCATCGGCGGGACCCCGGAAAAGCGGCAGCGGATCAGGGAACTGGTGACGGCGAGTTACGTCGAGTTCTTCGACAGCATCCCCTGCAAGTGCTTTCTGCTGTACGGAAACACCGACGGACCCGACGCGATGCGGGCGCTCGCCGGGGACAACGTGGAGCTGGTCGAATCGGGGGTCGTCACGGTTGACGGCCAGCGTTTCGGAATGGTCTCGGGCGCCCCCCACGGGCCGTGGAACGTAGGACTTCCCGGGGAGATGTCCACCTCGAGATACGACTCGCTGATAGCCTCCCTGGGGCCGTGTGACGTGCTCTGCACGCACTACCCGCCCGCTGTGGAGGACCTCACTTTCGACACCCATGCGAAGAGGGACGAGGTCGGGAGCGAAGCCGTGTTGGAATACATAGACGAGCACTCGCCCTTCCGGCACTACTTCGGGCACGTGCACCACCCGAGGGCGTTCTGCGCGACGCGGGGGGTTACCGGCCTTGTCAACGTGGGTTACTTCAGGGAAACGGGGGCCGCCTTCATCCACTGATTGCGGACCCCGGGGCGCCGCCCGGACGTGGAAGGGCGCAGGCCCGGTCCGTTCGGCCGGAGGCGGACAGGCGCCGTCACCGGGGGCCGGGAGGGGTACCCCGGTTCAGTCCGTCACTCTGAAAACGATGTCGTGCTCGTGGGCGTGACCTTCGACCTTGATGCCGACGGAATCGCCGGGACCCGCTTTGTCGACCGAGTCGTGCTCAATCTGCATCGAGTCGACGTTCTGGGTCCAGTCGGAGGTATGGCCTTTCACGCGGATGGTGTCCCCCACGCTCAGGTCGCCGGTAAGCACGATCGCCGCAACGCCGATCTTGTTGAAGTAGTGAGTTATCTTGCCGACCTCGACCTCGGGCATGCTTATCACACTCCTCCCATCGTCGCCGATAAGACCAAGGTTATCACAGCGGCCGCCGGGGCGGCCCCCCGATGTTCACTTCAGGGAGGGAGATTCGTAGGGCGTGAGCGGCTCCCCGTCCGAGGCCAGCCCCTTGATCTCGAACTCGAACTCCGTTCTGTTCCCCAGGAGATAGACGAGGTAGTACGAGGCCGCCAGGAGCGCCAGGCCGGTGACAAGCGCCGCGGGAGTCTTCGCTACCCAGATGCCCAGCAGGAAGTAGCCGATGAGAAAACCGGCGATGAAGCCCCCGAACGGAATCAGGAACACTATCGCCGAGGCGCTCATGACCTTCCCCCCCGAGACCTCCAGGTGAACGGTGTCCCCTTCGCGCGCGTCAAGCTTGTTGAGCGCGTTCACGTCCATCGATTTCCTGTCCCGCACCGCCCCGAAGCCGCAGGCCTGGCAGTGGTCGCAGGCCTTCGATTCGATATGCACTGTCGCTATCTCGCCCCGCGTCTCGAGCACGGTCCCGGTGCACTGCATCAGATTTTCTCCTCGATTCGGATCCTGTACATGCTCTTCATATTCGGCGTCGTATACGTCTTGCCTGCACTGTCGATCATCAGCGCCTGGTACTCCGGGAGCGTCTTCATGAACTCGAGGCCGGCGGCCCTGCCCATGACCAGGGTTTTCGTAAGCGTGTCCGTCAACATGGCGTCGGGCCCGACGACCGTCGTGCTGACGACTCCCGAGGGGTTCCGGCCCGTCGCCGGGTCGAATATATGGAAGTACCGCATGCCGTCCTTCACGAAATAGCGCTCGTAGTCCCCTGACGAAGAGACGAACCTGTCTTTGATCTCCAGCTCTCCGGCAAGGTCCCCCCCGCTGCCGCGGGGGTCCTTAATCCCGATCACCCAGTCCTTGCCGTCGCTCCTGGTGCCGAGCGCGCCAACCGCTCCGCCGAAGTTGATCAGGGCGTGTTCGACCCCTCGCCGGCGGAGAAGCTCGTACATCCGGCCGACCGCGTAACCCTTCGCTATGCCCCCCAGGTCCAGGGCCATGCCTTTCTCGGCGAGCATGACAGTGCCGTTGCCCTCGTCCACGATCACTTTTCCGTAACCGACCAGCGGCAGCGTCCGGGCCACCTCTTCGTCTGAGGGCACCCTGAACTTCTGGTCGTAGAAGCCCCAGAGGCGAACCACCGGGGCGATGGTGACGTCGAACGCCCCGTTCATGCGCTCGGAGTACTCGAGAGCGGTCCGGACCACCAGGAGGGTGTCGTCACTGACTTTGACCGGACCCGCGCCCGCCTGGTCGTTTATCCTGGCTACGTCGCTCCCCGGCTTGAACTGCGAGGTCTCGTCCTCGATCTTCCTCGCAAGCGCGACCGCGGCATCCGCATCGGCCCTCGCCTGCCGTTCGCTCCGGCCCTGTATGGTGATGTCCAGCACGGTGTCCATGGCGTAGACAGTCGGCGAGTGGAAGGTGTCCTCCGGCTCGCCCCGCCCGCCCTCCCGGGAGGCCAGGTAAACCACCAGGATCACCGCTCCCGCCGCCAGCAGCGACACCAGCAGGATGTTCAGAATCGGCCTGGCCTTTTTCAAGCGTACGCGCCCCCGGCAACCAGATAACGGCTGTTTGACTTGAATGCAGTTGATGATATTATATCCAACGGTTTGCCTGTGGTGCCTCGAGCTTGGCTACCCGGGCATTTTTTGTGTTATCGACGGTTGACATCGGTTTGGGGGTCTCACGCGGTGAGCTGGACCCGGAAGGTGAAGCACGCGTTCTTCGTGAAAGGCGGCGTACACCCTCCCTCCCTCAAGAGAACCTCCTCCATGAAGGTCGTTCCTGGGCCTGACCCCGGTTTCGTGGTAATCCCCATGGAGCAGCACGTCGGTGCGTCGTGCGAACCGACCGTGGAGGTTGGTCAGCAGGTGCTCGTCGGCCAGAAGGTCGGCGATTCGTCCGCATACGTATCCGCCCCCGTTCACTCGAGCGTATCGGGAGAGGTCGAGGCCGTGGGGCTCTTTCCCCACGTCATAGGAAGGGACGTGCTCGCCGTCAAGATCGCTTCCGACGGGCTGTCCACTCCCGTGGAGGGGCTGGAGGCGTCGTCCGATCCGCTCGACCTCGAGCCGGACGAGGTGCGCCGGCGCGTGCGGGAGGCGGGCATCGTCGGGCTGGGCGGGGCGGCCTTTCCGACCCACGTCAAGCTGAGCCCGCCCGCGGACAAACCCATCGACACGGTGATCCTCAACGGGTCGGAGTGCGAGCCTTACCTGACTGGCGATTTCCGACTGATGGTGGAACGCCCCGAGGTCGTGGTGAGAGGCGGGCTGGTCATCGCCGGGACCGTCGGCGCGGAACGGGTGCTCATCGGGATCGAGCACAACAGGAGGGAAGCCATAGCGGCGGTGTGCGCGGCCGCCGGCCCCCTCGGGGTCGAGGTGGTGGAACTTCCCTGCAGGTACCCGACGGGAGCCGAGAAGACGCTCATCAGAAGTGTGACGGGCAAGGAGGTGCCTAGCGGCGGCCTGCCCCTGGACGTGGGCATTCTCGTCAGCAACGTGGGCACGAGCGCGGCCGTCCACGACTGCCTGACGACCGGCATGCCGCTGGTGGAGAGAATCCTCACCGTCGACGGGGACGGGGTCGCGGGCAGGGCCAACCTGCGCGTCAGGGTGGGCACAACGGTGCAGGACATAATCGACTACTGCGGCGGTTTCGTGGGCGAGCCGGGCAAAGTGCTCATCGGCGGACCGATGATGGGCCTGGCGCAGTACACCACCGAAGTCCCGGTCATGAAGAACACCAACGGCGTCATCGTCTTCAGGAAAGCGACCATCTTCAGGGACGAACCGGATCATTTCACCTGCATCCGCTGCGGGCGCTGCGTGCGCCGCTGTCCGATGAACCTGATGCCGTACCTGATCGGCGCTTATGCCGATTCGGGCATGTGGGAGCAGTTGGAATCCCTGAACATAGACGACTGCGTGGAGTGCGGTTCGTGTGCCTACATCTGTCCGACCAAGAACAGCCTGGTGCAACTGATCAAGGTCGGAAAGGGAGGGTTGAAGCACCAGAAGGCCAGGATGGAAGCGCTTCAGGCGAACCATGCCGGGGCCGGTGATTCGGCCGCGGAAGAGGAAGAAGTGAAAACGGATGCCTGAGGACCCTCCGGCTGTCGCCGCCGGCAAAGGCGAAGCTGCCCGGGAGCCGGCCCCCGAGAAACGCGAGATGCTTGTCATCGGCGCCTCTCCGCACGTCAGGGCTCCGGAGACCACGTCGAAGATAATGCTCTGGGTGATTATCGCCGTGTTGCCGGTCACCGTCTACGGCGTCTATATAGGGGGCTGGAAGGCGTTCACGGTAGTGGCGATGAGCGTAATCGGCTGCGTCGCCACCGAAGCGGTGGTGCAGCGCCTCAGGCATGTGCCGGTCACGGTGTTCGACCTGAGCGCCGTGGTGACCGGCCTGCTGCTGGGGCTCACCCTCCCACCCCGGCTGCCGTTCTGGATGCCGCTCATCGGAGGCGCCGTGGCAATGCTCCTGGGCAAGCACGTGTTCGGAGGGTTGGGCCACAATATATTCAACCCGGCGCTGGTTGGACGTGCGGTGCTCTTCGTATCCTGGACGAAGTACATGACGACCTCGTACCTGGTGGACCCCCGGGCCGCCGTCGTCAACACCGCGGCGGTCAAGGGTATCAACGCGATCACCAGGGCGACTCCGCTGGTGGCGGTGACCCACGCCAGGAAGGCCCCCGCCGCGGCCCTGGCGTCCCGGTACGTCAAACCTCTGCTCTTCGGCAACCCCTGGGGCCAGATAGGAGAGGTGTCGGCCTTCTTGATACTTGTGGGCATGGCGATCCTGTTGATCAAGGGCCTCATCGACTGGCGAATCCCCGTGGTCTACGTGTCAACCGTCGTGCTCGTCTCCTGGGCGCTCGGCTGGAACCCCTGGTTCTCGATGCTCTCGGGCGGGCTGCTCTTCGGGGCGGTCTTCATGGCGACCGATTACGTGACCAACCCGATGACCGCGTGGGGCAAGGTGATATTCGCCTTCGGGTGCGGTTTCATTACCGTCGTCCTGAGGCAGTGGTCCAACCTGCCCGAGGGAGTGATGTTCGCGATACTGATAATGAACGGGGTCACTCCCCTGATCGACAGGTACATCAGGCCCCGGGCTTACGGCCATCCCCGGCGCGCCGGGAAGGAGCCCGAAGCGGCAGGGGGGGTCGAGGCGGCATGAGAAAACAGATAGCGCACCTCGGCCTCACGCTCTTCGTGGTCGGCCTGGTCGCGGCGGTGGGGCTCGGGTTGACGTACACCGCCACCAGTAAGCGCATCGCCGAGCAGGACAGGCTCTCCGAGGCGAAAGCCGCCGTTGACGCTCTTCCGGGGGTGAAATCACCCTCGGACCTCGTGGCGGAGCCGGCCCTGGCCAGAAAGGCCAGAAAGGCCGTGCCGGAGGTGCGGAAGGTCTACACAACCGGCAGGGGTACGATCATCACCGTCGAGTCGAAAGGGTACGGCGGTCCGATGTTGACCGCGGTGGGCATAGACAGGGACGGCAAAGTGGCCGGGGCCGCTTCGATCTCCAACAAGGAGACCATAGGGCTGGGCTCCAAGGCGCTGGAGCCGGAGTTCCTGAAGCAGTTCAACGGCAAGGACGCCCGGAGTGGGATCGAGGCGGGCAGGGACATACAGGCGGTGACGGGCGCCACAATTACCAGCAAGGCGGTCGTCAAGCAGGTCAGGGCCGCCCTGAAGGCGTACTCCCGGATACAGTAAGAGGAGCCGGCGTGGAGCAGAAGACGACTGCGTGGCACGAGTTCAGCAAGGGGTTCGTCCTCGAGAACCCCCTGATGAAGCTGATGGTCGGCCTGTGTTCCTCGCTCGCGGTCAGCAACAGGGTCGAGAACGGCATCTTCATGGGCATCGCCGTTACGTTCGTGCTGGTGTTTTCGAACGTCATCATCGCCTCCATCCGCAAGAGGATCCCCGACCAGATACGCATCCCCATCTTCATAGTGGTCATAGCGTCGTTCGTGACCATTGTGGACCTGAGCATGAAGGCGTACTTCCCGGCCGTTTACGCCAGGCTGGGCGTGTGGATACCCCTGATCGTGGTCAACTGCATCATCCTGGCCAGGGCCGAGGGTTACGCCTACAAGAACACCGTCTTCAACTCTTTCATGGACGGGTTGGGCATGGGGATCGGCTACACGTGCGTTCTCCTCATCATGGGGTTCATACGGGAACTGCTGGGCACCGGCAGCATCGTGATGTTCAACACCCGGCTGGTAAGCCTGGGGCCGTTCAACGCGCCGGCCATCTTCATACTGTTCCCGGGGGCGTTTCTTACTTTCGGATGCCTCATGGCGTTGCTGCAGCGTTACGAGATGAGGAAGAAAGCCGCCCTGGAGGTCAAGAAGGGCGCGATGGCCGGGGCACCGGCGGCAAGTGAGGAAGTGGCATGAACGAAGCTTACCGTTATTTCCTGGTCTTCCTGGGCGCGCTGCTCATCTACAATATACTGCTCATCAGGTTCATCGCGCTGTGCCCCCTCATCGGGGTCTCGACCCAGGTGGAGACCTCCATCGGCATGGCGATGTCGGTCCTGTTCGTGATGACGATGGCCAGCGCGGCGTCGTGGGTGGCGTGGAACTACATCCTGAAGCCGTTGCATGTCGGTGAGTTCCTCTACATACCGGTGTTCATCCTGATCATCGCTTCGCTCGTGCAGTTCACGGAGATGGTCATCAAGAAGACCAGCCCGCCTCTGTACAGGGCGATGGGTATCTACCTCCCGCTGATCACCACGAACTGCGCGGTGCTTGCGGCGGCGACCGAATCGGTCAAGCCGGGCTTCCTGAAGCTCAATGTCGCATACCACTTCTCTCTGCCCGAGTGCCTTGTGTACACCATCGGCGTGGCTCTGGGGTTCGGGATCGTGATTATCATATTCGCCTGCATCAGGGAGAGGCTCGAGACGAGCCCGGTGCCCCATGCCTTCAAAGGGGCCCCGCTCGCCTTCATGATCGCCGCGATACTGTCGCTGGCGTTCATGGGGTTCGCCAACCTGCTTGGGCTGTAGGAAGGGACGGCAAGTGGACTGGTCACTGGTCTGGAAGGCGGCAATAGCCCTGGGCGGGCTTTCCCTGTTTTTCGCGGTGCTCCTCGCGATCGCCGGGGAGAAGTTCAAGGTGGAAACGGATCCCCGGCTAGACGAGCTGCTCGAGGCGGTGCTCGGCACGAACTGCGGCGCGTGCGGTTTCCCGGGCTGCGAGGCCGCGTGCAACGCCGTGCTCGAGGGAAGAGCCGGCGTGGACGTTTGCGTGGCAGGCGGTCAGGGCGTCGTCGACGCTGTGGCCGGGGTCATGGGAATGGAGGCCACCAGGAGTGTCCGCGGCATAGCCCAGGTCCACTGCAAGGGCGGTCTTCGAGAGTCGAAGCCCAAGGCGGTGTACCAGGGAATAGGCTCCTGCACCGCGGCGGAGCTCATCGCCGGTGGGGGCAAGGGCTGCAAGTACGGGTGCATCGGGTTGGGCACGTGCAGGGACGTCTGCCCGGTGAACGCCATAGTCATCGACGAGGACCATCGGCGCTGGGTCGATCGCGACAGGTGCACCGGCTGCGCGTTGTGTGTCGAAGCGTGCCCGCGCGGGCTCATCGAGATCGTGCCGCGCGACCAGGAAGTGCTCGTCGCCTGCAACAACCGCGACAAAGGCGGCAAAGCCCGCAAGGTGTGCAGCGTAAGCTGTATCGCCTGCAGGAAATGCGAGAAGACCTGCGATTTCGACGCTATCCATGTCAAGGACAACCGCTCCTGGATCGATTACGACAAGTGCACGCAATGCGGCAAGTGCATCGAGGTCTGCCCGAACAACGTCCTGGTGCGAGTGGTCCCTCCCCGGAAGTAGGGCGGGAGCCCCCCGAGGGCCCGCGTCTCCGCCGGATCGAACCCCCGCACTTCACCGGACGTCCCTCATCTGACTCCTTGTGTGACGAGAAGCCCTGAAGGCGGGCGCGCCGGGGTTCGTCCACAAGGGTCGGGTTCCGGCTTCGAAGAAGAATAGTCCGAACGGTCACCTGGAAGGGCGGGCGGACAGGCGAAGATGAAAGACCAGGCTGGAAATTCCTCGAGAGCGCTTGCGGTCGCGCTGGCGCTGGCGCTGGCGGCGATGGCGTCTTCATGCGGCCGCGGCGGTTCGTCCCGGTCCGGCGAATACCCGGTCGCTGGCGTCGTGGTCCAGTCGCCCGCGCGATTCGATCTGTGGCTCCAGGGCCGCGACTGCTGGATCCCCGGGGCCGCCGGGGCGACGGTCATGTACGGAGACCGACTGAAGAACGGGGCGCCCGGGGGCCTGGTGATGGCTCTCGCGGCGGGGGGCAGCCTGCGTGCCGCCGAGTCCGCGGAGTTCGAGGTGACGCGCGACGCGGAGAAGGCGCCCTGCGTGGACGTCAAACGAGGGGAGCTCTGGCTGGACGGGGCCGGCGGTGCCACCGCCCGGAGCTCCAGCGTACGTGTCGTCCCCGTGGAACCGAAGGAGGAGGGGGAGAGGAGCGCCTTCTCGCTGGAGGTCAAGCCCGGGGGACCTTCGACAGTGGCCGTGGCGGACGGGCAGGTCAGGGTCGAGGCGGCCGGGGAAACGCTGACGCTCCTGGAAGGGACGAGCGCGACCTGTGAGCAGGGGCAGCCGCCGTCCCGGGCCGTGAAGAGCGCCGGGGAAGCGCCGCAGGGAGGCTTCGCCGGGGCGCTCGACCTGCTCAGGGCGCCGTATTTCAGGAACGAGGCGACGAGGTCTCAAGCCGAGGACGACGCCAACACCAGGCTCTCGGTGGACCACAACGACGCCTGGGCCCACGTCAACCTCGGCAGGGCCCTGCTGGACGCCGGCCGTACCGAGGAGGCCGGGCAGAACTTCGCCCGCGCGCTGGAGATAAAACAGGGGTTTCCCCAGGCGACGGCCGGGCTCGGCCGGGTGGCCCTTCGCGACGCCAGGTGGAACGAAGCGG
Source organism: uncultured Acidimicrobiales bacterium (assembly GCA_964512645.1). Taxonomy (GTDB): domain Bacteria; phylum Actinomycetota; class Geothermincolia; order Fen-727; family Anoxymicrobiaceae; genus CAZEJS01. Next base: position 47,984 of record CAZEJS010000003.1, read on the forward strand.
CGCGGCTCTACGAGCAGGCCAGGCTGGCCGACCGGAGCTCGCTCGAGGCGAGGCTGGGCTCAGCCGAAGCGGCGCTGGGGATGGGGAAGCTCCAGGAAGCGAAGAGGTGGTACAAGGCTACCCTCGACCTCGACTCGCAGAGCCAGCAGGCGCTTGCCGGGCTCGGCATGGTGAACATCCTCTCGGGCGACCTCGCCGGGGCGTCTGCGGACCTCGCGGACGCGATCAAGGTGCAGCCCTCGCACAAGGCCGCCCTGGTGTTCAGGTCTTACCTGCGCTCGCTCAAGGGGAAGGTGCCCTCCGCGCTGGCGATATTGAAGAAGGCCGTCGAAGTCGACGCGAAAGACGGAGGCTTGAGGTGCTGCATGGCGGACCTCTGCCTCCGCGCCGGCAGGAACGACCTGGCGAAGAGTGCCTACAAGCAGATGTGCGGCAGCGACGACCCGGAGATCATGGCGGCGGGGTACCAGGGCGCCGGGTCGGTGGAGATGTTCGAAGGCAATGCGAGGGACGCCCAGTCGGCGTGGGCGAAAGCCCAGGACCTCCACCCCGACAGGACGCCGGTGCTGCAGAACCTCGGGCAGGCGGCCCTTCTCCTGGAGGAGAACGAGGCCGCCGCGGCGGCGCTCTCACGAGCCGTCACCGTCGACATCGAGGACTGGCGCGCCCACGAGATGCTGGCCAGGGCCCTGCTCGAAACGGGTTCGAACTCCGATGCCGTCACCGAGGGGCGGGCCGCCGCCACGCTGGCGCCCGACGAGTGGACCGCCCACATCGTGCTGGGCCTCGCGCTGGAGGCCTGCGGCGCGAACGAAGAGGCAGCCCTGGAGCTGTCCAGGGGGATTGCCCTGAAACCGGCGGGCGGCCTTTCCGCCGCGGGACACGCGCTCTTCGCGCTGGCTCTGGCAAAACAGGGAAAAACCGCCGACGCCCTGGCGGAATACAGGCGCGCCCAGCAGGTGAACCCCGACGACGGGTCCTATTATCGCCTGGCCGGCGACATGCTGGAGCGGCTTGGCAGGAAATCCGATGCGCTGGAGCAGTTCAGGAAGGCGGCCCAGATGAACCGGTCCGACGTGCTCTCGCAGGTCAGGCTCGCCGAAGCGCTCAACGCCTCGGGCAAGAAGGCCGAAGCCATCGAGGTCCTCCGGGGCTCGGTCGAGAGGGACCCCAACGAAGCGCTGTCCCGGCAGCTTCTCGGAGAGTACCTGCTGGCGGACGGAGACGCCGAAGGCGCGGTGTTCCAGTTGGACGCGGCGGCCCGGGTCGACGGCGTCCGGCCGGAACTTCTGGCTTCGGTGCTGGTCACGAGGGGCAACGCCAGGGACAGGGGGGAGGATTTCCAGGGGGCGATCGAGGACTACTCCCGGGCCATCTCTTCCGACCCCGGCCGTGGCGATGCCTGGTTCTACATGGCAGGGGACTTGGAACGCACGGGCAGGCCCTCCGACGCGAAGGCCGCTTACGCCAACGCCGCGGCCCTCTGCAAAGACAGGTCCGAGTGGAAGAAGTTCTACGACGAGTCGCTCTCCAAGTTGAGCCAGCTCGGATAAGGCCCTGCCCTCCTTGCCGGGCGCCGCCGTCAGGGCAAGAAGGCTATCGCCGCCGCCGCCGCGAGGAACGCGGAGGTCAGAAGCGCCTCGACGGCGCGGATCTTCATCGGGTGGAGCCTGGTTCTCTGGAGGCCCCCCGCGTAAGCACGCGCGTCCATTGCGACGGCCAGCTCGTCGGCATCGTGGAACACCTTCACGAAGAGGGGCACCAGCACCGGCAGCATGTCTTTCACCCTCCGGAACACGTTGGCGGACTCGAAGTCGGCCCCCCTGGCCATCTGCGCTTTCACCAGGTTGCCGCCGGTGTCCAGGATGTGAGGTATGAACATGAGGGTGATGCTGACGACCGTGGTAACGCGGCCGACCGGTACGCGTATCACCGTCAGCGGGCGCATCACCGACTCCAGCCCGTCGGCGAGGTTGAGGGGACGCGTAGTCATGGTCAGCGCGGACAGCAGCACCACCAGCAGCAGGACCCGCCCGGAGAACACCACCCCGTTGAGCAGGCCGGTGTCGGTGATGCTCAGGAATCCGAGGTGCCAGAGGACCACCCCCGGTGTCAGGAACAACTGGAGCAGGAAAGTCACCAGCACGATGACCCATACCGAGCGCAGGGCCAGGGCAACCCTCCAGAGCGGTAGCCCGCATGCCGCGAGGAGCGCTACCACCAGCGCCGCGAGGGCCAGCAGTTGCCAGCCCGTGTAGAGGAACACCAGTACCGCAGAAGTGACGACCGCGAACAGCTTGAGCCGCGGATCCATGCGGTGGAGCGCCGTGCGCGCCGGGACGTACTGACCGATCGTAATGTCCCTACCTACCACCCGGCGTCCCCTTTCCTCGCGAGACGGCCATGGCCAGCGCGCGGAGGTCGGAGGGGTCCCCAACCGGGATCCCGCCCCGGAGCAGCTCACGGGCTATGGTGCCCCACTGGGGAAGCTGCATCCCCAGCCCGGCGAGGTCCGTGTCACCCCGGAGGAGGTTCTCCCTGTTTTCCAGGCGGACCAGCCGCCCGCCGGCCATCAGGGCGAACGATGTGGCCAGGGACCATACGTGCGACAGCTCGTGGGTGACGACGATGACCGTCGCCCGCCGCGCCGTCCGGTACTCCTCCAGGGCCTCCCGCAGGCACACGGCGCCCTCGAAGTCGAGGCCTATGAACGGTTCGTCCAGTACGAGCACCTCGGGCTCGCGCGCGAGTACGCCCGCAAGGGCCACCCTTCGTTTCTGGCCTTCGCTCAGGGCGAAGGGAGATCGTTTTCCCAGCTCATCCATGTGCAGGCCGACGACGGCGGCGGAGCGCCGGACCCTCTCCGCCAGTTCGTCGCCGCGCAGGCCCAGGTTGCGTGGCCCGAAGGCTATGTCTTTCTCTACGGTGTCGGCGAAAAGCTGGCACTCGGGGTTCTGGAAGAGCAGCCCGGCCTTGGCCCTGAAGCGGCGCAGGCCGTTTCTCCCGGCGACCCGCGTTCCCCCGTAGCGGAGGGAGCCGGAAGTGGGCGCGAGAAGGCCCGCGCACACCTGGGCGAGCGTGGACTTGCCCGAGCCGTTGGCCCCGGCGACACAGAGGACCTCGCCGGGCTCCACGTCGAAGGAAACGCCGGCGAGCGCGCTTTCCTCTCCCTTGCCCGTAAGCGGGTAGGAGTAAGTAACGTCTTCGAGCGTCAGGCGTACAGCCACGCTACCAGCTCCCCGGCGGTAAGGACGCCGCGCGGCAGGCGGTGCCCGATCCTCTCGAGCTCCCTGGTGACGACGGAGACGGGGAGCGGCTCGAGCCCGAGCGCGCGGAGCCGTTCCGGGTTGCCCAGGACCGAAGAGGGCGAACCTCGCTCGGCGACGGCGCCCGACTCCAGCACCACGACCTCGTCGGCGGTAACCGCTTCCTCGAGGAAGTGAGTCACGTGGATGATCCCCATGCCCGACGAGCGCAGTTCCTCGAAGAGCTCCAGCACCCGCAGCCTGGAGGAGTAGTCCAGCATGGAGGTCGACTCGTCGCTGACCAGGAAATCCGGCTCCATGGCGATGGCCCCGGCGATCGCGACGAGCTGCTTCTGGCCCTGGGAGAGCCGGTGGGGCTGGCGTTCCGCGAGGTCCGCCACGCCGGCGCGCTCCATGGCTTCGTCCACCCGCGCCCTGATGCGGTCGCTCGGCAGGCCGAGGTTCTCGGGCCCGAACGCCACCTCTTCCTCGACGGTGGCGCCCACCAGCTGGGTGTCGGGGTTCTGGAACACCAGCGCCACGCTGCGCGCCACCTCGTTGGAGAGGGCCTCACGCGAGGTGTCGTGTCCGCACGATACAACCCGGCCGGCGGTGGGGACGATCAGGCCGTTGAGGCACCTCGCCAGCGTGGACTTGCCGGAGCCGTTGCGGCCCAGGAGCGCGTAGCCCTTCCCGCGCGAGAACTCGATGTCGATGCCTTCCAGCGCGGGGCTGTCGGCGCCTTCGTACACGTACGTGAGACCTTCGACCGAGATAATGCCGGGGGGAGCTCCTGAGACCATCGACGTCACCTGGACTGGAGCGGGAGGCCTTCGAGCGACAGCGTGACTCGTCGAGACGCCAGGCCCACGAAGAGCCCCGTGGGGATGGCAACCAGCACCAGGTAGGGCGCGTAGTAGAAGAGCGCGGCGTGGCGCACCAGCAGGTACGCGGCGAGCAGCTGCACGGTGTTATGGGTGACGGCCCCGGCCACGCTCACGCCCAGTATGCTGAAGCCGTCGTCGAACAGCTCGACGAACGCGATCATCACCAGCGTGCTGACCAGGCCTCCGCTGAAGGAGAGGAACAGCCCGATCACGCTGCCGCGCAGGACGCCGCCGACGAGCGACCTCAGCAGGGTAACCTCGAGCGCCATGCCGGGCCCGAAAGAGTACAGCGCGATGACGGTGGCGATGTTGGCGAGCCCCAGCTTGGCGCCGGGCACCGGGAGCAAAGGCGGAAACATGGTCTCGATTATTGAAAGGACCAGCCCGGTCGATACGAGCAGGGCAAGGTTGGTGACGTGGCGGGTGCCCCTCAAGCCGTCACTCCGTCACCGAGTCCACCAGGCCGCCTCCCCCGGTGCCCCGTTTGCCCGTCACCCGTATGACCACTCTGTTCGGAAGGCAAACGATCGTGTCGCCGCGCGAGTCTATCCAGCCCCGGCGGACGCATATCCTGTCCCTGCAGCGGCTCTCGAGCATTCGCACCCGCCCCCGCCCGAACTCGACGGTGCTGGGGCCGTTGACCCCCCGGACGGTCACCGTGCGGGTTTTCTGACCGTCCCCCAGCGCGACGCGCTTCACCTCTTTGCCGTTGACCTCGATGATCGCCAGGGACCCCTTCTCTCCGGCGCTGGCGCGACTTACGAGAACAAGGGAGGCAACCGACGCGACAACCAGCAGCATTACCAGAACGGCGTCTGCGACCTTCGCCCTGCCCGGTATTCTCCTGCCCTCTGAAGAAGCCATGTCGATCCTCCCCCGGGGACCGCGGCGGGTCGCTCCGGTTGGCTCAGACTGCCTGATATTCTATCATCTAGTCGAACGCGCTCAATCGTCCGAGATCATCCCGGGGGCTCCTTCAATGATCGAGATAAGCAGGGCAGGGGTTAAAGACCACGGGATGGTCACGGCCCTGCTGTTGCAGTACGCCGAGGAGCAGGGGCTCAGGCAGGGGCTGGATCGCGACCGCTGGGAGGGGGTGCTCGCGGGGCTCCTGGACTCTGACGCCTGGCTGTTTCTTCTCGCCGCAGACGGAGACGGCGAGCCGGTGGGCATCGCGGTGGTGAACTGGTCCCTCACCCTCTTCGGTTCCAGTGTCGACGGCAGGATAGTTGCCCTGATGGTGGACCGGTCCCGTCGCGGTGAGGGGGTCGGAGGGATGCTGATGGAGGAACTGCTCGCCGCTTCCCGGCGGCGCGGATGCCGGGAGGTCGAAGTTGCCGTCAATGCCGGTGACGACGTCGAGGCGTTCTACCGAAAATTCCTCCCGGACGATTGCCGGACCATGCTCGGCTGGTACTGCTCCGACTGAGGGTCCGGCCTCCCCGGCGCGACATCTAAGTGGGGTGGTTGTCCTGCAGGTTGACGGCCATCACTTCGATGGTGTCCTTGTCCCGGGGGTACTCGATGATCTCCGTTCTGATGACGCTGTCGTCTTCGGTGTCGAAGCCGCACTTGTCCAGGTACGCGGCGATCTTGGACTTCACGCGGATCGTAGCGCAGGTGGCGCCGTCGTAATTGGTGTTGGGGTAAAGCACCGTGAAGCTGGTGCCCTCCAGCCTGGCGGCCTCGTCGGCGCCGCGGATGTTGCCCCGGATCTTGTAGCCGACGTCCTTGATCATCCGGACCCGGGCCTTCTTCTTCATCGAGGCCAGTAGTTCGTCGTTTATGGTGAAAGTGGTCAACGAGAACTTCGAGCCGTAGCGGTCGAATTCGCTGATGTACTTCTCCATGAGCTTCGAGAGGTACTTGGCGTTATACAGGTTGGTGATGTCGTCCACGTAATCGTGGTGTTCGAGTTTGATGAAAAGGTACTTGAGCCTGACGTTGAGTTCTCCGGCCACCAGCGCGATGACCGCGAACACCGCGGTCCTCATCGCGAATATCTCCGCGGTCGTCCCGGCGGAGACGCCGCCCCTCACCCCGAAGGCGAAAATCGCGTAGAAACCCGTGGCGACGGCGAAGGAGATTAGAGCTCCCTTGCGTCCGTAATGAAGCCCGCCGAACAGGACGACGACTATCATGAGCTGGCCGACGATGTCCGCCGTGGTGTTGCTGCTGGAAAGGGTCGCGACGATCGTGCCCACCACCGCGCAGACGCCAACGGCCATCGCCAGGATCTCAAACCGAGTGTACTTCAACTCTCCTCCCTCTACGACCGGCGTACCCGGCTCACGGGTTGTGCGAACCCCGCGGGCATGAAGCGTGCCCGGTCGCGGGGTCGTAATGGTTACGGTAATCTCCGGACGTGCCCCCGAGGTCGCCCGAGGGGCACATCCAGGTGAACGAGCTCTTTATCAGCCCCTCGTCCACCAGCTTGTTCAGGTCGGGCGGGCTCTGCCCCTCGTGCAGCGACTGGTACACGGCCACGGCGTCGTAGATGATCCGAAGGTTGGCTTTGCAGGCCGACTCCTGCGCCCTGCTGCGGGAATAGCTCATGGTCAGCACGACGATGGACACCAGGATGGACAGGATCAGGAGCGTGACCATTATTTCGACCAGCGTGAAGCCGGACTGGCTGTGAATCCCCTTACGGACGTCTCTCATGCTGGAACCGCCTCTGTGCTCGAGCGGCAACCACGCGACCCGAACAGTACCGCACCGCGCCTGCCGGCACTTCCCGGCCCGCTCCTGTTATTGTCTTTATCGGCGGGGTCGGGCATTATCCGAGTACCGGGATAAAAATATAACATAGCGAGACGCCGTACAATACCTGATCGCGGGAGGGACAGTTGACGGAACGGCCGCACCAGAAAGGCTTCGAGGCTATCCCAGTCCTGACCTCGAGGTTCAGGCTCGACGGCGGCTCGATGTTCGGCATCGTCCCCAGGGCCCTCTGGGAAGAGAAGGCTCCGGCCGACGGGCGCAACAGGATACAGCTTTGCGTGAACACGCTAGTCGTGAAGACGCCCGGGGCCGTGGTGCTCGTCGAGCCCGGGATGGGCGGCAAGTTCGACGAGAAGGGCAGGGACATCTACGCCCTGGAGGAGATCGACGGGGCGGGCGCGCTCGAGCGCGCCGGCGTTGCGCCCGCGGATGTCGATATCGTCATTCTGACCCACCTGCACCTGGACCATGCCGGCGGCGCGACCCGGCGGGACCCGGCCGGGGGGCTCGAGGTGGTGTTCGACCGGGCCACCTTCGTGGTGCAGGACGCGGAGTGGGACGCCGCCGGCGCCCCGAAGCCTTTCGAGAGAGGCTCATACCGGCCAGACGATTTTCAGCCGCTGGCCTCGGGCGGCAGGCTCTCGAGGGTCCGCGGCGACGTCGAAGTCGTGCCGGGCGTGGGGGTCGAACTCACCGGCGGCCACACCCGCGGGCACCAGGTGGTCAGGCTGAGCTGGGAAGGGTACGAGGGGGTGTATCTCGGCGACCTGGTTCCCACGTGCGCGCACCTGAGCCTGAACTGGATGATGGCCTGGGACCTCGAGCCGGAAGCGGTGTACGAGGCGAAGGCCAGGCTGCTGGGCGACGCCGCCGAGCGTGGCGTGATGTGCTTTTTCCCCCACGACCCGAGGATCGCGGGATGCCGGATCGAGGCCGGGGGCAGGGGCCGCTACCGTGTCCTCGAGGACACGGTTGTCGAGGCGGTATAGGTGGAGCGCGCGACTCCTGACGGAACGCGGGAGAGCCCCGGGACGGTTCCGGCGGGGAACCCGCGCGGATCGGGCGAGGGGTCGAGCGTGACGGTTGAGAGAGAACCCGTCGGCATCATGACCACCATTCCGGTGGAGGCGGTCTTCGCGGCGGGGTTCAGGCCCGTCGACCTGAACAACGTCTTCGTCTCCGACCCCGACCCCGACGCCCTGGTGGAAACGGCGCTCAGGGAAGGTTTTCCGCAGAACTCCTGCGCCTGGCTGAAAGGGATCTTCGGCGCGGTCGCGAGACACGGGGCCATGCCCCGTGTGATAGGAGTCGTGAGGGGCGACTGCTCGGGCACGGAGTTGCTGCTGGAGCTCTTCGAGTCCCGCGGCATCGAGGTCATCCCTTTCGCCTACCCCTACCCGCCTTCACGGCGGGACATGGAGCGCGAGATCTCGCGCCTCTGTGAAAGGCTGGGAACTACCCTGGAAGAGGCAGAGGCCTGGCGCCGGAGACTCGCCGGAGCTCGTCAGAGGGTGGCGCGCGTCGACCGCGAGTGCTGGGAGGGCAACAGGGTCCGCGGGGCCGAGGCCCATCTCTGGCTCGTAAGCTCCAGCGATTTCCAGGGGGACGCCGCGGCGTTCACTTCCGGGATCGATTCGTTTCTGGAGTCGGTGGAAGCCCGCGAACCGATCGACCGGAGGAAAGGGATGCCGTACGGGAGCGAGGTGAGGCTCGGCTACCTGGGAGTTCCCCCGATCACCCCGGGGGTCTTCGACCTCGCCGAATCCCTTGGCGCGAGGTTCGTCTTCCACGAGGTGCAGCGGCAGTACTCCATGCCCCCTGACGCGGCGCCCGACGAGGACGGCCTGACGTCGCCGGCCGGCGACCTCGTGCAGCAGTACCTCGACTACACGTACCCGTACACCGCGGCGCAGCGCGCCAGGGACATCAACCGCCAGGCGGAAACACGCGGGCTCGACGGGGTCGTCCATTACGTCCAGAGCTTCTGCCACAGGAACCTGGAGGACGTGGTTTTCCGGCGGCTGATCCGGGTGCCCATGCTCACGGTGGAATGCGACTGTCCCGGCACCCTCGGCGCCACGGCCCGATCGCGCCTCGAGAACTTCGTCCAGGTCCTCGGCGAGAACCGGTAGGTCGAGTCGTTCGCTTTCCAGTTCCCCTTTCGCTTTTTCGACCCGGCCTCACCCGTGGACAATCGAAAAGCGGAAAGGGAAAGTGAACGGCGCTCCATTGCTCGGGTATAATTGGCATCTGCGGCGGACGGAAGAAGGCGGAGATGTACAGGATAGGCGTGACAAGACGGTTCGACGCGGCCCACAGGCTGGAGGGCCATCCCGGCCCCTGCTCGCGGCTGCACGGGCACACATGGGCCGTCGAGGCGGTCTACTCGTCACAGGAGGTCGGGCCCGGGGCGATGGTGCTCGATTTCGGCGACGCGCGCCGGATGCTGGACGAGGTCATCGAGAAGTACGACCACCGCTGCCTCAACGAGATACCGCCGTTCGACACAGAGAGACCTACCGCGGAGAACGTCGCCCGCGTAGTGTACACGGGCCTTCTCGCGGGGCTCGAGCGCGGCGGGCATCCGGTGAACCTGGTGCGCGTTACCGTGTGGGAGTCGGCGGAGACCTGGGCTTCGTACGGTGATACCGCGGGCTGACGGTGGCGGCGCTGTCGGCCCTGAGGCTAAAATGGTCATGCGCCCCGGCGCGGGTGCGTCGAGAGCGGACCGTGCGGCGGGGCGGCGAGCGAGGGCCGGTTACCTGTCAGGCGGAGGGGATGGGAAGTGAAAGGCAAGTACCTCAAGGGCAAGACCATCGAATACGACGGGTCGCAGCTGTCGCCTCTCTGGGCTTACGTGTCGTTCGACGTCCAGGGTGACAGCATCGTGTCGTTCCGTGGACCGTGCAACGTCAACGACGAGTTCATGGTGGACATGGAGGACAAGCGAAAAGGCGCGGAGATCGTGTCTGCCGACATGCTCCATTTCGTTGTCGAGTACTTCGGCGTGACGATAGACGAGATAGTGCTGGTGCAACGGCTTCTCATTTCCACGGTGGTCGACCTTCTCAAGGAGGCTATCTTCGACGAGGCCGAGGTCGAGCGCGAATTCGACAATATATTCGCCTACCCGCCCGACGAGGACGAGCGGGGAAAGCTCAGCGTATCGGTAGCGACGGCGAGCCCGGTCTCGGGGCTCATCCACCTGGGGCTAAACGTCACCACCGAAGGGACCCCGGTGAAAACTTCCGGGCTCAATGAGATCGGCGTGGAAGACGTGGACAAGTTCGCGGTCGAGGTGGCGAAACGGTTCATACAGGAGATGAAGAACGTGAAGGCGGACGCGAGCAAGGTGAAGCCCGTCGTCTGAGGCCGCGGCCGGGAACGCCCCGATCGACCCGAAAGGAGTACCGCTGGCAGGCGCGAGAGGCAACATAGAAGAGATATTCGACTCGGTGCAGGGCGAGGGACCTTTCCTTGGCGTCCGGCAGATCTTCGTCCGGCTCGGGGGCTGCAACCTCTCCTGCGCGTACTGCGACACCCCCCAGGCGAGGCGCCCCGCGGCGACATGCCGGGTTGAGACGGTCGCCGGCACGGGGCGGTACGAATACGTTCCCAACACGTTCGCGGTCCCGGACGTCACCCGGGTGGTTCAGAAGCTGAGGGTGTCCGGGCACCACTCGGTATCCATCACCGGCGGAGAACCGCTGGTCCAGGCGGATTTTCTCAGGGACCTCCTGCCCGTTCTGGTGGCGGACGGACACAAGATATACCTCGAGACCAACAGCACCATGCCGGAGGAGCTGGACGGACTGCTGGAGTACCTCGAAGTGGTCGCGGCCGACGTGAAGCTTCCGTCCAGCACGGGCGAGCCGGAGCGTTTCGATGCCAACCTCGAGTTCCTGAAGCGGTGCTCGGTGCCCGCGCTCTTCGTGAAGATGGTCGTCACGGAACAGACGGATGCCGGAGAGCTCCTCGAGGCCGTACGCATGGTGAAGGAATCGGGGCGCATGGTGACGGTGGTGATACAGCCGGTGACAGGGAGGCGGGGGGAGATCGGAGTGGGGGGCGCGACCCTGCTCGACCTTCAGAAAGGCGCCCTCGAGATCATGCCCGACATAAGGATCATCCCCAGGGTCCAGCAGTTCCTCATGCTGGTTTGACAGGCCCGTTCCGGCCGTGGAGCCTCCGCCGGAGCTTCAGAAGCGCCGGAACCGCCAGCGCCGCGACCAGGGCGCACTGGGACAGGCCCGAGCAGAGAGCGCCGGTCTGCCGGTGAGGGATGGTCCCGTTATGAGTGGGGAAGACGTACTCCTCGGGTTCGACCGGCGACACAAGCTTCCTCAACAGCTCCAGGTCCGGCAGGCCGGCAGCTACCGCCCCCCAGAGTGAGGCACGGGTCGGGTCGGCATCCCTCACCGTTCTGCTCAGGGCCATCGCCGCCATCAGTGCCGCACCGGCCAGGGAGTCGAGAACGTAAGGCACCTCTCCCTCGGGGTCGTGGTGGGGGAAGGTGTCCAGTGCGATGTGGCCCGCTACTCCCGCTGCCGCCGCGAGCGCCGGCCGCTCTATCAGGTAACCCGCCGCCGCTCCGGTCAGAACGTGCGTCGTCCAGTGCATCGGTACCCCCGGTGGGTCGTCGGAAGGCCGGCGGCAAGGGCCGGCCGCGTGGTGTTATTCTACAGAAGTATGTCAGCACCGATGATGTTCGAAGACAGAAAAGGATACGCCAACGCGGAACGTGCCGCCGCCCTGGCGGTGGGCTCGGTCGAGCCCGCGAGCGTGGCGTCGGAGCGGGGCGTCGAGTACGACGCGGGCGCGTCCCTGTTCAGGATCCCTTTTCTGGGCGAGACCGTCACCGTGACTTACCCGGAAGGCGTCCCAGGCGTCGAGGGGCGGGACCTGTCAGGCGCGGCTGCCGTCCTGGCGCTGCACTATCTCGTCTACCGTGGGGAACCCCTGGCGAAGCGGGGCTGGCTCGCCTACCGGGACATGCCCGGGGCGAGGCACTTCGCCGCCGCCTTCGAGGAGATGGCCGAGAGGCGGATCGCGGAGTGTTTCGGCTCCTCCCCGGCGGGCCTGGTAGAGGCGGCGCGACTTCTCGGCGGGGTTCCCGGGGAGCCGGGGGACGCTTCCGCGCAGATCCCGGCGTTCCCGCGCGTGCCACTGCTGGTCGTGCTCTGGGGTGAGTGCGAGGGAGTCGCGGGTTCGTCGCGCATCCTGTTCCTGCCCAGCGCGCCCTACTACTTCCACAGCGAGGACCTGGCCGCACTGGGGGTGGTCGTCGCGGAGAGGCTCGCGGCGTGCGTGGAGGGATAGGCGACGATGTATAATACTGTGGCGCCGGCCTCCGGGACCGGGCACGGGGGCGGCCGGGCCGTCAACCGCCGGACGCACGGGGGAGGAAACCATTGACGGGAGACAAGTACCTTATCGCTCACGACGTCGGAACCGGCGGCAGCAAGGCCGCGTTGACCGACATGCGTGGCAGGATCCTCGCCAGCAGATTCCATCCGTATCCCACCGATTACCCCAGGGAGCACTGGGCCGAGCAGGACCCCGAGGACTGGTGGAAGGCGATAACCGCCTCCACCGGCGAGGTCATGGAGGAGTCCGGGGTCGATCCCGGCGCCGTTGCGGGCATGATCTTCTCCACCCAGATGCTCGGCGTTCTGCCGGTGGACCGCGGAGGGAAGCCGCTGAGGCCGGCGATCATCTGGCTCGACGGAAGGGCCCAGGAACAGGCCGACAGGATAGTCAGGCGCCTGACCAAGACTGTCATGCTCACTGTCGCGGGAGGACTGCCCACCGGCAAGGACGTCATTCCCAAGATGATGTGGCTGAGGCAGAACGAGCCGGGAGTGTACTCCGAGGCGCACAGCATCCTGGAGGTGAACAGCTACCTCGTGGGCCGCTGCTGCGGGGAGTTCGTGTACGACTACGTGGCCGCTTCGTGCACGGGCATGTTCAATTTCAAGAAGAAGGACTGGGACGACATCCTCTTCAGGCTTTTCAGGCTCGACCGGGGAAAGATGCCCAGGGTGGCCCCGGCCTCCGAAAGGGCCGGAGCCCTGGGAGAGGCCGCGGCGGCGGAGATGGGGCTGGCGGCGGGGATCCCGGTATTCGTGGGAACGGGCGACGTGCCCAGCGCTACGGTGGGTTCCGGTGCGGTGCTGGACGGGCAGGGCCACGTGTACGTGGGTTCTTCGGGGTGGATCGCGGTGACCATGCCACGCTCCGTCAACGACGGCCGGCGGGGAATAGTCAGCATCGCGTCCGCCGACCCGTCCAGGTTCCTGCTGGTTTCCGAGACAGAGAGCGCGGGCGCCTGCTTCAAGTGGTTCGCCGAGGAGCTCGCGCCGAAGGAGGCCGACTACGGCAAGGGCCGGGACGTATACGACTACCTCAACGACGTCGCCGCCGAAGCGGAACCGGGGAGCAACGGCCTCGTCTTCTGCCCGTGGATGTTCGGCGAGCGGTCCCCCATCCCTGATACCACCGTTCGGGGCGGCTTCGTGAACTTGAGCTTGAGCCACAAGCGCGGGGACGTCGCCCGGTCGGTCTTCGAAGGGGTGGCCCTCCACGCCCGATGGATGCTCGAGAGCGTGAGGAAATGCGGGTTTTCCGACCCCGTCCTGCGCGCGATCGGGGGCGGGGCCAAGAGCCCGCTGTGGATGCAGACGTACGCCGACGCCTGCGGCCTGACCGTCGAGGCGGTGGAGGAGCCGCAGGAGTCGGGGGCCAGAGGCGCCGCGCTCGTAGCGGCTCTCGGGCTGGGAGAACACCGCGACTGGGCGTCGCTCCGTGACGCCGTCAAGGTCAGGGAGACTTACACCCCGCGGCCCGAATACGCGCGCGTCTACGACGAGGCTTTCGAAGACCTCAAGGAGATTTATTCGAGCCTCAAGAAGTTCTACCGGCGCGTCAACTCCGGCGACTGACAGCCGGAGAATCGACCGGCCGGGTTGAAATCCGCATATAATGTCAGAAGGCCCGTGACGGCCGGAAAGCAAGGAGGAAGCCAATGCCAGCAGCCAAGAAGAAATCCACCAGGAAGAAGCCGCCGTGGGCGGAGGAGGAGGCCTGTGAGCTCGGGCCGTACGACGCGGAACCTTACGCGCTCCCGGAGGGCATCGACTACGAGAAGCACGTGATCGCGACGTACTACGTGGAATTCCCCAAAGAGCTCGACGTCGTCTCGCTGGCCCCGGTCATCGCCATCGAGCAGTCCACAGGCACCTGGACGCCGGTCCCGGGGGAGACCCCCGAGGTCAGGGCCAAGCACGTGGCGAAAGTGATCAACGTCTTCGAGGCGCCTTACCACGAGTACATCGTGCCGGATGACGTCAAGACGCGCCAGTGGGTAGTACAGGTGGCGTTCCCCGCGTCCAACATCGAGAACCAGATACCCATGCTGCTCACCGCGTGCCTCGGCAACATCAGCATGGCCGGCAGGCTGAAGCTGCTGGACCTCCGCATGCCGAAGGCAATCCTGGACGGGTACCAGGGGCCGAAATTCGGAATAGACGGAATCTACAAGGCGCTGGGCATCCCCAAGAACAAGAGCAGGCCGCTCCTCAACAACATGATCAAGCCCTGCAGCGGTTACCCCGTCAAGGTCGGAACCGAACTCTTCTACCAGGCCGCGGCGGGCGGTTGCGACATCATCAAGGACGACGAGCTGATCGCCGACATGGATTACAACCGCGTGCTCGACAGGGTCAAGGCTTACATGAAGATGGAGAAGAGGGTCTTCGAAGAGACGGGGGAGCACACCCTGTACACCGTCAACGTCACCGACAGGCTGCCCAAGATGTTCGAGCTCGCGCGGCGCGTGGTCGACGCCGGCGGGAACGCGCTGATGGTCAACTACCTGGCGATCGGGCCCGAGGCCATGAGGACACTCGCCGAGGACCCGGACATCAACGTCCCCATACTGGCGCACATGGACTGCGCGGGGGCGTACTACATGTCGCCGCACCACGGCGTTGCGTCGCACATCATACTGGGCAAGCTCCCCAGGCTGGCGGGCGCGGACACGGTCGTCATCCCGTTCGCCCTCGGAGGTAAGGCGCCGTACCTGCCTGAGCGTTTCAAGCAGGTCGTCCAGGCGATAACCTACCCGTTCGGCAAGCTGAAGCCGTTGATGCCGATGCCTTCCGGGGGCATCACGCCTATAAACGTCCAGGACATAGTGAACCTGCTCGGCAAAGAGGTCATGATCGGCTCCGGCGGCGGGGTCCACGCCCACCCCGACGGCCCCATCGCCGGCGGCAAGGCGTTCAGGCAGGCGATCGACGCGGCTCTCAAGTACATCCCCGCGATGGAGTACGGCAAGGACCACGAGGAACTGGGCAAGGCCCTGGGAATCTGGGGCGTGAAGACCGAGTTCAAGGTGTGACCTGGCGAAAACCGCTGGAAGACGGCGCGCGGGCCGGTGGTGCCCGCGCGCCTTTCTTCTGCGGGACGACCGCATGATGGAGAGGGCGCCGGCCGGTGCGGCGCAAATGCCCGTGCGCCAGGAACCCGCCACTTGTTGTATCATTGTGCACGTGACATTCGGCTACGGCCTGTACGGGAGAAGATGAACAGGGTCCTGCTCCTGAACGCGACATTCGAGCCCCTCTGCGCGCTGAGCGTGAGGCGGGCGGTGGTGCTGATTCTCAAGGGCAAAGCGGAAGTGCTGGAGGCGAACGGGGGTGCGCTGCACTCTGAGAAATTGACCATGACCATCCCTTCCGTCATCCGCCTCTCTTACTTCGTGAAGGTGCCGTACTATGGTCGCGCGAACCTGTCGAGAAGAGCGGTTTTCGCCCGTGACGGCTACAAGTGCCAGTACTGCGGGGCTCACGCGGAGACGGTTGACCACCTGGTGCCACGCAGCCGGGGCGGGGCCCATTCGTGGGAGAACGTTGTAGCGGCCTGCGGGCGCTGCAACGGGAAGAAGAGGGACAGGCTCCCCGGTGAAGCGGGGTTTTCGCCGGCAAGAAAGCCCGGCGTCCCCCGCGGACCTGCTACGGTGAGCCTGGAGCTGGGCAGCATACCCAGGGAATGGGAGAGGTACCTGGAGTACTGCAGGCGGCCGTCCTAGCCGGATGACAGTCGACCGTGCGCTTGTAGCTCAGGGGACAGAGCAGTGGCCTCCGGAGCCACGTGTCGGGGGTTCGAATCCCTCCAAGCGCACCACGGGTTCTTGTACACGGCCCGCGGGATGCCGAACCCCGACGTGAACGGAGGGGTGCGTGGCCGGGCTCAATGCGTGTATCGTGTGTGCCGATGATTAAGTGACCGCGGGAGAGGATGGAGGAGCACATGGACCTGGTTTCGTTCGTATCGCAGTGGAAGAACACGGAAGTGCAGGCGTTCTGTGGCCCCATCAAATACCGGGGTACGCTGGAAGACGTGCTGGAAGGAGGGTTCCTGGTGCTCGGCAAGTGCGCGGTGATGAGCCCGGCGGCGGGGGAGACCTCCGAGTACGTGACCTGCGTCCTGAACGTTGCCGAGGTTTCCGGGCTCGTGCACGAGGAGGTAGTCGGCAGGGGCGGGGACGATCCCGAGATGTACTGACAGAATCACCTGGAGGCGCCGGTCATGAAGAAGCCGCGAGTCGCGAAGGGGCTCTGCCTGGCCCTGGTCATGGGGATGCTGGCGTCCGCCTGGATGCTTCTGGCCGCCGGGTGCGACCCGACCGGCACCACGCAGGTTGTCGAGCAGGGCAAGGTTGTGGAGCAGAAAGCGTACGAGGCCGCGACCCAGGCGAACCTGAAGGTAATCGACACGGCGATACAGGCTTTCTACATGCAGAGCGGGAAATGGCCGACCGACATCGGTCAGCTCAAGGAGTTCTTCGGCGGCAGGATACCGGTCGACCCCTCCGGCGGGACTTACTACATAATGATGGTGAACGGCCAGGCCAAGGCCGGGGTCAGGCAACAGTAACGAAGAAGCCCGCGCCGGGCAGGCGCGGGCGTTTTCGTACCGGGGTCAGGACTCCTTGGCGAAATTGAGCTTCAGGTTGGCTATTGTGCCTTTGAGCGCCTCCGCCTGTTCCGAGGCCACCCGCCCTTCCAGCGATCCCGCCATCGCGTCAAGGCAGTCGATCGCCATGCGAGCCTGTTCCATGTCCTTGTACTTCCCGTTGACGTCGGGAGGGATCCCCATTCGCTGGTACGCCAGGCTCGAGAGCGAGATCATCATGTCCAGGATTATGTCGGCCACGGTTATCTTTTCTATGACCTCCTCGATCCGCTGCCTCAGTTCCTCCTCGCTCAGCTCGTCTTCAGCCGGAGCTTCGCTCCGGGACTCGGGGCGGGCCGTCTCGCCCCCCGGTGTCCACAACCTGCCGCTCTTCGACCCCTGCTCGTCGTTGCTCCCTTCGGGCACAGGTATCACCCCTTCCACGCGGGTTCCAGAGCTTTGAATATAGCAGACGCGGCGGCGTTGCGGCACTCGCACGGGCAGGAATATAATCCATCTCAAAGAAGAAAGCCTTTGCAGCGGGAGCTCGTGGAAGCGGGCTGAGAGGACGGGCGAGACCCGTCGACCGACGAACCTGTAAGGTAATGCTTGCGTAGGAAGTGTCACAAGGCGGAGAAGGGTGACCGCGCCTGCGTGGCGCGGTCTTTCGCTTTCGCCCTTCGCGAACGGTGCCGGCCGCCGGAGGCAGAAGGCGAGAGCACGACGGGAAGGAGTCATGGATGTCGCTATCGGAGATCGACGTCACCAGGGGTATCCTCGAGCGGTTCAGCAGTGACTTCCTGGAGGCGCTTACCTCGGACGTGGTGGTGGCGGGAGGCGGGCCCGCGGGCATGACCTGCGCCTACTACCTCGCCAGGATGGGCAGAAAGGTCAGCGTGTTCGAGCGGGACCTCCACGTGGGGGGAGGCATGTGGGGAGGCGGCATGCTGTTCCCGCGCATTGTCATCGAGGAGGAGGCCCTGGACATCCTCGAGCTCTTCGGTGTCAGGCTCGAGCCGTTCAAAGAAGGCTACTACGTGGGCGACTCCGTGGAGACCGTATCCAAGGTGACCGCGGCCGCCATCGACGCCGGCGTACGAGTCTGGGTCGGAATAACCGTAGAGGACGTGCTCATCAGGGAGGAAGACCTGATAACCGGAGTGGTCCTGAACTGGCGGGCGGTGGACCTCGCCGGGCTGCATGTGGACCCGCTCGCCCTGGAGGCGAAAGTAGTGGTGGACGCGACCGGCCATGACGCCAACGTGGTGAGGACGGTTGAGCGAAAGATCCCCGGGTGCAGGTTGAACACGGATACCGGCCGGGTCGTTGGTGAGATGCCGATGTGGGCCGAGGCGGGCGAAGCAGCGGTGATAGAGAACACCCGCGAAGTCTACCCGAGGCTGCTGGTGACAGGGATGGCGGCGAGCGCCGTCTACGGCACGCCTCGCATGGGCGCTATCTTCGGGGGGATGTTTATCTCCGGGCGGAAGTGCGCCGAGCTCGCCGACGCCGTCATCAAGGGCATCTGACGCCGGAGGCGCGGCGGCGCTGAAGGACGATTGAAAATGGAGTTCGAGCGGCGTGCCCGCAGGCCGGAATGGCTGGAGCTGTTGCAACTGGTGGTAATAACCGCCCGTGAGCGGGACGCGGGACGCGGCCATCTGGACGTGGCGATCGCGGCGCTTGCCGGCGGCTGCAGGGCCATCCAGTTCCGCGACAAGGAGATGAGCGACCGCGGGTTCGTCGAGGTCGCGCGGGCGGTCCAGTTGAGATGCATCGAGGCCGGAGCCATCTTCTTCGTCAACGACCGTGTCCACGTGGCCGCCGGGCTCGATTGCGAGGTCCACCTCGGCGTCGACGATATGCCGGTGGCGCTGGCGAGAAAGGTTCTCGGTCCGGCCGCGATTATCGGGTTCTCCCCCGAGAGTGCGGCACAGGCCCGAGAGGCGGCGGACGCGGGGGCCGATTACCTGGGAGTGGGTCCGGTCTTCGGGTCTCCGTCGAAGTCCGACGCGGGCCCGGCCATCGGCCTGGACGGCCTCGAGGGTTACTGCGCATCCGGGATCGCCCCGGTGGTGGCGGTGGGCGGGATAGACGCCGAGAACGCCCCGCAGGTCGCCGCCGCCGGAGCCGAGGGGATCGCGGTGGTGTCCGCGGTATCGAGAGCGGCTGACATGGCGGGAGCCGCCAGGGCGCTTATCGCCTCTTTCGGGCGCGGCGCGAAGAGAGTCTGAACGGAGGAAGCATTGACGCTCATAGAGAGGTTGCGGAAGGGAGAGGTCCCCCCCGCGCTGGAGAAGGCCGCGTCGGGTGAACCCCTTCCGGTCGAGGAGATAGCCTCTGCGATCTGCGACGGCCTGGCGGTACTGCCGTTGAACGATGCGCGCACACCGGGGAAGCCGTGCGCGATCGGGGCCGGGCTGCGCACCAAAGTCAACGCCAACATCGGCACGTCGGGCGACAGGGCCGACATTGAGTTCGAGATCGCGAAGCTCGACGGCGCCGAGCGGGCCGGGGCCGACACGGTCATGGACCTGAGCACGGGAGGGGACATCGACGCCGTCAGGCGGCACGTGCTCTCCCGGTCGAAGGTCCCGCTGGGGACGGTGCCCATCTACCAGGCGGCCATCGAGTCCCAGGAGAAACGCGGCAGCATTGTGGCGATGACCGCCGATGACATGTTCGAGGCCATCGAGAGGCACGCCGCGGATGGCGTCGATTTTGTCACCGTCCACTGCGGGGTGACCACCAGGGCGCTGTCCTGTCTCGAGGCTACCGGGAGGATAGCCGACATCGTCAGCCGGGGCGGGGCTTTCCTCTCGGGTTGGATCATACGGAACGAGCGCGAGAACCCGCTCTACGAGCAGTTCGACAGGCTGCTGGAGATAGCGAAGCGTCACGAGGTGACCCTCAGCCTGGGCGACGGCTTCCGGCCCGGCGCCGTAGCCGACGCCACCGACAGCGCCCAGGTCCAGGAGCTCGTGACCCTGGGGGAGCTGGTCGCCAGGTGCAGGGAGGCGGGAGTGCAGGCGATGGTGGAGGGGCCCGGGCACGTCCCGATATCGCAGGTCGTAGAGAACGTGAGGCTGGCGAAGGAGATCTGCCGGGGAGCGCCTTTCTACGTCCTGGGGCCCCTCGTCACCGACGTCGCGCCCGGCTACGACCATATCGTCGCGGGGATGGGCGGCGCGCTCGCGGCTTCGGCGGGGGCGGATTTCCTCTGCTACGTCACGCCGAGGGAGCACCTGGGCCTCCCGGAGGTGGAAGACGTGGTCGAGGGTACCGTGGTCTCCCGCATCGCCGCGCACGCGGGAGACCTGGCGAAGAACCCGGGCTATTTCATGCGCTGGGACAACGAGATGTCGCGGGCGAGGCGGGCCCTGGAATGGGAGCGCCAGGTCGAGCTCTCGGTCAACCCGGCCAGGGCGGGAGCCGTGCTCGCCGAGTGCCGTGCCGAGGGACACCAGGGCTGTACGATGTGTGGCGACCTGTGCGCGATGAAATTCGTTGCCGATTACCTCGGGGGTTCGCGGGAGCGGTGTTGAAAGACACGGGCCGGTGCGCCCCGAGGGCGCCCGGTCGCGGCACTGCCGCCTGCGCCGCCTCCCTGGAGGGACGTATGGAGGACGCGAAGCTCTCAGAAAGAGAAACCGTGCTGCTCATCCGGGAGATGATCGGCGCGCCGGCGCCCGGGGTGCGGCTGGGGCCCGGTGACGACGCGGCGGTGTTCGACTTCGCCGACAGCGGGGTCATCCTGACCATAGACGCGATCTTCGAGGGCGTGCACTTCAGTCTCGACACCCACGGATACTCCGACGTCGGCTGGAAGGCCATGGCTTCGAGCATCAGCGATATCGCCGCGATGGGCGGGCAGGCCGCCTGCGCGCTGCTTTCGCTGTCGTTCGGGCTGCCTCCAGGGAGCGTGGATGTCCGAGCGCTGATGGCGGGCGCCCTGGAGGTGGCCGGCAGGTACGGCTGCCCCATCGTCGGCGGAGACGTCAGCTCGTCCGGGTCGGGCCTGGGCGTGACGGTGATGGCGGCGGGCTGCCGGGGTCACGCCGGCGTGGTGTTGAGGTCCACGGCGCGTGAAGGTGACCTTATCGGCGTCACCGGCGAACTGGGCGATTCGGCGGCCGGGCTGGCCGTGCTCCAGTCCGGAAGCGCCGGCCTGCGTGAGAGGTACCCCACCCTGGTGGAAGCGCATCTGCGCCCGCGCCCGAGGCTGCGGGCCGGGGAACTGCTGGCCTCGTGCGGTGTGACCTCGATGGAAGACGTCAGTGACGGGCTGGCCGCCGACCTCAACAACATATGCCGGGCGAGCGGCGTGGGGTGCGAGATCCGCGCCGGCGACGTCCCCGTTGGGCCCGAGGCCAGGGAGCTCGCCTCGGCGCTGGGTGTGGACCCGCTCGGCTGGGCGTTCGGAGGCGGAGAGGACTACGAGCTGTTGTTCACCGCGCCCCCGGAACGTTTCGACGAGCTGGAGGAGGCCCTGGGGGGCCACGGCGTGCCGGTCTCGAAGCTGGGGGTGGTGACGCCCGCCTCCTCCGGGGCTGCGGTGCTCGCCGCCGATGGGACCGTGTCCGTCCTGGAAGGCGGTTATGACCACTTTCTTCGAACCTGAACCTCGGGCGGCGGTACACGCGCCGCGTCGAGGATTTCGTACGGCGCTCACCATCGCCGGACTGGACCCCTCCGGGGGGGCAGGCATCGTAGCCGATGTCCGGACGTTCACCGCTCTCGGGGTCTGGCCCCTTGCCGTGGCCGCGACGCTCACTTACCAGAGCACCAGGGGGATGACCGGGCGTTACGACGTGCCGAAAGAAGTGGTGCTGCGGCAGCTCGAGGAGTTGTTCGCCGACCGGAATCCCAACGCCGTGAAAACGGGCGCG
This sequence comes from uncultured Acidimicrobiales bacterium, assembly GCA_964512645.1. Lineage (GTDB taxonomy): Bacteria > Actinomycetota > Geothermincolia > Fen-727 > Anoxymicrobiaceae > CAZEJS01. Next base: position 69,686 of record CAZEJS010000003.1, read on the forward strand.
CTTGGAGGCGGCGGGGCGGCGAAAGAAGCAGGCCTCTTCCTCGACGCGGTGGATTACCGGGGGGTGCTGGTGGTGGACCCGGTGCTCAGCGCCACCTCCGGCGGAGCGCTCATCGAGGAGGAGGCGCTGGAGGCCCTGGCCCGATATCTGCTGCCGCGGGCGACGATCGTTACCCCGAACGCCTCCGAGGCGGCCGAGATCAGCGGGTTCGAGGTCGAGGACCTCCAGGACGCGGAGGCGGCGGCCCTGCGCATAACCTCGATGGGCCCGCGCGCCGCCTTCATAACCGGTGTCAAAGTGGTATCGGGCGGGTCCGCGGCCGCGGCGGACGTCTTCTGCGATCGTGAGGAGATCGAGGTCTTCCGGTCCCCCTGGCGGGAAGGGCTCCGCGTTCACGGGACCGGGTGCGTGCTCTCGGCGGCCCTCGCCGCGTGTCTCGCCGGGGGAATGGCGCTGAAAGAGGCGGCCCGCTTCTCCCACCGCTTCACCGGGGCCGCCATCGCCGGGGCGCTAGCCACCGGTACGGGGCCGCCCAGCGCGCTGCCCGGGGCGCCCGCGGCCGCGAGTCAGTTCAACGGACCCGGGAGCGCTACGGGCGGACCGGGGACGTCACGGAACGCAGGCCCGCAGGAAGGAACCAGGGAGGAGAACTGATGAGAATCGGGTTCGTGAGCGATACGCACGGCGACCCCGGGGCGTGGGAGAAGGCCATGGCCGTGCTGGGAAATGTCGATCTGATAACCCACGCCGGCGATGTCCTCTACCACGGCATCTTCAACCCCATTACCGAGTCCTATGACCCGAGAGGGCTGGCGGGCATGCTGAACGTCATTGAGGTGCCGATGGTCCACGCCAGGGGCAACTGCGACTCGGAGGTCGATCAGCTCGCCCTCGACAACCACATCCTGTCCGACTTCGCCTTCGTCAGCGCCGAGGGTTTCCGCATCCTGGTAACTCACGGCCACAAGCAGCCGGACGAGCGCCTTGCGGAAGTCGCCGGCAGGGCGAACGTCCACCTCGTACACAGGGGTCACACCCACGTGCCGAAGATCGAGGTGGTGGGAGGTGTGGTGCTGTTCAACGCCGGGAGCGTCGCCGTTCCCAAGCAGGACGGCGGCGCGCGGACGGTCGGGCTCTACGAGGAAGGGACCCTGAGAGTCCTGGACATCGACACCGGCGAGGTATTCGCCGAGGGACGTTTCCCCGCCTGAAATCAACCTGTGCGCACGCGGGAAAGCGCGCCTGCCTTGCACGGTGAGTTCGTCGGGTGGAGCGCGCGGATCAGACCTTCTGGACCTTGCCGGCCTTCAGGCACCTCGAGCAGACGCGCGCGTTGCGGGGGCTGCCGTCCACTACGATGCGCATCTTGTGGACGTTCGGCGTCCAGCGGCGCTTGGTCTTCTTGTGCGAATGGCTCACGTTGAAGCCGAACTGCGGTTTCTTTCCGCAGATGTCACAGACGTTTGACACGGGTATCCTTTCCGATTCGACGAGAAATGATATTAGCACAAAAGCGCCGCGGTCACACAAACGTGACCGCCCGCCCACGGGCGGAGCGCCCGGTGGCGCATCGCGGGATGTGCGTCATTCAATATCCAGGCGGACGAGGGAGGCGCAGCCCGGCACTTCCACCCGCCTGGCGCCGGCGGGCACGTCCACCCGGCTTCCATCGACCAGGCACGAGGAGAAGGAGAAGGGCAGGTTGATCTCGATTCGCGCCGGTGCCCTCGCCTGGTCGGTGGATATCTCGAAGGAGACCGAGTCTTCGGAGCAAGTTGCGGTGTAGCTGACCTGTCCGAAAAACGTCGGCGCCCTTTCCACGCTCAAGGTGTTACCGGGCGCGAACCACTCCTCTTTCGCCAGCGGGAGGAGCACCAGCCTGTCATCCTCTTCGTTGAGCATGACGTTGCGCAGGAAGTTGACGAACTCGCATACCGCCCACCCGTGGTGACCATCGCCGTAGGCGCCGCCGCCGGTGAGCGGGTTGATGGCTTCCGGGAAAGTCATGGTGGGCGTCGCCATTCCGGCAAGAGACTCGAAGACCTCGAGCGCGTACGGTTCCCGCCTGTCCAGGAGACACTGGGCTACCTGCAGCGTCAGGTAGGCGTTCAACCCGCAGTGCAGGATGGCGTGATAGAAGGTGTCCCGGTAGAAGTGCTTTTCGACGATCTCGTCCAGGGTGTTTCTCATGATCTCTTCAGAGGCGCGCATGAGCCTCAGCGGGTACACGGCGCAGACGACGCCGACGCTGCCGGAGTCCATGTCCCTGCCCGGGGCGATGGGGATGACCCGCCTGCCCAGGCGGCGTTCGACCGAGGCCCAGGAGGACTCGAGCGAATCCCGAATCCGGGCCGCCAGGCGCTCCAGGTAACCGGCGTCGCAGTGGAAGCCGAGCTCGAGGGCAACGTCGCGCACGGCGAGGAGCCCCCCTATCGCCCATAGGTCGTCCCAGTAGTATGTATCTCCCATCCCGAAGTGCTCCGCGCTGATGCCCGGAGGGAGCAGGCCCCGCCGGGGGTCGCCTTCCGGGAGGCCTGTCATCAGGCGCGAGTCGATCCAGCGCGCTCCTCTCATCAGGGAGGGATACGCGCCTTTGATGAAGGAGTCGTCCCGGGTGATCTTCCAGTGGTGGACGAGTGTGTACATGGCCTGGCCGTTGGAGTCCCACTCGCCCGAGTGGGACCTGAAATAACCGTCCGGCGTCTGGCGGTCCGGGTAGGTGCTGAGCACCTCGGCGGCCATGTCCGCACGCCCGATCTTCTCCAGGGCCGGCACGAGGTAAGCGGCGTCCCTGAACCACATCATGTGGTACGTCGAAACCCCGGGCGTGATGGAGCGGCCGTCGAACAGCAGCAGGAGGTACGCCTTGTTGACGTCGAAGGCCCTCTGGTACGTCTCCTCGGGGATGGATACGGTCATGCCTTCCGCGGTCAGCGCCTTCCACGACTCGAGCTGTCCGGCGAGCGCGGCGTCGACGAGGGCCACCGAACTCTCCGCCGGGAACACCCGGTCGAACGGCGGGTGCGTTCCCGGCTGCAGCGGAGAAGCGAACGCGACCCGGTAAGCCTCCCCGGCCCCGAGTTCCACGTCGAACACCGCGGCGCCGGTCGCCAGCCCGAACGGCTCATCGACGGCTTCGGCGCCCTCCAGGCGCTCACGGCGCCCGTCCCTCAGTTGAATGGCTACGTCGCCGTGGAGGTAGTCCGAAAGCAGGAGGCGGCCGGGGTCGGACCCCAGGCAGGCGATCGCCTCCCCGTCGGCGCGGAACGTCCGCGAGCGCCGGTCGTACTCGAGCCGGTTTATCGCGCACAGCGTCTCGGCGTTCGCGGGCCTTACGGAAACGACTATCGCCGCGCTCGCGCCCCGGAGGCCGGGGTTGACGATCTCGCAGCGGCAAAGCGCCACCGGGACGCCGTCCAGCGGGGCTACAAAGGCGGTAAGCTCGCACTCCAGGCCCAGCGCCACGAAAGCCGTGCGTATCACCGGGACGCCTTCCACCAGCGACTGTTCGACGGTCTCCAGCTCCGACGGGCAGGCCAGGCGGCCGTCGACCATGATCCAGACGTCCACCGAGGGGGAGAAAGGCCACGGGGTGAGAAGTCCGCGCGGGTCCACCGTCGCCTCGTGGGGGAAGCCGCACAACCCGATCCCCGTCCAGTTCCGGTGCGTCATGTTGCTCTCCAGCCAGAAGTGGCCGTGCGGCACGAAAGAGCCGGAAGACGGAGTTCTCTGCATGGTCAGCCAGTACGGCATGGTCCAGCCGTACATCTGTTGCTCGGCGAACGGCGTATAGACGAAACCGGACCACATGTCGGCCGCGAGGCCGAGCAGCTCCGTGGGAAGGCTGCTCGCCGCGGAGCCGGAAAGCCTGGAGAACGACTCGAAGTTGCGCACGGCGCTGCGGGGTAGCCCCAGCCCGTCCACCGCGCCCCGGCGCGCCGCGCCTTTCGCCAGGGAGACCAGCCGCCCGATGACGCCGTTCCGTGAAAGAAATGAGCCCATGTCGCCTCCCCTGCAGGACCGGCACCCTCTCCCCGTCACCGCCGGCGTCCCGGGACGGTGCGGGTCGCACGTTGAATGTATTATATAGGTGGAACCGCGCGGAGTTGCCCCGCTGGCGTCAGAGAAGGAACGTGGGCTTGGACGAACCCCCAGATGTCGCCCGGAAGCGAACACCCTCACCGGCCGTGGAGGCCCTGAGCAGGTTCGTCGCGCCCGTTACCGCCCTGCCCGGGATCGGCCCCGCCGGCGCGCGCAGGCTGGAGCCGCTCGGCATAACAACCGTCGCCGATCTCCTGTACCACCTGCCCAGGCGGTACCTCGACCGGTCCGGCGTCACCCCGGTCAAAGACGTCAGGACCGGAGAAGAGACCACGGTCGTAGGGAAAGTCTGCGACGTCGAGAGCCGCTCCACCAGGACGCGCAAGAAGATGCTGGTGGTGACACTCTTCGACGGCACCGGGTACCTGTCGGGCGTCTGGTTCAACCAGGACTACCACAAGGACCGCCTTGTCCCGGGGGCGCTCGCCGCCTTTTCGGGCAAGGTCGCCTACCAGTACAACATGCTCCAGATCACCAACCCCTCTTACGACGTTCTCGCCGGCGAAGATGCCGACGACAGGGCCGAGGGGCTGCACACCGGGCGCGTCATTCCTCTGTATCCCGCCACCGCCGGGGTCACCAGCGCGGTTCTGCGCAGGCTGGTCAGACGCGCGCTCGACGCCGTTGCGGGGATGGCCGACCCGGTTCCCCCGCCGGTCATCGAGGCGTTCGGCCTCATGGGGCTCGAGGACGCCCTGCGCCAGACACACTTCCCCGATGGGGCGGATGTCCTCAAGAGGTCACGCTACCGGCTCGCCTTCGACGAGCTTTTTACCATGCAGGTAGGCCTGGCGCTGCTCAAGAAGCGACGCGAGAGGGAGTCCGAAGGTATCCGCCACCAGGCCCCGGGAGCGCTCGTCCGGGGGTTCCTCGAAGGCCTGCCGTTCGAGCTGACGGCATCGCAGCAGCGGGCGTTTTCCGAGATCGAGACCGACATGAGGCGGCCGGTGCCCATGAACAGGCTGCTGCAGGGGGAGGTGGGTTCCGGCAAGACGGTCGTGGCGGCCCTGGCCCTGCTGCTGGCGGTGGAGGGGGGGCACCAGGCTGCCATCATGGCCCCCACGGAGATACTCGCGCACCAGCACTACAGGCGCATCGGCGAGCTGGTGGAGGGACTTCCGGTATCCGTGGAGCTCCTGACGGGCGCGCCTTCATCGGAGGCGCTGCGCGCCGTCGCCTCGGGCGAAGCGGGCATCGTGATAGGAACGCATGCGCTCGTCTCGGAGCGGGTAGCCTTCAGGGACCTGGGCCTGGTGGTGATAGACGAGCAGCACAGGTTCGGACTCGAGCACAGGGCGAGGCTCGCCGAGAAAGGGAGGAGCCCCGACGTTCTCCACATGTCGGCTACCCCGATTCCCCGCACCCTCTCTCTCACGCTGTTCGGCGACCTCGACACCAGCGTCATAGACGAGCTGCCGTCGGGCCGGAAGGGCGTGGTTACCGTTGTCGCGGGTCCTGCCGAGCGCGACGGCGTCTTCGCGATGCTGGGAAGAGAAGTGGAGAAGGGCCGCCAGGTTTTCGTGGTGTGCCCGATCATCGAGGAGTCCGCGAAGCTCGAGGTCCGCGCCGCCTCGGAAGAGGCGGAGCGAATCGGGAAGGCTTTCCCCGGCGCGGCCGTGGAACTGGTGCACGGCCAGATGAAAGCGCGGGACAAGCGTGAGGTAATGGAACGTTTCGCCTCCGGGGAGATCGATATCCTCATCTCCACGGTCATGGTGGAGGTCGGGGTTGACGTGCCCAACGCCACGGTGATGATAGTCGAGAACGCCGACCGCTTCGGGCTGGCCCAGCTCCACCAGCTCCGCGGAAGGATAGGGCGCGGGAGCGAGCGGGCGATATGCGTCTTCTTCGCCGAGCCCACCACCGAGGAGGGCGTGGCGCGCATGGATGCCATCAGGGCTTACAGCGACGGCTTCGAGCTGGCCGAAGCCGACCTGGCGATCAGAGGCGAAGGAACGCTGTTCGGGACCCGACAGTCGGGGCTGCCGGACCTGAAGGTCGCACGGTTGTCGCGCAACCTCGAGCTCATACGAAGAGCGCGCTCGGAAGCTTTCAGAATAATCGAGTCGGACCCGCTGCTGTCCAGGCCGGAACACGTGCTGTTGCGGTGGGAAACCGCCAGGCGCTTCGGGGATTCGCTGGCGTGGCTCTTCAAGGGATGAGGCCGGCGGGGGACGCCGGGCGCCGCGCGCTCGACCTCGAACACATGTGGGCGTCCGGCGTGCCCGGGAGCCCCCCGGGGGGAGGTCTGAAATCAGGGTCATAGCCGGGAGCGCGAAAGGCACCGTACTGCACGGTGCCAGAGGGCGGAACCTCAGGCCAGTGCTGGATCGCGTGAAGGAAGCGGTCTTCGACGTGCTCGGCGAGACGGTCGAGGGTGTCCGTGTCGCCGACCTGTACGCCGGCATCGGCTCGTTCGGCATCGAGGCGCTCAGCAGGGGGGCTGAGAGCGCGCTCTTCGTTGAGCGCCACCGCGCCACCGCCCGCGCTCTGGAAGAGAACCTCCGCAGGACCCACCTCGGGGACAGGGGGGTCGTCAAGGCCGCGGAACTTCCCGGAGTCCTGCGAAATCTGAAGGGTCGCTTCGGTTTGATTTTTATCGACCCCCCCTTTAGAATTGATACTCGCTTTCTGGGGGGTTTGTTTCGCCTGATCCTGGACAGGGAGCTTCTCGAAGAAGACGGACTTGTCGTGTATCGACACTCGCCCCACGGGGGATACGAGCCTCCGGAAACGGACTGGTCCGCGGTCGAGCGCCGGGACTACGGCGACTCGATAGTTGAGATCTACCGCGCTCGACGGGATTGACGCAAGGAGATAACTTGAAGACCGCCATCTGTCCGGGGACGTTCGACCCCGTAACGTACGGCCACCTGGACGTCATCCAGAGGGTGTCCAAGCACTTCGCGAAAGTCATCGTCGCGGTCGCCGCCAATCCGGGTAAGTGCCCCCTTTTCACCGCGGAGGAACGCATGGCGATGCTCGACGAGAGCCTCGGGAACACCGACAACGTAGAGGTGATCGCCTTCGATTCGCTGCTGGTGGACATAGCGCACAAGCACGGTTCCTGCTGTATCGTCAAGGGCCTTCGCGCCATGTCGGATTTCGAGTTCGAGTTCCAGATGGCGCAGTTCAACAGGCAGATGGACGAGGCGATAGAGACGTTCTTTGTGATGGCCGCTCCGGAGTATACTTACTTGAGTTCCAGCGGTCTCAAGGAGGTTGCGGCCTACGGCGGGTCGGTCAAGGGCCTGGTGCCCCCGCCGGTGGAGGACCGCCTGTTCGAGAAGCTCGGACGGCCCAAGCCGAGGCGCTCGTCGAAAAAGGAGTAGGCAATGGATATTTTCGCCCGCCTGGACAAGCTGGAAGACTTCATAGCGAACTCCAAGCGAATCCCCCTGTCCTCGTCCGTGGCGGTGAACGAGGCCGAGTTCTACGACCTGCTGGACGATATCCGGGCGACTCTCCCCAACGAGCTCAAGCAGGCCAGGCTCGTCTCCAAGGAGCGCGACAGGATCATCACCGAGGCCCAGCGCAAGGAAGAAGACCTTCTGGCCAAGGCGGAGAAGCAGGCGGAATCGATGGTCCAGCAGACGGAGATCATCAAGCAGGCCGAACTCGAGCGCGATCACATGATCGACGAGGCCCAGGAGGAAGCCCGCAGGATAATCTACGACGCGGAGGACATCGCGGACCGCATCTTCGGCGAGCTGGAGGCGTCTTTGATCGAGGTCAAGGATTCCACGGACGACATACTCGGCCGTATCGTGACGTGGCGCGAGAAGCTGCGCGGTTACAGCACGCAGCCCGCGGACGAGGAATACGAGTACGAGCGCGAAGAGGAGTAGACGAGGTCCGGACGCGCTCCCCGTCACCGGCCGGCGCCGCACAGGGGCTTCCGCACAACCGGCCCGCCGCCCCCGGCGTGACAGGTTGGAAACGCCCGGCGGAGAAGACCTGCTGTAGCCATGAAGAACAACCGTGAACCCCTTGACCTGCATATAGACGTCTCCGCGTCCCTCCCTGCGGTCGGTGATCGCAGCGTCGTCAGGGGCGGTGCGCGCGTTGTCGTCGAGGACGGGTACGAAACTCGCTTCGAGCCCGGCAACGGCCTGACGTGGTCGATCAGTCTCCGGCGGATCCCCGGCGCGGTAGAAGTGAAAGGGAGCATGGACGGCTCGGTGGAACTGCAGTGCTTCCGCTGCCTGGAGGAGTTCACGTTCCCGCTTCACCTGGAGCTGCGAGAGCATGCGCTCTGGCGGAGCGAGCCCGCGATGGACGCCGCGGAGGACGACACCTCCGAGTACCGTGTCGAAGAGGGCGTGCTCGACCTCGAGCCGCTGTTCCGGGACCACGTCGCGCTGGCCCTGCCGGTTAAGCGGGTCTGCAGGGAAGCCTGCAGGGGGCTGTGTCCCCGGTGCGGCGCCAACCTCGATCGGGAGCCCTGCGATTGCGAAGCGCCCACGATGGACGGGCGCCTCGAGTCCCTGGCGGCGCTGAAGCAGAAACTCGAGCAGCGGGAGAGGGAGGGCGGAGAGTGAGGCCGCGGCGGGGCCGCGCTCGCTTCCTTGACGGCCCATGCCCGCTAAAGTAACCTTTGATGGGTATCCGCAGAACCCGAAGGAATGATTGACATGGCCGTTCCCAAGAGGAGAACGTCGAAATCGAACAGGGATTCGCGCAGGTCGCATCATGCGCTCAAAGCAGTAATGCTGGGTAAGTGCCCGCAGTGCCATCAGCCGAAACTCCCACACCGAGTATGCAGAGAGTGTGGCTACTACAATGGCCGCCAGATCTTCGAGGTCGAGTGACAAGGCCGGATTGAGCGAGTTCTTCTTCGAGCCCCGGACGGTTGCGGTGATCGGCGCGTCCTCTCACCCCGACAAAGTGGGCTACTCCGTCCTCGCGAACATGATCAAGTCCGGCTACGAGGGCCGTATATGGCCCGTCAATCCAAAGGCCTCGGTAATCCAGGACATCGAATGCTTTGCCTCGGTTGAGGAGTTGCCCGCGCCTCCCGACCTGGCGGTGATCGTGGTGCCGGCGAGGTCCGTACCGGGAACGGTGGGGGAGCTGGCCTCGATCGGCGTGCGCAGCGCGGTGATAATCTCAGCCGGGTTCAAGGAAGCCGGGATAGAAGGCAGGCGCCTCGAGCACGAGGCCGTCGAGCGCGCAAAGGCCGGCCGAATGAGATTGCTGGGGCCGAACTGCCTTGGCCTCATGAACACCGCCCTGCCGTTGAACGCTTCTTTCGCGAGGAAGATGCCGCCCAGGGGCACCATCGGAGTGGTCAGCCAGTCCGGCGCCATCTGCACTTCCCTTATCGACTGGGCCAGGGACCAGTCCGTCGGTTTTTCCAAGCTGGTCAGCCTTGGCAACAGCGCGGACCTGGTGGAGAGCGATTTCCTGGAGGCGCTCGCGGACGATCCGGAGACCTCGATCATATCGATGTACCTGGAGGGTGTCTCCGACGGCAAGAGGTTTTTCGACACGGTCCGCCGGGTGGGGCGTATCAAGCCCGTGGTGATGCTGAAGGCGGGCATAACCCAGGCAGGCGCCCAGGCGGCGTCGTCTCACACCGGCACCCTCGCGGGGAGCGAGAGCGCGTTCGAGGCGCTGTGCAGCCAGGCTTCGGTCCTGCGGGCCTCGACGGTCGAGGAACTGGTGGAGCTGTCGTGCTCTTTCGCCACCCAGCCGGTGCCCAGGGGCCCGCGCGTGGCGATAGTCACCAACGCCGGCGGCCCGGGAATAATCGCCTCCGACGCCTGCGAGGACGCCGGCCTGGGCCTCGCCCAGATATCCGAGAGGACGGTCAGGAAGCTCCGAAAGTACCTGCCCGCGGCGGCCAGCACCCACAACCCCGTCGACATCCTGGGGGATGCCGACGCGCTGCTCTACGCGATAGCGATCGAAGCGTTGCTGGAGGACCCCGGGGTCGACGCCGTGCTGATCATACTGACCCCCCAGGCGATGACGGAGATATACCGTACCGCGGACGAGATCATCCGCCTGGCCAGGAACGCGAAGAAGCCGGTCATGTGCTCGTTCATGGGGGCCGGCTCGGTGGACGCCCCGGTGAACCGGCTTCAGAAGGCGGGGATACCGAACATCCCCTACCCCGACAGGGCGATGCTCGCCCTCGGCCGCATGTACGAACGGAGGATGGACCTCCAGAGACCGGCGTCCCGCGCCAGGCGATTCGAGGTGGACCGCAAGGCGGTGGCCCGTCTATTCGCCGGGTACCGCGAGAGGAACGAGATACAGGTCGAGGCCGAGGACTGCCGCGAAGTGCTCGCCGCATACGGTGTCCCGTTCTCTCCTTACCGGTTCGCCCCTGACCTCAAGGCCGCCAGGCAGGTGGCGCGCGAGATGGGGTTCCCGGTGGTGATGAAGATAGTGTCCCCGCAGATACTGCACAAGACCGACGTCGGAGGGGTGGTGCTGGACATCGGTAACGCGCGCCAGCTCACCGAGAAGTACGAAGAGATGATGAGCAACGTGCGCAGGCGGATGCCCGGCGCGGAGATCTTCGGCGTGGGCGTGCAGAAGATGATGCCGCAGGGGCACGAGCTCATCCTGGGCACCGTCAAAGACCCCCAGTTCGGCCCGATGGTCATGGTGGGCCTTGGTGGTATATACGTGGAGGCGTTCAAGGATGTGGTATTCAGGCTGGCCCCGGTGACGACCGGCGAATCCGCGCGGATGTTGCGCGAACTGCAGGCGTTCAGGTTGCTCGAAGGCCTGCGGGGAGAGCCCCCCGCGGACGTCGACGCGGTGGAGGAGGTGCTGCAGCTCGTATCGCTTCTCGCGCTCAATCACCCCGAGCTCGGCGAAATGGACATCAACCCACTCATGGTCTACAATTCGGGCGACGGCTGCACGTGTGTGGACGTGAGGATGACCCTCGGAGGATGACTCATCTTGGCGGCAATACTGGTCGTGTCATCGGAAAGATACAGCGGTAAGAGCAGCCTTGCCGTTGGGCTCGCGCTCGAGCTCCGCGACAGGGGTGTTTCCGTAGGTTACATGAAGCCCGTGGGGGCGTATCCGATCAAGATCGACAACACCCGGGTCGACGAAGACGCCTATTTTGTCAGAGAGGCCCTCGGCCTCAAGGGAGACCTTGGGAAGATCTCGCCTTTCTTCCTGACCTGGGACACCTTGACCCGCTACATGCGCAAGACACCGGGAGACCCCGCGTCGAAGGTCCGCGCCGCCTACGACGAACTGGCCGCGGGCAGGGACATCATGCTCATAGAAGGCGCGCAGAACTTCCTGCAGGGCCGCATCCTCAACCTTTCGGCCAGGGAGCTGGCACAGCTCCTGGGGGCGAAGGTCCTGCTGCTCGACACTTTCAACGAGGAGCTGACCGTCGACCGGATCCTCTCGGCGAACGACTACTTCGAGGGGAGCTTTCTCGGCGCGGTGTTGAACTGGGTGCCTCCGAGGAGGATCGAGTTCACCAGGAATCTGCTGGCCAGGTTCATGTCGCAGCACGGCATCGATGTCTTCGGGTCGATACCCCAGGACAGGCTGCTGAGGTCCATCACGGTCAAGGACCTCGCCCTCAGCCTGAACGGCAAGATCATCTGCGCCCAGGACAAGGGCGACGAGCTGATCGAGTCGATGATGGTGGGCGCAATGGGCCAGGACCAGGCGCTTCGCCTGTTCCGCAAGCAGGCGAACAAGGTAGTGGTCACGGGGGGCGACAGGTCGGACATACAGCTCGCGGCGCTGGAGACGCCGACCAAGTCGCTGATACTGACCGGGGGCCACAGGCCGAGCCCGCTGGTGCTGGGTCAGGCCGAGGAGATAGGTGTCCCCATAATCATGGTGGATTACGACACTGCCACCACGGTGGAGATGGTCGAGTCGGCGATCGGGCACCAGAAGGTCCACAGCCCGAAGAAGATAGAGCGCATCAGGAGCTTCATCAGGGACGGGCTGGACCTCGACCTGCTCCTCGAGAAGATAGCCCTGCACGCGTCGAAGTAGCTTTCCAAGGGGCTGGTGTTGGCGGAGACGGATCGCAACCTCGAAGCTGTCGAGAACCTCCTCGGGTACACATTCAACGACCGCACCCTGCTCCTGCAGGCGCTGCGCCACCGGTCTTACGCCAACGAGATCGGGCTGCTCTCGATCGAATCGAACGAGCGCCTGGAGTTCCTCGGCGACTCGGTCCTGGAGCTCTCGGTGACGCACCTCATCTACGAGGACTTCCCCGACTATCCGGAGGGCGAGCTGACCAAGCTCCGCTCCCCCCTGGTTCGCGGCACCGCGCTGGCTGAAGCCGCCGACAGGCTGGGCCTGGGCGACCATATCCTCCTCGGCAGGGGCGAGGAGGGAACGGGCGGTCGCAAGAAGCGCTCGATCCTGGCCGACTGCTTCGAAGCCGTGGTGGGGGCGCTGTACCTCGACGGGGGGTTCGACGTTGCCAGGGGCATGGTCATTTCGTGCCTGGAGCCTCTCGTCCACGATATCCTGATGTGGGGATCGGGCGACTTCAAGAGCGAGCTCCAGGAGTTCAGCACCAAGAAGTACGGCTGCGTGCCCCGATACCGGATAAGGGAAGAGGGACCGGACCACTTCAAGACTTTCCACGCCACCGTCGAGGTCAACGGCAAGCGCTACGGCCCGGTCGCCGGGCCCTCCAAGAAAGAGGCCGAGCAGGGAGCGGCGCGCGCCGCGCTTGTCAAGCTCGGCTGGACGGACGCGGGCAGGAAGCGAGGCGGGCGCCGGTGAGGCCCGGACGCCCACCGGCCGGCGACGTCCTGACCGAGGTCGTCCCGGTGTCCGCGGCGCGAGAGGGCGAATGTGTCGTAGGGGCCGATGTCGGAGGCACCAGGATCGAGGCGGGGGCCCTGGACGGGCGCGGAGCGGTCATCCTGAGGCGCTCGGTCCCTTCCCCGGCGGCCGACGGGGAGCGGATGGTGGCCACGGTTCTCGAGTTGGTGTCGTCGTGCGTCGACTCGTCCCGCAGCGAGGGCTTCCGGGTTCTCGCAATCGGCATCGGGGCGGCGGGCTTCGTCCTGCACCGGGAAGGCGTCATTCTCGAGTCACCCAATATCGCCTGGTCCGACGTGCCGTTGAAGGCGATGGCCGCCCGGGAGACGGGGCTGCCCGCGTTCCTCGACAACGACGCCAACGCCGCCGCCGCGGGCGAGCATTTCGCGGGCGCATGCACGGGTGTCGACGACTTCGTCTGCTTGACGCTGGGCACCGGCGTCGGCGGCGGCGTCTATATCGACGGGCGTCTTTACCGCGGCTTCAGGGGGACCGCCGCGGAAATCGGCCACATGACGATAGATCAGAACGGCCCCGAATGCGGGTGCGGCCGCAGGGGTTGCCTGGAGGCGATGGCTTCGGGAACCGCTCTCGCCAGGGAGGCGGCCAGGCTCGCCGGGGAGAGGGATACCGTCCTCCTGGAGATGGGCGGAGGGTTTCCCGGGTCGATAACCGGCGAGATGGTGTCCCGTGCGGCCGACGCGGGTGACCCGGTGGCGCTGGAAGCCTTCCGGTACCTCGGGAGGAACCTCGGTGTCGGCATCGTCAACCTCATTCATGTTTTCGACCCCGAGGTCGTCGTGGTGGGAGGGGGCGTAGCGCGCTCGGGGCGCCACCTGCTCGGGGAGCTGGAAGCCTCGGTGCGGGAGCACGGCATCCCATCACTGGTGAGCGGTACGGCGATAGCGTTATCGTCGCTGGGGGGCGACGCCGGGCTCGTGGGGTCGGGCGCGATCGCCTGGGAGGGGATCGGCGCCGCTCCATAGAATTATCGTGGAAGCTGTCCGGGTAACGAGTGGTCCACGGGGGGGCTCGCCTTGTTTCTCAGGTCTCTGACCATCAAAGGCTTCAAGTCTTTCGCGCGAAAAACCGTCCTCGAGTTCGAGCCGGGCGTCACGATCGTGGTGGGCCCGAACGGGTCGGGCAAGAGCAACATCGCCGACGCGGTCATGTGGGTTCTGGGAGAACAGAGCCCCACCTCTCTGAGGGGCAACCGGATGGAGGACGTCATCTTCTCCGGGTCCAACTCCCTCAGGCCGGTCAACATGGCCGAGGTCTCCCTGACCCTGGACAACGCCAACAACGATTTCCCGCTGGACTACTCCGAGGTCACCATCACCCGCAACGTCGTGCGCGGGGGGGACAGCGAGTACAGGTTGAACAACACGCCGTGCCGACTGCTGGACATCCAGGAGCTCCTCTCCGACGCCGGCGTGGGGCGCACTCTCAACTCGGTCATCAGCCAGGGGAACCTGGACGACGTCCTGACCTGCCGGCCCGAGGAGCGCCGCGATTACATCGAGGAGGCCGGCGGTCTGCTCAAATACAGAAAACGCAGGGAGAAGGCCATCAGGCGTCTCGCGCGCATGGACGACGAGATCCTCCGGACCAACGACGTCGTCCGCGAGGTCAACAGGCAGCTCAGGCCTCTGCGGCGGCAGGCCGGCAGGCTGGAGGAGTACCAGGTGATCGCCAGGGAGCTCAGCCGCGCGCGGCTCCGGCTGGACGTGGCCAGGCTTCGCGTCATGCGCGGGGAGTGGCAGGAGCACGAGGAGCGGCAGGCGGAGCGATCGCGGAAGCTCGACGAGCTGGACGGGGGGATCGCGAGGCTGGGCTCGGAGGCGTCCTCCCTGGAGGCGTCGCAGGCCGCGTGGCGCTCGCGTGAGGCGGAACTGCGTTCAGGGCTCTATCGGCTGGTGTCCCTTCACGAGCGCCTCAAGGCGATGATGGGGCTGTGGGAGGAGAAGACCCGGCGGGTCCTGGAGGAGGACGCGTCGCTGCCGCCGCCGGACCCGTCCGAGCTCGAGAGCCTGGCGGCGTCCGTCGCGGAATACGAACGGAGGCGCCGAGAGCTCGCGGACAGGCTGGAGTCCCTGGAGGCGGGCGAAGGGGAACGGACCGCGCGGTTCGCGGTTCTCAACGGGGCGCTCAACGAGACGGTCAGGAAGAGGGCGGCGCTCGAGGCGAGAGCGGAGGTCATCGAGGCCGCGGCGCTGGCCGGTGACGCGGACCACCGGGAGAGGGCCAGGGAGCTCGTGGCGGAACGAGAGCGCCTGGCCCTGGCGCTGGAGGAGACGCGCCCGGAGCTCGCCTCGCTCGAGGCCGGTTACCTCGAGGCGACTTCGGACCTCGATGGGGCGGTAGGGGAGCTCGAGTCGCTGCAGTCCCGCCGGGTCGACGTGATGAACAGGCTTCGCGAGACGGACAGAAAGCAGGCGGGTCTCGTTGCGACACTCGACATCCTCACGCGCCTGGAGACGGAGACGTGGTCCCAGGCGAACACCTCCGCGGCCCTCGTGGCCGACGACCCGACAGGGGGAGGCCTGGGCGGGATGCTGGTGGACAGCCTCGAGATCGACGAGGGGAGGGAAACCGCGATCTGCGGCTACCTGGGGCCCTGGCTGTACGGGGTGATAGCCAGGGACACCGAGGCCGTCGTCACCGCGATTGGACATCTCAAGAAGAAAGGGCTCGGGCAGGGCCTGTTCTTCCGGCACGGCGGGGAGCGGCCGGACAGAGCGGCGCCCGCGCCTGTCGAGGGCGCCTTGCCGGCGAGGGACGTTGTAAGGGCGCCCCACTGGTTCAGCGATGCCCTGGACGTGCTCCTCGAGGGAGCCTACCTGGTCGAGGACCTTGCCGCCGCCGTCGAGTTCGCCGGGAAGTATCCGGCGTTGAAGTTCCTGACTCCGGACGGAGACGCGATCACCGGTGGAACACTCGTGAAGGGAGGCAGCAGCGTCGTCAGCGAGGCGGAGAAGGACCTGACCGCGGGCAGGAGGAGAGGGCTCGAAGAGGCGCTGGCACTGGCCCGCGAGGAGCTCGACGAGCTCGAGCTGGAACAGGCGGGCACGGCGCTCGCGATACAGGACGCTTCCGAGGCGGTGCAGGCCGCGCGCGGCCGGAAGAACGCGGCGCGGGACGCCCTCGACGAGACGCGGTCGCAGGCGGCGTCCCTCGAGGCCGGCATCGCGGCGTTGGAGGCCGGCGCGCCCGTCGGGGCCGGGCCGGTCGCCGGGACGCGGCCCGAAGGCGAAGAGGAAGAGGAGCTTGCGGGGCTCATCGCCGCGGCCCGGACCGAGGAGGAGGAATTGCGCGCCGAGCTGGAGCGGGGTGCCGGGTCGATGCGCGCCGCCGCCGCGGAGCTGCAGGAGGTCTCCTCCGAACTCACCGCCGTGGAGAGGCGCCTCGAGATCGCCAGGATAAGAGAGCGGGACCTGAAGTCCCGCGGCGGCGGGGCGGCGGGGCGGGTATCCGGGACGATGCCGGAGCCGGACGAGCTTGCCATGCTGGTGGCGTTGCACGAGAGGTTGACGGACGTGCTGGACAGGGCCCGGGAGAAGGCGAGGCGTGAGCTCGACGCGGGTGTGCTGGCGGAAAAAGACGCCGCGGAAAGCCTGCGGGGGCTCCGAAGCCGCATGGGTGAGCTCCAGGCGGGCCACGAGGCCCTCCGGGATCATATGCACGAGGAGGACCTTGCCCGCGCCGAGCTCAAGGTGAAGGTGGAGCAGCTGGTGGACGGGATCACCGACGAGCACAAGGTGCCCCTGGAGTTCGCGCTCAAGCAGTACCCCGAGGGCGAGCCCGTGGAGGAGCTCGAGCAGGAGGTCGAGGCCCTGGCGGCCAGGATGGAGCAGATCGGCCCGGTGAATCCCGAGGCGATCATCGAGCGAGAGTCCCTTGAGCAGCGGCACGCGTTCCTCAAGGAACAGATGGACGACATCGACAAGGCCCGAGGCCAGTTGAAACGGGTCATCAAGCAGGTCGACGACGAGATTCAGCAGAAGTTCAGGGAGACCCTCGAGCTGGTCAACGGACATTTCGTGAGCATATTTTCGACGCTGTTCCCCAACGGGGCCGCGGAACTCCGGCTGACCGACCCTGACGACCTGCTCAATTCCGGGGTGGAGATAATGGCCCAGCCCGAGGGCAAGCGACTGCGCCGCATCTCCCTGCTATCCGGCGGAGAGACCTCGATGACCGCGCTTGCGTTCTTCTTCGCGCTGTTTCGGGTGCGGCCCAGCCCCTTCTACTTCCTCGACGAGGTGGAGGCTGCGCTCGACGACGTGAACCTCCACAGGTTTCTCGACCTGGTGCGGGAGTTCAAGGGTTCTTCGCAGCTCGTCCTGATCACCCACCAGAAGCGCTCCATGGAGATCGCGGACGTGTTGTACGGCATCACGATGCAGGACGACGGGATGTCCAGGGTGCTTTCCCAGAGAATGGAAGATGCCGGCGAGAGGGTGGCATCCTGATGGCGAAGGGCAAGAAACGCCTGAAGGAACCCAGGGAACGCAGGCGTGACCGCAAATCGCGAAAGGACGCCGAGCTCGAAACCGAAGGGGCGGCCCCGCCGGGGGCGGAGGGGCCGGAGGAACCGGAGATATTCGAGGATCCAGGGACCCGTACGAGCGGGGGTGCGGCCCCGCCGGGGCCGGTCTGCGGGCCGGACCGCTCCGGCGTGTCCGACGAGGACGCGGCCGGCGGACAGCCTCCCGTCGGAAGCCCTGCCCCGGTCGCGGGCGGCGAGGTCCCGCTTGACGCTCCGGATGCCTGCGAGGCTGAGGAGGCCGAGCCCGGGGACGAAGAGGAGCCGGGGACCGGTACCGGGGAGGGGGCCGAGGGAAAGAAGCTCCGCAAGGGCATGTTCCGCTCTCGGAGGGTCCTTTCCAGGCCGTTCGTCAGGGCGGCGACGCGCAAAGTCATCGACCCCGGGTTCTGGGTGGAGGCCGAGGAGGCCCTCGTAGCCGCGGACGCCGGGGTGTCCTGTTCCGTGTCAATCGTCGAAGCGGCCCGGGAGAGGATACTCTCCGAGGGGATCCGCGACATCGAGGGCCTCAAGCGGGCTTTCCGCGAGGAGGTGGCGGGTACGCTGCGCTCCTTCGGGCAGCGGCCGCCGATGCCCGACGTGCGTCCTCACGTCATTTTCGTGGTCGGGGTAAACGGCGTCGGCAAGACCACGACCACGGCCAAGATAGGCAACCTCTACAAGGGCAACGGCCTCAAGGTGTTGTTCGCCGCCGCGGACACGTTCCGGGCGGCGGGTATCGAGCAGATGGAGATGTGGGCGAAGAGGATCGGCGCGCCCGTCGTGCGCCACAAGACCGGCGGCGATCCGGCGGCGGTCGTCTTCGACGCCCTGGAGTCCGCGAAGGCGAGGGGAATCGATGTCGTGCTGGTCGATACCGCCGGCCGCCTGCACACCAAGAAGAACCTTATGGACGAGCTCAACAAGATGTGGCGGGTTGCCGAGCGCCAGGTGGCCGAACCCCCCGAGTCCATTCTGGTAATCGACGCCACTACCGGGCAGAACGGCGTGACCCAGGCCCGGATGTTCGGCGAGGCAATGGAGATCGGCTCGATCGCGCTGACCAAGATGGACGGGAGCGCCAAGGGCGGCGTCGTGCTCGCGATAGGCAGCGAGCTCGGGATCCCCGTGTCCTACATCGGCATAGGCGAGGGCGTCGCCGACCTCCGACCGTTCGACCCCGACGACTACGCCCGCGCCCTCTTCTGATATCATCCCGGGTAGGCGTCGTTCGCTTTCCACTTTTTCGTTTCGCTTTTTTATCGAGGCGGGCGACTTCGGTAGGCAAGTCGGAGCGTCCGCTCGCGCCGGAGAGGCTCAAATGCGCTACGAACTGAGGTTCTGGGAGGAGTCGCTGACTCCCGTGGACATCGCCAGGAAAGGGCTGCCTTACCTCCAGGCTTACAGGGCCGGAGTGGCGGCCGCTGTGTACCCGACATCACTCACCCGCAGGAACGCCAACGCCATCAGGAAACTCAAGGAAGCCGGTGTCGAGGTAGCGCTCTGGCCGTTGATGGAGAAGGAGCACGGTTATTTCCCCGGCGAGCGCAACGCTCCCGGCTACGCCGCTTTCGTGCGGTTCATACTCGATTGGGCGGAGAAGAACCGCGCGCTCCCCGACATCATTGCGATCGACCTCGAGATGCCCGTCCAGCAGATCACCAGAGTCGTCTCCGCGAAGAACCCGTGGTTGAAACTTCTTGGAATCTACACCTCGGCTCGGGAGAACCTCGACCGCGAGCGCTATTACAGGGCCAAAGCCAGGCTGGCCGACCTCAACTCGGAGATCCAGGACCGGGGGGTGAGGACGCTTGCCGCCGTAGTCCCATGGGTTGGCCTCGAACTGGAGACGGAACACGAACTCCTTCAGGACATGACCGAGACGCCCGCATCCGGCATCGGCTGGGACATCATCAGCCCGATGCTCTACGTAAGCATGCTGGAAGGGATGTCAAGCGGCGCAATCACCCGCAAGGACGCCAACTGGCTGGTGTACGACAGCTGTCGGAAGCTCAGGGACAAGTTCGGCGGTCGGACAGGCGTCTCGCTGGGCTTGACCGGCGGGGGAGTGCTGGAGAGTGAGCCTGTCTTCGGATCTCCGGCGCAGCTGCTCACCGGGATTGAAGCCGCCCTGGCGGCGGGGGTCCGCGACATCACCATATACAGCCTCGAGGGCATCCTGTCCCGGGACGACCCCGGAGAGTGGTTCGAGGCCATCAGGCGGGCCAGGGCCAGCGTTCCCGAGCGCTCGCGGAAGGTAGCTGACGGCCTGGCGGCCGCGCGGAGGATATACCCTCGCATCGCCAGGCTGGTGGACTGGTACCGCCGCCCTCCCTGAGGGGCCGTCAGAAACCCAGGGGCTCGGCCACGAGGAAGACCTTCAGGTCGGTCCACATCGGCTTGAGGCTGATGATCGTGGTGACGCGGCAGATGTTGCCGGGATCGCGGCAGTCCACGCAGTGGCCGTGTTTCACGCAGGCGGTGTCCATGCCCAGCCGCCTGGCGTTGGCCGGGGCCGCGACATCTTTTATGCGCTTGAAAGCCTCCTCGCGGTCCGTGACTATTTTATTGACCCCCGCGAGCACTATCACGGTGTCGGGCCCGAACACCATGCCACTTACGCGGTTGCCTATGCCATCGGTGTTCACAAGCTCGCCTTCGAGGGTTACGGCGTTGCTGGAGCAGACGAAGTACGGGCACGAGACCGCCTCCCGGCGCGCCGCCGTGCTCCTATCACGGTCCATGCCGGGCGCGTGGCAGACGATCCTGTCTCCGCGCGACGCCAGCGCTTCCAGGAGGCCTGTCTCCCGTACGGTCACCGACCCTCCCGCTCCCACGAGGGAGCCCCCGGGGATCAGGTCCAGCACCGCCCTCACCGCCGCCCCGGCCGTGGAGAACCACCTGGCGTCGAACCACCCCTTCTTGAGCGCTTTCACCGCCGCCTCGCACCTGGCCTCCTGGTGGCCCTTTCGCACTTCGTCGAACGATTCCGGCATTCTCCAAGCCTCCTCGCGTCGTTTGCGGGAACAGTATGATAGCACCATCCGCGGGGCCCGCCGCTCCGCTTGCCCGGTCTGCTTTCCGAAAAATAGCCCCGAACAGCCATTTGACCGCCCGCTGCGCGCAAAGGTATATTTGCGCGAACGTCCAAAGCTCGTACGTACGGAACCTGGAGGGTGGACCGGTTCGGCCACAAGGAGGCGAAATGGCTGAAGCTTACTGTGTGAAGTGCAAGGAGAAGAGGGAGATCCAAGATCCCGAGGAAGTCATCATGAAGAACAAGATGAAGGCCATGAAAGGTACCTGCCCCAAGTGTGGTACCAAGGTCTTCAAGATCGTCGGCAAGGCGTGATCGCTCGCCGGCGGGAGATTAAGGCCCGGGCCGCGCGGCGCGGGCCTTTTTTGTTGCCGTGTTCCGGCGGCTTCCGGCCGCGCGGCGTTCCGGCCGCGGGCGGCCCGGCCCGCGTGAAGGACCGGTGCTCAAATGGTACAATCCGTTACTCGACCGACTGACGGGAGGACGCGATGTTCGAGAGCCTGGGCGACAGGCTCCAGGACGTTTTTTCACGGCTGCGCGGCCGCGGGAAGCTGACAGAGAAAGACGTTGATGCCGCCATGCGCGAGATCCGTCTCGTGCTGCTCGAGGCCGACGTCAACTTCAGGGTGGTTAAGCAGTTCGTCGACCACGTCCGCGAGCGCGCGGTTGGCGAAGAGGTCATCAAGAGCGTGACGCCGGCCCAGCAGGTGGTGAAGATCGTCTACGACGAGATGGCCGACATCCTGGGGGCACGGGCGCAGGAGATCAGGTTCGCCCCGCATCCCCCCTCGGTCATCATGCTGGTCGGTCTCCAGGGGAGCGGCAAGACCACCGCCGCGGCCAAGCTCGCGGTGATGCTGCGCCGCCAGGGACGCGATCCGATGCTGGTGGCGGCCGACATCTACCGCCCCGCCGCCGTCGAACAGCTCCAGACGCTGGGGACCCAGATCGACGTCCCCGTGGCCTTCTACAGGCACAAGAGCGCCCTGGAGATATCGAAGGAGGCCGTCAAAGAGGCCGCCCGCGGCGGTCACGACGCGGTGGTTCTCGATACCGCTGGACGCCTTCACATAGACGAGGACATGATGCAGGAACTCGTGGACATATCCGGGGCGGTGGAACCCAGCGAGACGCTCCTCGTCGTAGACGCCATGACCGGGCAGGACGCGGTCAACGTGGCACTCACCTTCCGCGAAACCCTTGATTTCGACGGCATACTCATCACCAAGATGGACGGCGACGCCCGCGGCGGCGCCGCGCTGTCGATGAAAGCGGTCACCGGAAAACCGATCAAGCTCGCCTCGGTCGGCGAGAAGATGAACGACCTGGAGGTGTTCTACCCCGACCGGGTCGCTTCCCGCATCCTGGGTATGGGCGATGTGGTCACACTGGTGGAGAAGGCCGAGGAGACCATGACCGAGGAGAAGGCTCGCAAGCTCGAAGAGAAGCTGCGAAAGCAGAAATTCGACTTCGACGATTTCCTCGACCAGATGCAGCAGCTCAAGAACATGGGGGGCCTTGGCAAGGTGCTGGAGATGGTGCCCGGCATGGGAGGCATGGCCCGCCAGCAGGGCCTGGAGGTCAGCGACGACCAGCTCAAGAAGATCGAGGCGATCATCCGCTCGATGACCGGGGAGGAGCGCAGGAGCCCCCAGGTACTCAACGCGAGCCGCAGGCGGAGGATAGCCGCGGGCAGCGGGACGACCACCCAGGACGTCAACCAGCTGGTCAAGCAGTTCGCCCAGATGCAGAAGATGCTCAAGGTGTTCTCGGGGAAGGGCGGGGGCGGCATGGGGATGCTCAAGCGCCTCTTCCCGTTCTGAAAACGGCCGGAGGCGGTGCCCCGCGCCGCGTTCTGTTAGAATAGACGCGATCCAAAGGAGGCGTATTGGTCAAGATTAGACTGCGCAGGACGGGAAAGAAGAAGCAGCCGAGCTACCGCATAGTGGTGGCGGACTCGCGAATGCCCCGCGACGGGCGCTACATCGAGTCACTGGGCTACTACGACCCGAAGACGGAGCCGTCGACCGTTGAGCTCGACGGCGACCGCGCGCTCTACTGGCTGGGCCAGGGCGCGCAGCCTTCCCGCCAGGTCCAGAACCTGATGAAGATCAAGGGCGTCTGGGAGCAGTTCGAGGCTTCCAGGAAGAAATAGCCGGGCGGCGGAACAGGCGGTACTGGAGGCTCCAACATGAAAGACCTTCTCGAATACCTTGCCAGGGCACTGGTCGACAACCCGGACGACGTCCAGGTCGAAGTAATAGAGGGCGAGCGCTCGGTGATACTGCAGCTCAAGGTCAATCCTGAAGACATAGGAAAGGTCATAGGAAAGCAGGGAAGGATCGCCCAGGCGTTGCGAACGGTGGTCAAGGCCGCGGCGACCAAGCAGGGCAAGAACGCGATAGTCGAGATACTGGATTGAGCGAAGACAGACCTTCGATCGGGGGCGAAGAGCTCCTGGCAGTCGGAAAGGTACTGAGGCCCCACGGCATCCGTGGGGCCCTTGTCGTTGAGCCGATGACCGACTGGCCGGAGCGGTTCTCGAAAGGGGCGAGACTGTTGCTGGAGAGGACTCCCGGGCGGCTCGAGGAAGTGACCGTAGCCTCGGGGGCGACACACAAAGGGCGCATCCTCCTCGCCCTCGAGGGGGTCTGCGACAGGAACGGGTCCGAAGCGCTTCGCGGGTGCCACCTGTTCATCCACCCCCGTGACGCATTTTCTCTGGGGGAAGGCGAGTACTGGGTCCACGAGCTGGTCGGCCTCGAGGTCGAGGACCTGGGGGGAGAAGAGCTGGGCCTGGTCGCCGACGTCCTGTGCCGGCGGGCCCAGGACCTGCTGACGGTGAGGAGGGAGGACGGGACCGAATTCGGCATCCCGTTCGTCGAACGGTTCGTCAAGGAAGTGGACGTGGAGCGCGGTGTGGTGAAGGTAGAACTGCCCGAGGGGATGGGACCGTGACCTTCGAGGCGCACGTCTTCTGTACGCTGCCGGAGATACTGGCTTCCCCTCTGGAGGCCGGCGTGCTCAGGATCGCCAGGGAAGCCGGGGCGGTGGACGTTAGAGTGCACGACCTTCGCGCGCTTTCTCCCGACCCGCACCACAAGGTCGACGACAGCCCGTACGGCGGCGGTCCGGGGATGGTCCTGCGCGTGGACGTCGTAGCGCACGCGCTCGAGGTCATCTTCGGCGCGCCTTCCGAGACCCTGAAAGACCGTTTCCCGGTCGTGCTCCTGACTCCCCAGGGCAGGAGGTTCGACCAGCAGGCGGCAAGCGAGCTGGCCGGATGTGACACCATAGCACTTATCTGCGGCCGCTACGAGGGCGTCGACGAGCGGGTGCGCCGGCACATCGCCGGCCTGGAAATATCGCTCGGGGATTTTGTGCTCTCCGGGGGAGAGATAGCCGCCGCGGTGGTGCTCGAAGCCGTGGCCAGACTGCTTCCCGGGGCGCTGGGCAACGCCGAAAGCCTGGAGCAGGAATCGTTCACCTCCGGACGCCTGGAGTACCCACAGTACACCCGCCCGGCCGAGTTCAGAGGCTGGGAAGTACCCGACGTCCTGGCAAGCGGCGACCACGGCCGCATAGCCGCCTGGCGCCGGGAGCAGTCACTCGAACGCACGCGCCGGCGGCGCCCCGACCTCCTCGAGTGATGAACGGGGGAAAGAGCGTGCCTTCGGGGGGGAAGCGGACCACCAGGCAGTTGATCTTCAGGATCGCCGCCATAATGGCGATCGCGGTCGCGGCGTCGATCCTCGTCCGTGCGTTCGCAGTTAGTTCATTCGCGGTCACATCGTCCTCGATGAGCCCCACCCTACAACCGGGAGACCGCCTTCTCGCGGATCGGCTGACCTACTTTTTCAGAAAGCCGAAGCGCGGCGACATAGTAGTCTTCAGGTGCCCGCCCCGCGGGTCGCGCTCCCTGGAAACGACCAACCCCCTGTACTGGCCGTTCGAGAGGGTGGGCGAGCTCCTGCTCCTGGCGCACAACACCGGCTCCCGGCCGTACGTGAAAAGGGTGATCGCCGTGGAAGGGGAGACCGTCCGCGTCAGGAAGGGCAGGTTGTATATAGACGGCAGGCTCGTCCCGGAGCCTTACGCCGTGGCCGACCATTCAGATTACGGTCCATGCCGCGTCCCGGAAGGCGCCATCTTCGTGATGGGCGATAACCGTCCCGACTCGCGCGACAGCCGCTCCATCGGCTCGGTGCCGCTCCGGAGCATCATAGGACGCGCCTTCTTCCGTTTCTGGCCGCCGTCCAGCGTTGGCAGGCCGCGGGGCTGAACCCTCCGCGGCGCGCGGCGGTCTCATCCGGCTCGTTTCCTCGCGCCGTTCTCTTCTGTTATAGTTGTTCGAGTCTTTTGCGGGCGTGGATCCAGGAGTAGACAATGAAAGAGATAGAGACCATCGAAAGAGGGCAGATGCGGGACGACATCATCCCCTTCCAGCCCGGCGACACGATAAAGGTGACCATCGAGATCAAGGAAGCGAGCGGCGCCGGAGAGAAACGGAGCGTCCGCACGCGCACCCAGGCGTTCCAGGGGCTGGTCATCAGGCGCCAGGGGTCCGGCGCCCGCGAGACCTTCACCGTCCGCAAGATCTCTTTCGGCGTGGGCGTCGAGCGCACTTTCCCCGTCCACTCGCCCGTCATCAGGGACATCACGATGGTCCAGGAGGGCGACGTCAGGCGCGCCAAGCTCTACTACATACGCGACAAGGTCGGCAAGGCCGCGCGCGTCAAGAAGAAGAAGTTCACCAGCTGACGGGAGCGATGGCTCGATAGATGGCAGCAGACACCCCGAACGGTCCCGCCGGGGAAGACCGCTCGAGCGAGCAGGAATCCCGGGCATGTCCGCGCGCGGGGGCTCCTCCCGCGGAGCCCGGCCCACCCGGGCCCGCCGAATACGGGGTCGAGCCTGTACCGGCAGATATCCAGGAACCTGTTGACACCGCATTACCCCTCGACGCCACGCCGCCGGCCGGCGCCGCGGAGACCGCCGGCAAGGAAGGGAAGCGCGCCGACGGCAGGATAACGTTCTGGCAGGGTGTCCGGGAGGTCGTGCTGATCCTGCTCCTGGCCGCCCTGGTTGCCATCATCGTCCAGTCCTTCTTCTTCCGGGCGTTCCTCATCCCGTCCTCTTCGATGGAGCCGACGCTGATGGTGGGGGACAGGGTGCTCGTGGACAGGGTGACCTACTACTTCCGCGAACCCCGCAGGGGAGATGTCGTCGTCTGGAGATACCCGCCGAACGACACCACGTCGCTGACGACCAGAAATCCGTTTTACTGGCCGTTCCAGCAGATAGGCGAAACGCTCCACCTCACGCACGGAGGCGCGAGCCCTTACGTCAAGCGTATCATCGCGACCGAGGGCGAGACCTTCAGGATCAGGGAAGGGCAGGTGTACATCAACGGCAAACCTGTCAACGAGCCGTACATCGCCAGGGACTCCAGCGACTTCGGACCGGTGAAGGTCCCGAAGGGCACTTTCTACGGCCTCGGAGACAACCGGCCGAACTCGCGTGACAGCAGGTTTTTCGGCCCGATCCCTTACAGGGCGATAATAGGAAGGGTTTGCCTGATATGGTGGCCGCCGAGCCGGTTCGGAAAACCGAACGGTTAGCCCCGGCCGGCGCGCCGGGCCGTCCTCGCTCCGGGGAGGTCGATACCCTCAACATGCGCGTGGAGGATATCCGTGCCCTGCTGGCGGGATTCGAGCGCCCCGACATCCCTCTTCTCTGCAGGCTGACCCGTGATCCCAGGGTCACCGTGCGCAATATGGCGTATCGCGAACTCGGGGAGAGGCGGAGCCTTGCCGCCAACGAGGCGCTCTTCCGCCGGGGCGGTACCGAACTGGTCGCCGGCGCGGACGAGGCCGGGAGAGGTGCGCTGGCGGGACCGCTGGTTGCCGCCGCCGTGCTCTTCGAGCCCGGGGTAGAGGTCGATGGCGTCAAGGACTCCAAGCTCCTCAATCCGGAGAGGCGCGAAGAACTGTACGGTTCGATCCTCGAGCGCGCGGTGAGTGTGAGCGTCGTCTCGGTGGACTCCACCTCGATCGACCGCCACGGGCTCCAGGTCATGAACATGAAAGCGCTCGCGGATGCCCTTTCGGGCCTGCGGCCCGCATGCGACGTGGCGATCTGCGACCACTACCAGCCGAGCGGGCTCCGGTTCGCTACGTTCGGCATCCCCCGCGCTGACCGGATCTTCCATTCCGTCGCCGCCGCCAGCATCGTGGCAAAGGTCGAGCGCGACAGGGTCATGCGCGCCATGCATTGCAGGTTCCCGCGCTACAACTTCATCGAGAACAAAGGGTACGGGACCAGGGAACACGCCAGGGCGCTCGATGAACACGGGCCCTGTGAAGTGCACCGCCGGTCGTTCGGCAACGTCGCTCCGGGCGCCGGGGAGGTTCCGCTCTGGAAGGAGGGCGGGAGTGCCCCCTGACAGGGCCGGACTGGGCCGGATCGGCGAAGACGCCGCCTGCGAGTACCTGGCGGAACGGGGGTTCGAGGTCCTTCAGAGGAACTGGCGGTCCCGCTCGGGCGAGATCGATGTGGTCGCCAGGTGCGGAGGCACGGTTGTGTTCGCCGAGGTCAAGTCCAGGACCGGGACCGCTTTCGGGGAGCCCGAGGAGTCGGTGACGCCGCGCAAGGCCGGAAGGATACGGATGCTCGCCTCGGAGTACCTCGCGGGCTCGGAAGTCCACGGAGAGGTCCGCTTCGACGTGATCGCGGTGATGCTCGACAGGTCCGGCCGCGTCCTGGAGATCCGCCACGTCCCGGACGCGTTCTGAAAAAGGCGTCGTTCCGACGTTGCGCCGGAGCGGGCAGCGGCGCTGAACGGCTGCGCGCCTCTATGTGCAAGGCGGACCAAACGTCATATAATTCAGCCTGGCCGACCGTGATATACAGGAGGTACGCCATGCGTTCCCGTCCGATTGCCGTCTTCGTCATCATCACCATGTTGTCTCTCGCGACCCTCGCGGTGCTGCCGGGAACCGCGTCCGCGGACGATTGGGAAATCTCGATGACCGGCGGCTTCACCGGCGATTTCGAGCCGGCGCAGCCCAGGGCCGGGGCCGCCGCCGTGTACAACACGGGCTCCGGGGATCAGCTCTACGTCGGGACGAAGAACCGCTCGACCGGATGCCGTGTCTACCGGTACGACGGAGGCGGGTGGTCCCGGGTGAACGATGACGGCTTCGGCAATCCGATGAACACCGAGGTCACCAGCATGGTGGTATACAACGGGCGCCTCTACGCCGGGACCAGGAACGAGGTAAGCGGCTGCGAAGTGTGGCGCTACGGGGGCGGCGACTGGACAAGGATGGGTTTCCTGGGCGGGTTCGGCGACAGGAACAACGTGGAGGCGTCCTCCCTGGCGACGTACGGCGGCAACCTCTACGCGGGAACGGAAAACGACACCAGCCAGGGCGGCAACGGCTGCGAGGTCTGGCGGTACACCGGCCTCGTCTGGGTCCAGGTCAACGCGAACGGCTTCGGCTTCACCAATAACATGAAGGTCACTTCGATGACCTCGTTCAACGGGGCGCTGGTCGCGGGAACCCGGAACAGCGGGACCGGCTGCCATCTCTGGAGGTACGACGGCAGCTCCTGGAACGCCGTCAACACCAGCGGCTTCGGCTCGCTCCAGAACGTGGCGGCCAGTTCGATGGCCACGTATAACAGCGGCTCGGGGGACAGGCTCTACGTGGGGACGCGCAACGAACCCGGGGGTTGCGAGCTGTGGGAGCTCTACGGGGGATGGGGTTCGCTCACTCTCAACCGGATAGTGAGCGCCGGCTTCGGAGCCTGGTGGTACAACCACGAGATATCTTCGATGACGGTGCCCAACGGATGGGGCGGCAAGCTCTTCATGGGGACGAGCTGCTCCTGGCCGGGTTTCAACGGCTGCGAGGTGTGGACCTACGACGGCACAACGACCGCCCTGTCGATAGGAGGTGGCTTCGGCGACCCGTTGAACCAGGGAGCCGTCAGCGCCGCCGGCGCCAACGGCAGCGTGTACTTCGGGACCCTGAACGACCCCGAGGGCAACAACATGGACATGGGTACCGGGTGCGAGGTCTGGCGCTTCACCGACGGGCCGGGCTGGAGCCAGATGAACCTGAACGGGTTCACCGGGAGCAACAACTACAAGATCGCTTCCATGATCAGCGACGGCACCGATATCTACGCCGGCACCGCCAGCGCCATCGGCTGCGAGGTCTGGGCGAATGACGGCCACGGCTGGGACCGGACCTCCCTCAACGGGTTCGGCGACCGGAACAATTCGGCCGTCTCTTCCCTGGCGCTGTACGACGACGGGGGTGGGACCGACCTCTACGCCGGGACCTTCAACCCTTCTGGCTGCCAGCTCTGGCGCTTCGACGGCCCCGACCCCGGCGACTGGACCCGGGTGAGTTCCGGCGCGGACATAGAGACGCCGGCCAACCGGTCGATCTCCTCCATGATCGTGGAGCCGGGCTCGAACCTTATCCACGTGGGCACCTACAGCGTCATGGGCGGCTGCGAAATCTGGACGTTCGACGGTGCCGCCTGGACGCAGCTCGTCGGGTCGCGGCCCGGGGCGCTCCTCGCCCCCGGCTTCGGCAATCCAGAAAACAGGCGGGCTTCCTCCGTCTGTCTTGCCGGCGGCGCGCTCTACTGGGGCACGCACAACTGGAGCACCGGGTGCGAAGCCTGGCGGTTCACCCCGCCCGGCACTTTCGAGCAGTCGGTCGGCAACGGATTCGGCGACAGAGACCACAACGACCTCTCTTCGATGGCCGTCTTCAACGGAAACCTCTTCGGGGGCACCACCAACTGGAACAGAGGTTGCGCCGTGTTCTCCCACGATCCTTCGGTCCTTGGCGGATGGAACAGGGTCAGCGACGACGGCTTCGGAGACGACCAGCAGATTGCCGGTTCGATGGCGACATCTGATACCAGGCTGTTTGTCGGCACCTCCTACAACGGACAGGTGTGGAGCTCCCGCACCGCCGACGGCGGCGAGAGCTGGAGCCAGGCCAACTACGACGGGTGGCTCCTCCCCGGTAACAACCAGGTCCCGGCGATGACATCCGTCCCTCGAGGGCTCGGCCGGGTCGTATACGCGGGCAGCATGAACACCGACTATGGAGCGGCCATCATGGCCACCGCGCCGTCGATAGACAGCGTGAGCCCTCCCGTAGGCGTTCAGGGACGGACGATGGACATCACGGTGATCGGTACCGGCACGCACTTCACCCCCGGCCAGTCCAGGCTGGTGTTCGACCCGGCAACGGGTATCGCGGTGCGGTCGATGTACGTCGTCGGCGCGGAGGAGATCCGGGCCACCATCAGCGTCAGCGACGTCGCTCCCGTCGGCCCGCGCGACGTGAACGTCCTGACCCCGGGCGAAACGCCCGGGGAGCTGACCGCCGGGTTCACCGTTGTCGCGCCCGGGGTGCCCCGGATAGCCTCGGTCGCCCCCCGTGGAGCGGCCCAGGGCAGCAGGCTGACGGTGAACGTCGTTGGCCAGAACACTCACTTCGTGCAGGGGCGGTCGCGAGTGACGTTCAGCGGCTCGGGAATCAAAGTGAACTCGACCAGGGTCACCGACGTGAGCCACGCCTCCGCCGATATTACCGTCACCAACGGCGCGGCCGTCGGGTCCCGAACGGTGAACGTGATCACCGACAACGAGACCCCGGTGCCCATGCAGGAAGCCTTCACCGTCACCTACGGGCCCAGGCAGGCCTGGTACCTCGCCGAAGGGTGCACCGCCAACGGCTTCGAGACCTGGGTCCTGGTGCAGAACCCGGGCAAAGCCGCCGCCAACGTCTCTCTCACGTTCATGACTCCCAACGGGCCGGTGGCCGGACCGACCGCCGAACTGGGGGCGGGTTCGCGCCGGACGTTCAACGTCGCGGAGACGGTACCCGACCAGACAGACGTCTCCACCAGGGTGACGGCGGACAACCCGGTGGTGGTCGAGCGGGCGATGTACGGGAACAGCCGCGGATGGGCCGACGACTCGATCGGGATATGGGCCCCCGCGAAGAGCTGGTACCTCGCCGAGGGTTCGACCGGACCGGGGTTCACGACCTGGATACTGCTCCAAAACCCCTCTGCGTCCCAGGCTACGGTCCGTCTGACCTACATGACGCCGGAAGGGGCGGTCGACGGTCCCCGGGTCACGATGAACGCCAACACGCGCAAGAGCTTCAACGTATCCAACACCTGCCCGGGAGAGTGGGAGGTTTCGACCAGGGTGACGTCCGACCAGCCGGTAGTCGCCGAGAGGGCGATCTACGGGGACGGCGGCGCCTGGGCGACCGAATCCATAGGGACGGCGCAGCCCTCCACGTCGTGGTTCCTCGCCGAGGGTTCGACCGGGCCCGGTTTCGAGACCTGGGTCCTGGTCCAGAACCCCGGGAAGAACACGGCCGACGTGGAGCTTGCGTTCATGACGCCCGAGGGTCGGGTGGCGGGACCGAAGCTCAAGCTGGCGCCCGCGAGCAGGACGACGTTGAATCTGGCGGACGCGGTTCCCGGCCGGTGGAGCGTGTCGACACAGGTCACCTCGAGCGAGCCCGTGGTAGCGGAGCGCGCGATGTACGGCAACAACCGGCAGTGGGCTCACGATTCGATCGGGGCGACGGCCCCGGCGGAAACCTGGTGCCTCGCCGAAGGCTCGACCGGGCCCGGTTTCGAGACGTGGGTGCTGGTTCAGAACCCGAACGACAAGGAAGCCAGAGTCGATTTGACGTTCATGACCCCGGATTCGACCCGGCAGGGGCCGAGCGTGGTCCTGCCGGCGCATTCGAGGCGCACGTTCAACGTAGCCGACAGCCTCCCCGACGTCTGGGAGGTCTCGACCAGGGTAACCTCGAGCAGGCCGGTCATCGCCGAGCGTGCCGTCTACGGCAGCGATCGTCTGTGGGGTCACGAGTCGATAGGCTGCCCCTGGTAGAGGACGGGGCCGGTTCGACAGCCAATTGATTCTTGAGGCGCAAGCCACGGGGCCAGGGTAAGACCTGGCCCCGCTCGTCTGTGGTCATCCGCCCTCAGAAAGGGCCGCCGTGCAGGCCCGCAGACCATCACGATGGTATGAAGAGAGTAAAAGACGCTGCAAAAACGAAGGCCATGGGTCTCGTAATACTCGCGGTATTCGCCGGGCTGGCCATGCTGCTGACCCGCCCCATGCTCACCGAAGGGCACGACGCCGTCTACAAAGCGCCGGGAGACCCCAACTTCCAGGCGTGGACGCTTGCCTGGGACGTCCGCGAGATCCGGCGGAGCCCAACGAACCTGTTCAACTCGAACATTTTCTTCCCCAATGGTGACACGCTCGCCTATTCGGACAGCCAGGTCAGCACGGCTTTGCTTTCGTGGCCCCTTCTGGCCGTCACCGGCAACCCCCTCCAGTCCGCCAACCTGACGCTCGTGGTCAACTTCTTCCTCGCCGGCGTGGGCATGTATCTTCTGGCGCACAGGCTGACCCGCAACCGGGCCGCGGCCCTGGTGGCGGGGATAATCTTCGCTTTCGCCCCGCCAAGGGTCGCTCAGATATGGCACCTCCAGATGACGTCCGTGGCCTGGATGCCGCTGTGCCTCCTCTTCCTCCACAGGTTCAGCGAGGGGAAGAAGTGGCACGACGCCGCGCTGGCCGGGCTGTTCCTCGTCGTCCAGACGCTGGCGACCTGGTACCTGGGGCTGATGCTGACCGTCGCCATCATCGTCTTCCTCGCGGTCAGGCTGGTCGTGGACAGGAGGACGTTCACCCCGGTGTGGATGCTGACACTGCTGGCGGTCCTGGCCGTCTCCGCGGCGGCCGTGGCGCCTTTCACCGCCCCGTACCTGAGGACCCACGCGAAAGACCCCAGGTTCGTGAGGACCGTGGAGGAGACAGACCAGTTCTCCGCCGACATCCGGGATTTCGCGGTGGCGTCGGAGCCCAACCTCGTATGGGGAACCCTAACGTCGGGGCTCAGGAAGACAACCGTCAAGAGGGGAGGGCCGACCGAGAGGTCCCTGTTCCCCGGCCTGCTCCCCCTCCTCCTGGGCATGGCCGGGACCGTGCTGCTCTTCGCGAGAGGGAAAGGCGAGGAGCGCTTCTACGTGCGCTACTACGTCTCGCTCGCCGCCGTGGGGGTCTTGTTGTGCCTGGGGACGAAGCTGTACTTCTTCGGCCGTTCGATTGACATGCCGATGCCGTACCACCTTCTGTACTACCTCTTCCCCGGCTTCAAGGTCATCAGGGTGCCGGCGCGCTTCATCGTGCTGGTGGTGCTGGCCCTGGCCGTGCTCTCCGCGTTCGCGGTCAAGGCGCTGGTGATGAAGGTATCGGAGCGTCACCGCCCTTCGACCGCCGGCCTTGCGGCTCTTGCCCTCGCCGTGCTGGTGATCCTCGACGTCATGACCGCGTCGTTGCCGATGTTCCCGGTGCCTGCCAGGAACGATTTCGCGGAAGTCTACCACTGGCTTGCCGCCCAGCCCGGGGACGCCCCCACGGTGGAGATACCCATGGCCGCGTACGACCCCAGGACGTTCAAGGCCGGCCTGCAGTACGAGAGATCGTGGCTCCCGCGCGAGTCCATGCGGACCTATTACTCCACGCTCCACTGGAAAAAACTGTTGAACGGTTACAGCGGTTACATCCCGGACTCGTACTACGAGGCCGTCAAGGTGACCGCCGGCTTTCCGTCGATCGAATCGCTGGCCTGGCTCAAGGTCAAAGGCATCAAATACATCATCGTCCACGGCAGGCAGCTCGACCCGAACACCCTCCAGAGGGTCTTCGACTACTCCCTGGACCACAAGGAGATGCAGTCCTGGAAGGTGTTTGGCAGGGACTACGTCTACCGCATCCGCTGACCGCCCCGCAGGCGTCGCTCACTTACATCTTCCGGTTCGGTTGTTGATTTCCGGTCATCACCAGTCTGCGCGGGACCAAGGGGTCGTGTCGTTTTTCACATTGCCTTGTTTTTCCACTTCTATAACGGGAGAAGAGGCAGTCCCATGGGATTGCTCGACGAGCGCGGGTTGCGGATGTCATCCCCGCCGCATATAATATGCTTGAACTGCTTAGGAGGCTCCTTGCTGGCCAAGCTCTACGGCTCCACGCTCGTGGGTATGGAATCGCACCCCGTCCAGGTGGAAGTCGACATCACCAGCGGTATCCCCGGTTTCGAGATAGTCGGCCTGCCCGGAACGGCTTTGAAGGAATCGCGAATCAGGGTGAAGTCCGCGATCCGCAATTCGGGGCTAAAGTTCCCGAGGACGAGGGTGCACATCAACCTGGCCCCGGCGGACATCCGCAAGGAAGGCCCCTCTTTCGACCTGCCGATAGCCCTGGGAATCCTTACGGCCACGGGGGAGTTGCGGCCCGCCCGCGACGGCTCTTTCGTAGCGGCCGGCGAGCTGTCCCTTGACGGGAAGGTGCGTGAGGTGGCGGGCGCGCTCTCCATAGCCATAGGAGCGAGGTCGAACGGCAAGGCCTCGGTCCTCGTCCCGGCGGGGAATGCGCGGGAAGCCGCCCTGGTCCAGGGGATCGAAGTCTACGGCGTTTCAACGCTAGCGGAGGCAATGGCGTTCCTGCGGGGCGACGGCGTCGAGAGGACGTCGGTCGATCCGCGCGAGGTGCTCAGCACCGGTACGAAGCCGGCGCCCGACTTGAGCGAAGTCCGCGGCCAGGAGCCGGCGCGCCGGGCGCTCGAGGTCGCGGCGGCCGGTGGCCACAACCTCCTGATGATCGGCCCGCCCGGGTCGGGAAAGACGATGCTGGCGCGCAGGCTCCCCGGCATACTGCCACCCCTGACCGTTGAAGAGGCTCTGGAGGTTACGCGCATACACAGCGTCGCCGGGCTGACGCGCCCCGGCGGCTCACTGATAGGCGATCGGCCTTTTCGCACCCCTCACAACTCGATCAGCGCGGTGGGGCTCACCGGCGGCGGGGTACCGCTGCCGAAGCCCGGGGAGGTGTCGCTCGCCCACTGCGGCGTTCTCTACATGGACGAACTCCCTCTCTATCCCCGAAACGCGCTGGAATCCCTGCGTGTCCCGCTCGAGGACATGCAGGTGACGGTGGTGCGCTCGATGGTTACCGTCACCTATCCGTCGCGCTTCAGCCTGGTGGCCTCGATGAACCCGTGCCCGTGTGGTTACCTGGGCGACCCTCAGAACGATTGCCGGTGCGGTATTGCCGAGATACAGCGGTATCGCTCCAGGATCTCCGGCCCTCTCCTGGACAGGATCGACATCCAGGTCGAGGTGCCGCGGCTCACCCGGGCGCGGCTGATGGAGCGGTCACCCGGAGAGCCCTCCTCTCGCGTGCGAGAGCGGGTGGTGAAAGCGCGCGACGCACAGACCAGGCGCTACGAAGGGACCGGCGTCTTCTCCAACTCGGAGATGACGGCCGCGATGATCGACGAGCACTGCCGCTCCAGCGCGGAGGGCGAGCGCTATCTGGGGTTCGCCGTCGAGCGCCTGGGCCTCTCGGCCAGGTCGTATCACAGGGTCCTCAAGGTCGCGCGCACCATCGCCGACCTCGCCGGTGAAGAGCGAATTGCCGTGGAGCACCTGGCCGAGGCGATCCAGTACAGGTGCCTCGAGCGCGGCTCTCCCGCCGCGGCTGTGTCCAGGGGTTGAGAGTATGCACCAGCGGCTCGGAGCGCTCAACCCCTGGCTGGCGCAGGAAAAAGCGCACCTTGTGTCGCTGCTTCATCTCCCCTCGATGAACCCCCGCAGGCTGAACGAGGTTCTGGCGCTTCACGGTTCTCCGGCCGGAGCCTGGGAGGCGGTCTCGAGAGGAGAGGCGGGTCTCTCGCGCCTCTGCGCGGAGTGGCAGGCCTGGGCTCGTGGGACCGACGTGGAAGGTCTATACGGAGATCTCCTCGGGCGGGGCATAGAGGTCCTGGTCAACGGTGAGGCCGGTTATCCCGGCGCGTTGGCGACCATCCACGCCCCGCCCGTCGCTTTGTTCGTACGCGGCCGCCTCCGTTCCGGGGTCCGCAACGTGGCCGTAGTCGGCGCCCGCAAGGCCACGCCTTACGGTTTGCAGGTAGGGCGTTCTCTCGCCGAGGGACTCTCCCGCGCCGGGGTCTGTGTGGTCAGCGGTGCCGCGTGGGGGATCGACACCTCGGCCCACGTCGGCGCGCTGGCGGGGGGCGGCAGCACCGTAGCCGTTCTGGGATGCGGCGTTGACATGGTGTATCCGCGCTCCAGCTCTTCGCTGTTCGAAAAGATCGTCGAGGGTGGAGCGTTGATATCCGAGTACGTCCCGGGGACGGAGCCCAGGCCCCACCATTTCCCGGCGCGCAACAGGATAATCGCCGGGATGTGCGAAGCGGTGGTCGTTGTCGAGGCTTCCGAGAGAAGCGGGGCCCTCATCACCGCGGAGTCGGCGCTCGAAGAGGGAAGGGAAGTGATGGCGGTGCCCGGACAGGTCTTCTCCGCCAACTCCGCGGGACCGCACTCACTGGTACGTGCCGGCGCCGCGCTGGTGCGTTCGGCAGCCGATGTGCTGGAAGAACTTGGTCTGGAAGTTCCCGGCGCGGACGCGCCTTCGGGCGAAAGCCCGCCCGCGGGGAGGTCGCCGCTGCTCGACGCGCTCGAGGGCGGACCCCTTGACGTCGAGTGCCTGGCGGCCGATGCCGGGCTGCCGGTCTTCAAGACTCTTGCCGCTCTCACCGACCTTGAACTGCGCGGACTCGTCGCCCGGGGTCCCGGCGGGCTGTTTCAGCTCGTCAAGCCCCGCGGCTGAGCGCTGATCGGTGTCACGGCGCCCGCGGCTGAGCGCTGAGCGCTGTAACGGCGCCCGCGGCGGCCGGAAGAGCCTGTCGTCCGGCGGCGAATCCGCGTTGTCACGCCTCAAGCCGGCCGGGCGTACTCGCGTCGATGCTCCGATAACATCAATAATTAACTAATATTAACTATTGAATGAAATACTATAATTGAATAACATTTCATTAGCGCAGCCGGAGGGCAGGATATCTGTCGCTTCGAGGAGAAGTCCGGCTCGAATAATATTTATACCTGGGTTGAGGAGAGGCCTGATGACGGTAGAAGGTGGAAGCGGCAGGGGCATCCGGTCCGCCGAGGATGAATTCTTGAAAAATATCCGAACCGGGCGCAACCTCTCGCCGAACACCGTTGATGCCTATGCGAGGGACCTGCGGCAGTTCGAGGATTTTCTCGATCGCGCCGGGGTGCGCGACCTGTCCGGGGTGGACCACAGGTTGCTGCGCAGCTTCCTGGCGAACCAGAGGGCACGCGGGTATTCCCGGGCCACGGTCGCCCGGCGCTGCGCCTGCCTGAGGGCGTTCTTCCATTTCCTGGCCCAGGCCGGTTTCATCGACGCCGACCCATCGACCACGCTGTCCTTTCCGTTGAAGGAGAAGCGCCTTCCGAGGTTCCTGAGCGAGCAGGAGACCGACATGATGCTCGCGGGCCCCGCGATCGGCACGGACCTTGCCAGGCGAGACAAAGCTATAATAGAGGTGTTGTACGCCACGGGTGTGCGGGTGGGAGAGTTGTGCGGTCTCGAGCTGGGCGACGTCGATCTTCGTGGTGGGACGATCAGGGTAGTCGGCAAGGGAGACCGCGAGCGCGTGGTACTCGCGGGCCAGCCGGCAGTAGAGGCCCTTTCGGAGTACATCGCGGAAGAACGGCCGTCGCTCGCCCGAGAGTCCGGCTACGAAGGTGGCAAGGTTTTTCTCGGCAAGCGCGGGGCGCCGCTGGACGCGCGCCAGGTGCGCCGGATCGTGCAGCGCGAGGCGGGCCGGATAGCGGTCGGGGACAATGTGAGTCCGCACACCTTCAGGCACACGTTCGCGACGCACCTGCTCGCGCACGGGGCCGACTTGAGGTCGGTGCAGGAGTTGCTGGGACACCGTAACGTCGCGACCACGCAGATATACACGCATTTGACGAAGGCGGAGATCAGGAAAGCATATGACCGCAGCCACCCCCGCGCTTGAGGGATGACCTGATGGCGCGTGCCGAGAACACGGGCAAAGCAGCTTCGGCTGCCGGCCGCAAGGGCGCCGCCGGGTCCAGGGCGGACGATGAAGCTACGTCCATATGGGCGGAGTACAAGGAGAACCACTCGTCCGAGACCCGGGAGAAGCTGATACTGCACTACTCGCCTCTGGTGAAGTACGTTGCCGGAAGAGTATCGTCCGGACTGCCGCCTTCGGTCGAGTTCGGGGACCTTGTCTCCTACGGCGTCTTCGGCCTGCTCGACGCGATAGACAAGTACGACCCCGACAGGGGCATAAAATTCGAGACCTACGCGATTGCGCGCATCAAAGGCGCAATAATCGATGAGCTGCGGGCGGACGACTGGGTGCCGCGTTCGGTCAGGTTCAAGGCCCGCCAGATCGAACGTGCCTACGTCGCGCTCGAGGGCGAACTGCGGCGAATTCCCACCGACGAGGAAGTCGCGGAGAAGCTGGGGATCTCGCTCGACGAATATCTGAACCTCCTGGGTAAGCTCTCCCTTATCTCGCTTGTTGCGCTGGACGAACTCTGGACCGTATCGGGCGACAGGCCGGACAAGATATGCCTCGCGGACACCGTGGAGGACGTGAAGGTCAAGGACCCCTCCAAGACCTTTGAGATCGAAGAGATGAAGGACATGATTGCCGACGCGATCAACCACCTGCCCGAGAGGGAACGCATTGTCGTGAGCCTGTACTATTTCGAAGGCCTGACGATGCGCGAGATCGGGGAGGTGCTGTCGGTGACCGAGTCGAGGGTCTGCCAGATGCACACCAAGGCGATCCTCCGCCTCAGGGCCCGCCTCGGCACCAACATGGGCTTCGACTACGACTGACCCGCGCGCCATCGTTTGCGACGGGAACCCGGCTATATTACACTGGAGCGGATTTGTCCGCCCGCGGGCGGACAAAAATACACACCTCGCACGACCGGACCGCCGGTGCCCTCGGGAGGCGGCCAGGGATGAATGCGGGGGAGGAACAACCGAACCGGAGGTCAGAGAATGACGCAGCCTGTTGTTACCATGAAAGAACTCCTCGAGGCGGGAGTCCACTTCGGCCACCAGACCCGCCGCTGGAACCCGAAGATGAAACCCTTCATCTTCACCGAACGCAACGACATCTACATCATCGACCTGCAGAAAACCCTGGTTATGATAGGCGCGGCGTACAACGCGATCCGCAACTCGGTAGCCAACGGGGGGACGCTGTTGTTCGTGGGCACCAAGAAGCAGTCTCAAGAGGCCGTCGAGGAACACGCCACGCGCGCCGCTGTGCCGTTCGTGAACCAGAGGTGGCTGGGAGGGACGCTCACCAACTTCTCCACGATACACTCACGGATCATGTACATGGACGAGCTCGAGAGGCGTGACCGGGAGGGCGAGCTCGACGTGCTTCCCAAGAAGGAGGCGCTCCAGGTCCGTCGGCAGATCGAGAAGCTGAGGCGCAACCTCGAGGGCATAAGGAACCTGCATTCCCTCCCCTCGATGATCTTCGTGATAGATCCCCGTAAGGAGCGGATAGCCGTGGCCGAAGGTCGCAAGCTCGGCATCCCGATCGTCGGACTGGTGGATACGAACTGCGACCCCGAGGAAGTCGATTACGTCATCCCGGGCAACGACGACGCGATCCGGGCGGCCAACCTCCTCTGCAGGGTCGTGGCCGACGCGGTCATCGACGGCCAGGGCATGCGGGACGCCCGCCTGGCCGAGGAGATAGCCGAGCAGGCGGACATCGCCCGCGAGAGGCTCGAGAACGCCCCGGTCCGCGTCGGCGGGGCGGTGCCCGCCTTCAGCGCTTCCCCCGAAGACATCTCGGGGCCGGCGATAACACCGGGGCTCTCCGCGGACGCGGGAGAAGAGGCGGCGTCCGCCGTCTCTGAGGCGGGCGAGGAAGCGGCCGGGACGGAGCCCGGGAGCGGCCCCCCGGCTGCCGGCGCCGACGAAGGTGAATGATCGAGGAGAAAAGGGAACAGGAGACAGGTAATGGCGGAATGTGAGATATCGGCGGCGCAGGTAAAAGAGCTGCGCACCCGGACCGGCGCGGGAATGATGGACTGCAAGAAAGCGCTCCAGGACTCGTCGGGCGACCTCGAGCAGGCGATCAAGCTGCTCCGCGAGAAAGGCCTGGCCACGGCTAAGAAGCGCCAGGAGAAGACGGCGGACCAGGGCATCATCGAATCGTACATACACCTGGGCAGGCAGATAGGCGCTCTCGTGGAGTTGAACTGCGAGACGGACTTCGTAGCGCGCAACGACGAATTCCTCGAGCTCGCCCACCTCATCGCCCTGCAGATAGCGGCGTGCAACGCCGTCTACATCGACCGGGATTCAGTTCCCGGGGAGATCGTGGCGGCGGAGAAGGAGATATACCGCGCGCGATGCGAGGCCGAGGGCAAGCCCGAGAAAGTCTGGGACCGCATAATCGACGGCATGCTCGACAAGTTCTTTCAGGACGTATGCCTGATGGAGCAGCCGTTCATCAAGGACCCGTCCGTTTCCGTCGCCGACCTGGTGACACAGGCGTCGGCGAAGATGGGGGAGAAGATAGAGGTAGGCGGGTTTACCCGCTACCAGGTCGGCGAGAAGAGGGAGTGAAGGTGACCGAGCCGAGCCGGGACACGGAGGGCGCCGGGGCCTCGGCCGGCGGGGAGGCCGCGGGCGACCCCTGCCGTCCGGCATTCAAGAGAGTGCTGGTGAAGCTGTCCGGCGAGGCTTTCATGGATTCTCGCATCGGCTATGGCATCGACACCGCCACGGTTCGGTCGGTCGCCGAAGAGCTTGTCGAGGTCCACGCCCTGGGCATGCAGCTCGCGCTGGTGGTGGGCGGGGGGAACATCTTCCGGGGCGGCTCGGAGAGCGC
Organism: uncultured Acidimicrobiales bacterium; assembly: GCA_964512645.1. Taxonomy (GTDB): domain Bacteria; phylum Actinomycetota; class Geothermincolia; order Fen-727; family Anoxymicrobiaceae; genus CAZEJS01. The sequence goes on from CAZEJS010000003.1 coordinate 109,977, forward strand.
GCGCGGCATCGACCGGGCGACCGCCGACTACATGGGCATGCTCGCCACGGTGATGAACGCGCTGGCGCTCTCGGACGCGCTGGAGAAGGAAGGGGTCTTCACCAGGGTTCAGACCGCGATCACGATGCAGGAAGTCGCCGAACCGCACATCAGGCGCCGGGCGCTCCGGCACCTCGAAAAGGGCCGTATGGTCATCTTCGCGGGAGGCACCGGGAACCCGTATTTCTCCACCGACACCGCCGCCGCCCTCCGCGCCCTGGAGATCGGCGCCGACGCCATACTCAAGGCGACCAAGGTGGAGGGAGTCTACGACCGCGACCCGGTCAAGCACCCCGACGCGACGATGTTCAGCACCCTCACCTACCTGGACGTGCTCAACCGCGAGCTCGAGGTCATGGACGCGACCGCGATAAGCCTCTGCATGGACAACAGCCTCCCGATAGTAGTGTTCAACCTGTTCAAGCGCGGCAATCTCAGGCGCCTGCTCCTCGGGGAGGATGTTGGTACCGTGGTGTGCTATAAGTAGGGACACTGGGGCACTCGAGATCTGGAGGATCCGGCTATGGACAGCATCATGGAAGAGGCCCGGAGGAAATTCGAGAAAGCGGTCGACTTCACGGCCGAGGAGTTCGGGAGCATCAGGACCGGGCGCGCCAGCCCGGCGTTGCTGGAGCGCCTGAGCGTCAGCTACTACGGCACGCCCACCCCGCTCAACCAGATCGCGACCGTCAGCGCGCCGGAGGCCCGGCTGCTGGTGATCCAGCCATACGACCGCAACGCGATAACGGAGATAGAGAAGGCCATCACCCAGTCCGACCTCGGGTTCGTGCCTTCGGATGACGGGCAGCTCATCAGGGTACCGGTCCCCCAGCTCACCGAAGAGCGGCGAAAGGAGCTGGGCAAGCTGGTGAGGCACCGTGCGGAGGAAGGCCGCGTCGCGGTGAGAAACGTCCGGCGAGACGCCGTGGAGGCCCTCCGCGAGGAGGAGAAGAAGGGGGAATCGACCAAGGACGATCTCCACAGGGGCATCGAAGAGATACAGAAGCTCACCGACAGGTACGTCAAAGAGATCGACGAGCTGATGGAGAAGAAGGTCCACGAGTTGATGGAGATCTGATGGCCAGACGCAGCGGCGATCCCGGGGGTGTGATGGAGACGCGCAGGATCAGGCGCGCTCCGGCCGCGGGGGGCTTCTCCGAACGGATAGTGGGCGCCGTTTTATTCGCGGCCATCTTCCTGGGCACTCTCATCTGGGGCGCGCTGCCGTTCACGTTCGCCGTGGCGCTTGCGGCGGTGATCGGCTCGATAGAACTGTTCAGCCTGTTCGAGACGAAGGGCCAGGCGACCCCGACCGCCGCCGCGGTAGGCATCGCGGGGTCGCTCGCATACGTATTCCTTGCGCACTACAAGCCGGTCGAGAGCATCGGGTACGTAACCATTGGCGTAATATTCGTGAGTTTCATGTGGTACATGTTCGTGCTCCGCCACGTGAAACCGACCAAGGCGGTGGCGCTGACCGTCTTCGCCCCGCTTCTGACGGGCCTTTGCCTGAGCTACTTCGTCCTGCTGCGGGACACCGCGAGCAGGGCGAGCCTCCATCACAGCCGCGGCTGGTGGATCGTGCTCTTCGTCGTTCTCCTCATCTGGGTGTACGACATCTGCGCGTGGGCGGTAGGGCGCAAGATCGGACGTCGAAAGATGGCCCCCTCGATCAGCCCCAACAAGAGCTGGGAGGGAACCATCGCGGGCACACTGGGGGTCCTGGCGGCGTCCGCGCTGTTCCGGCTGGTGATAGTCGCCATCAACGGCGGCAGGGAGTTCCCCTGGTTCACTTACGGCTGCGCGATGGTTATAGGGGTCATCGTGGTCGTCTTCGGCCCGCTTGGAGACCTGTCCGAATCTCTCGTCAAGCGCGACTACGGTGTCAAGGACATGGGCAAGATGATCCCCGGACACGGCGGGATCATGGACAGGTTCGATTCGAGTTTCTTCACCGTGCCCATCGTCTACTACGTGGTCTTCTACTTTTTCATCAGGTAGCCGCCGTGTCCCGGCTCGCGAGCCCCGAGGTGTCACGTTGAAAAGGGTCATCCTGCTGGGCTCCACCGGCTCCATAGGCACCCAGGCCGTCGAGGTTGCGCGCGCTCGCGACGATATCGAGATCGTTGCCCTGTCCGCTCTCCGGAACGGGGAACTGCTCCTGGACCAGGCGCGCCTGCTGGGGGTGCGGGACGCGGCCCTCGGTGATCGCGGAGCCGCCGACCGGTTCCGCCCGCTCTTCGAAGACGCGGGTGTGGAGTTGCTCGCCGGCCGGGAGGGAGTCCTGGAGCTCCTCGACCGGGTCGAGTGCGACATCGTGCTCAACTCGATAGTCGGTTCCGCGGGCCTGGAGCCGACGCTCGCCGCGTTGCGGGGAGGCCGGACCCTGGCGCTGGCCAACAAGGAGAGCCTGGTGGCCGGCGGGGACCTGGTCATGAAGAAGGCCGGGGAATCGGGAGCGCTGATAGTGCCCGTGGACAGCGAGCACTCGGCGGTGTTTCAGTGCCTTCTCGGAGAAAGTCCGGCCGCCGTCGCGCGAATTGTGCTGACGGCTTCCGGCGGGCCTTTCAGGGGCAGGAGCGCCGGGTCGCTTGCCGGCGTGACCGCCCCGGAGGCGCTGGCGCACCCGACGTGGAACATGGGACCCAAGGTCACGATAGACTCGGCTACCTTGATGAACAAGGGCCTGGAGGTCCTGGAGGCGCACCACCTCTTCGACGTGCCGCTGCAGCGGATAGACGTGCTGGTGCACCCGCAGAGCGTGGTGCACTCGATGGTCGAAATGGTCGATGGTTCGGTGCTGGCGCATCTGGGGGTGCCCGACATGCGCATTCCCATCCAGTACGCCATGACGTACCCGCGAAGGGCGCCGGGCCCGGCGGAATCACTGTCGCTGGCGGGGTACGGCAGCCTGACGTTCGAGGAAGTGGACCGGAAGACCTTTCCCGCGCTCGACCTGGCGTACGAGGCGGGCAGGGCCGGCGGCACGGTGCCGGCGGCGATGAACGCCGCGAACGAGGAGGCTGTTGCTGCTTTTCTGGACGGGCGCATCACCTTCGCGGACATTACCGGTGTTATCCTGGACGCGGTGGAAGGGCACGAGAGGCTCGAGGCGGGGAGCATCGAGGAGATAAGGGAAGCCGAATCACAGGCGAGGCGGCTGGCCGGGGCCGCGGTCGCCGGCAGGGGGCGGAGAGCTTGACGTTCGTCGCGGCGGTTACCTGGGCATCGGCGTGGGCCGTCATATGGAAGGTGGCCGCCGCGGTCCTGGTAATCGCCTTCATGATACTTACCCACGAACTGGGCCATTACTTCGCGGCGAAACGGGTGGGGATCAAAGTCGAGCAGTTCTCCATAGGCTTCGGCCCCGAGATTGTCGGATGGGACCGCGGTGAGACCCGTTACTCGATCAAATGGGTGCTGGCGGGCGGGTCGGTGAAGATCGCCGGCATGAACCCCGAGGAAGAGGTCCCGGAGGAGGACCTCCCCCGCACCTACTACCGTGCTCCGGCCTGGAAGAGGGCGGTGGTGATCCTGGCCGGCTCGTTCGTCCACGTGGTTATCGCGTTCATCCTCTTCTACCTGGTCTTCTGGCCGGTTGGGCACAAGGAGCTAACAGGCTCGAACACGATAGGCGGCGTGCAGCGTGAGGTGCAGGTCACCCGGACACGCTCCGTCCCCGGCCCCGCCTACGAAGCCGGACTCAAGAAAGGCGACACCATCGTTTCGGTGGCGGGCCGCCCCACTTCCGACTGGAAGCTGCTTACCAGGGTCATCCGCAGGCTGCCGGGGCGGGTCGTCAAGGTCGACTTCGTCCGCGGCGGGAGCGCCTCGGGGGTGTCGCTGAAGCTTCTCGACGTCGAGAACACCGGCATCATGGGGATAACGCAGAGTACCAGGACCGTACGCAGCAATCCGGTCGCCGCCGTGGGGCAGTCGTTCAAGGCGCTCGGCGAGGTGACGGCGGCTTTCTTCAAGGGCATAGCCTCGCTCTTTTCGCTGGGTACGCTGAAGATGCTTATCGGGATAACGCCCCGGACCGTGGAAGGCCCTCGGAGCGTGGTCGGCGCCGCACAGCTGACATATCAGGCGGCAGAACTGGGCAGTGCGTACCTGCTCTTCATGCTGGGCGAGCTTTTCCTGTTCCTGGCGGTGTTCAACCTCCTCCCGCTGCCGCCGCTGGACGGCGGTCACCTGCTGGTCATCGTGGTCGAAAAGGTCTTCCACAAGCAGGTGGACGTCAAGACGTTCGCCAAGGTGGCATGGGTGGTGATCATCGTGCTCTCGGTGGTGGCCCTCAGGCTTGCGCTCATGGACATCTTCAGCCCTCTGAAGAGTCCGTTCTGAGAGCTCGTTCGTATCAACAGGTGAGCAGGCCCGACGTTGGGCGGATGCCGCGCGCCCTCCCGCGCCGGCGACCACGCGGGCAAGGCACTATGGGATAATGCTGATGTCACGGCGCCGCTCCGGCAGGACGGCCGGCGCCCGAGGGGCATGCCAGGCACGGGATGATGGAGAGAAGAGCGACAAGACGGATAATGCTGGGGAGCGTGCCGGTTGGCGGCGGCGCGACGGTGAGCGTGCAGTCGATGACCAACACTCCCACTGACGACCCCGGCGCGACACTCGCCCAGATCCGGGAACTAGAGAGCGCCGGTTGTGAGATAGTCAGGGTCGCCGTGCCCGACTCCGCCGCCGCGGAGTCCCTCCCCGGGATCATCGCCGGGACGCACATCCCGGTGGTTGCCGACCTGCATTTCGACTGGCAGCTGGCCTTCCTGGTAATGGAAGCGGGGGCCCACGGGATACGGATCAACCCCGGCACAATCGCCAGCAAGCAGCGCCTGAGGGAGATCGGCCTCGAGGCCGCCGCGCGGGGCGTCTGCGTTCGCGTCGGGGTCAACGCGGGGTCGGTCGAGAAGGGGCGCAAAGCCAGGGGAAGGAGGGCCGAGGCCGAGGCGCTGGCGGTGAGCGCCCTGGAGGGCGTCGCGATCATGGAATCGTGCGGGGTCGAGAACATCAAGGTCAGCGTGAAAGCGTCGGACGTTCCCCGCACGCTCGAGGCGTACCGTATCGTCTCGGAGCGCACCGACTGGCCGCTCCACGTTGGCCTGACCGAAGCGGGGACGCTGTGGTCCGGCACCATCAAGAGCGCGGTCGGCATAGGGGCGCTCCTGGCGGGCGGGATAGGCGACACAATTCGCGTGTCGCTGACCGCTCCCCCGGTCGAGGAGGTCAGGGTAGGGCGGAGGATACTCTCTTCCCTGGGACTGGCGCCGGCCGGCCCGGAAGTGATATCTTGCCCGACGTGTGCCCGAAGCGAGATAGACGTGATAGATCTTGCGACACGCGTGGAGCAGGCGCTCGAGGGCCTGCGGGCGCCGCTGACCGTGGCGGTGATGGGGTGCGCGGTGAACGGCCCGGGAGAGGCGCGCGAAGCGGACATCGGCATCGCCGGAGGCCGGGAATCCGGGCTGCTGTTCGTCAAAGGGGAGATGCTCAGAAAGGTGCCTCCCGGGAGAATGCTCGAAGAGCTCCTGCGCGAGATCGACAAGGCCGCCCGGGAGATGTCGGAAGGATAGAAGGTTGCAGTTCACAAGGGTTCTGGTCCCCACTCTGAAGGAGAAGCCGGCCGAGGCTGAGGTGCTGAGCCACGAGCTGCTGCTGCGCGCGGGCATGATGCGTTCGGTCGCCTCGGGCGTCTATACGCTGCTGCCCCTGGGCTGCCGGGCGCTGGACGCCATCGAGAACATCGTCCGCGAAGAGCTGAACAGGGCCGGTGCCATGGAGGTCGTCCTCCCCAGCCTGCACCCTTCGGACCCGTGGATCGGCAGCGGGCGCTGGTTCGCCTACGGGGCGGAGATGATGCGGCTCAAGGACCGCCAGGGGCGGGATTTCTGCCTGGGCCCCACGGCGGAGGAGTTGATCACTGAAACGGTGGGGCGCGCGGCCCCCTCCTACCGGGACCTCCCGGTGAACCTCTACCAGATACAGACCAAGTTTCGCGACGAGATGCGTCCCAGGTTCGGCCTGATGAGGGGACGCGAGTTCAGGATGATGGACGCCTACAGTTTCCACGCGGACGAGGCCGGGCTGGACGAGACTTACGCGGCGATGCGCGCGGCGTACCTGGAGATCGCCCGCAGGTGTTCACTGGTGACCGTGGTGGTCGAAGCGTCGACGGGCCTGATAGGCGGAAACGAATCGCACGAGTTCATGGTCCGCTCACAGGTGGGGGAGGACGAACTCGTCCTGTGCGGCGCCTGCGGCTACGGGGCCAACTCCGAGCTCGAGCGCCATTCCCCGGGAACGTCCTTTGGCGGCGCACCCTCGCCTCTGGAGGAGGTGCACACGCCGGGCACGACCTCCATAGAGGAGGTCTCGGCGTTCCTCGGCGTGTCTCCCGCTGATGTCGTGAAGTGCGTGCTGTACGTCCTGGATGGCGAGGTTGTCGCAGCCTTCGTGCCGGGGTACCGGGAGGTCTCCGAAGCCAAACTGGCCCGGTACCTGGGAACCGAGGAGTTCCACGTGATGAGGGACGACGAGAGGGAAGCGTTCCCCGGGCTCACCCCGGGGTTCGTTGGCCCGGTGGCGCTGGAGGGCGTGCGAGCGGTGTTCGATCTCGAGCTCCAGGGAAAGGCGGGCATGGTCACGGGCGCCAACCGGGTGGACTATCACTACCGCGGAGCCGAGGAGGGCCGCGATTTCACCGCCGAGCCGGCGGCCGACATAGCCGGGCCGGTGGGCGGAGACACCTGCGCATCCTGCGGGGCGGTCCTGGAGATCGCGCGCGGCATCGAGATCGGTCACATCTTCAAGCTGGGCGTGAAATACAGCGCCGCCCTGTCGGCCGATTTCACCGACAGGGACGGCCAGCCGAAGCCGATGATAATGGGTACGTACGGCATCGGTACTTCGAGGATGCTGCAGACCGTGGTGGAGCAGCACCACGACGATTGGGGCATCAAGTGGCCGAAAGCGGTCGCGCCTCTGCCCGTCGAGATAGTGGTCCTGGCTACCGAGGGCGGCGGGCAGGCCGCCGCGGCGTCGCGTCTCCAGCGCGCCCTCGGCGACAGGGGGCTGGAGGCGCTGATCGATTCGCGGGAAGTCAGCCCGGGCATCAAGTTCAACGACGCGGACCTGGTCGGGCTGCCCGTACAGCTAATCGTCGGCAAGAAGCTGCCGGCTTCCGGCAACGTGGAGATCAAGACGCGCTACACCGGCGACAGGAAGGACGTCCCGCTTGAGACTGCCGTGGAAGAGGTCGAAAGGGCCCTCGAACGGGCGCCCTGAGCCGCGCCGCGCCGAATGGGTGAGAGTGACCATCGCACCCGACGCCGTGATCGCCGGGATGCTCGCCGGCGCCCTGGACTCCGAGGGCATACCGCACTTCGAGAAGAAGCTGGGGTTCGACATGCCGACGGTGCCTACCAACCAGACCGCGATAATGGTGCCGGGCCGGTACCTCGAGCGGGCGACCGAGCTGTTGAGCGGCATCACCGAGATACAGGGGTAACGGAATGGCGGAGGACGAGGAAGCGGTGACCCGGGCCGCGGATGTCGAGGCCGCGGCGCCGGCGGAGAACGGGGGCGCCGGGAACCCGACCAGGGGACAGGTGCGCGAGGAGGGCCTGCGCTGGTTCGGCGACTTCTATTTCCGGCCGTTCTTCTGGTTCTTCGGCGTTACGCGTATGTCCCCGAACGTCATCACCATCCTGGGGATGGGCATGGCCGTGGCGTGCGGTTACTTTCTCTCGGTCGGCAGCGTGCCCCTTGCCGCGGTCTTCTTCGCGCTCTCCGGAATACTGGACCTCATGGACGGGTACGTCGCCAAGAAACTGGACAGGGTCACCGAGTTCGGCTCTTTCCTCGACTCGTTCTCCGACAGGGTAAGCGACGCGGCCATATACCTGGGGATCGCCCTCCTCTACATGCGCAGGGATGAAGGGGTCTACGTGGGGTTGGCCTTCGTGCTCCTCGTCGTTTCCTTCCTCATCAGCTATACGCGTGCGAAGGCGGAGGCGCTCGGCGTAACCTGCAAGGCCGGGCTCATGGCCAGGGCGCCGCGCTTCCTCGCGGTGGGGCTCGGGCTGTTCTTCAACGGTCTTTCGCCATGGGTCCTCAGGGGAGTGCTCTGGGCCGTGTCGGCGCTGATGGTCGAGACGCTGATGGCGCGCCTCGTGGAAGTCTGGAAGGCGCTCGACAGGTGAAGCTCACTTACTATCTCTTTCTCGCCGCCGACAGGGTGGTGGCCAGGCTGCCGGTCCGCTTCACCAGGGCCGCGGCCCGCGCCGGATCGCTCCTGTACCTGTACCTGTTCCCGCGCAAGCGCCGCCTGGTGGAGAAGAACATGAGGCGGGCCCTCGGGCCGGAGGCTTCCGACGCGCAGGTGCGGCGGACCGCCCGCAGGTGCGCGAGGTACTACGCGGACTACTGGGTGGACATACTCTGGTTGCCCACCAAGTCCCGCGAGTACGTCCTGGAGCGTTTCGACAAGATCAACAGGGAACCGCTGGAGGCCGCGGTTGCCGCAGGCCGGGGCCTGATCATCGTGCTGCCGCACTTCGGATCCTGGGAGGCGGGGGCCGTCTACCTGTCCAGCCTGGGCGACTTCGCCGCGGTCGCGGAGGTACTGAAGCCGCCGGAGCTCTTCGAGATGTTCTGCAGGCTCCGGGCCGGCGTGGGGATCACCATCTTTCCTTACGACCACAAGCCCGGGACCCGGGACAGGATGGTCGAGGCGCTGAAAGGGGGGATGATACTCGCCCTGCTCTGCGACCGCGACCTCAAAGGCGGCGGCGTGGAAGTGGAGTTCTTCGGGGAAAAGACCACCCTTCCGCCGGGGCCCGCCACGCTCGCCATGCGCAGCGGCTCCCCGATCATCTGCGTGAACGTGCGCAACCTCGAAGACGGTACCTGGGTAGGACACGGGCTCGACCCTATCTGCGTCGAGGAGTGCGGCGACCAGGAATCCGTCGTCAGGGACACCATGCAGAAGATCGCCACGAGCCTCGAGGTCCTCATAAGCGAAGACCCCGCCCAGTGGCACATGTTCATGCCCGCATGGCCGTCCGACAGGGAGTGATCAGGCGAGCACCCGGGAGACAGCCTCCGCGGTGTCTTTCTGGCGCACCAGGGACCCGTGCGTTCCCTCAACCTGAACAGGAGCCGACAGCCCGTGCTCACGGGCGAAAGCCGCCAGGCTCGCCGGGTCGTTCAGCCAGGCCTTACAGGTTCCGAGCACGGTAACCACCGCCTCCTGCCCGGCGGGAAAGCGGGGAGCGGGGAGCGAGGCGATGAGTCTCGAGAGGCTTATCCGCTTCCCTCCTTCGGCGCGCGCCGTCGGCCTTGCCGCCTCCGCCAGCACCGAGGCGAGGCTGCATTCCCTGAACGCGTCCACGTCGTGGTGTCCCCGGGCGTCCCTGGCGGGCGGGTCGATGGCCACCGCACTGCGGACCGCGCCGCGGGAAGCGAGTTCGATCGCCAGGAGGCCCCCCAGTCCGGCCCCGACGGCGTCTGTCCGGGCGTTACGGGATCTCGTCTTCAGCTCTTCGAGGGCGCCGTCCATGAGCTCCCCCATCGCCGGGTCGCCTATGCCCCTCGGGTTCAGGCCGTGGCCGTCGAGGTCGATGGTCAGCGTGTCGTACCCGCGGCAGGCGAAGGCCTCCGCGAGACGGGCGGCGTCCGCGCGGGTTCCTCCGTAGTCGTGCAGCAGGAGGACGGCGCCCCCGACTGACCGCGGCTCGCAGCCGCGGAAATAAGTGCCGGGAACCGAAACGCCGGTAAGTTCCACCGAGAGGTCTTCGCCGCAGGACCGGGCGCGGTCTGAACGGGCGCTGCCGCTCCCGGGTGAACGGCGCATGACGAAGGCCAGCTGGGCGAGGGCGCCTTGAATGAGGGTTGCCACCACCAGGCCGCCGGACATCACCAGTAAGGTCTCCGCCCCCTCCAGGTCGGGAGAAGCGAAGTGGCCCCTGCCGCTGAAGTACCAGGCGCAACTGGCCGCCGCGATCGCCGCTCCCACCGCGTAGCTCGCCGCGCGCCTGTCCGGGCGGCCGGTCAGGGACAGGCCGTTCAGGCGTTTCCAGGCGACGACTACCTGCCACAGGCCCAGGAAGAAAAAGACGAAGAACAGGAACATGGCCGGCAGGTCTCCCCGCATATGCATCAGGCGTGTCATCCGTCCCCCTTTCCGGCGGGCCAGGTGTCGCGCCATGAAGCGAGCAGCCTGTCCAGGGCCGAGACGAGCCGGTCGGCCGGCGGCGCGTACAGAGGTTCTGCCGCCAATACAGCCAGCACGCACCCGGAGGCGAGGAGAAATCCGCCGACGACATCCAGCGGATAATGCACCCCGGCGGCGACGCGCGCCACGCTCATGAGCGTGGCCAGCCCGAGCATGACCCCTCCCAGCCGGCGACGGTAGGCGAACACACCCAGGGCAAATGTGTAGCCGAGCGTCGCGGCGTTGGAAGGGAACGAAGAATCGGTGTTACGGTAGAAGAGCAGGTGAACCGCCTGGGTGGAGAACGGCCTGGGCCTGAAGAACAGGCTGTTAAGCCCGTACAGTATGGTCATAGACAGGGCGACGGCCGCCACGGTACAGATTATGCAGCGCACGGCCGTGACCCGGCCGGAGTGCTTACGTGACAACGGCAGCATCGCCAGGACCATCAGGGCGAGGATTGCCGGAAGAACATGGTCGTCGGCGCCGAGGCGCACCAGCCAGTCCGTCACGGCGTTACTGCCGGCGATGGAGTTCAGGCCACGGAACACCGCCCTGTCCAACGCTATGAGAAACTGAAAGAAGGCGCCCATGCGCCGCACCTCCCGGGTAGACGGGCGGGAGATTTCGAACAATGATTAAGATACCCGATATCGGGCGCAGTTGCATGGTGGTGTTATGAAGGTAGCCCTTGTCTCGCCGTACTCGTGGGCGCACCCCGGCGGCGTTAACAACCACATATCCGGGCTCGCGGGGAGACTGGCGGGCCGCGGGCACTCGGTGACGATCATCGCCCCCGAAGCGACCGGGCACTGCGCGGCTGAGCGCCTTGTCGACGCCGGGCGCTCGGTGCCGGTGCCGGCGAACGGCTCGGTGGCGCGCCTCGCGCTGGCGCCCGGCACTTCCGGGCGCGTCCGCCGCGCGATTGAGCGGGGCGGGTTTGAGGTCGTCCACGTACACGAGCCCATGGTCCCGATGATATCGATCGCCGCTGTCCGCGCCGCCGACTGCCGGGTGGTCGCGACTTTCCATTCGGCCGGGGACGGGCCTTCCGTCCTCTACCGGCTTGCCGCGGCGTGCATCCCCGGCGTCCCCGGGAGGCTGGATGTCCGGATCGCCGTGTCGGAGGCCGCGCGCGATCAGGCGGCGCGCTACCTTCCCGGGGAGTACCTCGTCGTGCCCAACGGGGTGGAGGTGGAGAGGTTTTCCGGGGCGCCGCGCACCGGGCGCTCCGACGGTGCTCCCGAGATCCTCTTCGTCGGCAGGAACGAACCGCGAAAAGGGTTATCGGTGCTCCTGGACGCCTTTCCGGAGGTGTGCCGGAGGGTGCCGGGCGCCCGCTTGAAGATAATCGGTTCCGGCGTAACCGGGGCGTCGATAGCGCAGTCCCTCGCACCGCCGCTCCGGGACCGGGTAACCGTCCTCGGGTTCGTGGAGAACGAGGAACTCCCCGGTCACTACGCGGCGGCGGACGTCTTCTGCGCGCCGGCGCTGGGAGGAGAGAGTTTCGGGATAGTCCTCGTCGAGGCGATGGCCGCGGGTACCCCCGTGGTTGCCTCGGACATCCCCGGTTACAGGGCCGTGGTGGAGCAGGCCGGCGGGGGCGTGCTGTTCCAGTCCGGTCGGCCCTCCGACCTGGCGGGGAAGCTCTCGGCCCTTCTGGCCGACGCCCGGCGGCGGGAGGCAATCGCGGCGAAGGGAAGCCGGGGCGTGGAGCGGTTCTCCTGGGAGGCGGTAACCCCCCGCATCGAGTCCATCTACCGCGGCTGACGCGAAGTTGCCCGAAGTGGACAGGCGGACGGCGGCCCTGCGCGTTCCGGAAGCCGATACCCGCCGACCGCATCGCGACGCCCGGCGCCCCGAACCCCTTCGAGCGCGCCGCTACATCGGTGGCTTGATTTCGACGGGTGCGTTGAAGCCGGAAAGAGACGCTTCGATATGGCAGTCGAACCGCCCCAGCTTGATTGTCTCCAGGCCGGCGGCGTCAACGCGGACGTGCCGTACGTACTTCGTCTGAGGATCGACCCATATCTCAACCGCTGAGGCGGTGGCCTCGGTGGTCTCCACGCCGGGGAAGAAGCTCCCGGCGAACCGGGCGCCCCCTTCGTATGCGACATGGTCGCACTCGACTCCGTCCACCACCTGCCGGTCGATGAACCGGGAGCCGGAAACGTCGGAGAACAGCGCGGCGGAGGTGAAGTCGGGACCCGAGGGGCCGAGGGAAGCCTCCCACCTCCCCGCCGCGGTCGATTTGCACGTCCTGCCGGATGCGGTGACGTACTCAACCGCGGGATGGTAGACGGCGTCGGCGAACGCAGCCCTCGAATCGCCGTCGCGTGATACGTCTGCGGCCACTGCCGTCGCGACGCTGCCGGCCTTCTCGGTGTTCATCAGCACCTCGGCCTGGAGGTGGAAGGACCCCAGCCCATGCATGGCGCGCCTTGAGACCTCGAGAAGTTTGCGGGCGTCCGATTTGAAGTGGTTCCCGCCGGCGAACAGGTAGGCCAGGGCGAGCAGCACAAGTATTCCCCCGAGGGCCCCCACGATGATCCTCGGGGTGATCGCATCCAGCACCGTCTTGAGAAATGACAGGTCGGGCATCGACACCGTCCGGCCGGTGCGCGGGCCGGGCGCGGACGCGGCCCTTCCGGGCGAGCGTCCGGGACCTGGCCGCCTCGGGACGGGCGGCATTGCGGGCGCCGGGGGAGGAAATTTTTCGGGTCGCATTCCGGCCTGGAAGCCAGCGTCGCCGAGGGCGGGAGGCAGGCCGGTTATTGATCCGGGCACATCGTGCCCCGGTGGCCCGCGCCGGTTGTCTTTCTCGGGGCGCCGGGAGCTACTTCGGGTGCGCTTTCCGCGCCGTCGCCCTTCGACTTCTGAGCCGGCGAGGGCGTTCCCCGAGGTCATGATCGAGAAAGCGTCGGAAACGGCAGGACCTGAAGGCGCATGACCGCCGCCACCGCCGATCATGTAACCGCCGGTATCGGGCCCGCGGCCGGCGAAGGTGTCGTCCAGGTCAGGTGCCGGCGCGGCAAGTCCCGGCTTGCGCGCCCAACTGGGCGGCTCATCGAAAACCCCGGCTCCGAGAGCCGGTTTTTCCGGGGCCGTCTCCTCTACAGGTCCTTTGCCGACGGCGCTCCCGGAGAGGGCGTTGCCGACCAGCGGGATACTCTCCCCGCCGCCCTCGCCCCTGACGTCGAGGCGGCACTTCATGCAGAACTCCGCCATGTCGGGGTTCAGAAAGCCACAGCGCGCGCATGTTTTCAAAAGCGACCTCCGTTGGGTGGTGGCCCGGGGGGCAGCAACACCCCGCCAGGCCCGCAGGCCTCAGCGATAGTAGCATTCTACCAAGATGGAGTCCCGCCAGGAACGCGAGGACTACGGGGGAGAAGGAACGGGCCGGGTTTGGTCGCCGGTTTGGCGGTTGGTATACTGGCTTACGTCCGGTTGGCGCGCGAGAGGTGTTTCATGGATGACCCCTGGGTTGAGAACGAAGACCTCGTGATCTGCGTCCACGCCCTGTGCGAGGCGGTTCGTGAGGTCGTGAGGCCCTGCCTGGGAACCGCTTCCGCCAGGGGGCTGGAGGGGCGGGGGGCATCGGGCGATGCCACCTTCGGCATTGACGAGGTGGCCGAGCGCAGGGTGGAGGCATTCCTCGAATCCCGGGAGAACATCGCTTACTACACGGAAGACAGGGGACTGGTCTCGCGGGAGGAAGCTGATTACCTGTTCGTCATAGACCCCATTGACGGTACCCGCCCGGCCGCCGCGGGGCTGGAGTCCTGCTGCGTATCCGTCGCGGTGGCGGCCCTCGACGGGCGGGACCCCGCTTCGTTGACTCTGGGGGACGTCTTCCTGGGCGTGGTCTCGGAGATAAAGACGCGGGCGTCGTTCACCGCTGTCAAGGGCGCGGGCGCCGTCCTGGAGATTGAAGGGAAACGGGTCTCACCGGTGCTCAGCTCCACTTCCGAGATCAACCGGATGTTCTGGACGGCGGGATACCGGGGCCGGCCCGCCGGTCCCCTCACGAAGGTCATCTCCGAGCTGATAGACAGGTCGTCTGTGGACGGTGGCTACTTCGACCTCGGCAGCGCGACGTACTCCATCACCAGGATATTGACCGGCCAGATGGACGTCTACGTGGACGTGGGCCAGCGAATGGTAGAGGAGATACCGGGGCTAGAGAAGGCGTTCCTCGAGGTGGGTCACGGTAGTGTTCTCAACAACCACCCGTATGACCTCGCGGCCGCCGTGCTGATCGCCCGGGAGTGCGGGGCGCTGGTGACGGACGCGGCCGGAGCGGCTCTTGACGGAAGGCCGCTGGTGCCCTCCGGGGGCGGAGGCCAGCTCTCCACGCTGGCCGCGTCGAACCCCGGGCTGCACGCCGCCGTGCTCGAGAAGCTGGACGCGGGGATGGACGCGCTCGCCCGTGATTACGGGCGCTGCTGACGGGCGGCGAACATGGGTTCCCTCGCCGCGATATTCTTCTCCTCCATGCTCATCGGGTTCACGGGCGCGCTGATGCCCGGACCGATGTTCTCGGTGTGCGTCTCCGAGTCGTACAAGAAAGGCTTCCTTGCCGGTCCGGTGATGGTGCTCGGCCACGCGATTCCCGAACTGTGCCTGGCCATCCTCTTCGCCCTCGGACTGAACAGGTTCCTCGAGGACAAGGCCGTGGTAGGGGTCATCAGCGTCCTGGGGGGGGCTTTTCTGGTATGGCTCGCCTTCAGTGTCTTCGGCGAGGCGCGCCAGGGGATAACCGTCGACCTTACCGTGAAGCAGGATGTCGGATGGGGGCCCCTCGTCGGGGGGCTCTGGTCGAGCGTGTCCAATCCGGGATGGATCGTCTGGTGGGCGACGATCGGCGCCCAGTACATAGTGTTATCGTTGAAGCACGGCATCATTGGAATGGTCGTGTTCTTCGCGGGACACGAGATGGCGGACCTGATATGGTACTCCTCGGTGAGTTTCCTGGTGTCCAGGGGTCGCGGCAGGATACCGGACAGGTTCTACCACGCCGTCCTCTACGCGTGCTCGGCGCTCGTACTGGTGTTCGCGGTCATGTTCATACTCAACGGCATCAGGCAGCTCGCGCGGATTTGAACAGGGGACGTCGTTCGCCTCCCGCTCCGGACTCGCACTCATGCTCCGGCCGGCCGCCGCTCATGCGGCCGCGCCCCTTCGGGGAACGGCCCCAGGGGCCGGACGGCGCCCCTTCACGCCCGTGCGAGGCTGTTGTAGAATCAGGCGACGGTAAATACTAAGGAGGCACTTTATGTGGTGGTTGTGGGTCCTTCTGGGTGTGGTCGTACTTCTCGCCATCGGTTACCTCATCCTTCTCTACAACAGGCTGATCCGTTACCGGAACCGGGTGGACAACGCCTGGCACCAGATCGACGTGCAACTGAACCGGCGGGCCGACCTCATCCCTAACCTCGTCGAGACCGTGAAAGGTTACGCCGCGCACGAGAAGAGCACTTTCGAGATGGTGACGAAAGCGCGCGCCGCGTTGATGAGCGCCGGCACGGTGGCGGAGAGCGCCAAAGCCGAGGGCATGGTCTCCGAGGCCCTCAAGTCGCTATTCGCGGTGGCGGAGAACTACCCGGAGCTGAAGGCGAACCAGAACTTCCTGGCCCTGCAGGACGAGCTTGCGGGAACCGAGAACAAGATCGCCTACTCGCGCCAGTTCTACAACGATTCCCTCATGGCTTACAACACCGCGCGCCAGAAGTTCCCGGCGAACGTGCTCTACGGAAGCCGCACCTTCGGGGAGCAGCGCGATTACTTCGAGCCCGAGACGCCGGCCTACAAGGAAGTGCCGAAGGTGGAGTTCAGCTAGGCCGGACGGTTCCGAAACAACAACGCGAGGCGGTCGTGGTTCCCGGGTGACCAGCGGGGCGCGGCCGCCGCTTACGAAAGGTGCGCGATTGTACGAAGAGATTTCACACAACAAGTGGAGGTCGGGTCTTCTCCTGGGCTTCTTCATCGTATTCGTCGTAGGACTGGGGTTCGTCATCGGGTTGGCCTGGGGGGGCACGGCGCACCCCTACTACGCTTTCGTCGGCCTGGCCATTGGTTTCGGCATATCCTTCGTCATGGGCGCGCTCAGCTACTGGTCAAGCGACAAGGTGGCCCTCGCGGTGTCGGGGGCGGTTCCCATCGACGACGATCCCCGGTGGATAAGATACCGGAACGCCGTGGAGGGCCTCGCGATAGCCGCGGGTGTCCCGACCCCGCGCATCTACGTTATCGACGATCCCGCCCCCAACGCGTTCGCGACCGGCCGGAACCCCCAGAACTCGGCTATCGCCGCCACCACCGGCCTGCTGGAGATGATGAACGACCAGGAGCTCCAGGGGGTGGTCGCCCATGAGATGTCGCACGTGAAGAATTACGACATCCTCATCCTCAGCATGACCATCGTCCTGGTCGGGACGGTGGTGATGATCTCGGACATCTTTCTGAGGACCTTCTGGTTCTCGGACAGCGACAGCGACAGCGGCAGCGCCGGTATAATCATGCTGCTGATAGGCATAGCACTGGCCATCCTCGCCCCGATAATCGCCCAGCTCGTCAAGCTGGCGATCGGCAGGAAGCGGGAGTACCTCGCCGACGCCAGCGGCGCGTTGCTGACCAGGTATCCGCCGGGCCTCGCCAACGCGCTCCGTAAGCTCGACGCCGACCCCAGGCAGCTCCGGAGGGCCAACAAGGCGACGGCTCACCTTTACATCTCCCAGCCGCTCAAGACCGGGCGCGGCGAGAAGGGAAGCTGCCTCAACCGCATGTTCGACACTCATCCCCCTATCGAGGAGCGCATAGCGAGGCTGGACGCGATGGCCGGCCAGTTCCAGGAAGTGCGCTAGGCCCCCGGATCCCTGGCGGTTTCGTGAAACAACCTCTCTTTTCCGCGCGTCTCGTAGGTGCGGAGGCGCCCGGAGTTGAAAGCTCGAGTGTGGAGTCGCAGGAGTGTAGCCGGGCACGTCTTTTCTCTCCCGTGCTCCACGTGACTGTGGAGTGTCACCATTGAAAGAGGACAAGAGGCTGTGAAGCGCAGACGCATGCGGACCGTCGCGGTCGCCGTGCTGGCCCTGGCCGTGCTCACGGCGTGTAGCGCCGGTGGGTGCTCCTGGTTCTCCGGGAAGAAGCCGCAGAAGGAGGAAAGGGCGACCCCGGCCGCGCCGAAGCCCGCAACGTGCCCGTTCTGCGGCACGGTTCCCGAGGATCCCCTGCTCATCCAGCGCAGGCCCATCGGTATCAAGATCGAGAACGACCCCGCGGCCCGCCCGCAGTCCGGCCTCGACAGGGCGTGCGTCATCTACGAGGAGGAGTGCGAGGGAGGCGTCACCAGGTTCCTGGCCATCTACCTGGACAAGAACGCTGAATCGCTCGGCCCCGTGCGCAGCGCCAGGCCCGCCGACGTGGACATCGCCTTTCCCTTCAACCCCCTCTTCTGCCACTGCGGCGGAGCGCCGCCTACTATCTCAATGGTCAAGGCTTCCGGGATTCCCGACCTCGACGAGATGTCCTGGCCCGGGGCCTACTGGCGCTCCGGGAGCCGCAGGGCGCCGCACAACCTCTACTCGTCGACGACGAGGCTGAGGCAGGCGGGCGAAGCGACCTATCCTTACCAGGGAACGCCCGCCGCGCCGTTCGTGTACCTTTCGGACGACGAGCAGGCCAGGATGGAATCTGACCGCTCCAGGCAGATCAGGAAAGACCTCGCCAACCAGGCCCGTCCGGATCCCGATTACGTGCCTGCCTTCACCGTCGTCACCAACGTGCATATTCCGTACGACCCTATCTGCGTGGTCGACTACCGTTACGATTCGAGCACCGGGAGGTTCCTGAGGTTTGTACAGGGCAGGCCGCATACCGAGCTGACGACCGGGCAGCAGCTCAACGCCGACACCGTCATCGTGCAGTACGTGACCACCACCCCGTCGGGCATCGTCGACGTCAACAAAGCGGACACTCCCAACCTGGGCATCCTGGGCGCCGGGCGGGCCCAGGTCTTCGTCAGGGGCAGGGTCATCGAGGCAGAATGGTCCAAACCGGCGCGGGACGTCCACACCTCGTTCACCGACTCCGCGGGCAGGGCCGTCAGGATCAAGCCCGGGACCACCTGGGTCGAGCTGGTCCCCACGGGCATGTCCGTCACCTTCAACTGATGCGCCGCCGGCGCCGGGCGCGGAACGCGGGTCCAATTGCAGGCCATTACTCTATTGGATATCATAAAATCAAGACGCGACGAGAGGTTGAACCATGAGTGACAGTGCCGAAAGACGGACCGAAAGGGTGAACAGAGGCCTCGCCGAGACGTTGAAGGGCGGGGTCATCATGGACGTCACCTGCGTTGAACACGCCAGGATCGCCGAGGAAGCGGGCGCGGTGGCGGTGATGGCACTGGAGCGCGTTCCCGCGGACATCAGGGCCGACGGAGGCGTCGCCAGGATGGCCGACCCGGCGGTGATAGAAGGAATTATCGAGGCCGTATCCATCCCCGTGATGGCCAAGTGCCGCATCGGGCATTTCGTGGAGGCGCGGGTGCTGGAGGCGCTGGGGATCGACTTCGTAGACGAGAGCGAGGTCCTTACCCCGGCCGACGAGCACAACCACGTCGACAAGTGGAAGTTCGAGGTCCCGTTCGTCTGCGGGGCCGTCAACCTCGGCGAGGCGCTCAGGCGCATCGGCGAGGGCGCGGCGATGGTGCGCACCAAAGGGGAAGCGGGGACCGGCAACGTGGTTGAGGCGGTTCGG
Organism: uncultured Acidimicrobiales bacterium; assembly: GCA_964512645.1. GTDB lineage: Bacteria > Actinomycetota > Geothermincolia > Fen-727 > Anoxymicrobiaceae > CAZEJS01. The sequence goes on from CAZEJS010000003.1 coordinate 128,995, forward strand.
CACATGCGCGCCATAACGGGAGAGATCTCCAGGCTCACGACGCTGCCCCACGAAGCGTTGATGAGTGCCGCCAAGGAGATGCAGGCTCCTTACGACCTCGTCGAGGAGGTAGCCGGTGCGGGCCGGCTCCCGGTGGCCAACTTCTCCGCGGGGGGCATCGCGACACCCGCCGACGCCGCGCTGATGATGCAGCTTGGCGCCGACGGGGTGTTCGTGGGCTCGGGAATATTCAAGTCCGAGGACCCGGCGGCCCGCGCCGGGGCCATAGTCCGGGCCACCGCGAACTACGAGGATGCCGAGCTGATCGCCGGGGTCTCCCGGGGCCTCGGAGAGGCCATGAAAGGCCTCGAGATAAGCGAAATCGGCAAAGAGAACCTGATCCAGTTCCGCGGCTGGTAACCGGGCGCCCACGGGAGGCACTGCCCGCGGGGCGGTGCGGAAGTGCGGCGAAATGAACGGAGCCGCAAGCCCGTCCGGGCCGGGGGCATGTCCGCCCCCGGGGTAACACGTCCTCACTGGGTTCTGCCGGAGCCGGCGAACGGCGCCAGGGCATGCGGGGAGGTGCCGGACCCGGTCGCAGGCCCTGGAGCATCGTCCGCACCGGAGGTAAATGATGTCGGGACATTCCAAGTGGCACTCGATCAAGCACAAGAAGGGCAAGACCGACGCCAAGCGCGGACAGCTGTTCGGCAAGCTCTCGCACAGGATAACCATTGCGGCGCGCGAGGGCGGGGGTAATCCCGACGCCAATGCCGCGCTCGCGCACGAGATCGAGGCCGCGCGCGGTTACAGCATGCCGATGGACAACATCAAGCGTGCCATCGCCAAGGGAACCGGCGAGCTGTCCGGCGGGTCACTGGAGCAGATGACCTTCGAGGGTTACGGTGAAGGCGGGGTGGCGATAATCGTCGACGTCCTGACCGACAACCGCAACCGCACCACCGCCGAGGTGCGAAAGGTCTTCACCCGGGCCGGCGCGAGACTCGGGGAGACCGGCTCGGTAGCCTGGATGTTCGAGAAGAAGGGGGTCTTCCTCGTAGCCGGGACACCCGAGCACGACGAGGACGAACTGCTTGAACTGGCCCTGGAGGCGGGAGCCGACGACCTCAGGGGCGAAGGGGAGTACCTGGAGATCGTCTGCGACGTCGAGCACTTCGCGAAGGTGAGGGACAGCCTCAAGGAGGCAGGGATAGCGATCGAGAGCGCGGAGCTCACCAAGGTTCCCAAAAGCACCGTGAAGCTGGACAGGGACTCCGCAAGGAAGGTCCTGCGCCTGATAGACACTCTCGAGGACCTGATCGACGTGAGCGAGGTCTACGCCAACTTCGACATACCCGATGAGGTGCTGGAGGAGGAGGCGGCGGGCGCCTGACATGCCCGCGAAGGTCGATCCCTGGAGGGCGCGGCTTGACGACTGAACTGAGGGTGCTGGGGATCGACCCCGGCATCACCAACACCGGGTACGGGCTTGTCATCGAGCGCTCGGGCGCGATGGAGGCTGCGTCGCACGGTTCCATAACCACCCGTTCCTCCGACGACATGTCGGCGCGGCTCGATAAACTGTACCGGGAGGTCAGGGACGTGGTCGCCCGGCTGTCGCCGGACGTGGTGGTAGTCGAGCAGCTCTTCTTCAACACCAACCAGAAGACGGCGCTCGCGGTAGGCCAGGCCCGCGGTGTCATTCTGCTGGCCTGCAGGCACGCGGGAGCCTCCTGGACGGAGTACACGCCTCTCCAGGTGAAACAGGCGGTTGTCGGGAACGGGAACGCGACGAAGAAGCAGGTGCAGTACATGGTCACCACGCTGCTGAGGATGAGCGGCCCGCCGGATACCCTGCACGCATGCGACGCCCTGGCTATGGCCATCTGCCACCTCCAGGCACGCAGGTTCCGGGAACTGACGGGGACTTAGATGATCGCGTACGTCAAAGGTCGGATAATCGAGAAGGCCCCCGACCGGCTCGTGGTGCTGGTGGGCGGCATCGGCCTGGAGGTCAGGGCTCCCGCCGGGACCATCGACGCGTCGCCGGGCGTGGGAGACGATGTGGCGCTCCACACCTATCTCCACGTGAGACAGGACGTCCTGCAGTTGTACGGTTTCGATTCTCCGAGGGCCAGAGACCTGTTCGTCAGGCTGATGTCGGTGTCGGGATTCGGTTCGCAGAAGGCGCTGTCGGTGCTCTCGATCTTTCCGCCGGACAGGTTCCAATCGGTGATACAGGCGGGCGACGCCGACGCCCTGACGCTCATCCCCGGCGTAGGGAAGAAGGGCGCCGAGCGCCTCATCCTCGAGATGAAGGACAAGGTAGGCGTTTCCGTCGAAGGCGTTAGCGGCGTCCCCGACGGCGGGCGCTTCACTTTCCAGGAAGCGGCCGAGGCCCTGGTTCAGTTGGGCTACACCAGGACGGAGGCGCACGACGCGCTCAAGAAGTACGAGCACACGGAGGAGGAGCCGACCGTCGAGGAGCTTCTCCAGTTCACGTTGAAGCGGATGACGAAGGGCTGACCGATCCGGGCGGCCCGGGGAGACGAAGATGACCGAGGAAGACAAGGGCAAGGGCCTTATCGGAGAGGCGATGTCCGCCGAGGACAGGGCGCTCGACCTCACCCTCCGGCCGCAGGCGCTGACGGATTTCATCGGGCAGGCGGCCAACAAGGAGCAGCTCCGCATCTTCATCGAAGCGACCAGGAGCCGCGGCGACGTGCTGGACCACGTACTGCTGTCCGGACCGCCCGGCCTGGGCAAGACCACTCTGGCGGGCATAATCGCCAACGAGCTCGGCGTCAAGACACGGTCGACCAGCGGGCCCGCGCTCGAAAGGCAGGGCGACCTGGCGGCGATACTTACCAACCTCGAGCAGGGGGACGTCCTCTTCATAGACGAGATACACCGCCTCCCGAGGACGGTGGAAGAGATCCTCTACCCCGCTATGGAGGACTTCAAGATCGACATCATCATCGGCAAGGGCCCGGGGGCCAGGGACGTGCGGCTTCCCCTGCCGCGCTTCACCCTCATCGGCGCCACGACGCGCGTGGGCCTCATGACCGCCCCCCTGCTGACACGGTTCGGCGTTTCCTGCCGCCTCGACTACTATCCCGTCGAGGAGATGAAACAGGTGGTGGACAGGGCCGCGTCGATCCTCGACATCGGGATCGAGTCGTCCGGCTCTCACGAGGTGGCCAGGAGGGCGCGCGGGACCCCGCGCGTCGCCAACAGGCTGCTGAAGCGGGTGAGGGATTACGCTCAGGTCGAAGCCGACAACGTGGTCACCGGAGAGGTGGCCTCGCGGGCAATGGAGATGCTGCAGATCGACGAAAAGGGGCTGGACGTCCTCGACCAGGCGGTGCTGTCGGCGGTGATCGACAAGTTCTCCGGGGGCCCCGTTGGTCTCAAGACGCTGGCCGCCGCGGTCGGTGAGGAGCCCGACACTCTCGAGGAGGTCTACGAGCCTTACCTGATGCAGATAGGTTTCATCAAGCGCACCCCCCGCGGCCGTGTCGCCACCCCACGCGCCTACAGGCACATGGGCCGCAGGTTCGACCCGCCCGGCGAAGAGCGCCTCTTTCAGGGGGAGGCGTGACACAGGGGTCCCCCGGGCGCCGGAAGATTCTGTTGCACGCCTGCTGCGCCCCGTGCATGCTGTTTCCGCTGGAGGTGCTCTCCGAGCGCGGCTACGATGCCGTCCCGTTCTTCTACAACCCCAACATACACCCGTTCAGGGAGTACCGGGCCAGGTATTTCGCCGTGGTCGACCTCTGCGTGTCGAAGGGGCTTGTCCTGCGGACCGGGCCGTACGACATGGAGCGGTACTTCTCCCGCGTGGCGGAAGCCGAGGCGGTGCGCGCCGGCGGCCCTCCCGGCGGCTCGAGGTGTTTGAGTTGTTTCGAGATGCGCCTGAACAGGGCCGCGAGCGAGGCGCGCCGGTTGCGCATCGGAGAATTCACCACGACACTGCTGGTCAGTCCTTACCAGGACCAGGAGCTCATCCGGAAGGCGGGCCGGTCCGCCGCAACGGAATACGGGGTTCACTTCCTTTTCGAGGACATGACCCGCGGCTACCGCGATTCCGTCGCGGAGTCCCGCTCGACCGGGATGTACAGGCAGTCGTACTGCGGGTGCGTCTACAGCGAGAGGGAGCGGTACCAGAAAAGCGACCCGCCGCGCAGATGAGAACCGGCGGATTCGACTACCATCTTCCCCGGGAACTCATTGCCCAGAGGCCTGCGGTCTCGCGGGATTCCAGCAGGCTGATGGTGGTGGACCGCGGCCCGGGCACCGTATCGCACCACCGGTTCGCGGACCTCCCCGGCTTCCTGAACGCCGGAGACTGTCTTGTGGTCAACACCACCAGGGTGATCCCGGCCCGGCTGCTCGGCTTGAAGGTGCCCACCGGCGGCGCCGTGGAGCTTCTACTCCTGGAGAGCCTTGGTGGGGATACCTGGAGGGCCATGGCGGGCGGGGCGACTCTCAGGAAGGGAACGACCGTCTCCCTCGAGGCCGGACGCCTGGAGGCGGTCGTCCTCGAGCCTCCGGAGGACGGTGTCACCGTCGTGGAACTCACATCCGGGTACGGTGAAGTGAAGGAAATCCTGAAGAGGTTCGGGCGCGTGCCCCTTCCGCCTTACATCAGGGGTGAGATCCCGGACGCGGAGAGGTACCAGACTGTCTACTCCAGGCGCGAGCTGTCCGCCGCCGCCCCTACCGCCGGCCTTCACTTCACCCCCGGGCTGCTCGAGCGGATGGAGGAGGCGGGAGTGAGCGTCGCCGGACTCGAACTCGCGGTGGGCATGGATACTTTCGTGCCCGTTCGCGCGGAGAGGGTCGAGGACCACGCCATTCATACAGAGTGGTTCTCCATGGGGGAGGAGTGCGCCGCCGCGGTCAACGCGGCGCGGGAACGCTCCGGGCGTGTGGTCGCGGTGGGCACCACCTCCGTACGGACCCTGGAAACGTGCGCCGCGGAGGCCGCAGCCGGCTCCTGGCGCGTCCGGTCAGGCGAGGGATACACCGACCTCTTCATCTTCCCGGGATACGAGTTCAGGGTCGTGGACGCGCTGATCACGAACTTCCACTTCCCCCGCTCGACGTTGCTGATGCTGGTGTGCGCTTTCGGGGGCACGGACCTGATTCTCCACGCGTACGCGGAGGCGGTAAGGGAGCGTTACCGCTTCTACTCTTTCGGTGATGCTATGCTGGTGCGATGAACCCTGGAACGCCGGGAAGTTTCTCGTTCGAAGTGACGGCCCGCGACCGGTACACCGGCGCAAGGGCCGGCCTGCTTACGACCCCGCACGGGCAGGTGCGTACGCCCTGCTTCATGCCCGTGGCGACCCAGGCCACGGTGAAAGCCCTGCGCCCCGACCAGGTCGCGGACCTGGGCTTCGAGATGGTGCTCTGCAACGCTTATCACCTGTGGCTCAGGCCTGGCCTCGACCTGTTCGAGATCATGCCGGTCCACAGGTTCATGTCCTGGGACGGTTCGGTGCTCACCGATTCGGGCGGCTACCAGGTAATGAGCCTCGGCAGGGACGTCAGGGTCACAGCGGAGGGCGCGTCTTTCCGGTCTCACCTGGACGGCGCTCGAGTGTTCCTCAGTCCCGAGGACTCGATGCGGATACAATCGCGCATCGGCGCCGACATCGCAATGGCGCTGGACGAGTGCCTGCCTTATCCCGCCGACCGCCGGCGCGTCGAGGAATCCGTGAAGTTGAACGCGGACTGGGCGGCGCGTTGTCTCCGGGCCCACGACGACCCGGCGCAGGCTCTTTTCGGAATAGTGCAGGGCGGCCTTCACGGCGACCTGCGACGCCGGAGCGCCTCGACGGTCGCCGACATGGACTTCTCCGGTTTCGGGCTCGGCGGGCTTTCGGTCGGCGAGCCCCGGGAGATGATGCTGGAGATGATCGAGCTCACCCTGGATGTTCTGCCCCCGGACAGGCCGCGCTACCTCATGGGGGTCGGCGATCCCGTCGGGGTTGCCCGGTCTGTAGCCCTGGGCGTGGACATGTTCGACTCGGTACTCCCTACCCGCATAGCCAGGAACGCCTCCGCGCTGGTGGGGGCCGACAGGTTGAACCTGCGCAACTCGTCGTTCGCGCGGGACGAGCGCCCACTCGACCCGGGGTGCGCCTGCTACACCTGCGCGAATTTCACCCGCGCGTACCTGCGGCACCTGGTGATGGCCAGGGAGATGCTGGGGTTCAGCCTGCTGACCGTGCACAACCTCCACCACCTGGGGGAGCTCATGCGCCGGATGCGCCGGGCCATCGAAGAAGGCGCGCTGGCGGGGTGCCTGCGGTCGCTGGAGGGACACTGACGGGGGCGGCACGCCCTCGAATGACAAAGGCCAGCTCTTACATTATGATAGTTGGGATTTTCCTGTTATGGGACGGACCGCCCGAAAGGATCTGGTGACGATGTTGTCTTTCTGCAGCCTGATTGCCGCGGTTACGCGGGCGGGCGGCCATGTGGCGGCGGACGCGGCTAAAAGCACCGCGAAGAGCACCGCGACCTCCGGGTTCGGCGCGTGGGGCCTCTGGATTATCCTGGGGCTCATGTTCGTGGTCATGTATTTTGTCCTCTACCGCCCCCAGAAGAAGCGCCAGCAGGAGGCGCAGGACCTCCTGTCGCGCCTGCGCAAGGGCGACGAAGTCGTGACTATCGGTGGCATACACGGGACCATCAGGCGGCAGACCGAGGATACGGTGACCCTGGAGGTGGACGACGGCGTGAAGATGACCTTCAGCCGCTCGGCGATCGCCCGTACCCTGACGGTGCGCGAAGAGGAACAGGAGGAAGAGGAGACGGCCGAGGAGGCCGAGCCCGGTGCTGACGACCTCGAGGAGTACGAGGAGTACGAAGAGGAAGAGGGTGCCGACGCGGAGGCGGAGGGCGAGGCCGAAGGCGAGGGCGACACGGATGGCGGCTAGGAACCACCGGGGGTCCGCGTCCGTCGGAAACCGGGTACCGGTCCAGCCCGGCCTCTCCCGGGAGAGCGCGGGGGGGCCAACCGCCGGCGCGGACCGGAGTACACTGGAGTACGAATGAGCAAAAAAGCCAAAAACCTGCTTTCCATCGGCTTCGTGATGCTGGTGCTTGTTACGCTCTACGCGTTCAAGTTCGGCTTCGACATGCAGCCGCGCCTGGGACTGGATCTCAAGGGCGGGACGAGCCTGGTGTACAAGGCGAAGCCCCCCAGGGGCGGCAAGCTGGATACCGGCGTACTGGCCAAGACCGTCGAGAAGATGAGACAGAGGGTCGACAAGCTGGGAGTATCCGAGCCCGACATCACCACCCAGGGGACCAGCAACGTCGTCGTGCAGCTACCCGGGGTGCACGATCCGGAGAGGGCGAAGAGCATAGTGGGACAGACCGCGCAGCTCCAGTTTCGCCTGGTCGAGGAGAGCAAGTCCCAGGCCGACGCGAAGAAGGCCGGGTGGACGCGCTCCAGCGGCGATGATCTGAAGCCCGACAAGGAGATTTTCCTCCCGTACAAGACCGAAAAGGAAACCGTGTTGCTCAAGCTGGGCCCCACCCGGATGACGGGCGACGCGATCAAGAGCGCCCAGGTCGCCATCCAGGAGGGTTCCCCCCAGGTGGACTTCACCCTCACCAGCGAAGGAAGCAAGAAGTTCGCCGACCTCACGCAGGCCAACGTCAACAAGCAGCTCGCCATCGTGCTCGACTACGTTGTCGAGTCTGCCCCCAATATCAAGGAGGCCATCACCGAGGGCAGGGGGAATATTTCCGGCAACTTCACCGACCAGGAAGCCAAGGACCTGGCGATAGTCATCAACACCGGCGCCCTTCCGGTCGAGCTCAAGCTCCTGACCGAAAATGACGTGACCGCCACCCTGGGCCGCGACTCTCTCAGGGAGGGCCTCGTCGCCGGCCTGGCCGGGCTGGCCCTGGTCGCACTTTTCATGGTCCTCTTCTACCGTGTGCTGGGCGTCATCACCTGCCTGGGCCTGGGGGTGTTCGCGGGGCTCATGTACGGATTCATATGTGTGTTCAACGGTTTCTGGACCCTGACTCTGGCCGGTATCGCGGGGGTGATCGTATCGATCGGCATCGCCGCCGACTCCAGCGTGGTCTTCTTCGAGAGGCTGAAGGAGGACCTCAGAGAGGGCAGATCGATGCGTTCGACGGTAGACAGCGCTTACAGGTCGGCCTTCCGCACCTCGATATCCGCCGACGTGGTGTCGTTTATCGCCGCGGTCATCCTTTACCTGTTCGCGGTGGGTTCGGTGCGGGGGTTCGCGCTCACCCTTGGCATTGCCACGATCTTCGACGTGTTCATCTCCTACTTCTTCGTCCGTCCCCTGTCGTCACTGCTCGGCGGCTGGAAGTTGCTGGAAAGACCTGGTGCCGTGGGCGTTCACCTGGAAAGGGCCCCGGAGGGGGGTGAGGCTTCATGAAGCTCATCCCGCGACGCAACAGAGATTTCAACTTCGTTGGCTACAAGTACGTGTGGTTCACGATATCCGGCGTAGTGCTCGTGGCGGCTATCGTGGCGCTCCTCGTGAAAGGCCTCAACTTCGGCATCGATTTCAAGGGCGGGACCGAGTTCGATCTCAAGGTCAAGCCCGGCACCACCATCGAAACGGTGAGGTCCGCCGCCTCTTCCGCGGGACAGGGGGACTCCCAGATACAGTCTGCGGGAGGCGACCGCTACATCATCCGTGTGCCCAAGCTTGACGGTGCCGAGAAGGAGCAGCTCCAGGACGCGCTCAAAGAAAAGGGCGGCACGGTCGAGGTGCTGGCGATCAACGACGTCGGCCCCGGCTGGGGCGCCCAGGTGAGCAGGCAGGCGCTCATTGCCGTGCTGATATTCATCGCCGCCATCACGCTCTACATCAGCCTGAGGTTCGAGTTCAAGATGGCGGTGGCGGCTATCATCGAGACCGTGCACGACCTCATCATAACGGTGGGGATATACGCCCTGCTGGGAAGACAGGTGACACCCGCCAGCGTCATTGCGGTACTGACGATCCTCGGTTACTCGTTGTACGACACCATCGTCGTCTTCGACCGGATCAAGGAGAACGACGAGCAGCTAACCAGGCAGAGCCGCAAGACGTATTCGGACATCGTGAACGATTCCGTCAACCAGGTGCTGGTCAGGTCGCTGAACACTTCCCTGACCACCCTTATACCGATCGTCTGCATCCTGATCTTCGGCGGCGAAACCCTGACCGCGTTCGCGTTTCCGCTGTTCATAGGCGTTCTGTTCGGTACTTACTCGAGCATAATTATCGCGCCGCCCGTCCTCGCCGTCTGGAAGGAGACCGAGCCCAAGTACCGGGCGTACAAGGAACAGGTGGAGAGGCGTCGGACGCGAGAGGCCAAGATCGCGACAGGCGCCGGGGCCGGAGCGGCGGTGACGGCGTCCGGAGGCGGAGCCTCCCCGGCGGTGAAGTCCCCCGGCCAGGGACCCCGGAAGAAGGAGGCCGCCGCCAGGCAGGGAGGAAAGCCGGCTGCCGGGAAGCCCGCGGGTGGGCAGCCCGCGGTCAAGCCCAGGGCGAAGCCTGAGTCCGTACCTTCCGGCGGAGGCGCGGCCGCGCAGCCCAAGCCGAAGCCGAAGCCCCAGGGCGCGCAGACCAGCAAGAGCCGGGCAAAGTCCAGAACCAAAGGTCCCGGGAGCGGGAAGAAGAAAAAGAAGAAGCGATGACGGCGGAGGCCCCCGGAGCTGAGAAGCTGCTCTCGACGACCCGGCGGTTCCTGTCCAAGAGCGGCCAGCGGGAGGTCGAGAAGGCGTTTCGCGTCGCGCGCAAATCCCACGAGGGCCAGTCCCGCAAGTCCGGGGGACCTTACGTAGAGCACCCGGTGGCCGTAGCCACCATTCTCGCCGAGCTGGAACTGGACCCAGACACTATCTGCGCCGCGCTGCTGCACGACGTCATAGAGGACACCGAGGTAACGCTAGCCGACGTGCGGGAGCAGTTCGGGGACACGGTGGCCGAAATCATAGACGGCGTCACCAAGCTGGAGCGCTTCAAGTTCGGCTCGCGGGAGGAACAACAGGCCGAGAACATGCGCAAGATGCTCATCGCCATGGCCCGTGACGTCCGCGTCATCCTGATCAAGCTCGCCGACCGGCTCCACAACATGGAAACCATCGAGGCGCTGTCGGCTGCCAAGCGCAGGGAAATTGCGCAGGAGACCCTGGATATCTACGCGCCGCTCGCCCACCGTTTCGGCATATCTCAGATCAAGTGGCGGCTGGAGGATCTCTCCTTCGAGGTCCTCCACCCCAAGCGTTACGAGCAGATCCGCAGGATGGTGACCGAGCGCCGCGCGGAGCGCGAGCGCTACATGCAGCAGGTGTCGGAACAGATCGCGAGCGAGCTGAAGAAGAACAAGGTCAAGGCCGAGATATCCGGCCGCGTGAAGCACTTCTACAGCATCTACGAGAAGATGGTGAACCGGGGAGTGGAGTTCGACGAGATAATGGACCTTTCCGCGGTCCGGGTCATCGTCGATTCGGTGCGCGACTGCTACGCGGCCCTCGGTGTCATCCACGCGATGTGGATGCCTCTGCCCGGACGGTTCAAGGACTATATCGCGATGCCGAAGCTTAACATGTACCGCTCGCTGCATACCGTGGTCATCGCCCTCGAGGGAAGGCCGCTGGAGATCCAGATCCGTACCGAGGAAATGCACCGTACCGCTGAGTACGGCATCGCCGCGCACTGGCTGTACAAGGAGCGGACACGCCGCGACCAGGGCGGCCGTGCCTGGCTCAAGCAGGTAATGGAGTGGCAGCAGGAGCTGCGCGATCCCACCGAGTTCATGAAGGACCTGAAGGTGGACCTCTTCCAGGACGAGGTGTTCGTCTTCACTCCCAAGGGCAAGCTCATGGCGCTGCAGGCGGGATCGACGCCGATCGACTTCGCCTACAGCATTCATACCGAGGTGGGACACAAGTGCGTGGGGGCAAAGGTCAACGGCAGGATGGTGCCGCTGTCGTACCGCCTGCAGAACGGCGATATCGTCGAGGTCATGACCTCCAAGAGCGCCAGCGGCCCCAGCCAGGACTGGCTGAACATAGTCGAGACCTCGCGCGCCAGGAACAAGATCCGCCAGTGGTTCAGCAGGGAGCGCCGGGAGGACGAACGCCACGAGGGCAAGGATGCCCTGGACCGCGCGATGCGCCGGCGCGGGGTGCCTTTCCAGCGCAAGGACGTGACCAGAATCCTCGGGCAGCTGGCTTCGGAGATGCACCTGGCGACGATCGAGGACCTCTACCGGCAGATAGGCGCCGGGCACGTGTCGGCGAACGTGATAGCCAACAAGGCCGCCCAGTACCTCGGTGACGAGAAGAAGCCGGTGATCGTGCCGGAGCGGGAAGCCACTCCCGCCCCACGCCCCGAGTCCCTGGAGGCCGACGAGGCACGCCTCTGCCAGCGCATCAAGGTGCACGGGATCGACAACGCGCTGGTGCAGGTGGCTCACTGCTGCTACCCGTCGCCGGGCGACCCGATCGTCGGGTTCGTTACCCGGGGCCGAGGCGTGTCGGTTCACCGGGAGAACTGCCCCAACGTCGAGGACCTTTCGAAGGACTCCGATCGCCTTATCAGTGTGACCTGGGAGCAGGAGGCGCGCAGGGTCCGGATGGTCGAGGTGTGCGTCGAGGCCTGGGACCGGTCCAAGCTCGTCCGGGATATCACCACGGTGCTGGGCGACCAGGGCGTCAACATCCTCTCCGCCTCGTTCTCAACTGACGCGATGCACCTGTCGAGAAGCAACTTCGTGTTCGAGATCGGTTCGAACGTACACCTGGAGGGCATCCTCAAGGACCTCAAGCGGGTCGACTCGGTCATCGACGCCTACGAGGTCGTCTCCGACGAGGAATCGGGCTGACCTTGAGGGCCGTCGTACAGCGCGTCAAACGGTGCAGTGTGGCCGTGGGCGACGAGGTGATATCGCGGGGGGGCGAGGGGCTTCTGGTCCTGCTGGGCGTCCAGAAAGGGGACGGCGCCGGCGAGCTCGAGTACCTGGCGGAGAAAATCCTCAACCTGCGCGTGTTTCCCGACGAAGAGGGCAGGATGAACCGCTCGGTGCTGGACATCGAGGGAGACCTAACCGTTGTCAGCCAGTTCACGCTCCTCGCAGACACCCGCAAGGGGAGGAGGCCGTCCTTTGCCGCCGCCGAGGAGCCGGAGAAAGCCGAGTCGGTCTACGAGCGTTTCGTGGAGCGCCTCAGGGACACCGGGCTCGAGGTCGGGACGGGATCGTTCGGGGCGATGATGCTCGTGAGCCTCGACAACTGGGGGCCGGTGACGCTGGTCATAGACTCACCGTCCCGGTGATCGGCCCACGGCCGGCCCGGCGCTTCACCCGCCATGGGACGCGCACGGGTTCTGCTATTATTCTTTCAGACGCATCGGAGGCATCCGTGGGAGAGCTGTTCGTCAAGACTCTGGTAGTGGGCGTGCTGAGCACGAACTGCTATATCGTCATGGACGGTGACAGCGCCGAAGGCTTCTTGATAGATCCCGGCGCGGAAGCCCGCAAGGTGGTCCAGTCGGCCCGCGATGTCGGGTTGCAGTGCGGGGCCGTGCTCTGTACGCACGGCCACGTGGACCACGTAGGGGCCGCGGGCAAGGTGTGCGAGGCCCTGGGCGTGCCGGCGATGATCTCCGAGGAGGATTCGGCCGTTCTCCTGGGGGCGTCGCGGGGCATAGGAGCCAGGCTGGGCTCGGTGCTGGTGTCGAGGCCCGGGGGAGACGCCGTCCGGTACCTAAGGGATGGGGACGAGCTCCCTTTCGGAGCTCTTTCGATGCGCGCCGTGGCGACGCCCGGGCACTCTCCGGGCTCGATGAGCCTGGTGGTCGGCGACAGCGTCTTCTGTGGTGACCTGGTCTTCCAGGGTTCGGTCGGGCGCACCGATCTGCGGGGGGGCTCGCTGGAGAAGGTGCTGACTTCGGTGGCCGAGCACATATGGCCGCTGGGGGACGGGGCCAGGATATATCCGGGTCACGGTCCGGCGACGACGGTCCGTGCGGAGAAACGCTCCAACCCTTTTCTGCGAGGGCTGGAGCTGGAGGCGTGAGATGGCGTTGAGATACAGGGCGCCGAAAGGGACTTTTGACCTGACCTACCCGGATTCGGAGAAGGTCGACAGGCTCGTTAACGCCGCCTGCGGGATCATGTCGCTCTACGGCTACCGGCGGATAACCACGCCGGTCATCGAGAGCGCCGACCTGTTCAGGCGCAGCATCGGCGAGTCCACCGACATAGTCAACAAGGAGATGTACACCTTCGAGGACAGGGGAGGCGAGTGGCTGACCCTGAGACCCGAGGGCACGGCGCCGGTCGTGCGCGCGTTCCTCGAGCGGGGCCTCGCATCCGAGGGCCTTCCCCAGAAGCTGTTCTACGTAGGCCCGATGTTCAGGCGCGAGAGGCCTCAGGCCGGCCGCTTCCGGCAGTTCACCCAGGTAGGCGCCGAGGCGATCGGCAGCGGAGACCCGTTTCTCGACGCGGAGATGATCGCCATGAACAACCACCTTTTCGGGCGGCTGGGGCTCTCGGAGTACCGGTTGCTGTTGAACAGCGTGGGTTGCTCCCGGTGCCGCCCGGACTACGTCGCCCGCTTGAGCGGGTTCCTCGAGGGCGTCTCCGAATCGCTCTGCCCCGACTGCCAGAAGCGATCCGGGGAGAACCCGCTGCGCGTCCTGGACTGCAAACGAGACTCCTGCGGGCGGGCACTGGAGGGAGCGCCGACGATCGGATCGATGCTGTGTCCCCCGTGCAGGGAGCATTTCGACGAGGTGACCAGGCACCTCGGCCGCATGGGCATCTCCTTCGAGCTCGACGAACGCATGGTGCGGGGCCTCGACTACTACACCAACACGGCGTTCGAGTTCCAGTTCGAGGGCCTGGGCGCCCAGAACACGGTCTCCGGAGGCGGGCGCTACGACTACCTGGCCCAGGAGATCGGCGGTCCGCCCACCCCCGGTGTCGGGTACAGCCTCGGAGTGGAGAGGCTGGTCCTCGCGCTCGAGTCCCGTGGTCTCGATCCGTTTCCCACGGAGGGCCTGGCCGCGTTCGTCGCCGCGGCCCCCGGGGTCGATCGCGATGCCGTTCTCGAGCTGCTGGAGCAGCTCAGGGCCGCCGGCGTGAGTTCGGAGACCGATACCATGAGCCGGGGCTTGAGAGCGCAGATGAAGCAGGCCGACCGCTTGTCCGCGCGCCTGGCGGTGATACTCGGCCCCGAGGAGCTCGAAAGGCGAGAGGTAACGGTACGGGACCTGGGCACTTCGGCGCAGTGGGCGGTGCCTCTCGACGAGGCCCCGTCGCGGGTCAGCGAGTACCTGGAGGGCTGTGGCCCCGCGATCGCGGTGCCCTGAGAGGTGATGGCGATGTCGGAGGAGAGAAAAGTTTCGTACAGGCTCAAGCGCGATGCGCTGTGCGGAGAGCTGGACGCATCGTGGGCGCATAGAGAGGTGACGCTCAACGGGTGGGTGGCCAGGCGCCGGGACCACGGCGGGCTTATTTTCATCGACCTGCGAGACACCGCCGGTCTGGTGCAGGCGGTGTTCGACCCGCGGGAGTCCGGGACCTGTCATGCGGTCGCGGAAGAGGTCAGGCCGGAGTTCGTGCTGGCCCTCAGGGGGACGGTCCGGCCCAGGCCCGAAGGCACCGTCAATCCCGAGCTTGCCACCGGGGAGGTGGAGGTGCTGGTGTCGGACGTGGAGGTGCTCAACACCTCCGAGACGCCCCCGTTCGAGATAAGGGACGAGGTCGGCGTGGACGAACGGGTCCGGCTTGAATACCGCTTCCTGGACTTGAGGCGTGACGAGATGCTCGCCGGCTTCAAGCTGCGGCACCGGGTGGTAAACGCGACTCACGCTTATCTCGACGCCAACCGTTTCATCGAGGTGGAGACTCCCCAGCTCTGCAAGAGCACCCCCGAGGGAGCGCGGGATTACCTGGTCCCAAGCAGGGTGCAGCCAGGCAGGTTCTACGCGCTGCCGCAGTCTCCGCAGCTCTTCAAGCAAGTGCTTATGGTTTCCGGATTCGACCGTTACTACCAGATAGCCCGCTGTTTTCGGGACGAGGACCTCCGCGCGGACCGGCAGCCGGAGTTCACCCAGGTTGACATGGAGATGTCTTTCGTCGAGGAGGACGACGTCATCTCGACCGTTGACGGCCTGCTCGCGAAGGTCTTCGAGGCCGCCGGGAGGGAGCTCCGGCTGCCCGTCGGGAGGATGGCCTACGATGTGGCCATGGAGGAGTACGGGAGCGACCGCCCCGACCTGCGCTACGGGTTGCGCATGACCACGCTCGACAGTGTTTTCCCGGGTTCCGGGTTCAAAGTGTTCGCGGGTGCGCTGGCGGACGGCGGAACGGTCAGGGGCATGCGCGTCGAGGGCGGCGGCGGGATGTCGCGCTCCGAGCTGGACGGCTGGAACAAGAGGGCCAGGGAAATGGGCGCCGGCGGACTGGTCTGGTTCATCGCCGAGGGAGACGGGCTGCGCTCCCCGGTGGCCAAGTTCCTCACCGACCGGGAGCTCGGGACGATGTCCGCCGCGATGCGCCTCGAGCCCGGCGATGCCGCGTTCCTCCTGGCCGGAGAGCGTTCGGCGTGTGACGACGTGATGCACCACCTGCGCGGGGAGGTCGCCGGGGCGATGGGGCTGTGCGACCCCGGGGAGTTCAAGCTCACGTGGATCGTGGATTTCCCGCTGCTCGAGTACGACCCGGAGGAGGACCGCTACAGGTCGCTGCACCACCCGTTCACGAGCCCGACGGAGGCTTCCCTTCGGCTTCTCGAGGACGAGCCGCTCGCCGCGAGGGCCAGGGCTTACGACATCGTCATGAACGGAACGGAGATCGGCGGGGGCTCCATCCGAATCCACCGGCCCGACGTCCAGGAACAGATGTTCCGGGTTCTGGGCATCGCCCCCGAAGAGTACGAGAGCAAGTTCGGTTTCCTGCTGAAGGCGCTCCGGTACGGGGCCCCTCCACACGGGGGCATCGCACTGGGGCTGGATCGCCTGGTGATGCTGCTGGCCGGTCGGGAGTCGATACGGGACGTAATAGCGTTCCCCAAGACGCAGTCGGCCTCCGACCTGATGACGGGCGCTCCCGACGAGGTTTCCCCCCGCCAGTTGCGCGACCTCGGCCTGAAATAACCCCGGTCGGCGTCGTTCGCTTCCCCCGGGGCATGTCGTATTTCGCGTCGTATTTCCTTCTCCACTTCTTCAACGGCGGTGCGGGCCGGGGCTGTAGGAAGTGGACAAGAGAAATGGAAACCGAACGACCTCATCTGCGCGCTCGACTGTGGTATATTAATCTGCGTTGTTCGTAGGATGGCAGGCGAGGCGTTTCGTCCGGAAAGGGGTCTGGATGACTGTGGGACAGGTTGCCGGGCTTATCGCGGCGATAGCGTTCGCCGTAATGTCGCTCTTCACTGCCTGGCTGCTTTTCCGGCTGGTGCGGACCATGGGGATCCTCAACCATTTCATCGACGATGTGCGGGTCGAGACGATCCCCCTCATAACTCGCCTGCAGACCACCATGGACCACGTTAACAACGAGCTGGACCGGGTGGACGGCATTCTGACGGCTGTGGAGTCGATGTCCGAGAGGGCAAACAGCGCCACCAAGGTCGTCCAGGAGGTCGTTACTTCACCGCTGGTCAAGGCTATCGGGGTCGGCGCCGGCGCCGGCAAAGCCTACAGCAAATGGAAGAGACGCTGAGCCCGGGAAAGCGCGCTTTCCGCTTCGCAGTTCCACGAATCGAGACTCCCGGGCCGGGCCCGGTACCGCTCTCCCTTGAGATCCGACCTGAACCTCCTGCGTCCGGTTGGGTTAGAATTGTTTTTCGAGTGACGCGGAAACGGCGCCTTTGACCGTGGAGGAGTGCGACCTTTGAACAGCAGCGAGATCAGGAAGATATTTCTAGATTATTTCCAGGACCGCGGCCACAGGGTGGTTGCAAGCTCGTCGTTGGTGCCTGACGACCCGAGCCTTCTGCTCACCAACGCCGGGATGGTACAGTTCAAGCCGTATTTTCTGGCCCGTGAGGTCCCTCCGTACACCCGGGCCACTTCGGTGCAGAAGTGCCTGCGGACCACCGACATCGAGTCCGTGGGCATCACCGCCCGCCATAACACCTTCTTCGAGATGCTGGGGAACTTCTCGTTCGGCGACTACTACAAGGCAGAAGTGATCCCCTGGGCCTGGGAGCTGGTCACCGCCGTTCTGGGCGTGGACCCCGGTTCGCTCTGGATGAGCGTCTTCGAGGAGGACGACGAGGCCGAGGATATCTGGAAGGCCACTCCCGGAGTGGCCCCGGAAAGGGTCATCAGGCTCGGGGCGGACGACAATTTCTGGGACATGGGCGCCACCGGGCCGTGCGGGCCCTGCTCGGAGATCCTTTTTGACAGGGGCCCGGAACATGCCTGTGGCCCCGGCTGCGAGCCGGGGTGCGACTGCGACCGGTTTCTCGAGCTCTGGAACCTCGTCTTCATGCAGTACGACAGGCAGGCCGACATGTCGATCGTTCCCCTTCCGAAGAAGAACATCGACACCGGGATGGGGCTCGAACGCCTCGCCGCCCTCAAGCAGGGGGTGCCGACGATATTCGAAACCGACCTCATCTTCCCGGTCCTCGAAGCGATAACCGCGCTCTCCGGGGTGCGCCTGGGCGCATCGGCGGAGACTGACGTGTCCATCAAGGTGGTCGCGGACCACGCGCGGGCGGCGACGTTCCTCATATCCGACGGGGTTGTCCCGTCCAACGAGGGGAGAGGTTACATCCTGAGGAGGCTGCTTCGAAGGGCGGTCCGGCACGGGCGGCTCCTCGGCATCGACCGGCACTTCATCCACGGGCTCGCGGACGTTGTCGTCGAGCTGTCGGGGGACGTCTACCCGGGCCTCAAGGAGCACCACGAACTCGTGACTGGGGTCATCTCCTCGGAGGAAGAGAGGTTCGGCCTCACGCTGCAGCAGGGTGTCGACCTGCTCTCGAGGGTCATCGACGAGCACGTTTCCGATGGCCGCGACACCATCGACGGCGCCACTGTATTCTACCTGCACGACACCCTGGGGTTTCCGCTGGAAGTGACGGAGGAGATAGCCGCCGACAGGGGGATGAGCGTGGACCGCAGGGGCTTCGACTCGCTGATGGCCGAACAGCGCGAGCGTGCCAGGGTCTCCAGGGAGGGAGAAAGCGTCGAGGAGTGCGGTGTTTACCTGGAGGTGGGGCGCGAGGTCGGTTCCACCTGCTTCGAGGGATATGCATCGGACAGATGCACCACCCGCGTTCTCTCGATAATAGTCGGCGGGCGGTCGGTGAAGAGCGCCGACGGCGGAGAAGAGGTCGAGCTTGTGCTGGAAAGGACTCCTTTCTATGCCGAATCCGGTGGGCAGGTCGGCGACTCGGGGATCGTACGCGGTCCCGACGGGAGCCTCGCGGTGGAAGACACCTACTACGGGGCTCCGGACTTGGCGCTGCACCGGGGAAGGCTCCAGGGGCGAATGGCTGTCGGCGACAGGGTCGAAGCCGTAGTGGATATGGCCAGGCGCCAGGCCGTAACTCGAAACCACAGCGCGACACACGTGCTGCACTGGGCGCTCAGGCAGGTGCTCGGCACCCACGCGCGCCAGGCCGGTTCCCTCGTGACCGGCGACCGCCTGAGGTTCGATTTCACTCATTTCAAGGCCGTGGAGCCAGCGGAGCTGGAGCGGATCGAGCTCCTGGCCAACGAGCGGGTACTGGAAGACGCCCCGGTCAGCACCGAGATCTCCAGCCGGGAGGAGGCCGTCGCCGGCGGAGCGATGGCGTTGTTCGGAGAGAAGTACGGCGAGGAGGTCCGCGTCGTGGAGATGGGCGACTTCTCCAGGGAGCTTTGCGGCGGGACCCACGTCGAGCGGACCGGACGGATAGGCCCGATCAGGATAGTCGCCGAGAGCGGCATCGGTGCCGGGCTCCGCCGGATCGAGGCCACCAGCGGGTTCGAGACCCTCAGGCACTACCGTTTCGTCGAAAGTGTACTGGGGCAGACCGCGGGGCTGCTCAAGGTTAAGGCCGAGCAGGTCCCGAAACGGGTCGGAGACCTGGCCGCGCGGCTCAGGGAGCTCGAAAGGTCCGTTTCCGTGGAGCAGGCCAGGTCAGCCGAGGTCACCGCCGACACGGTGATCGACGGGGGAAAGCTCGTGGAAGCGGGGGGCATGGAGTTCCTGTTCGCGCAGGTGGAAGCCGAAGGGGTCAAGACGCTGAGAGATCTGGCCGACGTGGTGATGAACAAGAAGAAAGGCCTCTCCGGCGTCGCGCTCGTCGCCGTGGTCGGCGACAGGGCCCACCTGGTGGTGAAGATCGCCAGGGCGGTGGCCGGGAAGTTGAACGCCCGCGACCTGGCGGGCGCGGGCGGACGGATGCTCGGCGGCGGCGGTGGCGGCCGTGACGACATGGCCGTGGCGGGCGGCTCCCGAACTGAAGGTTCGTCCGATGCGCTGCTGGAGGTCGAGAAAGCGATTCTCGAGGAGCTGGGGGGGACCGCTTGAGGCTCATGGGCCTGGACGTCGGAGACAGCCGGGTCGGGATCGCGCTGAGCGACCCTCTCGGCGCCACCGCCCAGCCGTTGAAGACGGTGGACAGAGACGACGGGACCGTCGCGTCCCTGGCCGAACTCGTGAAAGAGTTCGATGTAGAGAGGATCGTGGCGGGGCTGCCATTGCTGATGGACGGCTCGGAGGGCCGGCAGGCGGAGTCGGTGCGGATGTTCGTCGAGCGCCTCGCGGGGACCGTGGACGTGCCCGTGACACTGGTTGACGAGCGCCTGACCACCAGGGAGGCCGAAGCCGTCCTGTTGGAGGGCGGGGCCAGGCGCGGAGAGAGGCGCGGGGCGTCCGACAGAGTAGCGGCGGCGCTTATCCTCAGGGCTTACATGGACGGCGTCCCGGAGGCGTGAATTGACCGGATACGAAGAGGCGCACAACAGGACCAGGCGGAGGCAGGAGCGGGAACTCGCGCGGAGACACCGGATAAGGGGAGCGGTAGTGGTCGCGGTCCTGGTCGCGGCCGTGGTCGCCTTTTCCGTGGGGGGCTGGCTGGTGCTGAGGAAACTGCGGTCGAAACCCGGGCCGAAATCCGCGACCTACAGGGTCACCGTGCCCGAGGGCCTGACCGTAAAACAGACGGCCGAGAGGTTCGCAGCGGCAACAAAGGGCTCGATAACCGCCGCAGCGTTCGAGGAAGCCGCCGGCTCCGGCGGCTACGTCTACGGTTTCCTCGAAGGGGTGCCAGAGGACAGCCTGGAGGGTTACCTGTTTCCTAACACCTACGAGGTCACTTCGCTGACGACGCCGCGGCAGGCGGTCGAGATGATGCTGAGGAGTTTCGCAAGAGAGACGCGTGACCTCGACTGGAACAGGGCGGCGTCCCTGGGGCTGAGCCGCCACCAGGCGGTGACAACCGCGTCGATAATCGAGAAAGAGGTCAAGTTCGCAAACGAGCGCCCGCTGGTGGCATCGGTCGTATACAACAGGCTCGGTAAAAACATGAAGCTGGGAATGTGCTCGACCGTGATATACGCTCTCGGAGAGTGGAAGCCCCGGCTCACCGAAAAGGACACACAAGTCGATTCACCTTACAACACGTACCGGATAGACGGACTGCCGCCGGGGCCTATCTGCAGCCCGGGTTACGAGTCCCTGAGCGCGGCGCTGAACCCGTCGACGACCGATTACCTGTTTTTCCTGGTCACCAGCCAGGACGGGCACCACAGTTTCACCGCCGATTACGCGCAGTTCGAGAAATGGAAGGCGGATCGGAACGGGGCGCAGTAAGAACGGAGGGTCTGCTTGGTCGAGCCGGATGCCGCTGGGAGCGCTTTGGAGCTCAGGACGCTCATGCGGATTGCTTACATACTGGACGTGTCGGCCGAGGGCGTGCTCGGCAAAGGGGCCCCGGCGATGATGTACCAGGCCGGACGGGACGCCGGGTGCGGCGAGGGCCGCCGCAGGGGCACCGGCGACGACCCGATGGAGGCGTTGAGCCGCGTCCTCAGCGAGGGCGAAGAAATCTGGCGTTTCGAGCTGTGGCGCGACCCCGGCGACGAAGACGACTGGACCGTGTCCGAGGACCGGCGCTCGGCGTTCCTGGTGTTCCGGCGCTGCCCGCTCATGAACCTCTCCCGCAACGTGGGGTCTACTCCCGGCGGATTGCTCTGTCAGGCGATGCACGGGTATATGGCGGGCTGCATGGAGCAGTACCTGGGGCACAGGGTCGACATGAGGGTTATCCATTGCGGCCCCCGGGCGTGCAAGGTGCACCTGGAGATGAGGGACTGATGTACATCGCAACAGCGGCGCTCAGCGCGTGCGGGGGATGCGAGAACTCGCTCCTGTCGATAGGCGAACCGCTGGTCGCCTTCCTGAGCGAGCATACCATCTCTTTTTCTAGTCTTCTCCTCGACCGGCACTCCGTGTCCCCCTCCGATGTAGTGCTCGTCAGCGGCTGCGTCAGGACCACGGAGGAACTCCGGCTGGCGCTGGAGATCGACAGAACGAGCCGGAAGATAGTCGCCGTCGGCAGCTGCGCGGTTTACGGTGGAGTCGCCGGCCTCCGCGGTCCGGAACCTCCCGAGGAGGAAAGACCGGACGACACCCTCCCGCAGGTGGAGCCGGTAGCCGAGCCGCTGGACTCCAGGGTGGCCGTTGAGCTGTACGTCCCTGGCTGTCCACCGCCCCCGAGGTTGATCTTCGATGCGCTCAAGTCCGTCGTCGAGGGCTACACACCACTGCACTTCGATGGGACGGTCTGCTCGGACTGCCCCCGAACCCTGCCACGCAGGAGAACGAGATCCCTGACGCTCCACCCTGGCCGCGGCCACGACGAGGATGTTTGCCTGCTGGGCAAGGGCATGCTGTGCATGGGTCCCGTCACACGGGGTGGTTGCAGGGCGGCCTGCACTTCTGCCGGCGCGGCCTGCTCGGGCTGTCGAGGGCCATCGGACATGGTGCTCTCCTCGCAGCTCCACTCGGTGTACTCCGATACGGTCGCTTGCCTGGCGAGGACCAGCAGGCAGCGCCCGGAGAAGGTCGCCGGGCAGATTTCGACAATGCTGGATATCCTTTACCTGTACACCGGTGGAGACCCGGAGACCAGGGCCAGGGCGAAGGAGAGGGTGCCGGGTGATTGAAGATCCGGAGACAGGGGGAGCACGGGATCCCGAGGTCCAGAAAGTCAGGCTGTACCCGGTCACCCGAATAGAGGGGCGCGGCGACATCGAGATCCTGTTCACCCCGGACCAGAAGGTGATCGAGGCGCGTTTCAGGGGACTTGATAACAGGGGCCTCGAGAAGCTGGTGCAGGGGTTGCACGCCCTGCGCGCTCCGACGGTCCTGGCGCGGGCCTGCGGTACCTGCGGCACGTTCCATCAGCTCGCCGCGTGCCGTGCGCTCGAGGCCGCGTGCGGGGTAGAGGTCCCCGACGCGGCGGGGACGTTCCGCGAACTCGTATGCTGGCTGCTGCTGACGGCTTCCCACCTGCAGACGATAGCCTACCTGGCGCTGCCGGATTTCGCGCTGCCCACGTCAGACGCGGCCGTAAAGAACATCACGGGCATCTACATGGTCGACCAGGAGACCATCGCCCGGTTGTTCGCCGCGATGAACGCGGTCAACGAGTCCGTCCAGTGTCTCGCCGGGAACCATTTCCGGCCCGCCGTCATCGTGCCGGGAGGCGTTTCCGCATTTCCGGCGCGGTCGGAGAGGGATCTGGCTCTGGAACTGCTGGAAGGCTGTTCCAGCGACCTTCGGGAGACGATGAGGCTGGCGGAGATGCTGACCCGCCGCGAGTCCCGGATCATGGAGACGGGGGCGCCCCTCACCGGCCACTACATGGCTTCCACGGTCGAAGGTATACCCGAGCTAATCGGGGATGAGATCTCGATCTCGCCGTTCGGAGGCGGTGAAACGGCGACCGTGGACCCGGTGGCTTTTATCGATTCAGTGAAGGAACACCCGGTTCCGTGGTCCGGCGTTGTACCGCTGGAGGTGGCCGGAGTGGATTCCACGATGGTGGGGCCGCTCGCCAGGCTTAATCACGGCTTCGGTGATGATACCCCCGCCGCTCAGCTGGAGAGCATGCGCTGTTTCGAGCAATGGGAGCGGCCCCTGGACAGGGAGTCCTTCTTCCTGGTCGCGCTCGCCTGTGAGGCGATCAGGGGGCTGGAAAAGGCCAGGGGTCTGACAGGGGAGCTCCGGGAGATGTCCGCCTCGGAGAAGCCGTGCGCTGAAATCGAGCCGGCTGCCGGCGCCGGTTCGGCAGTGGTCGAATCCCCCCGCGGCCTGATCGCGCACGTCCTTGAGGTTGACGATGCGGGAAGGATCGGTTCCTGCAGGATAATGTCCCCGCTCCAGTTCAACTACACGTTGATGAACAGGCACCTGACCAACGTGGCCAGGAAGAACGTGCGCGGAATAGAGGTCGTCGACGCCGACGCGGCCAGGCTTCAGTTCGCGGTGAGGTCGTTCAACCCGTGCGTGCCCTGCGGCACGCATTAGGAGGACGGATGTTCGAAATCAGGCTCATCGGGGAGAGGTGCGTCTCCTGCGGAGACTGCGTCGAACTCTGTCCGCAGAGCGGCGAGGAAGTGGATTTCCCGGTTCTGGCGCGTGACGAAGGCGGGGGTGTCGCGGTGCGGGAAGGCGGTGCCTGCATAGGCTGTTTTACCTGTGTGGAGAGTTGCCGGGCGGCGGCGATCGTAATAGTCGCTCCCGGGGCCGGCTTTCCTCCCGATGTCAGGCTTTACCCGGGCAGGCCTCTCAACCGGATAATATAGGGATTCGACTTACAGGCGCGGGCGCGCATTCCGATACATTCATGAGAAGGAGCGTGTCCACCATACCCAGGAGGGATTTGTGGCCGGAGCTCGCGAACAACAGATAGTGGAGCTTCTGAGGGAACTGCGCGTCGACAGCGACGGTGTCGAAGCCGTGGTGCTGGTAAGCTCCGACGCCATGCCTCTCGCCTCGGACGTGCCCGAGGGCATGGAGGAGGAACTGCTGAGCGCCACCTCTTCGGCGCTGATCGCGGCGGCGGAAAGGGTGGCGAGGGAGCTTGCCAGGGGCAACCTCGACCAGGTCTACCTGAGGGCGGACGAGGGTGATCTGGTCGTCGTGAAGGTGAACGATGACGCGTTGCTGGCGTGCACCGTGGATCACGCGGCGAAGATGGGCATGACGCTTCTCGAGGTGAACCGCTGTGCCCAGAAGCTCGCCGGGGTTATTTAGCCTGGGCCGCGCGAGGCGGGGAGTGCGCTGTGATAGAATTAGCCTGCGGGGGTTTTTGGGTCCGGTAGGGAGGTCTCGCGACGGGTGCGGCATGCCGCGCGGAGCGGGGAGATCTTCCCTGGATTGCCCCTGCTGAAACGCTGGCGGGAGGTCAGGTTCTTGGACGGCGCTCAACAGAACGAACTGCAGCAAGCCCTCCAGAGGCTTCTTGAAAAGACGCAGGACATTGACGCCGCGGCCGTTGTGAGCATGGACGGGTTCGTGATGGCGTCCATCTTGCCCGGGGAGTACGAAGAGGACCGGCTGGGAGCGATGTCTGCCGCGCTCCTCAGTCTGGGAGAGAGGACCGCGGGGGAGCTCGGCCGCGGAGAACTGGCGCAGGTGTTTGTCGAAGGCACCGACGGCTACGTGTTCCTGCTGGCTGCCGGTGAAGACGCGGTGCTGAACGCCATCGTCAGGCGGGGCAGCAAGCTCGGACTGGTGCTGTACGATATCCGGAACGCGGCGAAGGAAATCGCCGGGATAATCGAATCGCACCTCCAGGTGGAGTACGAATAGACTGGCAGGGACTTTATGCCTCTGAAGGGAAGCCTCAGGGATTTCAGCCTTCCCGACCTGTTTCAGCTGATCCATTTCGGGAAGAAGAACGGTACCTTGAACATCACCAACGGTGATGCGAAGGGTTACGTCTGCTTCAGGAACGGCAACGTCTTTTTCGCCACTCACAACTGGAAGCGCCCCCCGCTCGGTCAGAGGCTCACCGAATCCGGGATGGTCGCCGAAGATCAGATCGACGAGGCCCTCGATCTACAGAAGACCACCCGCAAGGGTCAGAGGCTGGGCAACATACTGGTGGAGCTCGGCTACCTGAGCCGCGAGTCCTTAGAGGTTTTTGTCGAAGAGCAGATCAGGGACGCGGTGTTTCATCTCCTGCGCTGGACCGAGGGTGACTTCGACTTCGACCCGAACCAGATATTCCCCGAGGAGGACATCGGTCTTTCCATGACGACCGAGGACCTCATCATGGAAGGGAGCCGCAGGCTGGACGAGTGGTACCAGATCGAGAAGAAGGTGCCGTCCCTCGATGCGGTCTTCAGGATGACCAAGGTCCCGGGGAAGGACGCTTCCGACATCAACCTGACCAGCGAGGAATGGCTGGTGCTCTACCATGTCGACGGAGAGAGCGCCGTGCGGGACATCATTGAGAAGAGCGGCCAGAGCGCCCTGGTCACATGCAAGGCGCTCTACGGCCTTGTAACGGCGGGGCTGGTGGCGCTGGAAGGGGCCGAGCCGGTGACAGACGGACATCCCGGGGTGCTCGAGGACGAGATCGAGAAGATGGAGGATTCCCCGGGGCTCCGGAGCGCCGCGGTGCTTGAGGCCCCGGCAGTTCCGCCGGCGGAGGCGGAACCGGACTCCATGGAGACTGCCGTGGAAGAGGGGCCGGAGGAGCCCGAAACCTCGATTGACACCGGGGAAGTGGCCGACGAGGCGGAACCTAAGAAGCAGAAACGCAAGGCTCCCGCGACCAAGAAGAAGCCGGTAGAAGAGATCACGCTGGATGACGCCGAGGACGAGGTCCTCGTGGAGGAGATCTCCGGGGAGGATCTCGACCTCGAGGAAAGCGCCAGGAGGCGGAAGAAACCGCGACGCAAAGGCCGGAGGTCTTTCGCGGACGCTGAAGAGACTGCCGTGGAGGCGGACGCTCCCCCCGAGGAGAAAGAAGGACCGCTCATTGTCCATGACGAGGTTGCCGTGCCGGAAGCTCCACCGGCAGAGAGGAAGCCCACTCCCGGCCAGAGCCTCGTTGACTACTATAAATCGCTGGCGCTCCAGGAAGCCTCCGACAACGACAGGCTGCTGGCCTTCAAGGAGACCGAGGAGAAGAAGCAGGCCGAGCTCGTTCAGGAGCACGACGCCGAGATCACGTCAGGCGCAGCCGAGGCCGGGGAATGGGTTGACGATTCCGAGTTCGAGGAGCCGGAGGATATCCCGCTGGAGTGGGCAGGCCACTTGAGCCGGCTGCGCGGTGGCGCCAGGAAGGCGTCGCACAGGGGAGCCCCCGGGCATCCCGAGGCTGGGCTGGAGGAGGAATCCCGGGCGGAAGAGGAAGAGCCTGTCCGGGAAACAGCGGTCGTGCCGGAAGCAGAGGCCGCGGTTCCGGAGTTCATCGACTTCGAGGCCGGAGCCGGGGCGCCTGCGGTGGAGGAAGAACCGGCGGCGGAACTGGAACCGGTCGAGCTCGAGGTGGAGGAAGAACCGGCGGCGGAACTGGAACCGGTCGAGCTCGAGGTGGAGGAAGAACCGGCGGCCGAACTGGAAGTAGCCCCTCCCGAGCCGGCTCCGGAGGAGGCCCCGGCAGAGTGCATCATCGAAGAAACGGATGAACTCATGTCGCCCGCCGGGGAGCCGGCGGCAGAGGAGCTGGACATAACCGTCGTCGCAGAGGAAGAGCTGGAGGCGGACCTGGACGAGGTGCCTCCCGCCGCGGCGGGCTTTGTGACCATGGAGCAGGAAATGGAGGCCCAGGCGCTAGCCGGTGAAGCCCCTCCTGAAGCAGAAGATCCAACGGAAGAGGTTGCCGTCGATGACGGGCTGACCTTTATAGGCGAAGACGAGTTGGCCCACCTCCACGCGAAAGAAGGCGTGGAGGTCACGGAGATCCCGCTCGTCGACGATATAGCCGGGGACAGGGTGCCCACCGAGGAGGAGATCGAGAGGCTGCTTCAGGTGACCCCGAAGGAGAGGGACCTCACCAGGGAGGAGCTGCTCGCTTTCGATCAGCCTACCTATCCGGTAGTCGAGCCGCGCGGCGCGGTCGCGCCCGGGGAAGAAGAACCTGAGGCGGGGACGCCGATCGAGCCGTCGAGCGAAGTGGGCACAGTGCTGGAGTTCAAGACCGTCGCAGGGGAGGTCTTCGAGGTCGAACTCGAAGAGGGCGCGCCTGTGGTGGGGCTCGAGGAGACGGAGGAGCTGGTCACCGACGGTGACATGGAGCTCGATATAGAACCCCACATCGAAGCCGGACCGGAAGACAGCTCCGGTGCGGCCGCCTCGGATTTCGAGGAAATCCCGACTGTCGGAGCGCAGACCGCCGAGACCGTGACTGAGCCCGCGCCCGTCGAGGTCGAGGCGGAAGCCGAGGTGGTTCAGCTGGACGAAGCCTCCAGAGAGGACGGAGTGCCGCCTCTGGCGATAGAAATTTCCGACGATGCCGAACCGGAAGGCGACGCGAGCGCCGAGGTTATTTCCATAGAAACGCTGAGGCAGGCTTCCGCGGAGCAACCCGTGGAGGTCGAGGACGAACTGGCCGCCCTCGAGGCCGAACTGCTGGATGCCGCGGGGGAGGCCGAAGATGTCACGTTCGCCGCCGGTCAGGTTCCTGACGAACCGGAGCAGACCGCCGCCGTTATTGAGGATGTTCCTTTGCTTGAAGGACTGGAGGACGGACTTGCCGCCGGGGGCGCGGCCGGACCGGCCGTCGCTGAGTCGGTGGAGGGTCCCCCGGGAGCGCCGGAACGGGAAACCGAAGGCCCGGCCGTCGCGGAAGCCGACTCCGCCGGTATCGTGCAGGCGGACGAGGTCACCGAGGAGATTGTCTTCGGCGAGACCGTCGAAGCCGGGAACGATCTTGCCGAGCCGGGCGAAGCCGGGCGGATGGTCCTCGAGGCGGAGCCGGTTACCCTTGGCGGTGACGTTTCAGGCGCCCGGAGTGTCGTTGGCTTCGAGGCCGAGACGGTGGTTGATGGCGCTGAGCCCGTGACCCTGCAGGCGGAGGTGTCACAGGAGGCCGTACAGGAGCCTGAGCAGCTTTCCGAAGATGATTTCATGATTACCGCGCCGGTCGAGACGTCCGAGGTGGTCTCAGACGAGGACGATTTCATAACCACGGAACAGGTAGAGACGCACGAGGTGGTTTCAGACGGGGACGAGGAGAAGTCCGCGGACCTCGACGATGAGGGGTTTGGTCTCAAGGTGAGGGGAAAGCGGGGCGCCGGCACCAGCCTGGTGGACCTGGAGACGTTCGAACTCGAGCAGGAGCTCCTGGAGCTCGCGGGCGGGGTCAAGAAGACCAGGCGGCGCATCACCTCCGATGATCGTGAAGCCACGGAGGGCAAGGCGAAGAAGGACAAGCGCGGGCGCGGCAAGGGGTCGAAAGAGGTGGACAAGGGGTCCGTTAAGAAGATTATTGACGACCTGAAAAAAATGTGACGCTGCGGGGAGGGGTTGCTTGGACCGGGTTTTCAAGATAGTGGTGACGGGCCCGTTCAACTCGGGGAAGACCACGTTCATCGGCGCTATCAGCGAGATCGACGTGGTCGCCACCGAGAAGAAGACGGGAAAGGGGGCCAGGAGGTGCGATACCACCGTCGCAATGGATTTCGGTCGCATCACTTTCCCTGACGGGTACGTACTCCACCTCTACGGAACCCCGGGGCAGGAACGATTCGATTTCATGTGGGAGATACTTTCCGAGGGCATGCTGGGGTACGTGGTGCTTGTGGACGGCAGCAGGCCCGAGTCTTTCTCGGAGGTAGCGGGCATCGTCAAGGCTTTCCGGGGGATGTCCGACAGGCCGTTCGTCATCGGCGTGACCAGAGCGGACAGAAAGAACTGCATGGCGGCCGAGCAGGTGAAAAACAGCATCGACCACTTGGGAGATGTGGACATCGTTCGATGTGACGCCAGGAAACTCAAAGACGTGAAGGACGTGCTCCTGGTCCTTCTGGAGCGTGTCATGGCCCGGGCGGAAGCGCTCGAGAAGGCCGGGTAACAGACGGTGCCGCGACGCGGTACGCGATGTGCCGAACATCCCGTTTGGCGGCATCTGACGGGCCGCTTGCGGGCGGCGCAAGGCGCGGGGCGGAGCCTCCGGAGGAAAACCGATGCGGATCGACGGCAGTACTAGGCTGGTGGGGATAGTGGGCAATCCGCTGTCTCATTCCCTGTCGCCAACGATACACAACGCCGCCTTTGATTACCTGGGACTGAACTGGTGCTACGTGCCATTGCCGGTCGAGGAAGGTCGCCTGGTTGAGGCGCTCCAGGGCATCGAAGCTCTGAGATTCGCGGGGATCAACGTTACCATGCCGTACAAGACCGACGTCCTTCCGCTGCTCGACGAGGTCGCCATGTTTGCCGAATCGGTGGGAGCCGTCAACACGATACTGCTGGACAAGGGCAGGCTCATCGGCTACAACACCGACGGCCGCGGCTTCTATACCGCGCTTGTGCGTGACGTGGGGTACGATGTCAAAGACAAGCGCATTCTCGTGCTCGGCGCCGGTGGCGCTTCGCGCAGCGTGACCGTCTCACTGGCGCTGGCAGGGTGCGCCTCTATCGTCATCGTCAACCGCTCGCCGGACCGGAGCCGCCAGCTCGCGGAGATAATTACCAGGAGCGCCCCGGATATCGAGGTCTCCTGGCTCTCGCCGGACGACAACTATGACATCGTGGTAGCGGAATCGGACTTGATAATAAACGCCACGCCGCTGACCATTTTTGACGGCTCGTTGCGCGTGCCCGTATCGCTCCTGAACAAGAACCATCTCGTCTGCGACCTCAACTACTCGCTCTACCAGCCCCCGCTGCTCCAGGAAGCGGAAGCCCGGGGCGCTGAGGTCATGGACGGCAAGGGGATGTTGCTTTACCAGGCGGCGGCGGCGTTCGAGATATGGACCGGACTCGAAGCGCCGGTAGAGGTAATGAGGACAG
Source organism: uncultured Acidimicrobiales bacterium (assembly GCA_964512645.1). Classification (GTDB taxonomy): domain Bacteria; phylum Actinomycetota; class Geothermincolia; order Fen-727; family Anoxymicrobiaceae; genus CAZEJS01. The sequence goes on from CAZEJS010000003.1 coordinate 158,959, forward strand.
CCCTCCTGCGCGCGCTCGAAGAGGCGTATATTTAGTTAGGCCGGGCAGGCAGGCTGCCGGGCAGGCACCCGGTTTCACTGCCTTTGTAACGGAAGGCGTTGACCTATGGACAACCCGAAGCAGGACCGCCTTGGGCGACTTCTGCTGGAAAGCGACCTCATAAACGAGGAGCAGCTCGATGAGGCCCTGGAGGAACACGCCAGCACGGGCAAGTCCCTGGGCCGGGTGCTGGTGGACAAGGGACTGCTTACCGAGGGCCAGCTCACCTCCATGCTGGCGGAACAGATCGGCATCAGCTATGTCGATCTTTCCAGTTACGCCATAGACCCCGGAGCGGCCACTCTCATCGACGCCAACCTCGCCAAGCGGTACACGGTGGTCCCCATCGACTTCCAGGACGGCAGGCTGGTCGTCGCCATGGCCGACCCGACGAACGTCTTCGCGCTCGACGACCTTCGTATTATGACCGGTATGGAAATAGCGCCGGTAGTCGCGACCAGGGACGATGTCGCCAGCGTGATCGGCAGATACCTGCACACGACGACCGAAATGGACGATGCGCTCGACGAACTCCCCTCGGTCGAGGAGGAAATCGAGGACGAAGATGAGTTGAAAGAGGCCGGCGAGGACGCCCCGATAGTGAAGTACGTCAACCTGGTGATCAGCGAGGCCGTGCACGAGGGGGCCAGTGATATACATATCGAGCCCGGGGAGAAGGACGTCCGGATACGCTACCGCATCGACGGTGTGCTGCGCGAGACCAGGCGGTCCCCGAGACGCATCCACCCGGGAATAGTCTCCAGGCTCAAGATCCTGGGCAACATGAACATCGCCGAGAGGCGCGTGCCCCAGGACGGCCGCTTCGCGATGGAGGCCGCGGGCAAGCACATCGACCTGCGCGTGGCTTCGGTGCCTACTGTCCACGGGGAGAAGATCGTGCTCAGGCTGCTGGACAGCACCCAGATACTCATGAGCCTCTCCGACCTCGGCTTGTCCCCTGGGCCTCTCGAGGACTTCGAGAAGTCCTTCAAGAAGCCGTACGGCACCTGTATCGTCACCGGGCCTACCGGTTCTGGCAAGACCACCACTCTCTACGCCGCGCTCGCGGAGCTGAACCGGCGGGAAGTGAACGTGATCACCGTCGAGGACCCCGTCGAATACCAGCTCGCGGGCACGAACCAGGTCCAGGTCAACACAAAAGTGGGGCTCACGTTCGCGGCGACCCTCAGGTCGATCCTGCGATGCGACCCCGATATCGTCATGATAGGCGAGATTCGAGATCCCGAGTCGGCGAAGATGGCAATCGAATCGGCCCTGACGGGTCACCTGGTCCTCTGCACGCTCCACACGAACGACGCGCCCTCGGCGATGACCCGAATGACCGAGATGGGTGTCGAGCCTTTCCTCATTGCTTCGGCCGTCGACAGCGTAGTGAGCCAGAGGCTCGCCCGCCGGCTCTGCACCCGCTGCCGTCAGGAGGCCGAATACCCCGCCGAGTACCTGGAGAAGATCGGGTTCCCGGTGGACGAGGGCGGTACCGTCAAGGTGTTCAAGGCGGACCCGAACGGGTGCCCTTTCTGCAACCACACCGGTTTCCGGGGCCGCGTCGGGCTTTACGAGTTGCTCGTCGTGGACGAGGAAGTGGAGAAGGCGGTCGTGAACATGTCGACCGCGAGGGAGATCGGAACGCTGGCCCACGAGAAGGGGATGGTGACCCTGCGGGAGGACGGTTGGCTGAAGGTCAAGCAAGGGGTAACCTCTATAGAGGAAGTACTGCGAGTTGTCATGTAGTCGAGGTCGCGGATAACGGAGGTGTGGCGTGGCACAGCAAGGGTTGAGGCTCGATATAAACGAGATGCTCGAGGAGGTCATCAAACGTGGGGCGTCTGACCTCCACATCACCGTCGGCGTACCTCCGGTGCTGCGGATAAACGGCGTCCTCCAGAGGATGGACCTCCCCAAGCTCACCAGCAACGACACCCGCGAGATGGTCTACAGCATACTGACCGCGCGCCAGCGCGAGACGCTCGAGACCAACCTCGAGTTTGACCTCTCCTACTCGGTGCCGGGGAGCGCCAGGTTCAGGGTGAACGCCTATTTCCAAAGGAACAGCGTTGGAGCGGCCTTCCGCATCATCCCCTACCGGATCAAAACGGTGGAGGAACTGATGCTCCCGATGGTGGTCAAGGAGTTCGCCCGTCTGCCCAGGGGCTTCATCCTGGTCACCGGACCTACCGGCCAGGGCAAATCGACCACGCTGGCGGCGATAATGGACCTGATCAACTCGACCCGCGAGGAACACATCATCACCATCGAGGACCCGATCGAGTTCCTCCACCTCCACAAGAAGTGCATCGTCAACCAGCGCGAGGTGGGCGCGGATACGCACTCGTTCGCCAACGCCCTGAAATACGCCCTGCGCCAGGACCCCGACATCATCCTGGTGGGTGAAATGCGAGATCTCGAGACGATCGCCACCGCACTCACCGCGGCCGAAACGGGACACCTGGTGTTCGCCACCCTCCACACCCAGGACGCCCCGCAGAGCATTGACAGGATCATCGACGTCTTCCCGACCTTCCAGCAGGCCCAAGTCCGCCTCCAGCTGGCTTCCACCCTGCAGGCGATCGTCACCCAGCAACTGGTCCCGACAAAAGACCGCAGCTCCAGGGTACCGGCCGTGGAGGTCATGATCGCCACCTCGGCCATCCGCAACATGATCCGGGACGCGAGGGTGCACCAGATTTATTCGGCAATGCAGTCGGGCGGCCAGCTCCGGATGCAGACCATGGACGCGTCCCTCGCGGCGTTGTACAGGGCGGGGCAGGTTACGTACGAGACCGGACTGGCCCGCGCGCACAACAAAGACGACTTCAGGCGGTTGGTCGGCAGGTAATATATTGCCAGAAGTAACCAATCAACGGGTCTCGAACGTTCTAATATTCGTAAACTGGTGCTATCATTAAGTTAACAGACTGAACGGACGGTTAAGAACCGTTGGTCCGAGCTGGAGGTTGATAGTGGCGACCGAATTCACTTACACGGTCAGGGACCGCACCGGCAGGGAGATCACCGGGTCCCTGGAAGCGGAGAACGCCGACGTTCTGGCCGGCAAGCTTCGGCAGATGGGCTACTTCGTGGTCAGCGTCGACGAGGTCAAGCAGGCCCTCGGCAAGAAAGAGATCCACATCTTCGGCTCCAGGGTGCAGGCGACCGACGTCAACATCTTCACCAGGCAGTTCGCCACGATGATCAACGCGGGCCTTCCGCTCATCAAGTGCTTGAGCATCCTCTCCCAGCAGACGGAGTCGTCCAGCCTCGCCAACATCATCACGGACTGTCAGAAGGAGGTCGAAGCGGGGCGCTCTCTCTCCGAGGCGCTGGCGAAGCACCCCGAGGCTTTCAGCAACCTCTACGTCAGCATGGTCCGGGCTGGGGAGCTGGGCGGCATGCTCGACGACGTGCTCCTCAGGGTTGCCGATCAGCTCGAGCGCGAGACCGAGATCAGGCGGAAGGTCAAGTCGGCGATGACCTACCCGGTCGCCATCCTGGGGCTCTCGCTGGTGATCCTCACCGGCATGATCGTGTTCGTCGTGCCCAAGTTCACCGAGATGTTCAAGACCATGGGAGGCGAGCTTCCCACATTCACAAAAGTTCTGGTAGGGGTCAGCCACTTCGTGGGTGGCTGGGGCGGCCTGGTCATCATTGTTACCGTAATCGGCGCGGTTATAGCCTATCGCCGGTTCAAGGCTACCGAAAAGGGAAGGTACGCCATAGACAAGTTCAAGTTGCGCGCCCCTTACGTGGGCAACCTCTTCCACAAGACGGCGATGTCGAAGTTTTCTCGCAGCCTGGGAACGCTTATTTCCTCAGGTGTGCCCATCCTGGGGGCGCTGGAGATAACCGGTGAAACCACCGGCAACGCGGTGGTGACACGGGAGCTCGACAAGGTGCGTGAGAGTGTCAAGGAAGGCGAGACCATCGCCAAACCTCTTACCGAGGCCGCGGTGTTTCCACCGATGGTCACCCAGATGATCGCCATCGGCGAAGAGACCGGTGCGCTCGACGTGATGCTCGGGAAGGTCAGCGAGTTCTACGATGCCGAGGTCAACGCCGGGGTGGACAGCCTCACCTCTACCCTGGAGCCCCTGCTTATGATGTTTCTTGGCACCACCGTCGGCCTGATCGTCATAGCGCTCTACCTGCCGATCTTCCGGGTTATCACGATGATCAAGTGACGGAGTTGTCGGGTTTCAGCCCCACGCTGTATCAGCCCGGCTTCTTCCGGGGACAGCCTCAAGTACGGGTACGGAGGTGCCGATAACAAGGTAAATAAGGTTCAAGGCCAGTCAGGTTCATGGGTCGCGAGAGGAGGTGAAAGAATATGCGCAAGCTAATTCGCAAGAACGAGGGTTTCACGTTGATCGAGCTTATGATCGTCATCCTGATCATCGCCATTCTCGTGGCCATCGCCGTTCCGGTTTTCCTCTCGGCGAGGTCGAACGCCCAGAGGCGTACGTGCCAGGCCAACCTGAGGACCATCGACGGCGCGATCAACACCTACAACGCGGAGTACGACGCGTACCCGCCGGGAGGTTCGGTCGGCACTATCATGGTTCCCTCTCTGATCAAGAGGGCCCCGCTCTGCCCGACAACCCAGAGCGGTTACACGCTGGTTGCGGGCTCGCCTCCCACTGTGCTTTGTCCGACGACTGTGTCGGGGCACTCCATCTAATGGCAGGTGCTGAATGAATCGAAGCCGGCCCCAATGGGGCCGGCTTCGCCGTTCTCGAACGAGAGGTGAGGCGATAAGACCCGGCTCGCAGACCGGAGGCGGCCTTACCTCGATCGAATTGATGATAATTACTTCCTTCAAACGTGTCTCGAAAGCGATCGCTTCCATGTGCAAAACCGCACGGTGGAAGTCATCGGAGACGGGGGAGCCGGGCCGGCACGAGGACCTTCGAGCCTTGAATCAACAACTGCGATGTCCGGTCGAGGTCTATGTACTGTAACGGTGCTGCCGGAAGCGTGGTGGAATATAATTCGATTCATTCGCGCTCGGGGTGAAGAAGTGAGGGTCCATGGATACAGGGAAAGAGACCTGGGAAGCTATTGACGACGGCACATCCGGGGGGGTGTTGAAGAGGGCGGCGGCGCACGCCTCGCTCTTGCTGCGTTCGTGCCCTCCCGAGGTGTGGATCTTCCTGTTCTATCTTGCTGCGGCCCTGGTATTGACATGGCCGGTCTTGTCTCACTTCACTACCTCGATCTACGGAAAACCGGGTGACAATCTCGGAACGATTTGGCTGAACTGGTGGTACAAGAACCACGCGGCCTTCGGGGGGAGCACTTTTCGCTCCGGGATGATAGGGTACCCCTTCTCAACGCATTTGTGGTTTCCTTACGAGCCCCTCTGGTACCTGAAAATGCGATTTCTGCTGCTTTTCGTGAGCGCGCCGGTGGCCTGGAATATCGATATCTTCCTCAGTTATTTCCTTTCCGGCGTCACCATGTACTACCTGGTGAGATACATGCTGAAAAACCGCGGAATAGCGTTTTTCGGTGGGTTCGCGTACCTGGCTGGCGTGTTCCACGCGTACTACGCGATGTGGATCGGGGCAGGCCTCGCCGCGACGCAATGGATGCCCCTCTACATCCTCTTGCTGTTGAAATTCATCCGGAAGCCGTCGTGGAGGTCTTCAATTCTCATGGCGCTGTCGGGGGTTCTCGTCGCAAGCACGTCGGTACATTTTGGTCTGTTCATGGCTATCTTCACGGCTGCCTTTCTTCTGGGGAGATTTCTGTATGCCGCAATCGTCGCGGCGCGGGATAAGGGGGCTCTGCGTGGCGCGCGTTTCGGCATGAAGGTCAACAGCAGGACGATGCTGATGTCGCTGGCCGCTCTGCTGATTGTGCTGCTCTGCGTGATGCCTTTCTTCACGCTGTTCGTTCAGGGGGTCAACCAGCCTGGCAAGTGGCCAACGAGTCCCACGGTCACTGAGTTGAGGGCGCGCCAGTTCATCTACGACAACGCCGCGGTGCCTGGTCAGTACCTGCTCCCCAACAAGCTCAACCCGGTGTTCGGTACGCTGGCTGAGAGACTCACGGGAACTGTCCAGCCCGACTTCGGGAACGCGATCTACGCCGGTTGGACTGTTCTGCTGCTTTCGCTGGCCTTCGCTTTCCTCTGGCGCCGGCGCAGTAAGATGGGGAAAACTCGCGATGAGGAGGAAAAGGGCGAAGAAGGAGCAGGCGATGACGGCCGTTTCACCGCCGGGGCGATCTGGGGGTTCGCCCTGGCCGGCTTAACGGCGTTCGTTTTTTCGCTCAAGCCTTACGTGAAGGTCGCCTCGGTTGAGATTCCCCTTCCATCGAAGCTGTTTGTCGTACTCGTTCCCTGGTTTCGCTGGTACAGCAGGCTAGCGATAGTGGTAAGCATCTGCCTGGTGGTCATCGCCTGCTTCGGTCTCGCGAGACTGACCGGTAGGCTGCGGTTCAGCGCGAAAGGCCTGGCGATCGCGCTGGCACTGACGCTGATAACAGCGGAGACGGTACTGGTGCCACCGGCCAGGAACTTCAATTTCTCCAGCGTGCCTCCGGTCTTCAAGGTGATCAGGAAGATGCCCGGTGATACGGCTTTCGCCTTCTACCCGATGAAGGAGAACGGGCCTTTCATTACCAGCAGGCTGATGTTCTACCAGACTATCTTCAAGCGGCCGATGTTGAACGGAGGCACAGCGAACTCCGATGGCGAGGCTATGAGGAGGACGGTCTACAACCCCTACAACCCGGCGACCCCGGGCGTTCTGAAGCGCGCGGGCATCGACTACCTGGTCTTCTTCACCGGTCCTGTCGAGGGGACCGACGCTCAGTGGCAGGACCCGGGGCTGCTGCCGCCCGGCCTGGAGGAGGTCATGCGGTTCAACGGAAAAGGCACCTTCAGGCAAGGGCGCCTGTACAGGATCACGGCGCCCCCGGCGCGGGTTGCACCTCTCTATCTCGGGGACATCAGCGTCCCGTATATAGGAGAGGGAGGTGAGACTATCCGGCTGGTGGACAGAGACGGCCGCATAAGGCTGCTGAACTACAGCGGCGGGGACAGGCTGGTTACCTTCAATCTTCCTATCGGGAACCCCTTCGCCCGGCAGGAGATATCTGTCGAGAGGGAGGACGGAGAGGTCCTCTGGAAGGCGATGCTGGAACGCGGCCAGGCGGAGGTTGCCAAGATCGACGGGCTGCTGGTTCCGCGAGGCGGGCTCGACCTGCGGATGCGTTCTACAGGACAATCGTTCAATCTCTCACATCAGGACCTGGTGATCTTCGCTGCTTCACGCGCGGCATATGAGATCGGCGATGTCGAGGTAGTTGATGGGCATTGAACGGCCGTCAGTGCAGAAGAGCCACCGTTCGGTAGCCGGGTGAGCGGGGGGCGCGCAGACACGGATCGTTGCACATTGCCCGCTGTCATTTCCCGCGAGCCCTGATGGTGACTGCCAGCAACCTGGGCGTGCATACTGGTAGCGTCGTTCACCTATTCAGTATGGAATGGGATGATCCGTCATCGTCTGCACAAGAGAACATGCGGTCATTGTGAGTACGCTTCGGCGATAGACAAGGGATTGAAAGACGGTGGAGTTATCGGTTAGTTTGGATCTGCGATTCTGGAGTCCGTTAGAGTCCCCGCTAGTGGTGTATGAAGGTAGAGCAAGCTGAGGGGTTG
>CAZEJS010000004.1:0-127351 GCA_964512645.1 uncultured Acidimicrobiales bacterium
CTGGACTGAAGATTAACCCTTATCCGTGGTCCAAGAAAAACGGGTCCGCTATAGCGGCTTTTGCCATAAAGGGGCGAGAGATGCCGGCACTCCGGGCAGCGATAGTGAGCGGTCGCCTCAAAGCGGCAAAAGGCGAGGATGGCCGGTGGCGCAGCACGAAGGCGGGGGTCGAGGAGTACATCGAGAGCAGGTATAAACGAAACCGGTGAGCGGTTTCCCGCGGTTGCTGGCTATGGCTTGTAGCCAACACTGGATGATACGAGACAACACCAGACGAACCAAGCAGCACGAAACTCCGCACAGGTCGGCACGAAACAGCACCGGACGGACAGGACGACAAGCCTTTCGAAGACTACTTACACCGGCCGCTGCCTGAAGTCAGGTGTCACTGAGCATGGGCAACATAAACTCCAGTAGACTATAGCAGTCATTGAAACACGCGGACTCGCTCGAGTATCCGTTAAAGATCGCCGGGAGGTGAACGGAAGAGATGGAAGAGGACCTGCTGAACCTGGGCTTCACCGAAGGTCTGATCCGGGACGCCGCCCTTCGAGATGGCCTGTTTCTTGGGAGGGTCGTCGCCCAGCACAGGAACCTCTACAAAGTCGTCACCGCCGACTCGGAGTTGATCGCGGAGATATCGGGCAGGATGCGGCACGCGTCAGGCGAGGGGTCAGACTACCCCGCGGTCGGCGATTTCGTGATGATTGACAGAGCGGACCCGCGTCACGGCAACGCCATCATCCACGAGATTCTGCCGCGGAAGAGCGCATTCGTGAGAAGGGCCGCTGGTACGTCCAACGATGTCCAGGTGGTTGCCACGAACATAGACACCGTGTTCATCTGTATGTCGCTTACCAGGGATTTCAACCCGCGGAGGCTCGAGAGGTACCTTGCCATCGCCTGGGCCAGCGGCGCGACCCCCGTGGTGGTGCTTACCAAATCCGACCTTTGTGACGACGTGGACTCGATGCTGGCACGGATCAGCGATGTTGCCGTCGGTGTGGATATCATCGTCACGTCGAGCGTAACGGAAGCCGGATGCGATTCCATACCCAAGTACGTGGGGAATGGACGGACGGCAGCCTTCATCGGCTCCTCCGGAGTCGGGAAATCGACCCTCATAAACAGGCTCCTCGGCGGGGACTTCCTCGTGACCGACGAGGTCAGGAAGGACGGCAAGGGGAGACACTGTACGACGAGGCGCGACCTGATAGCCGTCCCCACTGGCGGCGCCGTCATCGACACCCCCGGTATGCGCGAGCTTGGGGTGGAGACAGTGGACCTCACGAGGACCTTCGACGACATAGACAGGCTCGCTGAAGGGTGCAGGTTCTCCGATTGCCACCACGGAACCGAACCGGGTTGCCTCGTGCGAGAGGCGATCGCCTCTGGAGAGCTCTCAGAGGAGCGCCTGGCCAGCTACCTTAAGCTCAAGAAAGAGGCAAGGTACGACGGGCTCAACTCCAGGCAGATCGAAAGAGAGAAGATGACCGAGATGTATGCGGACTTCGACGGCGTCAAGAACGCGCGCGAGTATGGGAAGTCGAAGAACCGCAGGCGATGACGGCGCGCTTGAGTAGGCCAATGGTTCAGGTACGGCTTCGCGGTTCGCCTGTCGGATTTCGTGTCTAACACATCTTTGAATAACCCCGGGCGCGAGAGCGCGGACTCCTCCTGTTCTGGATTCATGCCGACGAACCCGGCGTAGTCGCCGAGGAGCCAGGGGCCTGTTTCTCAGCCATGCCCGTTGCCAGCATTCTGCCACCATACTGAGTGGTACAAGACGGTAAAGAATGGCATGAATAGCCCGCTAGTTAATTCGCTTCCCGCACAGAACGGTACGAGAAGGTACTAGATAGTACAGGATGGGATGAACATAAACCGTCTTGAAAACCGTTGAGCACCGAGAGATGCTCCGCGGGTTCGAATCCGTCTCCCTCCGCCATGGGGGTCCAGAGGACACCCATGGCGGAGGGACGTAGGCTGATGATCATATGGTGGGTCACCGCGCGCCGCGAGAGGCCGAAAGGTCGGGCTTGAATCATGTTCAAGAGCGACCTGGAGAGCGGGACGAAAGACCGATAACCATGAAGCGACATCCCTGTCACCGGCGCGTGGGGCGGGTTCGAACTCCTCTCACTCCGCCACAAATGGCAATAGAATGCATAATTCCTTGCCTGTACTGCTCCAACTGACACCCTTGCCATTTGATAGATGCAACGGTCTTGTAGCCATATAGTAGCCATTTTTTCGAGGTAACAATTGCACCAATACGACCCAGTTCACCTCAACCTGGTTTTGGTTGGATTGTAGAAACACCGCCAGGTATTCAAATAGCGATGCAAATGATTGAAAAATATTTCAAAAAAAGGTACCGTTAAAACATGAAGAAGCAACTGAACGAGATTGAAATCATAGAGTACTTTCACCTGGTATTCCTCCAGGTTCTTCCTACGCGCTTGGATAAATCCCATTACGTTTTGAAGGGAGGAGTCAACCTCCGTTACTTCTTCGGAAGCCATCGCTGTTCTGAATACATTGATCTCGATGCCGTCCGCATCGAGAGTTGGAATCTACAAACCAGAGTCGACAAAATCCTGGATTCACCGGCGATGCATGTTCTTCTTCGTAATGATGGATTGGCCTTCGAGCGTGTAACCAAGCCCAAGCAGACCGAAACGACCCAGCGCTGGAAACTGCTAATCACCTCAAGCGGACTGAAGCAGCCTGTCCATACGAAAATAGAATTCAGTCACAGGGCCGACGATTCCCGTAGAATACTTGAGCCAGTACCAGATAGGGTTGTGGCCCCGTACGCACTACGACCTCCGACGGTGCTTCACTACACGGAGGCAGCAGCAATTGAGCAGAAGATTGGAGCTCTGGCACTGCGTTCTGAGACTCAGGCGCGCGACCTGTTCGATCTCGAGTTGCTGATGCGACGCTACCCTGATGCAACCAAACCAGGGCAGGTGAAAGCAGAGACACTGCAAATCGCAACTGAGAGGGCAATGGAGTTGCCATTCGCTGCGTTCCGCGATCAGGTCATGCCTTTTCTGGATCGTGAAGTGACCGATCTGTACAGTCCGGATGTATGGGACCAAATGCAAGCTTTCGTAATTGAGAGGCTCATGGAACTCCGATGAGACCAGCAGATGCTCTAGGTGACCTGCTGAAAACCGGACGTTCGATCATGGAGACCCGAGAGGTGGCGGTTCGGCTCGGGGTGTCGACAAGTCATGCCAGCCATATCCTTGATTCATTGCAGGAAGCCGGCTTGGTTCTCCGTCTTCGAAGTGGCCTGTGGGCGATTCGGACGGATATCGACCCCTTAATTGTCCCTCCCTATCTGACAGCGCCTTATCCGGCCTACACCTCGTTCTGGTCGGCACTGGCGCACCACGGCATGATCGAACAGGTTCCCAGGTCTATCTACGTGGCTTCGCTGGGCCGCACCCGGCGGATTAACACTAGCATTGGCGCGTACTCCATTCATCATATTGCTCCAGAGCTATTCGATGGCTTCGAGGGTTCAAACGAGCAAGGTTACCTGGCGATTCCCGAGAAAGCGGTGTTCGACACGGTCTACTTGCTCGCACCACGAGGGGCAGAGATCCGACTGCCGGAGCTGGAGCTCCCCAGGGGATTTCGTCTCGAGAAGATTCAAGCATGGGCCTCTAGGATCGAACCACCACGATTGCGTACGATTGTGACCCGAGGGCTAGATAAAGCATTAGCGACTGATTCAAGCCTCGCCCAAGTCCGTTTATGCAGGTTTTGAGTGGCCTTGATAGAGCCATCAGGCGATCTGAGGGCGAAGTCCGTGAGGCGATGGAAAAAACTCGAATGTGGCAAGAGATAGTGGGCTTCAATCTCAATGAACGGCAGAAGAAAGTAATCAACAGACTATTCGAAGCGGGCGAGGATTTTGAGGGCGGGCTTACGACAAGTAAATATATGGGAATGATCAGGACTACGAGCGAGGCTGCCAAGCGGGATATTGCAGACCTGGTTTTCGGGGGCGTGCCAGGACGGAGTCCTGCCGGGGGACGCGGCTCGAGTTATTAGCTGGCATGGCAGCGAGATGAAACACAGTCTGGCGGTGATCGCCGGTGAGCCGGGAGGAGTTGTCGCCCACCCGGAAACAGACGAAGTCGTGCTTCATCCGCTTGCCCTACGGGCGGCGATCAAAAAGGCGTGACGGGCTGCATTACGAGGGTGTAGCCTTGAACTGAACCTCGTCTTGGAGAGAGGGAAGTCGCAAGACCATAAAGGTGAACGATGTAGCGGGGATGGGCAACACGGACTTCTCCACCCAGGTGCATGGAAGCAAACCCATCATCGCCGAGCGCGCCATGTACTGGAATAACGGCACCGGCGAGGCCTGCCACGACTCGATAGGGATGTCACAGGCCCACACCTCCTTCTACCTGCCCGATGGGCAGACCTCGGGGGGATATGAGACCTGGACCCTGGTACAGAACCCCAATGCCAGCGCTGTGGCAGTTGAGGTCTCCTACCTGAAGGCAGGGGGGGGAGCAGAGATCCTTACCGCCAGCATCCCCGCCAACTCCCGGATGACCTTCAACATGGCGGACAAGGTCCCCTCCGGCAGGGCCTCCATCGCAGTCGCGTCAAAGACCCCGGGAAAGAAGATAATGGTGGAGCGGGCCATGTACTGGAACAACAAGGGCGCGGGCACGGACACCATAGGGGGAGCGCAGTAAAAGAACTCGAATTAAGTACGAGGGGCGGCCGTAGAGGCCGCCCCTTTTCTATTAGTAGCCAGGTTGTAGCTTTAGCCTCCCGGACAACCCGGGCAAGGCTATCAAGTGGAACGACGTTACGGGCGCCGCTGCTGAAAAATGCCTGGGAGGCGCGTATGATTGCTGGTGACGGCGCCCGCGGTGGAACGGCGGGCGGCCCGATTTCGGGGCCTGGCAGGGCGGGATACGGCGCCGGGACAAGGAGGAGGGACAGGCGTGGCGGCTGGCGATTACTCAGGGTACATGTACGGACTCGTGGACCGGGCGGTATCGAGCATCGGTCCGAGGGAAGCCTGCAGCGAGGCGGAGAAAGAGCTGGGCAGGCTCTTCGCCGCGGAGGTCGAGCGGGCCTGCTCTGGAGTGGAGTTCGAGGATTTCACCTGCAGCCCCAAAGCTTTCATGGGGCTTTTTCCGTTCCTGGTGTTCGCCTACGCCGTCGGCCTGGTTTTCTATTTCATGTACCCCGCCGTCTCCTTCGGCCTGGCCGCGGTGGGCCTGGCGGCGCTGCTGCTGGAAGTGGTGAGGTACAGGGAGTTCGCCGACTTCCTTTTCCCCAGGAGGGAGGGGCAGAACGTAGCCGGGGTGATCCCGCCCAGTGGCGATATCGAGCAGCGACTCATCGTATGCGCCCACCTCGATTCCGCCTACGAGTTCAAGATCTGGTACTGGTTCAAGTCGCTTGCCGTCCCGGTGATGGTGGCGGCACTGCTCTCGGTGGCCGTCCTGATGGGGGCGAGCCTGGCGCGCCTCATCGCCGGCGAGAGCGGCCTGCCGGGGGCGCTGGCCTTCAAGGTGATCGGCATCGCGCTCATCGCCACCGCGCCCTTCGTGGTGGTCATGGCCTTCTGGCACACCAGCGACGTGGTGCCCGGCGCCGTGGACAACATGTCCGGCGTGGCAGTGCTGGCGGGCCTGGCCAGGTACCTGGAGGAGGCGTCCGGGAACGGAGAGTTCCATCCCCGGAAGACCGAGGTCGTCCTGCTGGCCTGCTCCTCCGAGGAGGCGGGGCTGAGAGGGGCCAAGCGCTACGCCGCCCGGCACAAGAGCGAGTTCGAAGACGTCCCCACCCGCGCGCTGATCATAGACAGCGTCCACGACGAGCGGTTTCTGACCGTCTTCAAGCGGGAACTGTGGCCGGGGGCCAAACACGACCCCGGGATGGTGGCGCTCGTCCGCGACTCCGCGCGCGCTGCCGGGTACGAGCCCAAGGTCGCCATCATGCCGCTCGGGGCGTCGGACGCGGCGGCGTTCACCCTCGCCGGAATCCCCAGCACCTTCGTCTGCTGCATGGACAGCTCGAGGATAGTCCCCCACTACCACACCAGGCTCGACACCGTGGACCTCATAAGGCCGCAATCCCTGGCCTGCGCCCTGGCGCTGACCATCGAGACGCTCAAAAGGATCGACGGGTCCTGACCCCGGAACGCGGGGGACCGGGCGGCGCGGTTGCCCGCGAGCCGGGAAGGAGAGCTTTGGCAATGGGCCCCGGCGCCAGCGGGGCGGAAGCGGACATGATCGTCAGGAATGCCACGCGCAGGGGCCACCCGGCCACCTGACCGCGCTCGAATTCCCCCGGCTGCCGGGATGCGCGTTCTTGTCAGGTGTGCTATCATGCGATGGAGTTTAGTGTTTCTAAGTGAGATTGTTTCAGCCCCGAGATGCGATTCTCGGGGCTTCTTTTTGTACGGGGAGGTGAAACATAAATGAAAATCTACGCAGGCAACCTCAGCTACAGCGTGAGTGACGAGGACCTCAGGGCGGCTTTCGCTCAGTTCGGCACAGTAGATTCGGCGGACGTGATCGTGGATCGCGCAACAGGCAGGTCGAAGGGATTCGGCTTTGTCGAGATGAGCGACCCATCCGAGGCGAAAGCGGCGATCGACGGATTGAACGGCAAGGACATGGATGGCCGTAATCTGAACGTGAACGAGGCGAAGCCCAGGACGGACCGCCCTCAGCGTTCATCCACCAGGTACTAGAACCTGGCGCGTGATGTCAGCGGTGACGCGTCGTCACCGCTGACACTCATGCGAAGCAGCTCGACCACGAAGAAGGAATTCCCGCAACGTCATGTGCGTTCACCGGTATCGATCCGGAAGAGGCTCACCGCTTCGTCACCGGGGGGAATTCCGCACACTGCCGACCGACGGCTTCTCCGGCCGCTCCGGGCGGCAAGCCGCCTGACCCGCACAAGCAGCGCGCGAATTGACTTGCCCCGCACCCTGTGAGAGAAAAGGTCGAGGTACCAGCGGAGGGAAAGGCGGAGCGATGTCGGACGTCAGGGAGATGGAAAAAAGCTCCCGTGTGGTCGAGCTGCTCGGCCGGCGGCAGTGGGCTGAAGTCCGCCGGGAGGTCGAGGACTGGCCCGCACCCGACATCGGAGACCTGCTGCTCTCCCTCGAGAAACTCGACAGGATAGTCCTGTTCCGCCTGCTGCCGCTGGAGCAGTCCGCCGCCGTCTTCGCGTGGTTGGACCCCAGGCACCGCGACGACCTCTTGCTGAGCCTTTCCGACGACGAAACCCGCCAGCTCCTGCTCCACCTCAAGCCGGACGACCGTACCGACTTCCTGGAAGAACTGCCGGGAATGGCGGTCCAGAGGATGCTCAACCTGCTCGGCCCGGAGGACAGGCGCGAGGCGCTGGACCTGCTGGGCTACCCCGAGGGTTCGGTGGGCCGGCTGATGACGCCCGACTACGTTGCGGTCCGCTCTTTCTGGACCATAGGAAGGGCGCTCGAGCATATACGGGCCAAGGGCGCGGACAGCGAGACCATCAACGTGATCTACGTGACAGACGCCCCCTGGAAACTCCTCGACGCCATCGAGCTCCGCAGGTTCATGCTCGGCGAGCCCTCCGAAGCGGTAGAGAGGATAATGGACTGCGAGTTCGTGAGCATATCCCCGTACGACGACCAGGAGAAGGCGGTGCAGCTTATCAAGAGGTACGACCTCTACGCGCTGCCGGTGGCGGACTCCAGGGGCATTCTGCTCGGAATCGTGACGTTCGACGACGTCATGGATGTCGCCGAAGAGGAGGCGACCGAGGACTTCCAGAAGGCCGCGGCGGTGACGCCGTTGAAGGCGAGCTACCGGGATTCCGGCACGCTGGAGCTCTTCCGCAGGCGGATACCCTGGCTGCTGATACTCGTCGTGCTGAACCTGGTGTCCTCCGGCGTCATTGCCGCTTACCAGAAGACGCTGGCCCTGTCGATCACTCTCATCTTCTTCCTGCCGCTGCTGATAGACAGCGGGGGAAACGTCGGCTCGCAGTCCGCCACCCTGGTAATAAGGTCGCTCTCGATCGGGGAGATAGCGCCCCGCCAGTGGCTCCGGGCGCTCGCGAAAGAGATCGGTGTCGGCATGCTCCTGGGGGTGGCGATGGGCATCGCCGCGACCGGGCTCGGCCTGGTGAGGGGGGGATGGCAGATCGGGCTGGTAGTGGGCTTGAGCATGCTGTCCATCGTGATCGTCGCCAATATCATCGGCGCCCTGCTCCCGCTGCTGTTGACGAAGATGCGCCTGGACCCGGCCACCGCGAGCAGTCCCCTGATAACCACCCTGATAGACAGCCTCGGCCTGGTGATCTATTTCTCGATCGCCGCCTGGATACTCCATCTTTTCTAGCGCCGCGCCGGCGGCCGCCCGAAGGGCGAGCCGGCGTCGCTGGTATAATCAACGAGTGCCGGGAGTGAAAAAGAGCCGCGGACCGTCATCCCCGGGAAGACCGGGGGAATCCTTCGTCTCCCGGTGTCGCGGGCCCGCGGTTACACGGCGAACGAGGTTGAGAGGAGTGCCGATGAGAAAGCACGCATTGACATGGCTAATTGTCTCTCTCGTCGCTGCGGCGGCCCTGCTCGGCGGCTGCGGCGGAGGTTCGCAGGAGGACGCCAACGATCCGGGACAGGTGGTCAAGAAGTTCTGGTCCGAAGCGTTCGCGAAGAATGTGGACGCGACCTGGGACATGCTCGCCGAGAAGACCAGGGCCGGTTTCAAGACCAAAGAGGAATGGAAGTCGCGCGTACTGGACAAGAGCCCGGGTGCCGGCGCCACGGTCGAGGTAACGAAGGTTAAAACCGAGGGTGACAACGCCACGGTATCGTTCGCGATAAAGAGGGGCGGACGGACGACCGCCTCCGGCGAAAGCCAGCTGGTCAAGGAAAACGGCGCCTGGAAAGTGGCGATGCCCTGACGGGAGCGCGGCGACGATCTCGCTCAGATGAACCCAGTCAGACCGGGTAGTACCCGGACGGGCACGCCTCTCGCCGCAGGGGCCATGCCTGCCGGGACCCTTACCCCTTCAGCAGATCGGCTACCTCTTCGCTGTCCGCGTCCATCACGTAGGTGATGCCGCTCACGCGGGCCGCCTCCGGTGTCAGCGCCGCGATATCGTCGCGGGAGATGTGGGCGACAGAGAAGCTCCTGCCCCCGGCCATTATCTGGCGCAGGCCCTGGCTGAGGCGCTCGTAGTATGTGTAGAGCCCCAGGGCGCCGGCGGGCAGCCTGTCGAAATCGTCAGACCCCAGTTCCCGCCGCAGGTCCGGCGCGGTGACGAAGATGTCGTCCCTGGTTACCCCGAAGCGCTCGACGAACACCGGCACCTCCATGTTCTGGATGCTGCGGCCGATGGTCTTGCCGACCATGGCGGCGGCGATGGGCGCGCGCGCCATGCCGACGAGCTTGACGAAAGGCGCGCCGAGGGCGAGGCCCTTGAAGATGTGGTCCTCCAGTGAGAAGCCTCCGGCTACCGCCAGCGCCGGCAAGCGCGCCCCCTTCTTGGAAAGCTCGGACGCGAACCGGTACAGCAGCGAGTGCAGCTCGACGGGCGGGACCCCCCATTCGTTCATCATCCTCCAGGGGCTCATGCCGGTCCCACCGCCGGCCCCGTCCACGGTAAGCAGGTCGAGCTGGTACTTCGAGGCGTAGGCGATGGCGCGGGCGAGGTCCGCGGGCCGGTAGGCGCCGGTCTTGAGGAACACGTATTTTGCCCCCGCCGAGCGGAGCTGCTCGACCCTTTCCGCGAACGACTCCTCGGTGACCATGCCCACCCGGGAATGGCGCTCGAACTCCTTGAAGGAGCCCTTCTCGAACGCCTCGACCACGTTTTCGTCGAAGGGGTCGGGTATCACGATATAGCCGCGCTCGGCCAGCATCCGGGCGGTTTCGAGGTCGGGGATCTTGACTTCGCCCCCGATATCCTTGGCACCCTGCCCCCATTTCAGCTCCACGCATTCGACCCCGAGTTCTTCGATAGCGTACTCCTGAACGCCCAGCCGGGTATCCTCTATGTTCGCCTGGACCACGATGGCCCCGTAGCCGTCGCGCTGGTACCTGCGGTAGAGCTCGACCCTGCGTTTCAGGTCGACGGTATCGACGACGCGACCGCCCCGGAGCACCGCCTCCGGGTCCATACCGACGACGTTCTCCCCTATGGTGATGCCGGTGCCCATCAGCGCCGAGCCGATGGCCAGCCCTTCCCAGTTGTTCTTGGCTACGGCGGTGGACCCGATGCCCGGTATGATCCAGGGCCGGCGGAACACCAGGCCGTCGTCATGGCCGAACCTGACGGTCAGGTCCACATTGGGGAAGATGGCCTTGTCGCTGTCCGGCTCGATCCCCTGCGCGCCGACGCAGGTCCCCATTATGTTGAAGTGCGAGTAATCGACCGGGTACTGCTTCTCGGCGGCGGCGGTGATGACCCCGTACGGCTGCGGGTAGATGACCTCGTGTCCCCGGTAGGCGGATTTTCCGATCTCGCACATCCCGATGCAGCCGTCCACGCAGGTCACGCACATGCCCGAGGCGGGCACGATGGAGTCCTCCGTCCTGTTCTTGCTTAACGTTGCTGCCGAAGCGTTCACTTTCGAGGTAACCATTGCTCCCTCTCCTCTATCTCGTCCCGTTCAATTCTTACTCGACTTCCCGGGTATCGCCCGGGCAAAAGATAGCGTCTCCGTACCCCTCTTCGAGCGCGCATTTCCGCGTCAGGTCAACGCACGCGTTGCACACCGCATTCTCCGGCTGGTCGAAGGTGCACCTCAACTGGCATGCCGGGCAGATGTACATGCAGGCGCCGCAGAGCCGGCAGGTCTCGGAGTGCGCGTCGAAGGGGGTCCCGATGCTGCGCCCCTCCCCGCGGCCCCTGAAGCCTATGGCGCCGGCGGCCATCTGTTCGGAACACATCCGGACGCACAGGCCGCACAGGAGGCAGTCCTCGTGTTCCTGCTTGAAGCGCTGGGTGCTGACGCCGTACGCCGAGGCAAGGTCCTGTACTACCTTCGACTGCGGACAGGTGCCCAGGAACAGCTCGATCATCATCCTCCGCGCCCGCACCACCCGCGGCGAGGCGGTCTTCACCTTGAGCCCCTGCTCTACCGGGTAGGTGCAGGAGGAGACGAGCTTCGACCTCGGCCCTTCTCCTATCTCCACCACGCAAAGCCGGCAGGCCCCGTAGGGCGAGAGGCCTTCGTGGTGGCACAGCGTCGGTATGGAGAACCCCATGAACCGCGCCGCCTCCAGCACGGTCATTCCCTCCTCGACGTTCACCTGCAGTCCGTCTATTGTTATTGTGACCATGTGACCCTCTCGCCCATGGATCTCTTCCCGCGAAGCGCTACCGCACCTCGATCGCTTCGAACCTGCATACGCCGCGGCAGGACCCGCAGCGACTGCACAGGTCCTGGTCGATGACGTGCCGCTCGTTCTTCTCGCCTGCGATGGCCTTTTCCGGGCAGGCCTTGACGCACGCCCCGCACCCGGTGCACAGCTCGTTCACCGAGAACGTGATAAGTCCCTTGCACACACCGGCCCGGCATCGATTCTCCTCGACGTGCTCGATGTACTCCTCCCGGAAGTGCTCCAGCGTGGAGAGGACCGGGTTGGAAGCCGTCTGCCCCAGGCCGCACATGGCCACGTCCTTGAGCACCGGGGCGAGCTCTTCGAGGAGCTCGATGTGGGCGGGGGTGCCCTCCCTGGAGGCGATGTCGTCGAGCAGCTCGAACATCCTCTGGGTGCCCTTCCGGCAGGAGAAGCACTTGCCGCACGATTCGTCCTTGAGGAACCCCATGAAGTACCTGGCGACATCGATCATGCAGGTGTTCTCGTCCATCACGATCATGCCGCCCGAACCCACGATCGAACCCGCGCGGGAGAGGCTCTCGTAACCGATCGGCAGGTCGAACATGGAAGCGGGTATGCAGCCGCCCGAGGGCCCCCCGGTCTGTACCGCCTTTATTGGCGCCTCCCCGGAAGCCCCCCCGCCTATCCCGTAAACGACGTCCCTGATGGTTACGCCCATCGGCACCTCCACCAGGCCGGTATTCCTGATCTTGCCTACCAGGCTGAAGATCTTCGTGCCGGAGCCCTCGGTCCCGATGGAAGCGTATTCCCCGGCGCCCATCCTGAATATGACCGGGATATTGGCCCATGTCTCCACGTTGTTGATCAACGTGGGCCTGCCCCCGATGCCTTTTCGCACCGGGAACGGCGGGCGCTGCCTGGGCTCGCCCATCCTGCCCTCGATGGAGCGCATCATCGCGGTCTCCTCCCCGCAGACGAAGGCGCCCGCCCCTTTGACCATCGAGATGTCGAAGGAGAGCCCCGTGCCCAGGATGTCCTCTCCCAGGAACCCGAGTTCCCTGGCCTGCTCCAGGGCGTTGGCCAGGTGCTTGATGGCGAGGGGGTACTCGGTGCGGACGTAGATTATGCCCCGGTCCGCCCCGGTGGCGAGCGCGCCGATCAGCATGCCCTCGATTATCCCGTGCGGGTTGCCCTCGAGCAGGCTGCGGTCCATGTACGCCCCCGGGTCGCCCTCGTCGGCGTTGCAGACGATGTACTTGCCCCCGGCGCTCCTCTCGGCGGCAAGCATCTCCCACTTGGCGCCGGTGGAAAACCCCGCCCCGCCGCGTCCCCTCAGCCCCGACTTCTTGACGTCCTCGACGATCGCCCCGGGGTCCGCTTCCGACGCCAGCCGGACGAAGGCCTCGTAGCCGCCAGACCGCAGGAAGTCGTGGACGTCGAGCGGGTCTATCTTCTCGTTCTGCGCCAGCAGGAGCCTCTTCTGTCCCCGGTAGAACGGCAGGTCCTCCTGGCGCTCGATTCGAACGCCGGTGGCATCGTCCACCGGGAGCAGTTCCGCGACGGCGCGGCCCTCCGCCGCGGCTTCGATGATCGCGCGCATCCCGCCGGGGGCCACGTCCGGATAGAAGATGCCCGGCGGGTCGATGAGCACCGACGGCTCGGCCTGGCAGAAGCCGTGGCAGCCGGTGACACGCAGCCGGACCGCGTCCTGCAGTTTGCGCTCCAGTATCTCGAACTGGGCCGCCCGTACGAGTTCGAGCGCCCCGCCCGCCCGCCCGCAGGTGCCCGCGGGGATGATGACGGTCGGGACACCGGGGGCGTCGTCCCGGCAAAGCCGCTCTCGCAGGCTGGTAAATCCGTCAACGGAAAGGGCTCTGCTCATGCGGCTATCCTGGAAGCGCCTCGTTCGCGCAGCCCGCGAACGTCGAGTAATACGAAGACCCGCCAAGCCGCAGGACCGAGTTGGCGCACCCCCAGCGGGAGCAGACCATCAGCAGCCCTCCGCCGGAAACTGAAAGCAGCGCCACGGGCGCCCCGCATTCAACGCAGACGGGCTTCCCGGCAAGCCTTTCCCCGCAGCCCGGGCAGGTGTAGCTCGCAACGGTGTCCGGGGATACGTCGTGCTCGCACAGGCAGCGGACAGGTCCGAGTAGGGAGGAAACGCTAACCGTGGTTTTTGTGCCGTTGAACTCGGCGCCCAGGACGACGGACGTGCCGCCGGTGGCCGATTCGTTCACCAGGGACTTTCCGCAGTGCGGGCACGACACCTCGGCGGGGAACGCCTCCGGCGCCACTTCCGAGCTTTCTTCTGCGAATCCCGCCCGCGCGGCGCGGATTATCTTCTTGACGTCCGGCCTGGTGACCCTTGAGAAGTACCGGCCGTCCACCGCCACGATCGGCCCCAGGGCGCAGGTGCCAAGGCAGTTAACCGTTTCGAGGGTGAACTCCCCGTCCGCCGTGGTTTCCCCGGGCTTGAGCCCGAGACGCGTCGCGAACTCGTCCACGATGTCCGAGGCGGAGCGGACGTGGCACGCCGTGCCCAGGCACACCGACACGAGGTGTTTCCCCCTGGGAGCGAGGCTGAAGGCTTTATAAAACGTGGCCACGCCGTAGATGTCCACCAGGCTCCGGCCCGTTCCTCGAGCGACAGCCCTCAGGGCTTCCTCGGGCAGGTAGTGATATCGGTCCTGGATGTCTTCCAGGATCGAGATGAGGGCTCCCTGTTCACCCTCGTGATCCGCGATGAAGTTGTCGATATCTTTGAGAACCATGCGAAGTAGCAGTCCATCCTTACCGGTATCCGGTCACGCCCGGCGGTTGCCCCGGGCAATTCCGTGTGAAGAGTATAGCTTATCTTGAAAACAACTTGCCTGTGTTTATATCAACCAGTGTGGTTCCGGCGTAGAGAGCAAGGAGCAGCACGCCAGCGCCGACCCACCGCCGACGCGAAAGCGATTGCCGGGCATCCTGAGCCGTCGGGAAGCGCGTGGCGGGCTGAAAACCGGGAGAACCCTGGTCGATCTTCCATGGACCCGTTCGCGCGAACGGGCGAAAGCCGGGGAACCCGGGACGGCGGGGAAGACGAAGGAATCGCGGAATACGAGTGAAAGACGGGCGGCAGGGGAACATGACGGCCGCTCCCGGGGGGCGTCAGAAAGGGGACTTCGTTGGCGGAGACGGGAAGCGGGAGCTTCTGGGACAAGCCGGCAGGGGAGCTCCTGCGCGCGCTCGAAACGCGGCGCGAGGGCCTGACCTCCGATGAGGCCGCCCGGCGCCTGAGGCAGTACGGGCCGAACGTGTTGAAGCCGGGGAAACGCCGGGGACCGGCGGCGCTGCTCCTCGGCCAGTTCGCCGGTCCGATCATCTTGATTCTTGTCTTCGCGGCGGTCCTGTCGGTTTTCGTGGGCGACCGGTCGGATGCGGTGATAATACTGGCCATCGTCCTGTTCAGCGGCCTTCTTGGATATCGGCAGGAAAGGGGCGCCGAGAACGCGGTCCGGGAACTCCTCTCCATCGTTCGCATCACGGCTGCCGTAGTGCGCGATTCCAGCCAGGTGGAGCTCCCCGTCGAAGAGCTGGTCGTCGGCGACATCGTACTCCTGCACGCCGGTGACGTAATCCCCGCCGATTCGCTGATAGTCGAGTCCAGGGACCTCTACGTGGACGAGGCGGCCCTCACGGGCGAGACGTTTCCGGTCGAGAAGCGAGCCGGTGTGGTGCCCGCGGAGGCGTCACTCCCGAAACGAACGAATGCGGTCTTCATGGGTACCCATGTCGTCAGCGGGACCGCGAGCGTGGTGATAGCCCGGACGGGCGGGAACACCGAATTCGGCGCGATCTCGGGCCGCCTGGCAGCCAGGCCGCCGGAAACCGAGTTCGAGCACGGCATCAGGCGCTTCGGATACTTCCTCATGGAGGTTACACTGATGCTGGTGGTCGCCATTTTCGCCATCAATGTGTACTTCAAGCGTCCCGTGCTGGACTCCTTTCTCTTCTCGATGGCTCTCGCTGTGGGCCTCACGCCTCAACTGCTGCCGGCGATAATCAGTATCAACCTCTCGAAAGGCGCGCGCCGCATGGCGGACCACAAGGTGATTGTCAAGCGGATGGCCGCTATCGAGAACTTCGGCAGCATGAACGTGTTCTGCTCCGACAAGACCGGGACGCTTACCGAGGGGCGGGTCTCCCTGGCCGCGGCACTTGATGCCGGAGGAAGGGACAGCGAGCGCACCCTGCTTTACGCGCGCCTGAACGCCACCCTCGAGACGGGGTTCACCAACCCGATAGACGAGGCGATAAGGAGGCTGGACGGCCCGGGCATCAACGGTTATAAAAAGCTGTCGGAAGTGCCCTATGACTTCTCGAGAAAGAGACTGAGCGTCCTTGTGAGCGAAGGAGGCCGCGGGAGTCTCATGATAACCAAGGGCGCCCTCAGTTCGGTGCTGGACGTCTGTTCGACCGTGGAGGAGCCGGACGGCAGGATCGTGGAACTGGAGCCGGCCCTGGGCGGCATCGGCCGCCTCTTCAACGACCTGAGTGAAAGGGGACTGCGAACGCTCGGCATCGCGTACAAAGAGATCGAAGGCCTGAGTAACGTCAGCAGCGATGACGAGAGGGAGATGACCTTCCTGGGCATCGCAGCATTTTCCGACCCTCCCAAACAGGGAATCGAGCAGACCATCGGGAGGTTGAAGTCTCTCGGGGTCGGCCTCAAAGTCATAACCGGCGATAACAGAGTGGTGGCGGAGAGCGTCAGCCGTCAGGTCGGGCTCGAGGACCCGGTGGTCCTCACGGGGAGCGATCTCGAGAGCATCAAAGAAGAAGCGCTTATCCGGCGCGTCTCCTCCGTGGACGTCTTCGCCGAGGTTGAGCCGAACCAGAAAGAGAGGGTTATCGGCGCTTTGTCGAAAGCCGGCAACGTGGTGGGCTACATGGGCGACGGCATCAACGATGCGCCAGCCCTCCACGCCGCCGATGTCGGCATATCGGTCGAGGGCGCCGTCGATGTGGCCAAGGAGGCGGCCGATTTCGTTCTGCTGGAGACGGACCTGGAGGTGCTCGTCGACGGCGTTCGCGAGGGACGTTCCACGTTCGCGAACACGATGAAATACGTCTTCATGGCCACGAGCGCCAACTTCGGGAACATGTTCAGCATGGCCGGGGCGTCGCTGTTCCTGAGCTTTCTGCCGCTTCTTCCCGGACAGGTCCTGCTCACGAACCTGATGACGGATTTTCCGGAGATGACCATCGCGACGGACAGCGTCGACACCGAGATGGTGGAGAAGCCGCACAGGTGGGACCTCGGGTTCATCCGCAGGTTCATGCTGGTGTTCGGGCTGCTGAGCTCGGTGTTCGACTACGCGACTTTCGGCGCGCTGCTCTGGGTGCTCGGCGCGAATCAGAACCAGTTCCGGACCGGCTGGTTCGTGGAGTCGGTGATATCCGCTTCGCTGATAGTCCTGGTCATCAGGACCCGCCGGGTCTTCTTCCGCAGCAGGCCCGGCAACTACCTCTTCGTGGTCACGCTCGGCGTGGTGGTCGCGGCCGTCGCGGTCCCGTACACCCCCATAGGCGGAATCATGGGTTTCGCCCCGGTGCCGGCGAGCTTCTACCCGCTCCTCGCCGCTATCGTTGTGGCCTACGTGGCGGCCGCTGAAATGGCGAAGCGCCTGTTCTACAGGTTGGTGAAATATTGAAGCCTGCCGTCCGGTTCCGGGGAGGCAGGCGTCCCATCCCGACGCCCGGCCCCCATGGTTACAACGCGGCGCGCACCGCCGCGCTTGTCCTGGTCACTGCGTGCGTCCTCGCCGCGGTGGGGTCGCTTCCGGGCTGCGCCGGGAGGAGTTCCCGGCGGGCGCAGGCATCCAGGGGCGCGTGGTTCGAGCCGCTCGAGCACGGGAGGATTCTGTTCATAGCGCCTCACCCCGACGACGAAGGGCTCGCCGGGGGCGGGCTAATCCAGATGGCGCGCTCAGAGGGGGTTGACGTCCGGGTCGCGGTGCTCACCTGCGGAGATTCCTCGCCTCACGGGGCATCGTTCTTCTCGGGTGGGCGCGACCCCGCACCTGAGGATTACCGGAGGCTGGGGAACGCGCGGGTGCGTGAGACGTGTGACGCCATGAAAGAGGTCGGACTTCCGGCAGCCGACGTCTCGTTCTTCGGATACGCCGACGGCAGCTTGAACTCCCTTTGGGACAACAACTGGGATTATGACAATCTGCACATGGGCAGGAACGGCAACGACAGGTCGCCCTATCCTTTCTCCTACGAACGGAGAGCGCCTTACTGCGGACGGAATCTCGAGAAAAATCTGCTTTCCGCCATCAAGAGATACAGGCCCTCCGTTATCGTGTATCCCGACGAAGAAGATTTCCATCACGACCACTGGGCCGCCAATGCTTTCGTCCAGGAAGCCCTGCTGCTGTCCCGGTACAAAGGCCTCGAGTACACGTACCTGGTGCATCGCCCCGGCTTCCCGTACCCCAGGGGTTACGACCCTTCCGGCTCCCTTGCCGCGCCGGACGTCCTCCGGGGCATAGGGACCACGTGGAAATCCCTGGTGTTGTCCGGGAAGGCACTCGAGGATAAGGACCGCGCCCTGAGGGAATACGCTATTCCCCTGCGGATACAAGACGTCTTTGTAGAATCGTTCGTGAGGCGCAACGAGTTGTTCGGCGTTACGCGCGAGGCTTCGCCGGCAAGGCCCGCCGGGCGGCCGGACCTCTCCGGCGGGAAGATGCCGTGCGTTGTCGCGCGAGACCCCTGGAACGACTCGTACGGCCCCGGCGCGGGCGAAGGGGAACTGGTCAAGGTCGCTTTCGGCCTCGGCCGGTCCAGGGCCTACATGGGTTTGGAGACCTCGGGCGCCATCAGCCTGGAGGTTGATTACGTGTTCCGCGTGAGAATACTCAGGAGAGGTGGCATCGACCGCTACGACATCCGCGTACGGAACAACTCGGCGACCTGTGACATGCCCGCGAACAACAGCCGTGGGATCCGCGGCCGGATCCCCGTGGTGACCGCCGGACGGAGGTTGTGGGTTGATGTTCCCGCCTCCCTGTTCGAGGGCGGGGACCGTTGCCTGCTGAGCATAGACGCCATGGCCGGGCCCCACCGGCTCGACCGGACCGCTTACCGGAGGATATCCCTGCGCAGGTGAAGCATTCCCCGGCATTTCGAGTTACGGCGGTTGGTTGCCGCCCCGCGGCGCCCCCGCGGGCATACGCCTGCGGCGTGCCTGGTGCCCCAGGGCGCCCCGCGGCCTCTTACAGCAGGGCGGCCCCGGCGACCCTCGCCAGGTTCCAGGCGATGTGCGGGCGGGCCAGGCGTCGGTGGAAGGTGGAAAACGGCCCCGCGACCTTTCCGTCCAGGGCGATGAGCACATCCTCGAGCAGGTAGTGGGACCTGTACCCGGGCTGGAGATACTGGTTGACGAGATGGCACCCCGGGCAGTAGCTCAGGATGTGCTTCCTGCCGGCTTCGGCCAGGTCCCTGCGTTTTATGCGGGCCGTCTGAAGGACACCGGCGACCTTGCCGTCGCCGAACAACCCGCCGTAGCCGCAGCAGAGGGAGTCCTCCCGGTTGTGAGGCAGCTCCGAAACGGTCATTCCCACTGTCGTGGCAAGGCCCCGGATGGAGTCCAGGTATGCCTCCCCGTTCTCGCACCCGAAACAGGAGTCCGAGACCGCCGCCTCGACGCGGAGGGGCGTGGGTCGGCTCGAACCGTTCTCTATGAGCTCGAGGAAGTACTGGTAGATGCTGATGACCGGGAACGGGAGCTCGATGCCCAGGGTGTCGGGAAGGATGCGGGTGAGCACCTTCTGGCAGTGCCCGCAGGACACCACCAGGCGCTCGAACCGGCACTCCTTCAACCGGCCGACGAGCCTCCCGGCGATCCGGTACCCCTCTTCCAGCAGGCCCCCCTGCACCGCCCATACCCCGCAGCAGTCGTCAGGTCCCCCGAACTTGGGGAGGTTGCGCAGGGCGTGGGATTCGGCCAGGGTGCGGGGGGACATGCGGTCCCCGCAGCCGACCCACAGGAGGTCCCTGCCGTTTTTCGGCGCCGCCCAGCTCCGCAGTGTCTCCCTGTCTTTTTTCCCCATTCCCCTGTAGATGTCCCGGAAGAAGTTCGCGCTCCATCCCTCCACTCCCATGCCGTTGACCGCGTAGGCCATTGGGGAGGGAACTTCTTTTTCCCCGTCCCGCCTGCGCTCCAGGCACTCGCGCCAGAGGTCGCTGGGATGGGCGTCCTTCGCGCAGCGGTGATCGCACTTGCCGCACCTGATGCAGGAGGCGAGTTCGGGGTGCCACGCGGGCGCGACCGTCGCTTCCTTCATGAACTCCCGCGCCCGCTCCACGGTGATGCCCGTGTAATGGCACCCGGCCAGGCACTTGCCGCAGAGGACGCAGTCGGCCGCGGAGAAACCCCTGGTGAACACGTTCCGCTCCACGGCGACCGCCACGGCAAGTCCCCCGTCTGGTAGGACGGCTGGAAGCCCGTTGCCCCAACCCCGTCACGAGAATTCGGTAACGCCTATTGTACCCCGGAGGTGTTTCCGGCGCCGCGCTCGCGGGCGCGATACGCGGCGTCGAGGGGCCTCAACGAAGGCCGGGGGTCCTCCCCGGGGCGCCGGCCGCTGTCCGCTTGCGGGCACGGGTGAGCGGCGCGCTCGCGCGGGTATTGCCGCCGGGCCTCCCGGTCACTGCCGCGGAGGGGCGCCCATGGCGCCGTCCCGGATGATCCCCCCGATCTCGTCCTCGCCCTTCCCCAGCACTTCGCGGAGAAGCCACTCGTTGTGTTCCCCGTACCCGGGCGCGTGGCAGCGCGGCCGGATGGTGCTGTTCGACGCCTTGATGGCCGAGCCGGGCGACTTGAAGGTTCCGGCGCCGGGCTGTTCGATGTCGACGACCATGCCCCGGGCAGCGGTGTGCGGGTTCTCGATCGCCTCCTTGACGTTGCAAACCGTCGCGACGGGCACCCCGTTGGCCAGAAGGGCCTCCATGACCTCGGCGGACGTGCGTTCGCGGGTCCAGTTCTCGATCAACTCCTTGAGCGCCGGCTCGTTGGTATTGCGGTCGATGTTGCCCCGGAACCTGTCGTCGTCGGCCAGCTCCGGCATGCCCATCGCTTTGGTGAGGTTCCGGAAGGTGTTGTCCCCGGCACAGCAGATCAGCACGTACTCGTCTCTGGTCGGGAAGGTGTCGAAGGGGGTTACGTAAGGATAGCGGTTGCCGAAGCGCCCGGGGACCTGGCCGGTCATCGCGTACTCGACGAACTTGACCTCGAGCAGGTTCAGGGCGACATCGAACATCGCTACGTCGAGGTACTCGCCCTCTCCGTCCCTCTCCCGCCGGTAGAGGGCCGCGCAGATGCCGTAGGCGGCGAACAGAGCCGTCGCGATGTCCACGATTATGCTTCCGCTCTTCAGGGGAGGCCCGTCGGGCATCCCGGTGGTGCTCATGAGGCCGCTCATCGCCTGGATTACGGAGTCGTAGCCCGGGAGCGGGGAAAGCGGACCGTATTGCCCGTAGCCCGAAATCGAACACATGACCAGGCGCGGGTTCACCAGCTTCAAGTTCTCGTAATCGACACCGAACCTTGCCAGGGTACCCGGGGTGTAGTTCTCCACCAGCACGTCGCTGGCGGCGACAAGCTCCTTGAACAGCTCGACGCCTTTCGCGTTCTTGAGGTCGAATATGACGCCCTTTTTACTGCGGTTGAGTTGCGCGAAAGAGCCGGATACCCCTTCGATTATCGGCGGAAAGAAGCGGGCGTCTTCCCCCTTCCCCGGGCCCTCCACCTTGATGACCTCGGCCCCCATGTCGCCCAGGTAGTATGTGCAGAAAGGCCCGGCGACCGAGTTGGTGAAATCGACTACCCTCACGCCCTCCAGCATTGATCTCATTCCTTGCCCCCTTGCTGTAGGTCCCCGGCGAAGCCGCGGCTCCGTCAGTGGCGGATCACCGCTGCTGTCTGAGGAGTTCTGACAACAGCAACATATGTTTCATATACATATACCATACTAATTAGCTGATGAGTATCACATAAAACGTTTTTGTGAGAATGTATTACTAAACAACGCTATATCCCCGTATTGCCGTTGTCATATCTTCATTGAACATATGATAAAATAACACGATCTGCTCCTTGCGTTGCTGAAACGAGCAACGGGCTCGGGGGCGGGCGTCGGAAGGAAGAAAGGCCGGAGGATAGTAGCTTTGAGTAACAGAGGGGCTTTTCCGCCAATCGGAACGGCAAGGCTGTAGAGCGATCCCGGGAGGAGCGGCAGTTGGTCGGCAATAGCATCAGGAGAGTGAGGCAGGCCGAAGACGAAGCCGAGGATATCGTCGAAGAAGCCGCCGAGCAGGTGGAAAGGCTGAAGTCGGATACCGCGCAGGACTGCTCGATGAAGGTCCTGTCCGCGCAACAGAAAGCTCGCGCCGAAGCGCAGGACGTGAGGACCCAGGTCCTGCGCGAGGCGGACGAGGAGGTCGGCGCAATCGAGAAGTGCGCCCTCACGGAGCGAGAGGCGCTGCTCCGGGAAGCCGACAGGCGCTCGGAACTTGCCGTAAAGGTGGTCCTCGAAATGCTTGAAGCGGATTGGCGCGGCTAGGCGATGGCGATAGAACGTGTAGAGAAGATATCCATAATCGCCGGCCGGGACCTGCAGGATGAAATCGTTGACACGCTGACCAGGCTGGGCACCGTTCAGATAGAGCGCTGGTGCTCGGAGGACGGAGTGGCCTGCAAGGAGTTCGCCGCCGACGAGGCGGACCGGATGCGGAGCTACGCGTTCGACCTGTCCAAGATCGAGTTCCTGATTGGCTTCCTGGACAGGTACCGCGAAAAGAGGCCGGGGTTCTTCTCCACCCTCATCAAGCCGAAACACCATCTCACTTACGAGGAGTTCCTCAGCGCCTCTGAAGCCATTCAGATGGAGCGCATCTACCAGGAGTGCTACACGATGGACAGGCGTTTCCTGGCGTTCTCGGAGAGGAAGGAACGCCTGCAGAAGGAGATGGAGGAGCTCCGGCACTGGGCGGACCTCGAGATACCAATGAACGACCTGAAGAGCGTCCCGGTGTGCGGGCTCAAGCTGCTGCGCGTCGCGTCCCGCGAACTCGCGAGCCTGGTCGAGGAACTCGAAAAGGATGCCCCCGACAGCTCGCTCGAGGTGGTCCACGAGGATGAAGAGTGGGCCGCGTGCATACTCCTCTTCCACCCGGACGCCGGCGAGGTGGTTGAACTGCTGCTCTCGCGCCGCGAGCACGAGCCGGTTACGATGAGAGACCTCAACGAGGAACCGCTGGAACGCTACGAGCAGATAGCCCGTGACATCACGGCGATAGACAAGAGAAGGGTCAGGATACTCTCCGACATCGAAGGGTACCACAAGCACCTGCCGCGGCTGGAGATAATCCGGGAACTGCTTATCAACAAGCGCCTCCAGCTCGACGCGACGACCGGCTTCGGGGTGACGCGGTCCGCGGTGGCGATCGAAGGCTGGGTCACCGAGAGCGGGATGCCGGCCACCGTGGAGGCCATCAGCAGACTGTCTGACGAGGTCTCCATCGAAAGCCGACCGCCCGCCGAGGGCGACGTCCCTCCCGTTTCGCTCAAGAACCGCAACTGGGCCAGGCCCTTCGAGTTGCTCACCGTCCTCTACGGGGTCCCGAACAACAGGGAGTACGACCCGACCTGGCTTATCGCGATCTCCTTCGTGATCTTCTTCGGGTTCTGCATCGGGGACGTCGGGTACGGAGCGGTCATCATCGCGGCGTTCCTGCTGATGAGGAAGTACCTGCCGGTCGGCGAAAAAACCAGGAACCTCATGCTGGTGCTGGCTTACAGCGGTGTCATGGCAATGGTGTTCGGTGTCCTGATGGGTTCGTGGTTCGGAATCGATCCGGACACTCTCCCCCGGTTCATGCGATCGATGCAGGTGTTCGACTCGCTGAAAGAGCCGATTCCGGTGATGGTGACCTGCATGGCGATAGGCCTGGTGCACATGCTCTCGGGGACCGTCATCGAGCTCAGCGACAACGTGCGCAGGGGAAATATCGCCTCCGCCCTGATCGACCAGGGCCTGGTGCTCCTCTTCTTCGTGGGCACGTCGGCGGTGGCTTTGCTCGCGGTCCTGGGGGTCGTTCCGGTATCGGCGGTCTTCATCTGCGCGGGCGCGGCGGTGGGGGGCATGGTCGTGTTCGGGGGCCACGCCAATGCCAGCGTCCCCGGCAAGATGTTCGGGGGTCTCTACGAGACCTACAACACGCTCGTGGGATGGATGGGGGACACCGTCTCCTACCTGCGGCTCTTCGCGTTGGGGCTCGCCACTTTCGCCGTGGCCTGGGTGATCAACACCCTGGGCGGGATGGTGAGGGGCGTCGCCCCCGTCATAGGTTTGGTACTGATGCTGCTGATTCTGGTCGTGGGACACGTATTCAACCTGGCGGTGAACCTGCTGAGCGCGTTCGTACACCCCCTGCGGCTCGAATACGTGGAGTTCTTCGGCAAGTTCTACGAGGGCGGGGGCAGAGGCTTCAAGCCCCTCGAGGTCCGTTCCAAGACGGTCATGATCAAGGAAGACAACAACAGGGACTGAGGTTTCAGGAAAGGAGGGCAACCGTGACAGGAGCTTATGCGGCCGTGGCGGGCGCCGCGACCTGGGGAGGGATGACGGGCTGGCAGTGGGCCGTCCTGGGGGCGTCGCTGGCGTTCATCGGCGGTGGCGTCGGGTCCGCCATCGGCATCACTTACGCGAGCAGCGTGGCGAGCGGAATACTCGTCGAGGACCCGGACAAGTTCGGATCGATGCTTCCGCTCATCGCGATCCCCGGAACCCAGGGGATCTACGGGCTGATAACGGCGATACTGGTGACCATACTCTTCGACCTGCCGAAGCTGAGCGGCAGTACGGGCTTGATGGTCTTCTTCGCCTGCCTGCCGGTAGCGTTCGTCTGCTGCGTTTCCGCCATATTCCAGGGGCTCACGGCGGCGAGCGCGGCGGCGATGGTGGCAAGAAGGACCGAGGAGCTCGGCAAGGCCATGGTGTTGCCGGCGCTGGTCGAGACGTACGCGGTGTTCTCGCTCATCCTCACTATCTTTCTATTCACGCGCATAGGGAAATAGGTCTGCCCCGGGAGGATACGAATGCCACTGGACAAGCTCGTTGAGCGCATCCTGGACGACGCGCGGGAGTACGGGGAGAAGATCGTAAGCGAAGCGAAGGTCGAGCGCCTGGAAGCGCTGGAGCGGGCCGACGAAGAAGCCCGGCGCGCCTATTCGGAGATCCTGGAGTCGGCGAGGCTTTCGGCGGACATGGAGAAGCAGCAGCGGGTGACCGCGGCGGTGATCGAGACGCGCAAGAAGATGCTCGAGGCCAAGCAGCGGGCCATTTCCTCGGTGATCGCGCGGGCGGCCGAGTCCGTGCTGGCCCGGTCCCGCGAGGAGTACGTCAGGTTGCTGCTGTCCCGGCTTGCCGGCCTGGGCGAAGAGGCCGGCGGCGAACTCGTGCTGTCCCCGGCGGACAGGGAGCGCGTGGGAGAAGAGTTCGTCCTCGCGGCGAACCGCGCCGCCGGGAAGCGGGAAGGCCCTGCCCCGTTCACTCTCTCGGAGGACTCGAGAGAGATGCTGGGGGGGTTTGTCCTGAAATCGGACGGCAGGGAGATCAACTGCTCCCTCGACGCGCAGATAGAGTCGAGGCGCGAAGAGCTCGAAGAGGCGATCGTCAAAGTCGTTTTCCGCGAAAGCCCATCGAAAACGCCCCGATCGTGCGACTCGGACACCGCGCGTGGGCGGTGAGTTATGGTGTTGGCGAAGATCGACAGGTCATACAACAAAGTGAGCAGGTACGGCAGCGCCGTGGGGCGGGTCATGGTCCGGGAATCCACGCTCCTGAGCCGCCAGGAAGTGGAGCGGATGCTGTACCCGGACTACGACGAGGCGCTGGGCGTGTCCCACGACACGGCATACGGGCCCTACCTCGAGGACGCCGCGGTTCCCGCCGACATAGAGTCCGGGCTGGAGAGTTTTCTGGAGGAGCAGTACCGGTTCCTCGACGAGGCCTGCTCGGGGACCCTGATAGCCCGTTTCATGCGGATGAAGTACGACTACCACAACCTCCGGGTGCTGGCGAAGCGGGACTTTCTCGGAGGCGAGGACGGGGAACGGCTGTTCTCCAAGCTCGGCCTGGTTTCCGTGGAAGTCCTCGAGCAGGCGGTGAACGGTGTTGGTTCGCCGGACATTCCGGCCGACCTGCGGGGTGCCGTCGAAAAGGTGCGGGTGGCGGGGAGCAGCGGAGAGGCCGACTCCCAGTTGTTCGATTCCCTGGTGGACAGGGCGTTCTTCGAGGGAAGGCTCCTGACGGCCCGGCAGGAAGGAAGCCGGCCGCTGGTCAAGTACTGCCGTTGCGCCGTGGACGTGGCGAACCTCATGGTCATGCTGCGCGGCCTGGAGTTCGCCAAGGACCCGTCGTTCTACGCCGTCGCCCTGGCGGAGGGCGGGGAGTTCCCCCGCACGGAGCTGCTGTCGCTGGCCGGCAGGCCTTTTACCGAGGTGAGCGCGAGGTTTCTCAACTCGCGTTACGGGACGATGGTGGCCCAGGTCCTCGACGAGGGGGCGGAGAGCGTCAGGCTTACTTCCCTGGACCGCACGACGGACGACTGCCTGATGGAGAAGGTGGTCGGGTTCGCGAACGTGTCCGTGGGGCCGGAGAGGGTAGTCAGGTACATGCTGACCAGGGAGACGGAAGTGGCGATATTGAGGATCGTCTTCGTGGGAAAACTCAACTCGCTGTCCCCGGCGGTGATAGAGACGCGCCTTCCGCTGGGGTACCTGAAAGCCGGGTCGGTGTAGCGCCATGAGGATAGCGGCAGTCGGCCCGGCCAGTTCGGTAGCGGGGTTCAAGGCGCTGGGGGTTGAGGTGTTCGAGGTCGAGAGGCCTCCCGAGGCGCAGGCGGTCTGGGACTCGCTGGACCCCGACCGGTACGCCGTAATATTCGTGACGGAGGACCTCCTCGAGGCGCTCGCAGACCGGGTCGAGTCGTACGGCCGGAGAACGTACCCGGTCGTGACCCCGATACCCCCGGTGTCCGGGAGCGGGGGCGCCGGGGTTGCCCGCTTGAGGGCGCTGGTGGAGAAGGCGGTAGGGGCTGACATGCCCATCGGAGACTGAGCGACCGTTGGAACCGAGAGGAACCGTGATGGCAGAAGAGCAGGAAGGATACGTCGTTAAGGTCGCCGGGCCCCTGGTGGTGGCGAAAGGCCTCCGGGACCCGAAGATGTATGACCTCGTCAGGGTTGGGCCGCAGAGGCTCATGGGAGAGATCATCGAGCTCAGGGGCGACGAAGCGTCCGTGCAGGTCTACGAGGAGACCGACGGGCTGGGCCCGGGCGAGACGGTCACATCGACGGGAATGTCCCTCTCGGTCGAGCTGGGACCGGGGCTGCTTGGCTCCATCTACGACGGCGTCCAGCGCCCCCTCGACATGATAATGGCTTCCTCGGGCAACTACATCGCCAGGGGGATGGAGATGCCCGGGCTCGACCGGGAGAAGCTCTGGGAGTTCGTCCCCGCGGTCAAAGCGGGCGATACCGTCGGCGAAGGAGACGTCCTGGGGAACGTGCAGGAGACCCCCGTCGTTGAGCACCGGGTGATGGTCCCCCCCGGGGCCGGGGGGAAGGTCGTGTCGATAGAGAGCGGCCCCCACACGGTCACCGACGTCATCGCGGTGGTGGCCAGGGACGGCGAATCCCTCGAACTGACGATGATGCAGCGATGGCCGGTGCGTGTGCCCAGGCCGCACGTCAGCAAGTTCGCCCCCCGCGAACCGATGACGACGGGCCAGAGGGTCATCGACACCTTCTTCCCGGTGGCCAAGGGAGGTACGGCCTGCATCCCCGGTCCGTTCGGCAGCGGCAAGACGGTCGTGCAGCACGGCATAGCCAAGTGGGCCGACGCGGACATCGTGCTGTTCATCGGGTGCGGCGAGCGGGGGAACGAGATGACCGAAGTCCTCATGGAGTTTCCCGAGCTCACGGACCCCCGTTCCGGCGAGCCGTTGATGAAGAGGACCGTGCTCATAGCCAACACCAGCAACATGCCCGTGGCCGCCCGCGAGGCCTCTGTGTACACCGGAATGACTATCGCGGAGTACTTCCGGGACATGGGCTACAACGTGGCCCTTCAGGCGGATTCCACCAGCCGGTGGGCGGAGGCGCTGCGCGAGATCAGCGGAAGGCTCGAGGAGATGCCCGGCGAGGAGGGCTACCCCGCGTACCTGAGCTCCCGCCTGGCGGCGTTTTACGAGCGCGCGGGGCTGGTAAGGTGCCTGGGCAAGGGCCAGAGAACCGGCTCCGTCACCGTCGTAGGCTCGGTTTCGCCCCCGGGCGGCGACCTCTCCGAGCCGGTCACCCAGGGCACTCTCAGGGTCGTCAAGGTCTTCTGGGGGCTCGACGACAAGCTGGCGTTCCGCAGGCACTTCCCGGCCGTTAACTGGCTGCTCAGCTACTCGCTGTACGTCGATGCGGTCTCCAAGAGGTGGGTGGACCTCGCGGGCGCCGACTTCAAGGCGATGAGGGCAGAGGCGATGAGCCTGCTCCAGAAAGAGGCCGAGCTGGAGGAGATAGTGAGGCTGATCGGCATCGAGGCTCTGTCGAGCACGGAGCGGCTGGTGATGGAGAGCGCCAAGGCGATACGCGAGGATTTCCTGCAGCAGAACGCTTACGACGAGGTGGATACGTACACTTCGCTCCGCAAGCAATACCTGCTGTTGAAGCTGGTTATGACGCTGCATAGCGAGTCGAAGGCCGCGCTCGCGGCCGGGGGGGACGTGGTGGAAATCGCCAACAGCCCGGTGCGCGCGAAGGTGGCTAAGGCCAAGTTCATCAAAGAGGACAGGCCCGACAGGTTCGAGGCTCTGCAGCGAGAGGTGTCTCAGGCCATGAAGAAGCTGACGCCGAAAGAAGAGACCAGGCTGACCGGCCGGTAGCCCCCGGCCGCGGTCCGGGCAAACGTACGGAGGGCTGAGATGACAGTGATCGACTACATGACCGTGCGGGACATAGTGGGCCCGCTGCTCCTGGTCACCGGCGTGGAAGGGGCGAAGTACGGGGAGCTGGTGGAGATCGAGTTTCCCGGCGGGCGCACCGGCCTGGGGAACGTGCTCGAGGTTTCCGGTGAAGACGTGCTGGTCCAGTCGTTCGAGGGGACCAGGGGACTCAACGTTACCGAGACGCGTGTTCGCTTTCGAGGCCGCGGCATGGAACTGCCGCTCTCCAGGGACATACTGGGGAGGGTCTTCGACGGCCTCGGGCGCCCCGCGGACAACGGTCCGGAGATAGTCCCGGACACGCGGCGCAACATCAACGGCAGCCCGATCAACCCCGTGGCCAGGGATTACCCCTCCGACTTCATACAGACCGGCATATCCTCGATCGACGGGCTAAACCCGCTGGTCAGGGGTCAGAAGCTCCCGATATTCTCCGGGGCCGGCCTTCCCCACTCGAGGCTCGCGGCGCAGGTGGCCAGGCAGAGCACGGTGCTGGGCTCGAGCGAGGAGTTCTCCGTCGTCTTCGCGGCCATGGGGATCACCTTCGAAGAGGCGGAGTTCTTCTCCAGCGAGCTCAGGAAGACCGCCTCGATAGAGCGTTCGGTGATGTTCATGAACCTCGCCGACCAGCCGGCCGTTGAGCGGATCGCGACGCCCCGCACCGCGCTCACGGCCGCGGAGTACCTGGCGTTCGACCTGGGGATGCACGTGCTGGTGGTGCTCACGGACATGACCTATTACTGCGAGGCGCTCCGGGAGGTCTCCGCGGCGCGCAAGGAGGTCCCCGGAAGGCGCGGGTATCCCGGCTATCTGTACACGGACCTCTCAACGATCTACGAGCGGGCCGGAAGGATCAAGGGAGAACCGGGGTCGATAACCCAGATACCGATACTCAGCATGCCCGAGGACGACAAGACCCACCCGATACCCGACCTCACCGGTTACATCACCGAAGGCCAGATTATACTCGGCCGCGAGCTGCACCGC
This sequence comes from uncultured Acidimicrobiales bacterium, assembly GCA_964512645.1. Taxonomy (GTDB): domain Bacteria; phylum Actinomycetota; class Geothermincolia; order Fen-727; family Anoxymicrobiaceae; genus CAZEJS01. Next base: position 29,382 of record CAZEJS010000004.1, read on the forward strand.
CGCGGAATATACCCTCCCATCGACATCCTCCCGTCGCTCTCCCGGCTCAAGGAGAAGGGCATCGGTGAGGGCAAGACGCGCGATGACCACTCCGACCTCTCGAACCAGCTCTTCAGCTCGTACGCCAGGGGCAAGGAGGCCAAGGAGCTCGCGGTTATCCTCGGCGAGGCGGCGCTGAGCCGTGAGGACAGGATGTTCGCCGAGTTCTCCGACGAGTTCGAGGAGCGGTTCATAAGGCAGGGCGAGTTCGAGAACCGGGACATCGAGGAGACTCTCGACCTGGGCTGGGAGATGCTGCGGATCCTTCCCGCTACCGAGCTCAAGCGCGTCAAGGAAGCGCAGATCCAGAAGTACATGAAGCAGGAGTAGAGCGGATGCCGGAGCGGCTGAACGTCAACCCGAACCGCATGGAGCTGCTGAAGCTCAAGCGGAGGCTCGCCGTCGCCAGGCGCGGGCACCACCTTCTCAAGGAGAAGCTGGACGAGCTGATGAAGCCGTTCCTGGCGATGGTCAAGGAGGCGGCGCGCCTCAGGTCCGGCCTGGAGGCCGAGCTGGTGGAAGCCCACGGCCTCTTTACCCTGGCCCGCTCGGGGATGTCCCCCGCCGAGCTCGAGCAGGCGCTGGAGCACCCGCGCGCGCGCGCCTCCGTCGAAGCACGCTCCAGGCCCGTGGTGTCGGTGATGGCGCCGGACCTTTCCGTGGAGGTGGAGGGCGGCATCGACTGCTACGGGTTCGCTTCCACCCCCGCGCTGCTGGACGTGTCGCTGGTGCGCTTCGAGGAGCTCCTTCCCGGGCTGGTAGAGCTCGCCCAGCAGGAGAAGACGGTGCAGATGCTTGCCGAGGAGATCGAGAAGACCAGGCGCAGGGTCAACGCCCTGGAGTACGTGCTCCTGCCGCAGTTGGAGGAGACCATCCGCCACATAACGATGAAGCTGGACGAGTTCGAACGGAGCAACCTCACGCGGCTGATGAAGATCAAGGAGATGGCCGCACAGGAGAGCCGTCGCCCGGCCTGAGCGAACCGGACGCCTCTACGAGCCTGCCCCCGGCCGGCCCGGCGGCCCTGCCGCCCGGCCTGAGAGCTCCGGCAGGCGTGCGTTCAGTGTTCGGCCAGGTACCGTGTCACCCTTTCGTCGAACCTCCTGCCGAAATCTTCCCACTCCTCATCTGAGAAATAGTCGGGCCCGAAGGGGATGAGCACTTCCTCCTCCCTCAACCAGTGGGCGTGCATGACGTCGTACAGCGGGGTCAGCCTGCGGGGCCAGATCTCCGTGTCGAACTTCTCCCCGGCCAGCGCTTCGAAGTGCCTCTTCATGTCCGCGTGCTCGATCTCGATGTCCAGGGCCAGGTCTTTCAAGTCGGGGATCTTCGTTATACGCGGCAGGAACGTCACCGCTTCCGCCTCGTGGTGCGCGTAGAGCTTCTTCTGGAACTCCTTCAGGAGCCGTTCCCTGAGCTCCGCGTCCGACGGGGAGGTGTCGAACAGCCGGGCGAAGAACCTCCTGTACTCGTCATGGCCTCTCTTGATCGATTCTCCCAGCCCCATGTCTCTCGCCTCCCCCGCGTTACCGGACCGGCCTGCAAGGCAGGCTTCTATCTCCGGCGGGGGATTCCTCTCCGGTTACGCACGATGGGGTCGCTCGTGGACGCGAGGCAGGGTGCCTCCGCGCCCGGGTCAGCGAAGCGCGGAGACCTTCTCCTCGATCGCGGCAACCACGGAACGGAGGTCGGCCTCCAGGGAGCGCCCGTCCAGCGGCTCGCCGTTGAGGTTGGCGCCGGCGATCTCTTCGCTCGTGGGAACGGCCCCCAGGACCTCCAGGCTTCTCTCCAGCAGCCTGGCCTCGAGGACCTGCCTCAATTCGTCGTCGGCCTTGCTGATGACAACGCCGAACTCCTTGCCCGCTTCTCTCGCGAGCCCGCCGGCCTTGTCGGCCAGGAGAACCGCCTCGTGCGAGGGGTCAACGAGCATCACCACCATGTCGGCACCTTCGAGCACCCCGCGGCCCATGTGTTCGATGCCCGCTTCGGTATCGACGATAACCCATTCGGCTTCTCCGGTCGTCAGCGCGTTCAGGAACGCCCTGGCCGTCGCTCCCATCGGGCACGCGCAGCCTTCCATCGGGTGGTCGATCTTCCCGATCCGCGCCAGGCGTATGCGTCCCGAGGCGCTTGCGACATCCGCGGGAAGACCGCCGACGGGCACCTCTTCTTCGAACAGGCTCACCTTCTCGTCGCCCTGGCTCTGGATCGACTTCATCAGCTTCTGTCCTACGGCCGGCTTGCCCCCCAGCGACTCCATGATGCCTTTTTCCGGCGGCTCCATCCCCAGCATCGCCGGGAGCCCGAGGTTGGACTCGTCGGCGTCGATGACCAGCACGTCCCTGTCCCCGGCCAGCGTTCCAGCGAGCAGCGTGACCAGGGTGCTCTTGCCGCTGCCTCCACGACCGCTGATGATTACTTTCGGCATGACTAACCTCCTCGATACTGCGGCTTCCGCGCGTACGTCCGGTCGCTGGAGCGGCTATCCGTCCGGCGCCGGGTTTCCCAGGAAGAGCTTCATGGTCTCCCTGGCGTCTCCAATCGGCTCCCCTACCAGCCTGTAGTACGGGCTCAGCATGACCGCGGGCGGTTCGCTGAGCGTTCCTTCCTCGACGTACCTGTCGCTGATCTCGGCGCAGACCACTTTGCCCAGGATCAGCGCGTAGTTCTCCGCGCTTATCTCCCTGTCCGTCACCGCTTCGATCCACCCCAGGGCGTCGGCTATCCTCGGCGGTGTCACTTTCACCGACGGTGCGGTGTCGATGCCCTCCTCGACCAGCTCGCTGACTCCCGCCGGGTAGTTCCTGGCCGTGTTCATCGCCCGGTCGAAGGACGGCCTGCCCATCACGTTGATAACGAACTCGCCGGTCTCCCTGATGTTGCGCAGGGTGTCGCGCGGCAGCGCGGACGCCAGGGCTACGAGGTCGAGCGGCCTGAGTACGGGCATAACGCACCCGTACGGCGCGGCGTTGGACACCCCCGCGGCGTCAATCGTGGTAATCACGGTGACGGGCATCGGCAGGATAAGCTTGAACTGGTCGGGTTTCAACTCCATATTCGCATCCTTCCACGCGGTTATTTTTCCTCGGTCTTCCGGCGGCGCCAGTTGACTGGCTCGGATCCTTCCCGGAACCAGCCGATGTCGGCGTCCGGGACGCAGTCCAGCCTGGAGCTGTACGGCTTGATGTCGATTATCATGCTCCCGTCGACGGCGTCGGAACCCCGCACCACCAGGCGGTTTCCCTCCCTGCGCAGGAGCTCGACGACGCAGAACGCCACCGGGTTCGGCCGCGACGGGGAGCGGCACGCGAAGACCCCCCGCACCTCGGGCCCCCAGGGCGTCACCGTCTGGAGGACTCCCCTGTCCCCCAGGTGGCCCCAGTACAGGAGGATGAGCCACTTGCCGGCCTCGACGTCCTTCAATGCCTCAGCGTATTCGTCGTAGACCTCGAGGACCGCCTCTTCCTCCGAGAAGCGGCCCTGGAACGGCGCATCGTTCATGCCCTGGTAGGAGGAATGTATCCTCCCGACCGGCTTCAGCACCGGACGGGTTTCCCCGGGCGCGTCCGTTTCGCTCTTCTTCACCGCTGCCTCCCTGCGGGGCGCCGTGGCCGGTCGCCTGCCCGCCGGCGATTGACCGGGACGCGGGCCTCCGCGACGCCTCGTGCTATACCGCCTCCAGCGGCACGACTATCTTGTGTCCCTTTTTAACTTCTACCAGCGCCCTTACCCCGTACACTTCCTCGACGCTTTCCACGGTTATCACTTCGGGGCCCCCGCAGGCCAGGATGGCGCCGTCTTTCAACAGGACGAACCTGTCGGAGAAGCGCAGGGCAAGGTTGACGTCGTGTATTGCCATGAGCGCCGTGATACCCCGCTCGGCTATCGACCTTCCGACGGCTTCCATCACCTCGAGCTGGTTCCTGAAGTCGAGGTTGCTGGTAGGCTCGTCGAGCAGCATGATGCCCGGCTCCTGCGCAAGCGCCCGCGCGACGAACACCTTCTGCAGTTCGCCGCCGCTCAGCCTGTCCAGGTAGCGCATCGACAGGTCCTGGAGTTCCAGGGAGGCGATCACGTCCCGGACCACGTCCAGGTCCCGCTTCCGGGCCCCCCAGTTGATGTGGGGCCTCCTTCCCATCAGCACGGCGTCGAATACGTTCAGCCTGGAGTTCGCCGCTTCTTTCTGGGCTACGTACCCCATGCGTTTGGCGATTTCCATCCTGGCGAGCAGGGAGGTGTCCTCCCCGTTGACCAGCACCGCCCCGCCGTCCGGTTTCAACAGGCCCAGGAGGCATTTCAGGAGCGTGCTCTTTCCCGCCCCGTTGTTCCCCAGTATGGAGTACAGTTCGCCCTTTCCCGCGCTGAAGGAAACCCCGTTCAACACCGGGACGTGGTTGTACGCGAAGTCGAGGTCGTCTACCTGCAGCATCAGGATCCCTTGTACCCTTTCACCAGGAGGTAAAGAAACAGCGGCGCGCCCATGAAAGAGGTGATGGCCCCGACCGGCAGCACGACGGGCGCAACGACGGTCCTGCTGATGGTGTCCGAAACGAGCAGCAGGAACGCCCCCATTGCGCACGAGCCGGGGATCAGGTAACGGTAGTCGCTTCCGATCACCCTGCGCATCACGTGCGGGCTCACCAGCCCTATGAAAGCGATGATGCCCAGGAAGGCGACCGATACCGCGGTCATGAGGGCGGCGAGGAGCATTCCCGCCATCCTGGTCCGTTTCACGTTGACGCCGAGGCTGCAGGCGATGTCGTCCCCGCTTTCCAGGGCGTTGTAGTTCCAGCGGTTGACGATGAAATAGGCGGTGGCGGGGACCACCACCGCGACCATGACGGTGAAGTCACGCCACGAGGAGCGCCCGATGTCGCCGAACGTCCAGAAGACGATCGAGGCGACCTGGACGTCGTTGGCGAAATACTGCGTCAGGATGGTGCCCGCCTGGAAGAGAAACCCCATGGCTATGCCCGCAAGTATCATGGCCTCCGGACTTACGCCCCTGAATTTCGCCAGGAGCAGGATCGCGACCGTGGCGGCGATGGCGCCGACGAACGCCGCCAGGGTCACGACGTAGGCATTGCCGATGATCACCGCGTCCGCGCCCGCGCCCGCGGTCTGGACGGCGCCCGCGCCCATCGCGACGATCGCGACGGCGGCCCCGAAGGCCGCCCCCTGCGATATCCCCAGGCTGAAGTCGGAGGCCAGGGGGTTGAGGAGCACGCCCTGCATGATGCAGCTGGCGACGGCGAGGCCCATGCCGACCACTATCGCCGAGAGCACCCGGACGAGCCGTATGTTGACGACGATCTGGGTGACCCTCTGGTCGGCCTGCCCGGTCAACGCCTTCAGGACGTCCAGGGGTGATATGGACGCGGAACCCAGCGCCATCGAGACCACCGCCAGGACCAGCGTGGCCAGGCATACGCCGGATATCACCAGTATCTTCCTCTGGGTGTAACCGTGGTAAACCTGCAACGCGGACTCGACCGCGATATCCGTCACGGGACCGTCACCCCCGACGCCTTGCTGTATGCCAGCAGGGAAGCCTTACCGGCCGGCACTGCTACAGCGCCGACAGGTCGAGCTTCTTGAAGCCGCCGAAGTCCTTCTTCATCTGCTTGTAGAAGGGCTTGCCGACGAGGAACTCGTATATCTCGTCCGCCTTCTCCTCCGGTTTCACGTCCTTGAACTGATCGGGGTAGATGACCTTGCCCATGAAATACGCGTCCGCGATAGCGGTATCCACGTTGGTGGTGTAGTAGTTGTAGGGCAGGTAGCCGTAGGCGTTGCCCTTCTTGAAGGCGCTCAACGTGTTGTAGAAACCGGGGTTGCTGGCGTAATCGTCCTTCACCATGGAAAGGCCGGACTCGTCCATGAAGATGAAATCGGGATCCCACTCCAGGAGCTTCTCCTTGTCTATCATGACGCTTCCGGACTGCCCCGTCTCGTCGACCACGTTGGTGGCGTTGATCGCGTCCAGCGGGGGGAACTTCGCGGAAGTGCTCTCGATGCCGTGCGTTCCCTTCATCCCCAGCCCGCCGGCGTAAGCCGTAGGCTTCTTGGCGCTGTCGACGTCGGCGGTCCGCTCGTCGAGGTCCTTCTGGCAGTCCTCGATGTAGCCGACGACCTCTTCCGCCCTCTTCTCGCTCCCGGTCACCTGTCCGACAAGCTTGATGGAGTCCAGGAGCTCCTGGTCGAAGGTGCCGAGCTTCCCGTAGCTGAGCACCACCACGGGGATGCCGGTCCTGGACTGAAGCTCGTCGGCCTTGGACGAGTCTACGAGGTACGCCGCGAAGATCACGTCGGGATTGACGTTCATCAGCATCTCGGGGTCGGGGGTCGAATCCGGTCCGCCCTGGCCGATGACGGGGAGGCTCAGGAGCTCCTCGTTGACTTTCATGTAAGGACGGCCGACGGGCATCTGCTTCTCGATGTTCTCGATGCCAACGACCTTGTCGGCGTCATCCGTGTAGCACACCAGCCGCAGCGCTCCCGGCCCTATGGCCACCACTTTCTTGGCGAGCGCCTTGAATTCCACTTTCCTCCCGGCGAGATCGGTGACCGTCACCTTTCCACCGGTCGCACCCTTCTCGGAGTCGCCGCCGCACCCGGCGAGAAACGCCGCGACGAGAACGACTGTAACGAGACCGACTACTGCAAGGACGGGTTTTGAACGCATATTTTCCTCCTTTCATTCAGCACCCGCGTCGCCCGCCCCGTGTCCGGCGCCCGTAAGGGCAATGCCGCACGAGACGGTGAAACGCCTTCGCGGCCGCGCTTCGCAGAAATAAAAGAAGCCACGAAGGCTCGCCGGCCTTCGTGGCCGAGGATAGACACGACTTGACTGTCTCAGTACGACGGCTTCTTGCCGCCCGCTTACGGCCCCACTATATGGTTGTCCGGCACTGGAGTCAAACCGCCGCCGGGCCGGGACTCCTGTTGGCCTTACCGGCCTGCGGAGTTTTCTAACGACCTCCGGGCGCTGGTGGCGCCGGCCGAGTCGACGGTTGCGTAAGCGCAGGGGAAAATGCGGCCCCGAGGCCAGGACGGTTGTCCTACAGGTACTTGTCCTGAAGCTCCTGCGAGAGCCGCTTGACCGTTTCGAAGGCGCGCTCCACCGTGAGCTCCCTGTCCGGGTTGACCAGGCAGCAGGTCGCGGGTGAGATCATGCTGCGGCTTATCAACAGGTCCCGGTCGATCCCCGAGGACCACAGGGCGCTCCAGGCCCCTTCCAGCCTGCCGGTCAGGGAACCGCGCTCCTCGCTTTCGAACTCCTCCTGCCCCGTCGGGACGATGCCCCAGACCAGGACGCCGCCGCGGTCGAGGAACCTGGCCACCGATGACGAGCACGAGGTGAAGATCTCCCAGTTCGAATACGCGTCCAGCGAGAGCACGTCCATGTCCAGGCCGAGCATGAACTCCCAGTCGGGGTTTCCGCAGAGGTGGATGCCCCTTGGCCGGTCCACCCCGGCGAAAAACGCATCGAGGTCGGTCTTGCCCTGTATGTCGCCGTACCCCGACATCGCCGAGAACAGGAACTGCAGCCCCGGCTCGTCCACGAACATGAAGGCGTTGGGGTTCTTCTCTTTGAGCCGCTTGAGCTGGGCGTTAACCCGCCTGGCCATGAAGTCGAGCGTGAACTGCCTCACCGTCTCGTCAAAGATGATCGGCCTGCCGTCCTGGTCCTGGACGTTGAGGCCGAAGCTGATGGGCCCCTCCAGTTGTCCGCGGATGGCCGGCCGGCCGGCGAGGTCGAGCTCCAGGAACCGGTGGTAGACGACCGAGCCCTCGGAACTGACGTCGAAGAAATCCGGTTCGGTGTCGAGCCTGACCAGCGCGTCCTCGAGCTCCAGTATGAAACGGTCCATCGAGAACCCGATGGTCCGCTCCTCGAGGTCGACCGAAATGCCCGGGAAATGCTCCGCCGCCTGTACGTACATGTCCTCGCGGTAGCTGTAGTTCGGGAGCTGGGGCCAGAAAGGTACGTCGAGCGACAGCGCCACCTCCAGCGCCCGATCCGGGTCGGTATGAGGCATGACCGCCATCGCCGTGGTCATCAGGTTGCCGGGAACAGCGTTTGTCATAGCGTCTTCCACGTTCTCCAGTTCCGGCCGCGCCTCTTCCGCCTGGCGTTGACCCGGCCCGCGGGTACGAGGTCCGGGCCCCGGCCGCACCTGGGACGGCGGCGATGGCAGGCCGTTCTTACCCGGACAGCAACTGCTCCCGCAGGACCCTCTTCAGCACCTTGCCGCTGGGGCTCATCGGCATCTCGCCCGCTATTATCACTTTTTTGGGGACCTTGTAGCCCGCCAGGTTCTCCTTGCAGTAGGCGACCAGCTCGTCCTCGGTCAATTCCACTCCGGGGTTGGGGACCACCACGGCGGTCACCATCTCGACCCAGTGCTCGTGCGGCATGCCTATGACCGCCGCCTGCATGACCTTCTCGTGCTTGAGCACTACCGCCTCGACCTCCTGGGAGGAGACGTTTTCGCCGCCGCTCTTGATGATGTCCTTCATGCGGTCGACGAAGTAGAGGAAGCCCTCCTCGTCGAACCTGCCGATATCGCCGGTGTGCAGCCACCCTCCCTTGAAGGCGGCGTCCGTCTTCTCTTCGTCCTTGTAGTAGCCCTTCATCACCGAAGGTCCACGCATGACGATCTCGCCGACCTCGCCCGCGGGCAGGAGCTTCTCGCCGTCGAAGCTCATTATCCCCATCTCGACCGTGGTGTGAGGCCGTCCGATGGAGTCGATCTTGCGCTCGAAGTCGGCGGGCTGGAGCGTGCTTCCGCAGGGCGAGGATTCGGTCTGCCCGTAGAAGTTCCGCCATTCGGCTCCCGGGAGTATGCCTTTCCACTGCTCCAGGAGCGCGGGGGGCATCAACGCCCCGAAGGAGACGCATTTCCTCAGCGAAGAGAGGTCCGCCTCGGCGAACCCCGGCATCAGGGGCAGCACCTGGTAAAGCGTGGGCGGATATACCCAGTAGGTGACCTTCTCCTTCACGGTCAGCTCGAGTATCTCCACGGGGTTGGGCGCGTACTCCAGGATCAGCTTCGCGCCGGTGAGGATGCTCTGCAGGAGCAGCAGCTTCCCCGCGACGTGGTAGAGCGGGATGGACAGCAGCGCGGTATCGCCGCCGGCGAAGTTGAGGTCGATGCTGGCCATCAGCAGGGCGATGAAGAAGTTGCGGTGCTCGGTCATCACGCCCTTGGGAAGCGCCTCGGTGCCGCTGGTGTACATCAGTGTCGCCATGTCGGAGTCGTCTATCGAGACGCGCGGCTCGGAGACGTCGTCGCCCTCGAAGAAGCTGTCGAGGTTCATCCACCCCTCGGGGCCATCCGCTCCCGTCAGGGGGATGTAGCCGAACTTCTCCACCGACGGGAGGTCGCCGGCCACCTCCAGCGCCCCGGCGGTCAGGGAGTCCTCGACGAAGAGCAGTTTCGGCTCGGCGTGGTTGACGATGTACTTTATCTCCGGCCCCTTGAGCATGAAGTTCATCGGGACCACAACGGCTCCGAGTTTGGCCAGGCCCAGCCAGGAGTACACGTACTGGAGGCAGTTGTGGGTCATGAACGCGACGCGGTCGCCCTTGCCGACGCCCAGCTTCGCGAACGCGTTGGCGAACCTGCAGCAGTTGTCGTTGAGCTCCTTGAACGTCACCCTCTTGTCCTGGAAGAGGATCGCCTCCGCGTCCGGCAGGCGCGACGCCGTCCTCGTCGGCAGGTCGCCGATAGACATGCGCCTGAGAAGGTTGAGCTCCATCGGATCGAGTGCCATCACCAGCCTCCTTACTATGCTGTACGGGAACGGTGATTATAGCGTTTTCAGACTAAGTTTTCTACTTGCTGGTCAATTATGGTATCCGTTCAGCGCGCTCGTTCCGCGGGTCCCGGGGCACGCCCTGTCACGGCGCAAAGCTCGGCGCCCGGGGCGTGTGCGCCGGGCCGGGGCGCATGGTGTCCACCCCGGGTCGGGGCGCCCCGGTGTCCACCTCGGTCGGCGGAGCCGCAGGCGCCGGGGCTCACTTTCCGAGCTCTTTGATGACGTTCCTGGCGATGACCAGCCGCTGTATCTCGGACGTGCCCTCGTAGATGGTCGTAGCCCGGGCGTCACGGAACAGCCTCTCCACCTTGAAATCCTTGAGGTACCCGTACCCGCCGTGGATCTGCAGCGCGAGGTAGGCGCTCCGGTTGGCGAGCTCGGAGGCGAAGAGCTTGGCCATCGAAGCCTCTTTGGTGAAGGGCAGGCCCTGGTCCTTCCGCCACGCCGCGGAAAGGACCAGCCAGCCGGCGGCCTCGACGCCGGTCGCCATGTCGGCGATCATCCACTGGATCGCTTCGAAGGAGCTGATGGACTTGCCGAACTGCCTGCGGCTGTCGGCGTACTTCACGCTCTCGTCCAGGCAGGCGCGGGTTATGCCCAGGGCCTGGGAAGCGATGCCGATGCGCCCGCTGTCAAGCGCGGTCATCGCCGTCTTGAACCCGGCGCCCGGCCGGCCGACGAGGTTCTCCTTCGGGATCCTGCAGTCGTTGAAGAGCAGCTCGACGGTGTTCGAGGAACGCAGGCCCAGCTTGTCCTCCCTCGTGCCGACCGATAACCCCGGCGTATCCTTCTCCACGATGAAGGCGGAGAGGCCCCTGCTGCCCTTTTCGGGGCCGGTCCTGGCGATGACGTTGACCAGGTCGGCGTACTGCCCGTGGGTTATGAACACCTTGGTTCCGTTAAGGAGGTAGTGGTCACCCATGTCCTCCGCCCGCATCGAGAGGCTTCCCGGGTCGGACCCCGCGCCCGGCTCGGTGAGGGCGAAGCACCCCAGCAGGTCGCCACTCGCCAGCCCGGCCAGGTACTTCTCCTTCTGCCGCTCGTCTCCGAACTTCAGCAGCGGTTCGGTGGACAGGTTCGCCACAGACATCGTGACCGCCGTGGAGGCGCAGGAGTAGGCGATTTCCTGGAGCGCGAGGCAGTAGCTTACGGCACCCGCCCCGGAGCCGCCGTACTCGTCGGGGACCATCATCCCCAGCAGGCCGAGTTCGCCCATCTTCCTGACCACGTCGGTGGGGAACTCCTCTTCCCTGTCCCTGCGGGCGGCCACGGGCTCGAGCTCCTTGTCCGCGAATTCCCGGACCATGAGCCTGACCATCTTCTGTTCCTCGGTCAGCTGGAAGGGCATCTGGCCTCCTCAGGGCACGTAGATGACCACGAGGAGCTCGGTCTTCTCCCGGGTCGGATTGCTCAGCTTATGGGGCAGCGACGAGTCGAAGCAGATCGATCCGCCCGGCTTGAGGGTCGAGGAGTTCTCGCCAACCTGTATTTTCAGGCCGCCTTCCAGGACGTAGACGAACTCCTCGCCCTCGTGGTGGTACTCGGTGCCCTTGTGCTCCTTCTCCGGGTCGATGGTTACGCGGTAGGCCCGCAGGTGTTTCTTCTCCCCCGAGGGGCTCAGGGACTTGTAAGCGTAGGAGGCGACGCGCTTCTTATGGCTCGCCGTCCTCTTTCGCGCCGCCGCCCTGCCCTGCGGGCCCTCGGCCTGCTCCACGTCGACGTCGAAGAACCGGCTGAGCTGGAGCACCACCGCGACAGGTGGGGCGGTCTTGCCGCTCTCGATCTCCTCCAGGTACTCCTCCGGGTAGCCGGTGTCGTGGGCGAACGCCTCCATGCTTATTCCCCTGGCTTCCCTGAGCCTCCTGACCCTTTCCCCGAACGACTCTTCCGCTTTGCTGGCCATGCGATTCTCCTTGGTCCGGTGACCGGCGATCCTGTTGCGCTCCCGGGCAATACTCTAACACCACGACAGCCGGTTGCGTTCCCCTTACGCGGACGGGACGCTTGCCGCGAGCCCGGCCGGCGGCATCGGCAGGCCGGCGCCTGGCTACCGGGCCCCGGAGGCACTAGACTTATCTTGTAGGACCGGGGGAGGCCGGCGGGCCATTTATGCCCGGCGGTGATGCGGGGTTCCGCGGTAACGGGCACGGGTCGCCGGAGCGCCCGGCAGGCGCCCGGTCCCGCAGCGACACAGAAGGTGCGGTGCATGTATATCGACTTCGAAACCCTGGAGATAACCTGCGAGCAGTGGCACCCGGGCGACGACGAATGGGTCGCCAAAGCGAAGGTGCCCGTGGACCTCGAGCCTTTGATCCCTTACATCAACGCCGCGGGGAAGAGGCCGGAGTTCTACCCGGACACGCCGGCCGTTCTCTGGGTGCGCGGCGACCGCAAGGTCGCCCTGCGGCCCCACGAGATAGCCGTCAGCCACGTGCGCGACAGGGAGGACGCGGCCGCCGAGGTGCGGGCGGTGGTGGACTGGCTGAACGAGCTGTGGGAGCGCCGCGGCGAAGTAGAGCCCCTCGCTGAACCGAAGCCCCTGCCGCCCCTGATGAGCGTGCTCAGGCTCCTCCCGATGAACAACTGCGGAGACTGCGGCCTGCCGACCTGTACGGCGTTCGCCGTCAGGCTGATCGAAGGCGATGCCGGCATCGGCCAGTGCCCGTACCTGGCTTCCGGGGAAGGCGGCGCCGCCGCGGATGCGCTCGCGAGAATGGGTCTTTCCTGACGTCCTCGCTGGTGGCGGCTGGAGCACTCCGGGCCGCCTCTCAGCCGCGACATGGGGAGGCGCGGACCCGGTGAGACGGGAGCCCCTGGTCGTTATCGCGCGGCCGCCTTCGCGCTCTTCCCGCGGCGGGGCGTTACATGCTCTCGCGCGCCTTCATCACTCCGCCGACCAGCACCGCGATGCTCGCCAGCAGCTCGAGCACGGGGGTGAAGTACCAGCTGATGGATATCAGCCCGTGGAGCCAGAAGAGGATGCGGATCAGGCTCAACCCGCCGAGCAGCGTCGACAGCCCCCCGACGATGATGTAGACCCAGGCCAGGTAAGGCCAATCGCTTACCGCGGGGACGGCGGCTATCTTGTCAAGGACAACCAGCGCGATCAGGCCGAGGCCCAGAAGAGGGAACAGGAAGCCGAAGCCCCACCAGTAGAAGAACGTCCCGATGAACATCACTACCCCGCCTATGCCCACGAGCCAGTCGGAGAGCTCCATGGTGGAGAAGTCCACACCACCGCCGGCGCGGGGCTGTTTCTGGGCCCCGGGCCGGGGTGTCCGGGCCCCGGGCTGGGGGGGCGGGGTCGCGTACTGGGGCTGCGGGGGCGCCGCCTGGGGCGACCCGACGATAATGTCCGCGTCGCGCAACTGGTACCACGTGCCCGTGCGGGACGACTGGACGGTGTACTTGTATTCCGGCATCTGGGGGTTGGGGGCCACCTGCTGGACCGTGACCTGCTCGCCCCCGGCGAAGGTCAACACCCCGTTTGCCACGATGTCGGAAGCGATCGTAACGACCGTCCCGGGTTGAACATCAGCCATGACCCGACCTCCCCCTTTGCTGGCGGACAGACACCGTCGTGATGCCCGTTATATCTGCCGGCGCCGTCCGGCCCCTGTCTCCACCTACGTGGACCGCGCTATCCATTATCTCACCACTACATTACCGTGTGGAAGGAGTACCTCCTGCTCCTGCATGCCATGGTTTTACGGCAACGCGCCCGCCCGAAACGGCACCCGCCGGCGCCCGCGTCCGGTGCATGCGGCAGCCCGGGAGGACAGGCCTGGTTTTTCTAGAAAGACTCTGACGGTTCCGGTCGTGGAACAGGCTGACCCGGAGGGGCAGCGACCGTGAATGACCGGCGGCGCGCCGGCCGGCACAGGGAGAGGGGTGGAAGATGGAGGGTGACGAAGCGACGCGGTTCACCAGGGAGGCGAACCTGCCGGAGAACGCGGTGCCCGGCATGGACCTGGACGACATTCGCGACTTCGAGAACGCGAGCAGGGGGTTCATCGCGAAGCTGGAGGACCCCGTCGTCCGTGACGGAGCGGGCAGGGTCGTCTGGGACCTCGAGCAGTACTCGTTTCTCGAGCGGGAGGAGCCCCCGGAGACCGTCAACCCGAGCCTCTGGCGTCAGGCGAGGCTCAACATGCTTCACGGGCTCTTCAAGGTGTGCGACGGGCTGTACCAGGTCCGCGGGCTCGACCTCTCGGTGATCTCCTTCGTCGAAGGGAAGGACGGCTGGATCGTAATCGACCCCCTGATTTCCACCGAGACGGCCAGGGCCTCCCTGGACCTCGTTCTCAACAATGTCGCCCGCAGGCCGGTAACGGCGGTCATCTACACCCACAGCCACGTAGACCACTTCGGCGGGGTGAAAGGGGTGGTCTCGCAGGAAGACGTCGATGCCGGAAGGGTCAGGATAATCGCCCCCGAGGGCTTCCTGGAGGCCGCCGTCAGCGAAAACGTCATGGCCGGTCACGCGATGTCCAGGAGGGCCTCGTACATGTACGGGAACCTGCTTGCCACCGGGCCCAGGGGCCAGGTGGACTCGGCGCTGGGCAAGACGACGTCGACGGGGACGGTCACCGTCATCCCGCCCACCGACTATATCTGCAGGACCGGCGAGGAGATGCGGGTCGACGGGGTGGACGTTGTGTTCCAGGTGACGCCCGGCACCGAGGCCCCGGCGGAGATGAACTTCTTCTTCCCGGAGATGAGCGCCCTGTGCATGGCCGAGAACTGCTCTCACAACCTGCACAACGTGCTGACGCTCAGGGGGGCGCAGGTCCGAGACGCGAAGGCCTGGTCCCATTACCTGGGCGAGGCCGTCGAGCTGTTCGCGGGGGACTCCGACCTCGTTTTCACCAGCCACCACTGGCCGGTGTGGGGGAGAGAGGAGCTCACCGCCTACATGAAAAAACAGCGTGACATGTACCGCTACCTGCACGACCAGACCGTGCGCCTGATGAACAAAGGGCTCACCGGCGTGGAGATAGCCGAGGTCCTGGAGCTGCCCCCCGGCCTGGCGCGGGAGTGGTACAACCGCGGTTACTACGGCAGCGTGAGCCACAACGTGAAAGCCATCTACCAGCGCTACATGGGTTGGTTCGACGGGAACCCCGCCAACCTCCACCCGCTGCCCCCGGTCGAGGCCGGGAGAAAGTACGTGGAGTACATGGGCGGCGCGGAGGAACTGCTGCGCAGGGCGAGGGGCGCCTACGACGAGGGGGAGTACCGCTGGGTCGCGCAGGTGGTGAACCACCTGGTGTTCGCCGACCCGGAAAACCGGGAGGCGAGGCTCCTTCAGGCCTCGGCCCTGGAGCAGATGGGGTACCAGACCGAGAACGCGACCTGGCGCAACTTCTACCTCACCGGCGCCATGGAGCTCAGGGAAGAAAGCCCGGGAGACGCTGGAGAGGCCGGCGTTTCCGCCTCCGCGGACTTCGTGAAGGCGATGCCCGCGGATATGGTCATCGATTTCCTGGCGGTACACGTCGATCCGGAGAAAGCACGGGGCGTCGCGGTCACAGTCAACGTCGACTTCGGCGATTCCGGCCAGAAGCACGTGCTGGAGCTCCGGAACAGCGTGCTGAACCACGTCTCCGGGCGGCTGGAGGACGGCGCCGACGTCACCCTGAGGCTGTCTCCCGGCGCCCTGGGCGGCCTGGGCTCACCCGAGGACCTGGCATCGAAGCTGGCGTCCGGCGAGATCAAGGTCGAGGGGGACGCCGCGAAGCTCAAGGAGCTGTTCTCGGCGCTCGACATGGAGAAGTCCCGGTTCGACATCGTTACGCCGTGAGCCCTGCCGGCGGACGCCTTCGAGAACGGGAGCGATTCAGTCCCTGTTGCCGGTGACGCCGTTGAGCCAGTCGAGCTTGACCTGGCAGCCGAGGTGGGCGGCGCCCACCTGGCAGTGCGCTCCCGCCCCTTCGGCGTTGGTGAAGAGGACGTACTTCTTCCTGCAATCGAGGCTCTCGTAGACACGCCTGGCCATGTCGCCGTACTTCTCGACGTCCTGCTCACTGTCGCAGACGAGCGTGTCGGCGGTGATCTTCGAGGCGAGCCCGTCGAGCGAATAGTCGAGCATCTTCAACGGAAACCCGCTCGGCCTGTCCACGCCGAACACGTACATCCCGTTCTGCATGAACCAGGTCATGGACACGCTGCCCTTCATCGCGTACTCGAACCCCCGGTCCATCTCCTCGCCGTGCTGCTCCAGGACGGCCTTCACGCTCTTCCTGTCCACCTTGAAGCCGGGGTCGCCCACCATCTCCTTGATGCCCGGCCCGACCTGCCGGAGCACCACCTGCGCCATGTCCATCGCTGGGTCGAGGATCAACGCCTTCAACCGGTGCTCCCGGGCCGCGGCCCGGGCGGCGAGGCATCCGCCCATGCTGATGCCCCAGAGGGTCAACTTCCCGGGGTCGACGTCCTTGCGCGAGACGGCGTAGTCTACGACCGGTGTCACCACCTTGTCCCAGTCGGGCCTGAAGTGGAGGCCCTGCTCGCGCAGGACCTGTCCCTGGCCGGGCCCCTCGAACGTCATCACGTTGTATCCGCGCTCGAGGGAGGCCCTTACCCCGCCCGCGTACAGCTCCTGCTGGGTCCCGTCGAAGCCGGTCTGGATGATGACCAGAGGCCTTTTCCTGCCGCTGGTGTCGACGCGGTAGAAGTAGGCGGGAATGGTGCTGTTCTCGAACTTCACGGCGACCCGCTCGGCGGGAGGTTCCATCAGCTTCGCCGCCCTGTCGAAGCACTCTATCGCCTTCTCCGAGGTCGCCTTGATACGGGGGTCTGACGTGTTGCCGTGCAGGTAGAACTCGGCCATGTTGTAGTAGGTGTTGCATCGCAGGTAAGTGTCGCGGGCGCCGGTCCTGTCATTCCGCTTGAGCAGCTCGTCCGCAGCCGTGTTCAGGCGGACCGCCGTCGAGTTCCAAGCGTCGAACCACGTATCAAACTCCCCGCGCTCGAGGCGAGCCTCGTCGACGCGCATGGCGGTCTCCAGGCACTCGCCTATGTCCGCGCCGCCGTATGCGGATGCGCCCAGGGCCCTCAGCATCTGAAACTGGAGCTCCGGGCTCTTGAAGACCAGCCCGTTCCGGGCGGCGGGAGCGTGGTACGTCGGCTTGCCGGGTGTCGCGGCAGGGGTGGTTGTTGAACTGCCGCAGCCTGCGGAGCAGGCTGCCAGGCTCGCCGCCAGGACAACTGCGCAGATCGCTCTTTTCACAAGTTACCTCCCGACTGTGAAGGTGGAA
The DNA here is from genome assembly GCA_964512645.1 of uncultured Acidimicrobiales bacterium. Taxonomy (GTDB): domain Bacteria; phylum Actinomycetota; class Geothermincolia; order Fen-727; family Anoxymicrobiaceae; genus CAZEJS01. The sequence goes on from CAZEJS010000004.1 coordinate 46,505, forward strand.
CTCAGTATATCAGGCGCCGCGCGCCGCCGCGCGCGACCCCCGCCAACCCGGTGATGTTCAAGAACAACATGATAATCGCCGGGACGCTGGGCGGGGTCATAGAGCCCGTGCTGAACTTCGGGATGCTCGGTGCGATGGTGAGCGGTAAGATCGCGGCCATGGCCGTGACCGACCGGGGCAGCGCCTAAGAGGAGTCCCTGAAACTGACCAGGTTCTACAGGTGGAGCTTCCGGCTGAAGAGGCTCCAGGACCGCTCGCCGCTGTGGCTCAGGAGGCTGGCCTGGAGCGCTTTTTCCGGGGCCCTGGAGAACGCGGGGCCGGGAATGCAGAACCGCGCCTTCCGGTTCGTTCCCGGCTACGGCAACTTCTGAGCCGGAGCTCGTGCCTGCCGCCGGCGCGTATCGGGCCCGCCGGCGCTGGAGCCCGGGGACGCCCGGCCCGGCTCAGAGGGCCGAGCTGATGATGATGCGCTGGATGAGGTTGGCGCCCTCGTAGATGGACATCGCCTTGGCGTCCCGGAGGTACTTCTCCAGCGGCAGGCTCCTCGAGTAGCCTGTGGCGCCGTAGAGTTCCATCGCCCTGGAGCAGACGTCCTCGGCCATCTGCGTGGCGTTCACTTTGCACATCGAGGAAGCTTTCGTCGAGTCCATGCCCTGGTCGGTCAGCCAGGCCGCCCTCCAGGTGAGAAGCCGCGCGGCGTCGATGGCGGTAGCCATGTCGGCCAGCATGAAGGAAACCCCCTGGTTGTCGATGAGCGCCCTCCCGTACTGCCTGCGCTTGCGGGCGTACGAAAGGGCCGCGTCGAACGCCGCGCGCGCCATCCCGACAGAGATGGCGCCGAGGCAGGGCCTGGAGGAATCGAGTGTCTGCATGAGGACCAGGAAACCCATCCCCTCTTCGCCCAGGAGGTTCTCCGCGGGGACCTCGACGTCCTCGAAGACCAGCTCGGCGTTCCGGCTCGCGCGCAGCCCCATCTTGTCCTCGATCCTTCCGACCGAGAGACCGGGCGAGTCGCCGTCGACGATGAACGCGCAGATGCCGGCATGCCTCTTCGTGGGGTCGGTGGTGGCGAAGACGACGTAGAAATCTGCCAGGCCCGCGTTGGTGATGTAGTGCTTGCTGCCGTTGAGCACGTAGCGGTCACCCCGGCGCACCGCCAGGGTCTTCATCGAGGCGATATCCGAACCCGCCTCCGTCTCCGTGGAAGCGAGCGCGGAGAGCTTGCCGGCGGGGTCGCAGATCCTCGGGAGGTACCGTTTCTTCTGGTCCTCCGTGCCGACGAGCATGATGCTTATCACCGCCAGCCAGGTGGTGCCCGCCACCACGGTCATCCCCGCGCAGCCGGCGCCCAGCTCCTCGGATACCAGCGCGCAGGTGAGGTAGTCGGCGCCCGGGCCTCCGTACTCCTCGGGCACGGGCAGACCCAGCAGGTTGGCTTCGGCGAACCTCCTGGCGATGCCCCAGTCGAAGTACTCCTCGTCCCGCCTGTCGAGGTCCGCGGCGTACGGCTTCATCCGGTTGTCGGCGAACTCCCGGGCCGCGCGAACGTAGACCTGCTGTTCTTCCGTCAGGCTGAAACCGATCATCTCTGTCGATCCCTCCTCCACTTCATGTAGTCGAGGAGCTGCACCCGCTCGTCGGGCGACAACTCGGAAAGGAGCCTGTGTATCTCGACCGTAACCTGGTCCGCCTCGCCTTCCGGGTCCTGGCCCCCGGAGGGCTTTTCCTCCTCCATGAAATAGCTCAAGGGGCGGCCGAGCACGTTTGCGAGCTGCTCCAGGTTCGCCAGGTACAGGCGCCTCTTGCCGAGCTCGTAGTTGGAGAGCGCCGACTGCGTTATCCCCAGCGCGGAGGCCAGCTCCTCCTGGGACATGCCCGCCTCTTCCCTTGCCCTCTGGATACGCTTGCCGATGTCCCGGTAGATCACGGCGCCTCGCTTCGCGGTCGTTTCCTCGATTGAAGGAATTATACCCTGCATTCCGTTGCAACAACGAAATGTCTTGACAGCGACAACATAGTGTCATACGATGGCTATAACAATATGTCATATCGACTATGACAACAGGCGTACCGGAGAGAGGTGAAGGGAATGTCAGGCAAGTACCCGGAGCAGGCGAAGGCGTCGAGCAGGGCCGCGGACGACTGGGTCCCGTGGCTTGGAGCGCATTCGGACGAGAAAAGCGACCACGGCCCGGCGGCGAAGCTCGTGGTACTCGAGCGCACCGGCTGGTCGAAATTCCTGACCGGGACGCCCATGGCAATCTCCGCACAGTTCGACCACCGCTGAACGGCCCGGTCCGGCGGTTGCCGTCACCCCCGGTGACCGCGGCCGGAAAAGGCCGGACAGGCGAGGCGCGCCACCGGAACTGCACTCCGGTGGCGCGTTTATTTTCGCGCGGCCAGCGGACACCGGCGCGGCCCGGGCCCCGCGGGCGGTGGTATAATGCGGAACCGGTGACACAAGGGGCTTCAGCAGGAAAGCCGCGTCACCGGGCGGCCGCCCGCCGGGAGGGGCCGGGGTGGAGAAGGCTGCGGGGTGAACGGACGTGAAAGCGATAAGGTTCGATGCCAGCGTCCCGCGCTATGCCCTGACGATGGCGCTGGGGAGAATCAGGAAGGACCTCTACTACCGCGGCCCGTTTGCCACTACTTACCTCGATGACGTGCCCGAGCCGGAGCTCCCCGGCGAGGAGTGGGTGAAGATCCGTACCAGCTACGGCGGCGTGTGCGGCAGCGACCTCAACCTGATCTTTCTGCGCAACACCCCGTACAGCGAACCGTACGTCACGATGCCGTTCACCCTGGGGCACGAGAACGTCGGCCGGGTAGTCGAGGCGGGCGGTTCCGTGGAGGGCTTCGGCGAAGGGGACAGGGTGGTTGTCGACCCGATGCTCCCCTGCTCCGCCAGGGAGATAGACCCGGTCTGCGGACCTTGCGCCAGGGGCGACTTCTCGCAGTGCCTCAATCTCAGGGAGGGCTCGCTGCCGCCGGGGTTCTACACCGGCCTGGGGAGCCCGGCCGGGGGCTCCTGGAGCGAGTATTTCCTGGCCCACCGCAGCCAGCTCTTCAAGGTCCCGGATTCCATGACCGACGAGCAGGCGCTCATGCTGGAGGCGCTCTCAATATGCATGCATGCGGTCATGCGCAATATCCCCGGGCCCGGCCAGACCGCCATGGTCTACGGCTGCGGGATAATCGGGATGCTGATCACCGCTTCGCTCAAGGCGCTGGTCCCGGACCGCCGCGTCATCGTGGTGGCCCGGTATCCGTTCCAGGCGGACGTGGCGCGGGGCTACGGCGCCGACGAGGTCATCATGCAGCACGAGGCGGGCGACCTCTACGAGGCGGTTGCGGGCCTTACCGGGGCGCAGGTCCTCAAGCCGATGATCGGCGGCAGGTACCTCAACGGCGGCCCCGACGTGGTCTTTGACTGCGTGGGGCACAGGGACACGATCGACGGCTCCTTCAGGATGACCTCCTCGGGGGGCACGGTGGTGATGATCGGCGCGGCGGGAGTGACCGGCGGCATCGACTGGACGCCCGTCTGGTTCAAGGAGCTCACCATCAAGGGGACGCTCTGCTCCTCCACGGACACCTTCGAAGGGGAGACCAGGCGCTCTTTCGAGTGGTCCCGCGAGATGGTCGCCTCGGGCAGGATACCGGTGGACCACCTGCTGACCCACGTGTGGAAACTCGAGCAGTTCCCGGCGATGCTCGAGACCGCCGGCACCAGGGGAAACACCGGAAGCATCAAGCAGGCCTTCAAGCCGTAAGCGCCCTCGAAGTACGGAAAGGGCGGCCCGGGGGCCGCCCTTTCAACACTATCGGCCTGCCCTCAGTCGGAGTGGGCCCCGACGGTATCGGTACCGCTCCAGCGGCCCATCATGTACATCGACCTCTCCACGATGATTCCCCTGGAAGGGGTGAGGCACTCGACCATGATCGAAGCGTCGGCCTCCTTCAGCCTGTCGCCCATGTTGTAGGTCGTGCGCGAGCCGGCGGGCACGGTGCCGGTGAAGACCACGTTGCCCTTGCCGTCCCGCTTCATGTAGGAGACCCTGACCTTGACGTCCGAGGCGTTGGGGTTCTGGACCAGGGTATAGGTCTCGTAGCCCCCGTCCGCGGCGGAAACGGAGCCCGCGGGCAGGAACCAGACCGGGTGGGCGCCGTCGGTCCCGATGGAATCGTGCATCGCCACGCCGGAGTCGGGAACCGCCGGGATGTTCCAGTACATGGCCCTCTCGGCGACGATGGGGACGTCGGCGCGCACCGCGGTGGAAAGGTCGAGGTCCGGGTACCTGTCGTTGACCCTCAACGTCTTCCTGCTGCCCGGCGGCATCTCGAACGCCGGCTCGACGGCCGCGCCGCCGCCGGTGTTGTAGGTGACGGTGACGTTCGCGCGGACCTTGTTGGGGTTCTGGACGAGCACGTAGGTGGTGAAGCCCCAGGCCGTGGAGCCTTCGGCCAGGTAGAACTCCTTCGAGGGGCGCGTCGCGCCGATCGATTCGTGGCCTTCCCGGCGCACGAGCCTGCCGGTCTCCGGTGAGGTCCAGCAGGTGTACATCGAGCGCTCGGCTATCACCGGCACGTTCGCGGAGACGCCGATGGAGGCGTCCACGGCGCCCACGTCATCCTTCATGCTGAAGGTCGCCCTGGACAGCGGCGCCACCTTCTTCCGGAAGGAGACCGGTCCGCTGCTGTCCAGCATGTAAGTGACGGTTACCTCGGCTTCGGCCGGGTTGGGGTTCTGCACCAGAGTCCAGGTCTCGTATCCCCAGGCGCTGGAGCCCTCGGGGAGGTACCAGGTCGTGGAGGGCTTGTTGACCCCTATCGAGTTGTGGGAGCCCTGCTTCCCCTGGTACCCGGCGCACCACGACATGGTGCGGTCCACGGCGATGGGCTCGCCGCCCAGCGACTGCACCCGGGTTGAGAAGTCGGTCTCGTATCCCAGGTCTTCGTTGGCCGCGACCGTCGTCTGGCTGTTCGCCGCCAGGGAGACCTCACGGGTCTTGATGATGCCGGACCCCGAGGCCGCCGAGGGGTCCATGTAAGTCAGCCTGGCTTTCACGCTTGCGGGGTTGGGGTTCTGTATCGCGATGGAGGTGTTGAAACCCCAGGCGCTGGAGCCCTCCGCGAGGTACCAGTCGGCGGCGGAAGTGCCGGACAGGACCTCGAATGCGTTTTCCCGGTAATTGGTCCTGTCGGCGTTCCCCCCGGAATCCCGGTAGGACACCGCGACCCCGCACGGCCCGAGGGGGGCATCCTGCGCGATGTCGAGGGTGGCCGCGACCTTCGTCTTGCCGACTATCCGGACGTTGGACGCGGTTACGCCGGGGTTGGTGAAATGGACATCGGCGCCGGAGGCGATGTCGGTGTCGGCGCAGGTGATGGTCGCGGCAAGGCGGGTGCCCCGGGCGCCTTCAGCCGGTGCGACGGCGGTCACCGACGGGAGGTCGGCGGCGAAGACCTGGCCTCCGCCCGAATCGTCGATCACCCCCGCGTACAGCCTGTTCATCCCCGGGTTGACGACGAGCGGGCGCGCGTACCAGCTCGGGTTGCACACCGCCGGCTGCCCCAGGCCGCTCCACGACCCGCCCCCGAACGGGTCAACGTTCTTCCAGACGTTCCCGGAGGAGACGAACGCGTAGAGCATGGTGTTGACGGAGTCGAAGACAAGGCCGTGGACGCCAACGAACTCGCCGAAAGCCCCCACGGGAACCCACGTCGAGCCGGCGGCGGGGTTGGAGTTGAGAAACACGTTGCCGTCCTCGGTGCCCGCGAAGAGGCCGCCGTTGGCGAAGCAGAGAACCCTCACATCGCTGTTATCGAGGTTGCCCATGGCGGTCCAGGCGGTGCCGGTCTTCGGGCTGGCGTTCCGGTAGACCGTCCCGTCGGCGCTGGCGGCGTAGAGCACACCGCCGTCGTGTGAAAGGTAGTAGACTCTCCCGGCCCCCACCTCGCCCGCGCTCGACCAGGTGTTTCCGGACACCGCGTTCAGGTTCCTGTAGACTGTGGCGTCGCCGCTCGCCGCGAAGAGCGCGGTCCCGTCGTTGGCCATCGAGAATATGCGGTCCCCGGCCGGGCAGGTGGTGTCCGACCAGACGCCGCCGCTCCCGGGGTCCGCGTTGCGCCAGACACCTCCGTTGTTCAAGCCGGCGAACAGGGTCCCCTCGATGTCGAGCAGGGAACGGACCGGCGACTGGTTGACCGGGGCGCCGAGGCTGGCCCACGCCCCTGAGGCTTCCCCGTAGCGCCAGACGTTTCCGCTGTCCACCGTGCCCGCGTACAGGTTGCCGCCGGAGGTGTCCCCGCACATCGACAGCACCCCTTCGCCGGGAGGCCCCCCCGGCCCCCCCGTGGCGGTCCAGGTGTAGGCAGCCATCGCCGCGCCGGGGAAAACGGCCAGCGAGGCCGCCGCGAGCAGCGCCGAAATCAGCACGGCTGCGGCGAGGAGTGAAGGCGAGGACCTGCCGCGGCCAGCGGGACCTCGAGTGTGGTTTCTGCCGTACATGGGCGACCTCCCTTTTCGGGGAAACCCCGCGCCAGGTCCCGCGACACCTCCGCCGGCGTCGTGGGGCTCCGGGTCATTCCCGCGTCCGATCCTTACGAGCGCCGAAAACATTATATTTTCCTGCTGGGGCCGGACGCCAGAAAAACTTTTATGCGTGGGGTCCGTCGGTCGCGGACGCCCGGGCCGCGTGTACCGCCGCGCGGGCGACGCAACGTCTTTCGGCCGCGGCGGGGGTCACGGTATACTTCTAACAGCGGACGCGCCGCGAGTTCCGGCGTGGGGGAATGCGGCACGTGCGGCGCAAGAGCGGTAGTGGAACGAACCGGAGATGCGGTGAGGGGGTATCGCGATGAGGATGAGACCTGCCGTGGCGATATTGAGCGCAGTCGTGGTGGCGGCATTGCTGGCGGCGCCGGCGCTCGCGCTGGCCGGGTCGGCCGGGGCGAAAGCCCGGGCTGAGCGGTATCCCACATGGTACCTGGCGGAAGGAACGATCGCCTGGGGGTTTTCGACCTGGATAACCATCGAGAACCCCAACGACTCCGAAGTGACCGTCCGCGTGACATACATGCCCACAGACGGGAACACCTATACCCATGACGAGAAGCTGTTTCCCAACAGTCACCTCACCCTGTGGAGCAGTGTGATCTGGGAGCATATCCAGGGTGCCAAGGACTTCTCCACGAAGGTCGAGTGCCTCGAAGGTCTGACCATATGCGTCGATCGCACCATGCGCTGGACCGGCAAGGGCGCCCCCAGCGAGGAAGGGCACTCTTCCGTCGGGGTCACCCGGCCGATGACCGGGTGGTACTTCCCGGAGGGTTCGACCAACTGGGGTTTCGAGTGTTGGCTGTTGATACAGAACCCCGACGAGAACACCCCCGCGGTCTGCGATGTTACCTACATGAAGGAGAACGGGCAGCCGGTTCCGGTCAGGCACACGGTCCCCCCCCCACTCCCGCGCGTCTTTCTCGATGCGGGACGATGTCGGGGAGTGCGACGCTTCCATCAGGGTCCAATCGAACGTGCCGGTGATACCGGAGCGGTCAATGTACAGATACAACCGGCGCGAGGGACACGGTTCGACAGGAGCGTCGCTGGTCTGGAAACAGAGCTACCTCGCGGAGGGGACAACCGCCTGGGGGTTCACCACCTACGTGCTCATCCAGAACCCCAACGACTTTCCCAACCGGGTCAACGTGACTTACATGACCCCCGCGGGCCCCAGGCAGCCGACGCCCGAGTTCGTCATGCCCGCAAATTCGCGGCGCACCATCAGGGTGAACGACGTGCTGCCGAACAGCGACTTCTCGACAGTAGTGGCCGGGACTGACGGCGCGGTCATCGCCGAGCGGGCGATGTATTGGGGAGCCGGCACGCCGCTGGGCGAGGCGTGTCACGCATCCATAGGGATGGCGGAACGGCACAGCACCTTCTACCTGCCCGACGGCTGGAGCGGCTACACCCCGGTCCTGGAAAGGACCTTCGAGACCTGGACGCTCGTCCAGAACCCGAACTCCGTCCCGGTGAACGTGCGTATCACTTACCTCACCTACAAAGGACAGGGAAACAGGTCTTTCACCGACGAGGTCCCCGGAGGGAGCAGGAAGACCTACAACATGGCGGACTGGATAACCGACAACAAGGCTGCGATCAAGGTGGAGAGCCTCACCCCGGGAAGGGACATCCTGGTCGAGCGCGCCATGTACTGGAACGACCGGGGCGCGGGCACCTGTTCCATCGGGGGATACGGGGACTGATTGTGCCACGACGGAGTCAGGGTCCGTCGTCGCGGGGCGCTCCTTGTATGTCGAGGCGGCTTGTGGGTATCATCAGGGAGTCCTGACAAACCCCTGGCTGGGATGGAAAGACAGTGCGCACGGTACTTGTCGTCGACGACGACCCGATCATCGTCAAGCTTCTCTCGATGACGCTGACGGTGAACAACTACAACGTTATAACGGCTTCCAACGGCGAGGAAGGCCTGCGGGAGGCGCTCAAGAAAAAACCGGACATCATACTCCTGGACATCATGATGCCGGTCATGGACGGCATAACCATGCTCGAGGAACTCCGCAAGGAGTCCGACATCCCGGTGATAATAATCTCCGCCTTCGGCAGCCCGGACAAAGTGGAGAAGGCGCGGAGGCTTGGGATAGAGTGCTTCCTGAGCAAGCCCTTCAACTACGGCGTGGTCCTGGAGATGCTCGACGTGATATTCATGACCGACGGGCCGGGCGACGAAGAGGAGTCCGCCGGGCACTGAACGGGAGCCGCTTCACCCCTCCGAACACAACCTCTCCAGAAGGAGCCTGCCGCGCGCCCTGCGGGCGAGGCGGGCGCGCTGTCTTTCACAGGCGTAATCGGGTCAGTGCGCGCGTGCGTCCTGGCCCTTCCGGATTTCACAGGCGCGCACCGCAGGGCGGCTGACACGAGCCGTCCGCTTTCCACCTCTCGATTGCCTTTCTGTGTGATCGGCCTGGAAATGTGTAAAGAAAAATGGAAAGCGAACGGCGCGGTGGTTCACCGGCGTCCGGATTGCTGGTATCGTTATGCCGCGTTTGGCGACGGGCGATTGGAGCGCTTTTGGCACTGTCCGATGAAGGCGCCGGCCGGGATGACCGGGCGGACGCGGGAGGCCTCGATGGCCTGACGTCGAGTGAAGTCGTCGAGCGTGAGAAGCGCGGCCTGACCAACGCCGCGAAAGTGGCGGCCAGCCGGACTTACGCGCACATCCTCCGGGGCAACATCTTCACCAGGTTCAACGCGATCCTGGGCACCCTCTTCGTGGTCATCCTGGTCTTCGGCTCACTCCGCGACGCGCTCTTCGGCATGGTCCTCGTCGTGAACACCCTCATCGGCATCGTCCAGGAGGTCCGCGCGAAGTGGACGCTGGACAGGCTGACCCTCATCAGCGAAGCGAAGGTCAGCGTAGTGCGCGACGGTGCCACCGTCGAGATTCCTCTGGGGAAAGTGGTGAAGGACGACGTCATCGAACTGCGCACCGGCGACCGGTTGGTGGCCGACTGCGTGGTGCTGAGCGCGTCCGGGCTGGAGGTCGACGAATCGTTTCTCACCGGCGAGTCCGTCCCCGTGGGCAAGCGACCCGGTGACGAGGTGCTTTCGGGGAGCTTCGTGGTCGCGGGAGGGGGGCGCGTGAGGGCCGACCGGGTCGGCGAGGACGCTTACGCGCGGAAGCTCGCCTCGCAGGCGAAGGAGTTCTCCCTGGTTCGCTCGGAACTCCGCGAGGGGATCGACCAGATACTTCGCTACATCACCTGGCTGATGTTCCCGGCGGGCATCCTTCTGCTCTCTGCGCAGCTCAAAGCCTACGGCACGTTCTCGCGCTCGGTGCCCGGGACGGTCGCGGGCCTGGTGGGAATGGTGCCCGAAGGCCTGATACTGCTGGTGAGCGTCGTTTTCGCCGTCAGCGTCGTGACCCTCGGAAGCAGGAATGTGCTGGTGCAGGAGCTGCCGGCGGTGGAGGGCCTCGCCAGGGTGGACGTGGTCTGCCTGGACAAGACCGGGACCCTCACCGAGGGGAACCTTGCTTTCAGTGAGTTGATACCCGTTGAAGGCGGACCCGGGCGGAGAGAAGAGCTCGCCGACGTCCTGGGCGCGTTCGGCTCGGACGAGGCGTCCGGCAGCGGCACGCTCGACGCCATCGCGGAGTCGTTCCCGGCCCCCGCCGGTTGGGAGATCTCCTCGAGCGTGCCGTTCTCTTCGATACGCAAGTGGAGCTCGGAGACGTTCGAGGGTCGGGGGTCGTGGGTGCTCGGGGCCCCCGAGGTGCTGATGGAAGCCGCGGGCGCCGACGACGGCCTTCGCTCGTCGGTCAGGCGTATCGCCGGTGGCGGGGCGAGAGTGCTCCTGCTGGCGCAGGCCGATTCGCCCGTGACCGGAGAGTCGCTGCCCGGCAGGCTGGACCCTGCCGCGGTGCTCGTCTTCGAAGAGAAGGTCAGGCCCGACGCCCGTGAGACGCTGGAGTACTTCAGGGAGCAGGGGGTTACCATCAAGGTCATCTCCGGGGACAACCCGGTGACCGTGGCGGCCGTCGCCGCCAGGGCCGGTGTGCCGGAGATCGGCGAGCCGGTCGACGCGCGCGGCCTGCCGGAGGAACAGAGCGCGCTTGCGGACGTCATGGAGGAGCGGGCGGTGTTCGGGCGGGTTGCCCCCGGGCAGAAACAGGCGATGGTCGAAGCGCTGCAGAGCCACGGGCACGTCGTGGCCATGACCGGGGACGGGGTCAATGACGTGCTTGCCCTCAAGAAGGCGGACATAGGCATAGCCATGGGCTCCGGTTCTCCCGCGTCGCGGGCGGTCGCGCAACTGGTCCTGCTCGACGGGCGTTTCGCGACGCTGCCCGGGGTGGTGGCGGAAGGTCGCCGGGTCATCGGGAACATGGAGCGGGTGGCGAACCTGTTCCTTACCAAGACCGTGTACGCGACGCTGCTGTCGGTCGCCATCGGCATCGTCGGATGGGCTTTCATCTTTCTTCCCCGGCACCTGACCCTGATAAGCGGGCTGACGATCGGCGCGCCCGCGTTTGTGCTTTCGTTCGCCCCGAACAAGCAGCGCTACCGGGCGGGATTCGTCTACCGGGTTCTGCGCTTCAGCCTGCCCGCCGGGCTGGTTATCGCGGCGGCGGCGTTCAGCGCGGCGGCGATCTCTCACGCTTACCCCTGGATCAACACCGCCGATTCCAGAACTATCGCGACGCTGGTGGTGGTCATCATGGGACTCTGGGTGCTGGGGGTGCTGTGCCGGCCCTGGACCTGGTGGAAGAAGCTCCTGGTTGCGGCGATGGCCCTGGGGCTGGTGTTGATGGTGGCGGTCCCGTTCACCAGGGAGTTCTTCGCCCTGGTTGTGCCCGGGTGGTCGGTCCTGCTGCAGACCGCGGCGATCTCCGCCGCGGGGATTGCCTTGATGGAGTTCGCCTGGGGCCTCACCGGCTGGAGAACGAGGGCTTACAGGGGCACCGGGGCCCGTCGCTCCGGCGGCGCCTGAGGGGCGGGAGCGGGGCCCGGCGCGGGTCCGGTCCGGCGGGCCTCCCCGGTGCCGATGACCCGGCCGGCGGGTGCGCCGGTCGAAGGCGTCATGCATGGGGCCGGGAAAGCCGGCCCGGCCGTCCGCGCGCGACCGGTGGTCGATTCCCGCGCGGTCACGGCCTCACAGGGGCCTGCTCATCTCCCACATGCCCGGGCAGCCGAAGAGAGCCTCGAATTCCGGGTCGACACGTTCCCCCGTAACTTCGAAGCCCTGCCCCCGGTACAGCCCGAGCGCCGCCCCGTTGCCGATGTGCACCGCGAGCTGCGCGCGGCGCCAGCCCCTCCTGCGTCCCTCGCCAAGCGTGAGTTCAATGAGCCCCGAGGCCAGGCCCTTTCTCCTGTGCTCCGGCAGCACCGCCACGTTCTCGATCATCCAGGCGTCGGAGGCGACCGGGGGCTCGACCCGGTTGTAAGCGGCGACACCGGAACGCATCGCGCTTATCTCCGAGGCGGTCCAGCCGGTCTCCCGGAGCGCGGCGACGAAGGAAAGCAGGCGCGCCCCGGAGGAGTCGAGCGCCCCGGCGCAGGCGACCACCCGTCCGCCGGCCGACGCGACGCGGTGATGGGAGAAATGGAGCATGGACACGGTATCCGCGGCCACCAGGCGCTTGATCATGTAGATGCGCTGCGCGAGTGGACCGGGAGGGCCCGGCACGATGAGGTCGTACGTGGAGATGCGCGCGTGCCCCTGCCCCGCCAGGTGCGCCAGGAAAGCTATGGGACCCGCGTCCTCGGCGATCGCCTCGCGAAAAACGGGCTCCACGCCTTCACCCCCTCACACAGCCGGTCAGAGGAAAGACGGCGCCCGGACCGCCTCGGGTCCCGGGGGCCGGGGACAGGGCACGGTGACCGTCACGTTACCGAGGAGGTGGTCACATCGGAGTGGGCCTGGATACGCTCGAGGGCCTCCGAGATCATCCTGTTGCCGTCGGTGATGCTGATGGATATCGCCCGCTCGGGGCACCGTTCCACGCACAGCCCGCAGCCCTTGCATGCCCCGGTGACGAACGCCTTCCCATCCCGCAGCTCGATCGCCCCGGCGTAACATGCCTTGATGCACTTCGTGCACCCGTTGCATCCCTCGCCGACCAGAACCTCGAGCCCCTCGAGCCGGTGGGTCCTGGCGCGGATTTCCGGCGAGAAGTACGAGAAGTCCTTCATCGCCACGCAGCAGCACGGGCAGCAGAAGCAGAGGGTCAGAAAGTGCTTCCTGTCCCTCAGGCCGAGCATGTAGGGATCGGGGTCGACCTTGCCTATGTGCATGACCAGTCCGGCGTCCACGGCGGTGTGCAGGTGCTCGAGCGCCTCGTCGACGGACAGGGGCCGGCCCATGCTGGGGTGGATATTCCTGGTGCTGTCCCCCATGAAGAGGCAGCCGAGTCCCATGGGGAAGCTCTCGCAGGAGCAGGCCGAGCGGCAAAGGCAAAGGTTCATCCTGACGGTATGGCAGGACCTGCGGATCATCTCCTCGACGATGGTCACCGGAAGCACCGTCGTCCCGTCGACGGCGAGCTCGCTGTTGATGGGAATAACAGTCTGGTTGAAGTGTTCGTCGTTCCAGAAAAAAGTTATGTGCTTGCCGACGAGGGGGATGTTGCTGGCCTTCTTGACCAGCTTGGTGACCGGGTCCCAGATCAGGAGCGATTTTTTCAGCCGGCTCCATTTGGTCTGGCCGATGACCGGATAGAAAACACTCCTGTCAGGATCAGGCATCCGTCTTCTCCTTTCCCCACGCCGGCTTCCGGCGGTTCAGGCCGGCAGGACCCGGTCGGCGACCAGCCTTTCGGCCAGCTTCGCGCCGGCCTCCTCCGGCTCTTCGGCCTCTATCATGACACAGCGCCTCTCGCGCGACGGCACCGAGAGGCTTACTACGTCAACGGCCTGCCCTCGCCCGGGGGCCGCGTCGAGATCCGAGAGCCTGAAGACCTCCTGCGGCAGCGATTTTGCCGCCTTGATCGCGGCCAGGCTGGGGTACCTGAGCTCTCCGACCTCGTGGCTGATAGTCACCACGCAGGGGAGGTCGATCTCGACTTTCTCGTAGCCGTCGGACAGCATCCGCTCGACGAGGAGGGTGCCGTCCCGGAGGTCGACTTTCTGCACCGGGCCGGCCACGGGCAGCCCCAGCTCCGCCGCCAGCAGGGGTCCGACCTGCCCGGCGTTGGTGTCCGACGCCTGGCGCCCCGCCAGGACCAGGTCGAAGCCTCCCAATTTCCTGATCGCGCCCGCCAGCACCTCCGCCGTCGCGAACCCGTCAAGGCGTTCCCGGTCCAGCCCTTCGTCGTCCACCAGAGCCACATCGTCGGCCCCGACAGCGGCCGCCTTGAGTACGACCGCCTTCGACATGCCGTGCCCGGCGCTCAGCAGCGTGACCCGGGCTTCGACGGATTCCTTCAGGCGTACCGCGAGCTCGAGGGCGCTCTCGTCGAACGTGCTCATGACCGGGGGTACGCCCTCCAGCCTGACCCTCAAGTCCTCTCCGTCGACACTGAACGACGCCGGCGGGCTCTCCGGGTCGGGCACCTGCTTCATGCAGACCGCTATCCTGATCATCCCTCATCCCTCCCTGGTAAGCTCCGCCAGCCTCTCGCGGAGGGCGGGCAGGACCGCGCGCCAGTCGCCGACCACGCCGTAGTCGGAGACGCTGAATATGTAGGCGCCCGGGTCGTTGTTGACCGCAACCACCGTCCGCGAATCCGACATGCCGGTGAGGTGCTGGCTAGAGCCTGACAGCCCCACGGCGAAGTACACGTCGGGTGCGACGATCTTCCCGGTTATACCGACCTGCGCCGTTGTGTGTATCCACCCGGAGTCCACCGGCGGGCGCGAGGCGCCCAGCGCTCCTCCGAGCATGCCGGCGAAGTCGGCGAGTTCGTCGAAGCCCTCCCGGCCGCCCACGCCCCGGCCGCCGGAGACGACGACTCTGGCGTCCTCCAGCGCAACGTCACCGGATTTCTCTTCGACCTTCTCCAAAGGCCTGTAGGACGACGGAGCCGGGAGGTCAGGCGTTAGCTCCGTGACCGGGCACGCGTCCGCGCCTTCCCCGGCGGCCTCGAAGGCGTGCTGCCGGACGGTCGCCACCAGCACGTCGCGCCTCGATACGCAACCGGCCAGGACGTTGCCCCCGTAAACCGGCCTGGTGCATACCAGTCCCTCCCCGGTGACGTCGAAGCCGACGCAGTCGGTCACCAGTCCGGCGCCCAGGTCGAACGCCAGCCTGGGGGCCAGGTCCTGCCCGAGGGGGGAGTTCGACAGGAGCAGCATGGAGGCGGGGCGCTCCTCCAGCGCGGCCTTCACCGCCGCGGCCGCGGCCTCCGGGCGGTAGAGACCGGGGGCGGGGCCGTCCACGAAGAAGACCTCGTCCGGCCCCATCGAGGCCAGCGCCTCCGCGGCCTGCCCCGCCTTCTCGCCGAACAAGACCGCGGCGCACGCGCGGCCCGTTCTTTTCGCGAGGTCACGGGCGACCGTCACCAGTTCGGCGGCGGAGGCTGCCGGTCCGGCGTCACCCACCTCTCCGACCAGCATCACGCACCGTTCGTCAGCCACCGTACCCTCCTTTTTCGAGCGGCCGCGCCGTAACGGCCCGGCCCGGCTCTCACCGCCTTCCCGGGTCGGGACCCCGGGCGTCGGCCTGACTCTGTCTTCCGTATAGCTCCTGGAGCTCGCGCAGCCTCCGCACCTTGACGGGGTCGAGCTTCGAGTAGTCCGGTTCCTTCACGTCGGTGTAGAAACCGGTGTCCGAGACGGAATTCCGGTCGAAAGCGGCGGATATCTTCTTCTGCCACTCGTTGAAATCGCAGGCGAGCGGGCTCATCAACCCGCGGGTCACCGGCTCGAACGCCGCCAGCGGCACGTTGCACTGCTCGATAGCCGCCAGGGTGGTGTCGAAAGCAAGGGACTTCAGCGTCTCGCGGTGCCGCTCGTTGCGGTGGTCGTACAGGTAGACCGTCTCGCAGTGTCCGAAAAGGTTGTTCTCGTAACAGATCATGTACGGGTTCTCGCCCCCGTCGTCGATAAGGCCCCCGCGGCGGACGTACTCCGACTTGTCCCGCTCTATCCGGTGCGTCCACTCGTTCTGGGTGTCGGTGGCCTCGTTGCCGTCCAGGTTGGTGGCGAACATGTTCCCGAACCTGAACACCGTCGGAAACACGGTTGTCCGCAGGAGGTTGTTCCCCATGAGCTTCCTGGCGGGACCGGCGGCCCCCAGGTCCATCGCCACGCCCCCGCAGGAGCGGATGATATCGTGCAGGACCTTCACCTGGTAGTCGAGCTCCCTCGGCGAGTTGCCCGACAGCAGCAGCACGAAGGGGTTCGCCATCGCCTCGTTCAGCAGCTTCAGGATGGCGCGTCCTTTCTTCACCAGCTTCGGGAACAGGTGCGGGGTCATCAGGAGCACGAGCTCGGAGGTCATCATCTTGACCAGCACCGAGCCTATCTCGGCGTCTCCTATGCGGTACATCGCCTCAACCGAATCGCGTTCCGTCGGGAACCCGCAGTTGAAAAGCCGCAGGCACCCGGGGAGCGCGTGAGTCGAATCGAGCACCATGCCCTCGCCTTCTACCGCGGCGGGACCGGGCCAGTGGTATAGCTTGAGCGCCACCCTGGTGAAGATGCCGAAACCCCCGAACGCCCCCGAGGTGCCCCGCATGATCCCCCTGAGCGACGGCCCCGGGCCGTCACCGGAGAACCAGCCGCAGCCGCTCCCGGGAGAACCCAGGCGCAGGACCTCTCCCGAGGGGAGGACCCACTCCACGCCGAGGACGTTGCGCGACGAGGTGCTCATGGAGATGCTGTCGTTGCCGCAGCCGTGCATGGAAGTCGCCCCGGCAAGGGGTGAGGCGTGCGGCCCCGCGCCCACAAGGTGGGTGTTCAGGCCGCGTTTCCAGCACTCCGCCTGCAGTTCGCCGCCGCAGACGTACGGCTCTACGACGGCGTACATGTTCTCCTCGTCGATCTCCACGATGCGGTTCATCCGCCTCAGGTCCACCAGGACGACGTCGTCGTACGTGGGGCCGTTCGGGGCGCCCCAGCCGGTGGAAATCGCCTTGAACTTCAGCCCGTGGCGGTTGCAGCACCGCACGACCTCCTGCACCTCTTCGGTCGTCCGGGGCAGCACCACCGCGACCGGCCTCGTCACCCAGAGGCTCTCGCTCATGTTGAGGAACGGCTGCCAGGAGTAGCTGTCCAGCATCGCCGGTTCCCGGGTCACGCCGTCTTCGCCGACCGCCTGTTCGAGCTCACTGTAGGCCTCTTCCGTAATCATGCGATCACCTCCCCCGCGTGCGGCAGGCAGGACTCGAGCAGCAGCTCCCCGAGGTCCAGTATCTCCAGGCGGGAGCCCGACTCCCGCGCTGCGTCCAGGAACATCCGCTCGCACCAGGGGCAGGCGCTGACAAGCGCCTCCGCGCCGGTCGCCTCGGCCTCCTCGAGCCTTTCCACCGCGGTCCACAGCGCGTACTCCGGGTAGGCGTCGATAACGCCCCCACCCGCGCCGCAGCACCAGGAATACTGCCTGATCCTCTCCATCTCACGCAGCCTGACTCCCGGGATCGAACCGAGGACCTCTCTGGGGGCGTCGTATACGCCTCGCCTGCCCGTGCGGCTCATGCTCCGGAGCCGGTCGCGCTTGTCCCCGGTCCAAGTCCCGAGGAACGGCTCCCCCATCCTTCCGAGGTGGCAGGGGTCGTGCCAGGTGACCTCGAGGTCCACGCGCTCCCGCGGCCTCAGCCGTCCCGTCGCGACCAGCCTGGAGAAGACCTGCGAGACGTGGAGGACTTCCACGGGCAGCCGCACCCCGGTCATCGGGTACAGGTACTTGAACGCGGCGTAACCGTCCGAGCAGGGCGTAACCAGCATGCTCGCGCCGGAGGACTTTACCCGGGCCAGCATGTCCTCGAAGTAGTTGCGCGCTTCGCCTCGGTAGCCGAGCTCGAAAGCGCGCCCGCCGCAGCACGACTCCTCCGCGCCGGCGACGCCCACTTCGAGGCCCGCCTCACGGAGCAGGCGCACCGAGCCCCGGAGGGCCCCCCACAGCTCGCGGTCGTAGGAGAAGCGGCACCCGGCATGGAACATGACGTCGGCGGTCGAGGTGTTGATGTCCACCAGGTCGAGCCCGTCGGCCCACTCGCCGCGCTCGGCCTTGGGTTCGCCCAGCATGTTGTCCTCGCGCTTGAGGGCGTCCATGACCGCCATGTGATCGATTATCAGCTCGCCTTCCTCGACACACTTCGCGCGCAGCTCCAGCAGGACGTCGTTGATGTCGATTACCTCCCGGTACACCTTGCAGTGGGTATCGCAGGCCCCGCACATCTGGCAGGAGTAGATGACATCGGCGACCGTTTCGGTGAGCTCGCTCCTGCCCTCCAGCAGTGACAGGGCCATGTTGACCCTGCCGGAGCCGGAGTAGGAGTGGAAGTCGTATCTGCATATCGAGGGGCAGTTCTTGGCGAACCGCTTGCTCTTCATCTGGTTGAAGGGTATCCACTTGCAGGAGGAGCATCTGACGCACGACATCATGTCGTCGCGGTAATCAGCGAGCGTCATCGGACTCACCTCCCCCGAAGCAGAGCTTTCCCCGGTTCATTATGTCCGCGGGATCGAACACCCCTTTGACCCTGCGCAGCGCGTCCACGGTATCAGGGCACTTCTCGTACGCGAGCTCCACCCACGGCTCGTAGGGCCTGGAGAAGAACGCCCCCGACCCGGCGAGTTGAGCGCTGGCCTCGGCGGCGGCCCCGCCGGCAAGCGCGGCGGCGGCTGAGTCCCCGGGGTCGTAGTAGATGTCGAACTCCAGGTGGCACGCCCGGCCCTGGAGCACGGGCTGAACGTAGACCCCGAGGGTTCCGGGGTCCACGCCGTTGTGCGACGCCGCGCGGCGCACGACCTCGACGAAAGCGGGAACGCGGTCCATCGTGGTGAGGAAGAAGACCTCCCTGCCGGCGCCCCCTCCATGGGCCGCCAGCCCGGGGGGCCCGGTCCCGTCGAACACCTCCGCGGCGTCCTCGCCGGAGATCTCACCGAGTGCCGCCCGGGGGATGAGGCCCAGCCCCCTGGCCAGCTCCTCGATGTCCCGCTCCTGGTACTCCGCCCTTTCCTCCGGCATCAGCCCCTCGTACCCCGCCACCGCGTACACCATCACGAAGGGGTCGTCCACTTTCCACTTTCCCTTTCCACTTATTCCAACGTCCGCGAGGCACCGGGCCAGGTTCACCCGGTCCAGCAGCAGCAGTTCGTCGGCGAGCTTCCTCCTGAGCATCTCCCGGGCCAGACACAGCAGGGGTTCGGCGCCGTCGGATACCACGAAGCGGAAGCGCCGGACGGCCGGGTCGAGCTCCAGCTTGACCGACGCCCAGGTAACGATGCCCATGGTCCCCTGGGCGCCCTGCACGAGCTTCAGGATATCGGTGGCGGCCGGCCCCATCGGGTTCTTCTGGGCGTTCCCTTTCGCCCACTGCTCCTCGAGAGTGCCCGGACCGGCTGCCGAGCCGGTCCTGAACACGTCACCCGTGCCGAAAACGACTTCCACGCACAGCAGCGGGTCCGTGGTGTCCCAGTGGTACTTGGGGATGGTGATCGGCTGCTTCTCCAGGTAGCTGGCAACGACCGATTTGTTTTTCCGTGGGAGCAGGGGAGACAGCGGCCTCAAGCCTTCCCGCTTCGCCCTCGCCCGCAGTTCGTCGAAGGTAACCCCGGGTTCGATGACGGCGACCTTGTTCCGCCGGTCGAAGTGAAGGAACTGCTTCATGCCGGAGAGGTCGACAACCACGCCGTCCGACGCCGGCGCCGCTCCGCCCTTGCGGTGCGGGGGCCCGGACGATACGGGCACGAGGTTGACCCCGTGGTCCCTCGCGGCCCGGACGACCGCGGCGACATCGCCGGCCTCCGACACCTTCACGGCGGCTCCCGGGCGGAGGCCCTCCACCGGGTAGCACGCCTCGCCGTACTCATTCAGCGAACCGGTGTCCTCCAGCAGCACGCCGCCGCCGACCGCCCGCTTGAGCTCTTCCGGTACGCCCCGGCTCGAGGTGTTCATCCCGTCACCCCCCTGGTGCCCTGGTCGGGTGGAGGGAAAGGACCCTGTGGACCGGCGCCGGCGGGTGCCGCCAGGCTGGACCGCAGCAGCGCCCGGGTGAGGGCGCGGACGGCGGCCCGGCGCACCGGGGGCTTCCTGATCAGCCACGCCGATATCCTGGTCGCGGTATCGTTGACCGCAAGCCTGAGCGCGATCGGGCTCCACTTCTCCACAACTCCGTTCAGCCTCTCGACCGTGTCTTCGCCGGCGCCGTCGAGCGAGTTGATGACGTCCTCCATGTCGAGCCCGCGCTCACGCAACACGTTTTCGAGCGCGTCCCCCGCTATCGCGCCCACCTCGTCCATGAGCCCGTACTTGTAGTTGACCCGCATGAACTTGAACGCGAGTCCGGCTTCCTGCGACATCGCTCCAGGCTCCTTTCGTTCCTCGCGGCGCTCGGCCCAACGGCCGTGGCCCCCGTTACCCGGGTGGCGCGCTCCTGCGCCTGGCCCGGTACTCCTTCAAGTATCGTTTGCAGCGCGCGTCCCGCCCGGCGAGCACATCCGCGGCGAGGATCGTCTCGACGATCCCGCTCTCCAGGGGGTTCACTATCGCCGCGCTCAACCCGGCCGCCACGGCCATCGCCAGGAAGGAAGCGTTGAGCACCCGCCTGTCCGGCATGCCGTAGCTGATATTCGAAGCCCCCAGGACCGTCCCCACACCCAGTTCGGGTCCCGCCCGCCGTATGCACTCCAGCGTTACCAGCGCCGAGTCGTTCTCCACGGCTACGGGTATCGTCAGGAAATCGATCAGGAGGCTGCCGGCGGGCACGCCGTGTTCCTCGGCGGCACTAACTATCCGCGCCGCGATCTCCAGCCTGCCCCCGGCGGTCGGTGGTATCCCCTCGATGTCCTTGGCCATTCCTATCACCCGCGAACCGTGTTCGGCGGCGCAGGGCAGGACTTCCCGCAGGCTCTCCGCGTCGCCCGTCACCGAGTTGATCAACGTCCCCTCCGGGAGCCGCGGCACCGCCCTGCGTATCGTCCGGGGGTCCGAGGAGTCCACGCAGATGGCGAGCCCCGTCTCCTCGTGGACCTGCCGCGCCACCTCCAGCAGCATCTCCGCCTCGTCGATGCCAGGGACGCCGGCGTTGACGTCGATGACGTCGGCGCCCGCGGCAGCCTGGGCCCGCGCGTCGGCGAGGGCCGTATCCGTCTTTCCCCGCTTCAGTTCCGACGCGAGGGACTGCCGGCCGGTGGGGTTTATCCTCTCGCCGATTATCAGCGTCGCCCGCGCGTCGCTTACGTTGGTTCCACCCATTTCGCTCCTCGCTCTTCCCGCGGTCAGGCGCTCTCAGGCCTGGAACTCACCGGCGAGCCTGATGGCGTCGGTCGGGTCCTTGCCCCAGGCGTCCGCTCCCGTGTACTCGACCACGGTCTGGTTGACCGGGCCCCCGCCGATCATGATCTTGACACCGGGCCTCATGCCGGCCGCGTCGAAAGCCTCGACCGTCTGCTTCATGGAGTCGAACGCCACGGTGAGCAGCCCCGAGAGCCCGACGACTTTCGCCCCGGTCTCGCGTGCTTTCGCGGTGAACGCCTCGGGCGGCTGGTCCACCCCGAGGTCGTGGACGTCGAAGCCGGTGACCCTGAGCATCGTCACGACGATATCTTTGCCGATGTCGTGTATGTCGCCTTTGACCGTGCCCATGACCACCGCGCCCCGTTTCTGCTCGACGGCCCCGCCGAGGCGCGGCTCGATGAGGGCGATGGCGCCCTTAAATATCTCCGAAGACATGATGAGGTCGGGGAGGTAGTACTCCTTCGCCTCGAACTTCCTCCCGACTTCGGCCATTCCCTCGCGAAGCTCCTCGATTATTGTCAGCGGGTCCGCTCCCGCGTCCAGGGCGCTCCGGACGGCGGCAAGGGCCCCGTCCTCGTCGATGTCGCTTATCAGCGCTGAAATGCCGTCGGCCATCTTCTACTCCTTTCCCAGAAACGCGCGCGCGAACTTCACCGCGTCGAGCGCGTCGCGGCTCCAGGCGTCGGCGCCCGCGTAATCGCGCAGACGCTCCGAAGCCGCACCTCCTCCGAGCATTATCTTCACCCTGTCCCTCAGGCCCGCCCGCTCAATCGCCAGGACGGTCTCGCGCGCGGGTTCGTAGGCTACCGTCAACAGCACGCTCATCCCCAGCACCTTCGCCCCGGTCCCCTGGAGCGCCTCCACGAAATCCGCCGGTCCCACGCTCACGCCCAGGTCCACCACCTCGAAACCCGAGCACTTCAGCAGGTTGGCGATGATGTCCTTGCCGATGTCGTGGACGTCCCCCAGCGGTACCCCCAGGAGGACCCTGTCCGCTTCGATGTCCGTGGGAGCCACGAAGCACCCCGACTCCTCGATGACGTCCATCACTCCCTTGAAGATCTCGCCGGACATGATAAGCGCCCCCAGGTAGTACTCCTTGCGCTCGTAGCGCTCGCCGACCACCGCGAGACCTGCGTTGCATATCTCGATGATCTTCATCGGCTCGGTCCCCGAGGCGAGCATCCGGCGCACGGTGGCGAGGACCCGGTCCTCTTCCAGGTCCGCTACGGAGTTCAGGAGCAGTTCTTCCGACGTCATCCCGTTACCTCACAGCTCCCGGCTCAGCGACTTGAAGCTGAACCTGTCGCCCCTGTAGACAAGCCACCCCCAGGCTACCTTGAGTTCGTTGGCGGCGAAGATGTGTTGTTCCATGCAGAACGCCGCGGACCCCTCGGGGACGGTCAGGAGGCCGGCCTCCCTGCGGTTGAGGACCGTCGCGCCCAGCTCCAGTTCCGCCCGGACCGGCGCCAGCGCCCGGTTCGAGCCGAAGAGCTCTTCGGTCGACCCGTGGCCGAGCTCCGCTTCCAGAAGCGGCTGGCTGTGGTCGTATCGCACGTACTTCCTGTCGAAGATGACCGGTTCGCCGTCCCGCAGCAGCAGCCGCTCGAGGTACAGCGCGCGCTTTCCCTTGCGTATCCCCAGGCGCTCCGCCGGCACCTTTCCCGCCGGGACGAGGCGCACCCCCAGAAGCTTCACGTCCGCGCCGGCGCCCTGCTCGCGCATCATCTCGTGGAAGTCGGGGATGAAGAAGAGGCCGCCGTCGGTGCTGGGGTTCACCACGAACGTGCCCTTGCCCTGTTCGCTCCGCAGGACGCCCGCCTTCACCAGTTCGGCGATCGCCTTTCGCACGGTCATCCTGCTGAGAGAGAAGGTGGCGCACAGCTCGTTCTCGCTGGGAATGCGGTCGCCCGGGCGCAGCTCACCGCCAAGGACGAGGTCGTTGATTATCCGCGTCAGTTGCACGTAGGCGGGCGTGAACGAGCTGTCGTCGATGGACAGCTTGTTCATAACGCTTGTGCCCCGCGGCGCGTCCGTTCCAGTCACGTCCCCACATATCGCAGTACCGGACAAACTTGTATATACATCTATACATGTGTGCCGGCGGTCCTGTCAAGCGAACAGCCCGGGCCTCGGGTCCGTTCACCGGGCGGGCGGACCGAACCTCTCGCACACGGAGGTCCTCCGCGGCAACCGCCTCACGCCGCCACGAGCCGGAGAAGTGGAAAACGAGTGGAAAGCGAACGACGCCCGATGGGGGATATCGGTGCTGGTAGAATACGGGCAATCGGCGGGTGAAAGGGGAACGGAATGAGGAAGTGCGCGGTGCTGGCGGTGGTGCTGGCGGCCGCGGCTGCGCTCGGGGCCCAGTGCGGGTGCGGGGAGGCGGCAGACGTCGCCCGGAACCACATGAGCCGGGGTGATGCGCTGCTCGAGACCGTTCAGAAGAAGTACGCGGTCGTCTCGACGAAGGCGGCCAGGCTGATCGCCGACTTTTCGGGAGGTAAGAACACCGGGCCGGCGGGCGTCAGGGCCCGCATCGACGAGATCTCCGCGCTGCTCGACGAGTCCGGGGCCGCCGCCGGCGCGGCGAGCGCGCAGTACGAGAAGGTCATGTCCATGAAAGGGGTGCCGGGCTACGTGAAGTGCGCGGCGCTGCGGAACGAGTCGGCCCTCGGGCTCGAGAAGGCGAACCGGTACGTACGGTCGATGCTCGGCGTGATCGAGCTCTCGAGCGCGACCGGCAGGGCTCCGGACACCCGGAGGCTGGTGGCCATCGGGGCTTCCCTCCGGAAGCTGAGCGAGGACATCGACCGGTTGGCCGGGGAAGCTAACGAGCTCCAGGAGAGGGAGGGGCTCAGGTGAACCGGGTGAGGGTGCCGGCGTGCTGATAAGGGACTGCCGCGCGGCGGACTTTCCCGCCGTCTTCGAGCTGCTGGGCCAGCTCTGGCCCCACCTGGAACTGGAGGCCGCCGTGCTCGAGGCCGTCTTCGCCTCCTACATCGCCGACGAGGCCGACTCCCCCGTTTGCGCCGCCATCGACGGCCAGGTCGTCGGGTTCGCGTCGGTGAACGTCCGCAACAGCCTCTGGCGCTCCGGCAGAGTCGCCTTCCTGGACGCGCTGGTGGTTCACGAAAGCCGCAGGAGGGCGGGCATCGGCGCCGCGCTGGTCGGCCGGGTGGCGGAGGTCGCCCGGGACCGCGGCTGCTCCTGCATCGAGCTCGACTCGGCGTTCCACCGAGCCGGCGCCCACCTGTTCTACGAGCGCCTCGGCTTCGAGAAGACCGGCTTCATGTTCGGCCTGGCGCTCGACCCGCGGTAGGGCCGGGGGGCGGTTCTCTCTGCCGACCTCCCCACCCGTCCCTCTGTGCCGCGGCCCTAAGGCGCGAGGTCCTCGAAACCGCCGGTAGTGACCGTGCCGGCCCCCCGGTGGTGCCAGTACATCGCCCGCTCGGCCATAACAGCGTCCCGCAGGTCCCTGCACCGCAGGTATACCGCCGCCCTCCCGCGGGGGACCTTCTCGCTCATGTCCAGCGTCCTTCGCGAGCCCGCCGGGACCGTTACGGTGAAGGAGTCCAGCACTTTCCCCTCGGGTGAGAAGTACTTCACGTCCACCGGGACCGGCGTGTTCGACGGGTTCTGGATGAGGGTAAACGTCTCGTGGCCGTCGCCGGTCTGCCCGTCGGGGAAGTAGTAGGAGTCGTGGAGCGAGGACAGGGCAACCGTCGAGTGTCCCGCTTCACCGTTCGCGGTGCCGCCGCCCCAGTACATCGCCCGCTCGGCTGCGACCGGCGCGTCGGCGTGGACGTGGATTGCGAAATCCGCGTCGGGCAGTACCCGGTTCACCATGATGGTCTTCCTCGACTGAGGGGGCATGACCACCGGCTCCTGCGGGAGCGGCCCGCCCTCGTGCATATACGTGACCGTCACGTTTGCCTCGGTGTCGTTGGGGTTGAGCAGCAACAGGTACGTGGAAAAGTCTTTCCTGGTGCTGCCTTCGGCGAGGTAGCAGTCCTGCGAGGTCGGCGCCGCGAGTCTCTTGAAGTAGCCGCGCGCCGGCAGGGTGGTCCCGAGCGACTCGTGCCCCAGCCTGCGATGGTTCCGGTACGACGCGCGCTCGGCGATGACCGGCACGGTCGAGGACACTTCGATGCCGGCTTCCGCCGGACCGATGTCAGCCGACATGTCGTAACTGCACCTGGAGTTGGCCGGGACCTTCCTGGAGAACACCTTCGGCCCGGCGCCTTCCACCATGTAGGTCACCGTGCAGGCCGCCTCTTTGTTGTTGGGGTTCTGGATCAGCAGCCATGTTTCGAAGCCGAACGCCGAACAGCCCTCCGGCATGAACCACGTGGTCGCGGGAGCGGTAGTCCCGATAGAGCAGTGGCCCTCCGGCGAGGGGGCGCCCGGCCCCGTCCACTGCATAGTACGGTCCACGGCGATGGTTTTTCCCTCGACGCAGACCACGCGGGTCGCGAAGTCGGTATCGAAGCCCAGCATCTCCCTGGGGACGATAGTCGTCTGGCTCGTGGGCGGAAGCTTGATGGGCGGGTAACCGCACGGCCCCTTAGGAGTCATGTAAGTCACGACCACGCTCACCTGCTGCGCGTTGGGGTTCATGACGCTCAGGTAGGTGTTGAAGCCCCAGGCACAGGTGCCCTCCGCCAGGTACCAGACAGGAGTCAACACCGTGAAGTCCCTGCTGTTGCTCACCCCGCCGGAAGTCACTACCGATATCGTGCCCCCGGTAGGACCTCCGGGGACGACGACCTTTATCCATCTGTCGGCCCAGCCCCGGTAGGAAACGACCGGCGTCCCCCCGAAGAGGACCATCGACCGACCTTTCCCTGTCCCGAAACCGGACCCCGAGATCGTGACCACACTGCCGGCGCACCCCGCGTTCGGGTTCAGGCGCGCGATGTACGGTTGCACGCCCAACGGTACCGTGCCGGACGTTCCGCCGGCGGTGGTCACCGCCAGCGGAACACGGCCCGCCGCCCCCGCAGGAATCCTGCACTCTATCCGGCCGTCCGACCACGCCGTCACTTCCGCTCTCCAGGGTCCGAAGGAGACGAACGAAGAGCCCTGTGTCGGGCCGAAGGCGCTGCCCGCCACGGTCACCAGCGCTCCCGGCGGCGCTGACGGCGGCGTGACCGAGGTCACGGTCGGGACCACCTTGAAATCGTCCTTCGTCGAAGTGCCGCCGCCGGTGGTGAGCTTGACCTCCTCTACGCCGGACGCCCCGAGAGGGACTTCGCAGAGTACCTGTTCGTTGCGCCAGGAGAGGTATCGGGTGACGGGTGTGTCGCCGAACGTCACCAGGGAGCCGGCCTGCTCGGGCCCGAAGCCGTTGCCTTTCACCATGACCGCGCTTCCGACGGCCCCCGCCGCCGGGGTGAGCCCTTCCATCGTGGGGATTATCCCCAGCGGGACGGTGTTCGAAACGCCACCGGCCGTAGTAAGGGTCACCGGGACGGTGCCCCAGGTGCCGTCGGGGACCCTCAAGACCACCGACGTGTCGCTCCAGGAGATGGTGCTCGTCACCAGGGCCGGCCCGAAGGTCACCTGGGAAGACCCCTGGGAGTCCCCGAAAGCGGTGCCGGTGATGGTCAACCGCGCCCCGATCTCCGCGGCGTACCGGTCCATACGGGTGATGGTTGGTATCACGCTGAAATCGACCGCGTTCGAGGCGCCCCCCGAGGTCGTAACCCGTACGCTCGAGACTCCCGAGACCCCCGGGGGCACTATGCAGACGACTCTTCCGTAAGACCAGGAGACGTACCGGGCGGCCCTGACGTTGCCGAACGAGACGAAGGAGTTGCCCTGGACGAAAGCGCTTCCCTCGATCGTCACCGCGTCGCCGACGGCACCCGACCCGGGGACGACCGACGTCACGCCCGGCACAACCCTGAACGCTGCCGGCGCCGAAGTTCCCCCCGCGGTGGTGACGCGGACAGACGTCCTGCCTCCCGCCCCCGGCGGCACGCCGCAGACGACCTGGCTGTCGGACCATGAGGCGTATTCCGTCACTTTCGTTGTGCCGAACGTCACGTACGCCGACCCCTGCGCTCGCCCGAACCCCGTGCCGCTGACCTTGACCGCGGTCGAGACCGTCCCGGATGTCGGGTCGAGGGCGCTTACCAGGGGTATGACCCGGAAGTCAACGGCGTTCGACATGCCGCCCTCGGTGGTAACGGTCACCTTGATGGCTCCGGAGACCCCCGGCGGGACTCTGACCACGACCTTGCCGTCGGCCCACGAAGCGTATTCGGTGGCGGCGGTATCACCGAAGGAGACGGACGAAACGCCTTTTTCCGGGCCGAACGAAGCGCCGGTGATGGCAACGGCGGAACCGACAACCCCGGCGTTCGGGTCGATCCTGTCGATGCGAGGCATTATCCCGAACGGCAGTTGCCGGGACGCGCCGCCTTCCGTGGTGATGGAGACCTGCACCACCCTCGAAAGACCGCCAGGCACCGTGCAGGTGACCTGGTCGTCCTTCCACGAACCGCACTCCGCGCGCCGCCCGCCGATCACGACGAACGATTTGCCCTGGTCCGGGCCGAAGCCGGACCCGCACAATGTGAAGGAGGACCCTGCCGTACCGGAAGCCGGCTCCAGGTGGTCCAGCCAGGGGACCACGCTGAAGTCAATGCCGTTCGAGGTGCCCGCTCCGGTGGCCACTTTCACCGGGACCACCCCCGAGGCGCCAGGCGGCACGCCGCATGTTATCTGCTTGTCGGTCCACGACGTGACCGGGGACGCGCGCGTGCCCCCGAACGACACATAGCTCTCACCCTGTGACGACCCGAAGTAGACGCCGGTGATCGTGACCGAGCTGAACACGTTGCCTGAAGTCGGATTTACGGCCTTGATCTCGGGCCGGTACGGCGCGTGGGTAATCGGTATCTCCAGGTTGTAGATCGTGGCATCGAACTTGATGTCGATTATCCACAGGACGTTGATGTCGACGCCCGCCTTCGCCCTGATGCGCAATCCGAGCGTCCACCAGGGGTTTTCGGCCTGGTTGACGTGGAAATGCGGTCCTTCCTGCATGGAGATGTAGGGGCCCACCAGGCCGTAGAGCAGGAAGTCGAACTCCTCCTCCGCGTAGACGGTTATGTCCCCTCCCGCCGGCGGGTTCCACCTGGTGATCCTGGCGCCGGCCTCGAGGTTGTGCGGGGTGTGCCAGCTCCCGTCGTAGACTATCCCCGCGTCGAGGTGCTTGACCTCCGCAATAACCCCGAAATCGCAGTGGGTGCTGGGATTTCCCTCCACGCCCAGGTTGACTCTGAGCCTTGGCAGGAACACCACCGGACCGACGGAGACCGGGGGGAAGCTGTAAGTGTAGATGGCCTTCGAGCCCGAGATCGATCCGGGGTCGGCGTCCGCGTCGAAGCTGGCGAGGGCGTGCATGTCGTTCTCCACCTGGAAGTACTTCAGGTAGGGGACAGGGATGATCACCTTCCACTTTATCCCGATGCTCAGGTTCAGATAGAGGGACCCGCCGAGCTGCACCCGGGTGGTCACCTTCACGGTCTTGATGGACACCGACCGGTTCCCCGTGTCAATGTCGTAGTTGATGGTGGCGAGCGGCGTCCTGCCGGACGTCCCGGCCCCTGTCCGGTCTACTTCCCCGAAGAAGTTCCCGAACTTGACGGCCTCGGTCAGGGAGGCCTGCGTGGTGGTGAAGGTGACGCCGCGGCCCTCGGCTTCGAGGGCGGTCACCTTCCGCATGAACCCGTCGGGAGTCCTGGAGGAGCTGCCGGCGATTATGATGTCTCCCACCCGGACCGACCTCAACAGGGTCGTAGTCCGGGAGAACGTCACGGCGTCGTCCTGCCCATCGGCCCTGCCGTCCACGAGGGAGAGGCTCTCTCCGTCGAGGATGATCGCGTTGTCCATCAACTCGTTGGGCCTGTAGCCAGGCGAGCATGTGCCGCCGTCCTCTACGCCGTTGTCGAAGTACGTCGACCTCTCGGCGACGACCGGGACGTCGGACAGCACCGTTGTCGAGACGTCGGTGGCCGGGAACCCCTCTATCGAGTTCAGCAGGACCGTCTCGCGTCCGTTCGGGGGCACCTCGAGCGCGTGCTCGGGAATCGCGTACCCCGGCGGACCCTGGAAACGGAGCTTGACGTTCGCGGTCCTGTCGGTCGGGTTCTGCAGCAGCACCCAGGTGTCGAAGCCGGGGCCCGTGCAGCCCTCGGGCAGGTACCAGGTAGCGTTCGGCGCGTCGGAAGCCGCGGCGCATTCGCCGCCGTCCCGCCCGTAGTAATCGAAGTACATCGCCCGCTCGGCGATGACCGGCTTGTCGGAAGTCACGTGGGTGGATACGGAACGGCCGCCGAGCCCGGGCAGGTCGTTCAGGAGCACGCTCTTCCTGCTTTCAGGGGACATGGCGAGCTCCACCCCGTTGACCGCGGAGCCGTCCTCGAGCTGGAAATCCAGTTTCACCCGGGCGCTCTCGTTGCCGGGGTTCTGCAGGAGGACCCATGTGTCGAAGCCGTCGCCCGTGTACCCCTCTGAGAGGAACGACTCCCTGCCCGGGACGTTGACGCCCGGGGAACTGCTGCCGCCCTTCCTGCCCTTGTAGTCGAAGTACATCGACCGCTCCGCCACCACCGGAACGGTCGAGGTGATATTCGTGGAAACGTCCGTGGAGCTCAGCCCGGGGAGCTCGTCGAGCTTGATGCTCTTCCGCGTCCCCGCCTGCAGCGTGAAGCTGTAGGCCGGCGCCGCAGCTCCGTCCGGAAGCTGGAAATCGAGCGTCACGCTGGCGTCCCGCGTCATCGGGTTCTGCACCAGGATCCAGGTGTCGAAAGCGCCCCCGGTGTACCCTTCCGCGAAATTCCAGGTCGGGTAGGGACACGGGGAGGCCAGCGAATCGTTGCCTCCCTTCATGCCGTTGTAGTCGAAATACATCGACTGCCCGACAACCACCCGCTTCGAGGCGACGACGTGGGTTGAGACGTCCGTGCCCCCTGACAGCCCTTCAAGCTCGTTGAGGTGCACGCTCCTGCGGGTGTTCGCGCCCATCTCGAACGTGTAGGGGGGCGCGGATTCACCCGCCGGGAGCTGGAACAGCATGGTTACGGTTGCCGGGCGCGCGTCGGGGTTCTGCACCAGTACCCAGGTGTCGAAACCAGGCCGGGTGCACCCCTCCGGCGCATACCAGTCGCGCTCCTCGATCATCGAGGTGTCCCCGTGGCTCGCCACGGGGCCGTTCGCCGCGGCCGTTCCGCTTCCACCCGTTCCCAGGACGGCGAGAGCGGCTCCGAGCATGGCGGCAAGGAGGAAGAGGGCGATCGAACGTGAGAAAAGCCCGGGGTTGCTCCTGATGAGCATTGTCGGCTCCTTCCGGAGGTTGTTGACGTGCGAAATCAGTTTATAAATATCTCCCGCCGGGCGCAAACGCGCCTGGAGACGGCGCGCGTCCATTTGTGCTAGATTCATTTGCCGACGGAAGGTCGAGATGTACTTCTTCGAGTTCAAGATGCCGGGCAGGACGCTGTGCGTTGACGGCGGGGCCTCGAGGCTCGGCAGGCTGGTGGACCGCCTCGGCGGGCACAGGGTCATGGTGGTGACCGACCAGGGTGTCCGCGGGCTCGGCCTGGTCGAGAAGGTGGTTGCCGGCCTCGACCGGGGGTCCTCGGAGGTCGCGGCGGTGTTCGACGCCGTGCCGGGAGAACCGTGTGTTGGCACCGTCGTAGATTGCGCCGCGGCGGCGGAGGAGTGCGGCGCGGACATGCTGATCTCCATCGGGGGAGGCAGCCCGATAGACACCGCCAAGGCGGCGCTGATCCTGCTGCGCGAGGGGGGAGACCTCCTCGATTACGAGTGGAACGAGTACTTCGCCTCGGGGCCGCTGCTGCCCCACATCGCCGTCCCCACGACCGCGGGGACCGGGTCGGAGGCCACGCACGTCGCGATGATAACCGACGAAGCCCGGAACAGGAAGCTCATGTACCAGGGCGTGGACCTGCTGCCCGCGGTGGCCGTGCTGGACCCGCAGATGACCCTCAGTCTCCCGGCCCACATTACCGCCGCCACGGGCATGGACGCGCTCTCCCACTCCATCGAGGCCGTTCACTCCATCTGGAGCCAGCCGATGACCGACGGCCTGGCCTTCTCCGCGATCGAACTGGTCGCGAAGCACCTCGAGCGCGCCTTCGCCCGGGGGGACGATGCCTTCGCGCGGATGAACATGCTGCTGGCGGCAAACATGGGGGGGATAGCCGCGGCCAACTCGTTCATCTGCATCGTGCACGCGGTCGGACATCCCGTTGGCGCACTGTACGGCGTTCCCCACGGGGTCGCGGTGGGCACCGTCCTGCCTTACGCGATGGAGATGAACCTGCAGTACGAAGGCATCGCCGCGCGCTACCGGCGTGTCGCCTCCGCCATGGGCGTGGGGACCGACGCCGACGACGACGAGACCGTGGCGCGAAGGGCGATCGGGCGTATCAGGGAGATGACGGCACGGCTGGGTCTGCCGAGGCGCCTTGCCGACCTTGGAATCGAGAAGGACTCTCTGGGGGCCCTTGCCGACGAAGTCATGGAGGACCACGCCATGATGGTGACGCCGGGCAACCCCGGACGGGAAGAGGTAATGGCCCTCCTGGAGAAGGCGTACTGACGGGCCGGCGCCACGCGGCCGGCGCGGCGCCGTCCGACGCCACCGCCCGCAGCGCGACCCTCTTCGGAACTGCTTTCCACCGGAACGAACGCGAGATCCATCAACCGGGAGCAAGACATGAAAGACAGGCTCGAAAAAGCTATCACGTTCACCGGCGCCGCGCTGTCCCTGGCGCTTTACGGGTGCTTCATACGCCGGGGGCTTCGAACGCCGCCGCCCGGTGAAGACCAGGACGTCTCCGGCGACCTGCCGGTGGAGCTCCACGAGTTCCCGACCGCCGACGGGGTGACCCTGCGGGTGAAGCGTTACGCGAAGCCCGGGGGCACGCCGGTCCTGCTGTGCCACGGTTTCGGCGGCTGCGGCTCTTCGTTCGACCTCCCCCGGGAGGACCGAAACATGGCGGTGTTCCTGGCGCGACAGGGGCTCGACGTCTGGGTTTCCTCCTGGAGGGGATGCGGGCGCGAGCCGTACGCCAGCGGCTGCGGCGACTGGACGCACACCATCGACGACCTGGCGGTATACGACGCGGTGGCACTGGTCGACGGCGTGGCGGAGGCTACCGGCGGGAAGGTTGTATGGGTCGGCCACAGCATGGGCGGTCACATCCTTTATATGTACCTCCAGGGCGTCATGTTCGAAGGCGGGCGGGTGGTTTCCGACCCCGGGCTCGTAAAGTCCCATCACCAGAAGCTGCTGGGAGGCGTGACCCTGGGTTCCCCGCCGGGTTTCGCCTACCGCAGGGGCGAGCCTTACCACACCGCCTTCAAGTCCGCGCCGGGCACCGCGCTGCTGGGTTTCATGAACCGGCAGATGCTCCGGAAAGAGGTCACCTCTCCCCGTATACCCTGCCCCGCTGACGCCGTGGATTTCCTCGAAGGCCACCCCAGGCTGGCGATGGCGCTTTCGCGCAGCCCGTTCGCCTCCCTGACATACTGCAGGCGCAACACCGACAAGGATGCGACCACCTCTCTCGTGAAGTGGGGAACCGGCCCCGCGTCCGCGGGCATGTACGTCCAGTTGCTCAGCTCCGTCCTCGAGGAACGTTTCCGCGAGCACCCCGGCCGCGGAGAACCCGGGGAGCTCTACGACTACACCGCGGGGATGGCGCTCGTCGAGCTCCCCATTATGTTTCTTACGGGAACCGAGGACTTCGCGAACCCGCGCACCATACGCAGGCTGGGCTACGAGGCCGTTTCCAGCCCGGTCAAGGAGTACGTGAACCTCGAGGGCTACGGCCACACCGACCTGTTGATGGGGAAGGGCGCCGCCGCCGAGGTGTACCCGCGGATAAACGCCTGGATACGGTCGCTGGAGGGACGGCCGCCGCCCGCGCCTGGCGCGATACACCGGCGGGATTGTCCGTGTTAATCTCTAGAACACGCCGTTGACCGTTTCTAGCGGCGGTCGATGTTCGGAAGGAGCCGGGGTGAAAAGGGGACAGAACAGGGCGACCAAGATCATTGCCCTGATACTGGTGCTGGCAATGGCCGGGGGAGGGCTGGCCACGGGCCTGGTGATGCTGCTGGCGGGGAGACCCGATGTGCAGGGCACGTACAGGGCGAGCGACGGCAGGGAGATGGTACTGAAAGGCGGCAGCGCCACCATCACCGTCCCGGACCAGGGCAGCGCAACAGCAACCTACAGGGTCCGGGGCGACAGCGTGGTCATCAGCGTCGACGACAAGAACGAGATAAGCTTCGATATCGACGGCAGGGACCTGGTGATACGGCACGACGGCACTACTGACAGGTGGGTCAGGCAGTGAGTCTGACTCGCGCCGGCCGACCGGCCCGGCCCCGGGCGTTTCGCCGGACTCAGGCGTCCCCCCGTTCGGACCGTTGCCGTCAGCGGCGGCCCGGGCGCGGGCCGTCCCGGGACGGCCGGGGAAAGGAGTAGCGATGGCTGACGAGAAAAAGTTCGACGAGAAGACCCTGAAGGGCGCGGAGTTCTGCCTGAACGGCTGTCCCATGTGCAAGAAGGGGCGCGACAAAGGCAGGGGATTCCTGTACAGGCTGCTCAAGCTGGAGGCCAGGGTCTGTCCCAAGTGCAAAGCCTACGAAAAAGTGTACGGGGTTCCCGCGTGGGAGAAACCGCCCGCCTGAACGGCCGGGCGGCGGACCGACCTGCCGTCGGTGACCCGAGGCTCGTCTCTGGAGGTGGCCGGGTGAGCGCGTCAGAGGTATTCCTGTGTGACATGCGCGCAAAGCCGAAGCGCAACCTGCTGGCCAAGGCGCGAGGACTGCTCGAGCGGGCCGGGTTCGACGGGCTCGAACTGGAAAAGAAGTTTGTCGCCATCAAGGTCCACTTCGGCGAGCCGGGAAACCTCGCCTACATTCGGCCGAACTACGCCGCGCTCGTGGCCTCGATGGTGAGAGACGCGGGCGGAAAACCTTTCCTCACCGACACCAACACGCTGTACACAGGGGGGCGTTCGAACGCCGTGGACCACCTCGCGTCCGCCGCGCGCAACGGCTTCAACCCGCTTGTCGTGGGGTGCGACGTCATCATCGCCGACGGGCTGAGGGGCACCGACTTCGAGGAGGTCGAAATCGGCCTGAAACACACGCGGGCCGCGAAGATCGCCTCCGCGGTGGTCTCCGCCGACGCGCTGGTCTCCATGAACCACTTCAAAGGTCACGAGCTCACCGGCATAGGGGGCGCGGTCAAGAACCTGGGGATGGGCTGCGGCTCCAGGGGCGGCAAGCTCTTCATGCACTCGGCTTCCAAGCCCGAGATCGACGTCGAGAAGTGCGAGGCCTGCGGGCTGTGCGTGGAGTCGTGTTCGCAGGCGGCCGTTTTCCTGAACGCGACGAAGCGCGCCGAGATCGACTACGAGAGGTGCATCGGGTGCGGCCAGTGCATAGCGGTGTGCCAGTACGGCGCGGCCAGGGCGGTGCTGAACGAGTCTGCGGCCAACGCCTCGGAGAAGGTCGCGGAGTACGCGCTTGCCGCGCTCAAGGGCAAACCCTCGGTGCACCTCAGCTTCATCACCGACGTATCCCCGTTCTGCGACTGCTGGGGACACAACGACGCCGCCCTGGTCGCCGACATCGGTTTTGCCGCATCCCGCGATCCCGTCGCCCTGGACAGGGCCTGTGTGGACCTGGTCAACTCTTCGCCGGTCAACAAGGGGTGCATGCTCGCCGGCCGCGGCCTGGTCGAAGGCGACGACAAGTTCGGCGCCGTGCACCCGAACACCGACTGGAAGGCCGGCCTGACCTACGCCGAGAGCATCGGCCTGGGTACCCAATCCTACGACCTCGTGGAACTGGATTGAAGCGTCGCAACTGCCGGACCGCCGCCTAACGTCCGGAGAGGACCTCTTCGATCTTGTCGAGGAGGTCCCCGCCCGAAAGCGGTTTCAACAGGTATCCCTGGGCCACGTCGTCGAGGGCGGCCTCCATGGCGTCGAGGTCGACCTTGGCGGTGAGGAACACAATCGGTACGCCGGCGGTCCGCTCGTCCGCCCGGATCTTCCTCATGGTCTCGGGACCGCTCATGCCCGGTGACATGTCGATGTCGAGGACGATGATGTCCGGCGGGTCGTCCAGCGCCATCTTCAGGCCTTCCTCGCCCGAGAACGCGCCCGAGACGTCGTAACCCGCCTTCTCCAGGTAAATGGACGCCGAACGCACCAGGTATACGTCGTCATCGACGAGCAGGACCTTCCCGCGTTTCCCCCCGGACACTGCCACGCCACTCCCTTCGTCGCCCTTACCAGTATAGGAGGGTGCGCCGTCCACTTTCCACTTTTCTTTCCGCTTTCCGGCGGCCTGCCGTGGTCCCTCGCTCAGACAGAGGAAAGACAGGCGGAAAGTGAACGGCGCTTTCGGGCGGGCGGGGGTCCCTCGACGGGTTTTTATCAGGCCGGGCTTCTGATAATATTTGTGCCCACCACTGTACCTTTCGACTGGAGGTCACATGAAGCGATTTACGGTAACCGCGTTCTGTGCCGTCCTCGCCATCGCGACGGCGCTTGCGGCGTGCGCCGGCTGCGGCGGGGGTCCCTCGACGATCAAGATAGGGGTGATCGCCGAGATGACCGGCCCCCTGTCATCGGTGGGCCTGTCGTGCAAACAGGGCGCTGACCTGGCGGCGAAGGAGATCAACGAGGCGGGCGGAATCGACGTAGGCGGCAGGAAGATGAACGTCGAGCTGGTGGTTCGCGACTGTGCCGGCAAGCCCGCGCGGTCCGCCGCTCTGGTCGATGAACTCGACAAGATCGACGGTCTTGTGGCGATAATCGGCCCCAACGCGACCGCGAACGCGATGCCGGCCGCCGACAGAGCCGAAGCCCGGAAGATCGTTCTGGTGACCCCCTGGTCGACCAGCCCGAAAACGACGTTGACGTCGGCGGGCAAGCCCAAGAAGCACGTGTACCGGACTTGCGTGACCGCCGGGTACGAAGGCGACCAGCTCGCGAAGTTCGCCAGGACGACGCTGGGCGCGCCGAGTTCTGCGGTCATCTACGACGAGACGGCCGAGGTTCTGAGGATACAGGCCGACGAATACGTGAAGGGTTTCAAAGCCGCGGGCGGGACCGTCTCCGCGTTCGAGCCGTTCAAGCCCGCCGACAAGGACTTCTCCGCCCAGCTCGGCAGGATCAAGGCGGCGGCTCCCGAGGTGCTCTTTGTCTGCTCGTACGGGGAGAACGCGCCGGCGATTCTCCAGCAGGCGAGGGCGGCGGGGGTCACCGCGCAGTTCGTCGGTTGCGACGGGTGGAGCAGCCCCGAGGTCATCGGCCGGACCGGCGCGGCGATAGAGGGTTCATACGTCTTCAACATGTACTCGCCGCAGATGAAAGACCGGCGCACCCGGAGCTTCGTCAGATCTTTCGAGTCCCGGAACAACACGGTCCCCGACGACGTTGCCGCGCTCTCCTACGACTCGTTGAACCTGCTGAAACTGGGCATCGAGAAGGCGGGGAAGGCCGACCGGGCCTCCGTGGCGCAGGGGATGCTGAAGGTCAGGGAATTGGAAGGGGCCACCGGCAGCATGCGCTTCACCGCCGACTCGCGGGACCCCGTACGCGGCGCTGTGATACTCAAGGCGCAGGGCGGCGGGTTCGACCTTTTCGAGCAGCTCTGAGCCGGAGCCGCTGCCGGCGCGCGCCGGGGTAGTACGCCTTCAGGCGGTTTCGGGGGACTCGTCCCGGGACTCGGCGCGCCTGCTGACAAGGGAGAGCAGGGCCGGCATCAGGGTCAGTGAAGTGATGAGGCAAACGCCCACCGCGAACGCGGTGACCCCGCCGAACCTCTTCAGCGGCACTATCCCGGAGAACATCACGATGACGAAGGCGGCCATGGTGGTCACCGCGGCGATGACGTTCGCCCGGCCGAGGTTCGACATGGTCCTGTCGATGGCGTCGGCGGAGTCGAGGTCCCCGTCCTTTTTCTCCTGGATGAACCGGTGGGTGAACAGGATGCCGAAGTTCACGCCTATCCCGATCACCAGCGCCGAGGCGAGCGAGGTCATGATGTCCAGCGGCCAGCCGCTGATCCTCAGGAACGCGATCTCCGATGCCACCCCCGCCAGGGCCACGGTCAGGGTGATGAGTCCGTAGGGGACCGACCAGAATATCAGCACCAGCACCACCGCGCACAGGCCCAGCGCGAGCAGCGACGACCACGTCTCCGTCGGTATTATGTTCCGCGTCATGTCCTTGGTCAGCGGGGTGATGCCCCCCAGGGAATACTCGAGCCCGGCCGGCTTCAAGTACCTTTCCGCCGCCTTCTTGAGGATGGAGATCTTCTTGTCGACCACTTCGGTCGACTGGGCGCCGGTGGCGTTGAATGTCACCAGCGCGGCATCGTGGTCGCGGTTGATTAGGCCGCCTTCGACGTATCCCCCGCTCGACTCCGCGTTCTCCAGCGCACCGAGCGCCTCTTCCTTCGTTGCGGGCATCTTCCCGTCGTTGGCGGCGACGATGGCGTCGGGCAGGCCGGTTATCCCCGCGCTGGTGTAGAGGTCCTTGCGGGACCCCACGTACTCCGGGCTGGCCACCGCCTTCTCCAGCCGGGCCATGGCCTCCAGGGCCGACGGCGCCAGCACGTCGCCCCTCACTTCCAGGACGTCCTGCTGCTGGCCCCCGAAATACTTCTCGAGCTGGAAATCGGCCGCCATGCCCGGCAGGCTCCTGGGGACGAGCTTGCGCAGGTCGGAGTCCGTCGTCAACCCCTGTATCTGCAGGAACCCGAAACCCACGAACGCCGCGAAGACTATAACCACCGGCACCGCGTGGGCGACGGAGAGCCTGGTGAAGGAATCCAGCACGCGGTCGATGGCCCGAGAGAATACTCCCCGCTTCTTCCTGAGGGACAGGCCGTCGAAGTACTGCGCGGCCTTGCACGACTTCCTGCCCGTCACCCTCTCGTACGTCCTGTCGCGCAGGACGATGACCGCCGGCAGAAGGACGACCGACAGCCCGAAAACGAAGATGGTCCCAACTCCGCAGATGATGCCGAAGTCCCTCAACGCGGGCAGCACGCTGAAGCCGAAAACCAGGAAGCCGACAACGTTGGTTATCGCCGCGAGGAAGATCGCCACCCCTACCGCCACCAGGGCCCTTCCGGCGGACTCGACGAAGTGCCTGAAGCTCTCCGCCTCCTCGTAGTACCTGGCCACCAGCGGCACGACGAACGTCAGCGCCGTCCCCAGCAGAAGGGGCATCACCGCTATCACCGCGACCGTGTATTCGATCCCGGCCCACCCCGCGAACCCGAACGTCCACACCACGCCCAGCAGCATCACCGCGAGCGGCAGGAGGGTGTCCGAGACACGTCTGAAGGCGACGAAGAGGCTCAGGACCACCAGGGCGAGCGCCACCAGCAGCAGGACCACGGTCTTGTGGGTGATGTGCCTGTTGAAGTCCCGGGCCAGCGTCGCGTCCCCGGAGATGCTTATCTTCAAGCCGGGTATCCTGCCGAACCTCTGCACGAAGAAGTCCTGGATATCCGACCCCAGCTTGATCTCTCCCGTTTCGGATATGTCCTTGCCTTCCTTGACCATGACCAGGGCGGTCTTCCTGTCGGGCGTAATGAAGCGTCCCACGACCTGGCCGGAAGCGCGGGGGTCTCCGAGGTAATCCTCGCTGACGATTCCGTGGAAGTCTTTTCCGGTGAACTGCTTCACCATGTCGCTGGTGACGGTGCTTATCGGTATGGAAATGCCCCGGCTCGAGATCTCCTGCTCCATGATGGCCATGAACGGGCTCAGGTAATCTTGTATTACGGGGACGGTCCTTCCCGCGGCGTTCTTCCGCATCTCGACCTGCCCCTTGTTGAAGCGGGGGTCCATCGCCATGGAGTCGTCGAGCTTGACCAGCTCCTCGACCATCTCGTTGCCGGTCATGTCCGGGCCCCGGAGCAGAACGTACTCGTAGGATATCCCCCCGAAATTCCTGCGGAGGGATTCGAGCGCCTTCACGCTGGGGAAATCACGGGGCAGAAGCCCCTGGTAGGTCACGTGGCCTTTCAGGAAGAGGATGCCGCACCCGAGGCCGGCGGTGAGGAGCGCACATGCGAAAACGATGGTCCAGGGGTGCTCTTTTACGGCCCCGGCAATTTTTTCGAAAACCTTCACGCGCATCTCCGGGTCGAGGATTTGCCGCGATCTGTCCCCGTTGCGGGTACTTCGGGGAATGATATCGGTAAGTGATTCTGACCGCAACCGACCGCGGGGGGAGGGAGGATGGAGGCACGCCGGGCCCTGGCTCCCCGGCGTGCCCTTATCGTTCGGTCCTCTCCTATCCGGTCGCCCGCGTCGCCTCCACCGCGGGACCCCTGAGCTGCTCGAGCCTGAGCACCTTCTTGAGGAACCAGGGAGACGCGCCCTTCATGACCCCGAAGTAGTAGGCGGCGGCGAAGACCGCGAGGCCTTTGACCCACCCGAGCTTCCTGATGAGCAGGTGGGCTTTGATGGCGCCCCCGAGCGTGCCGATGAATACCCCGCCCAGGAGCCAGCCGCTGACCTTGCCCATCTCGGCGTACTTGTGTCGCGGCTCCTCGCCGGGCTCCAGGACTCCTTCGAACTCGTAGCCTTCGACCAGCCACTTCGAAACCCAGTAGAGCATGAGGGGTATGAAGACGGCCCCGTAAGAGAGCAGGATGCGCACGACGTCAGACCCCAGCCAGCCGAAGAAGTTGGACCATTTCCAGTCCTCGAACGCCTCGCGGTTCCTGGAGAAGAACCTCTGGTAGCCGGTCTTGTCCCAGCCGTTCACCAGGATGAACCAGAAGCCGAGGTAGGAGAGCATCGTCTGCCACGCGGCCTTCTCGTACTCCCCCTTCATCAACTGGTTCCAGGTGACCCAGAACCCCAGGATGCCCTGGGTGACGTTGGTGATGGTGAACCCGCTCACGAGCCACCCCGGTATCGTCTCGTAACTCCCCACCTGCATGGTCTCCCAGTTGGGATTGGACCACAGCAGGTTCGACCCCGACGGCACGAACAGCAGCGACAGGAACAGCAGGTTCTTGAGGAAGAACTCGTTGTTGAAGGCGTCGCTCTCGCCGGACTCGATCTCCTTCACGATCTTCTTCACGTCCAGCATGTCTTTGATGTCGTGACCGCCGTCCGCCGCGCCGCCGGCCTCCCGGATCGCCCGGAGCTGCCTGAAAGAAGCCAGGGCGAAGCTCGACCCGATCGCGTAAGACCAGAAGACATCCACCTCTACCATAAGTTCCCCCTCTCATCCGTGCGGTACATCGTTCGAAGACCGGGCGCCAGGCGCGTCCGGGCACGTCGTCCCGGCCGCCGCACGCTGCCACGTCGCGGCGCTAGAGCGATAGTATCATCTCGCGGGCTCAATGAGGTCATGCGCGGCGCCGGCCTCGAGCCGGGCATCCTCTGCGCCGGCCTCCCGGGGTTCCTTCCCCGGGGTGAGGAACGAGCGCGATAAGTGTAATATGGCCACTGTGATTCCGGAGCGCGGGACGTGGGAGCAGCGACGTTTCCCGCGGCGGCGCAGGCGACGAGATGGAGGGAAGATGAAGCAACGGCGGACTGAAGTCAACGCGGTCTCCATGAGGGCGTCCCTAGACGCCCTGCTCATGTCCCGGTGGACGCTGTCGTACATCGGCGCGGGAACGGGGAGCCTGATAATACAGGTCGTGATAGCCGCCTTGGCGGGTGGGCTCATCGCCCTG
The DNA here is from genome assembly GCA_964512645.1 of uncultured Acidimicrobiales bacterium. Taxonomy (GTDB): domain Bacteria; phylum Actinomycetota; class Geothermincolia; order Fen-727; family Anoxymicrobiaceae; genus CAZEJS01. Next base: position 87,219 of record CAZEJS010000004.1, read on the forward strand.
AAGCTCTACTGGAGCAAGGTCAAGGCGCTTTTCCAGCGTGACGGCGGGGCCGGTGAGGCCGGCGGGACGGCCTGCGTGACGGCGGAGCCGCCCCGGGAGGGCGCCGGTGTCGAGCCGTCCCTCGAGGAGGAGTTGCTTCCCGCAGTCGAAGCCGTGGGAGCGGCGCCGGAGGAAGCGGCGTCCGCCGCCGGCCCCGGCGAGCGGGAGTAGAGTGGGGATGCGCGCGGGGGACAAGGTCGTTCCGGGCTCCTTCCGCGACCCCAGCGGTTTCCTCTTCGAGCGCGACGGTGTGCTCTACCGCCAGGTGAACGGCCGCTACCGGGAGGACTACGAGCGCCTCGTCAGGTCCGGCCTATACAGGGAACTGCTGGAGGCGGGCCTTATCGTGAGGCACGGCAGGGCCGACGTCGAGCCGGCCGAGCCCGGGACGGCGTACATGGTCATCAAGCCGGAACGGGTGCCTTTCGTCTCCTACCCTTACGAGTGGTGTTTCAGCCAGCTCAAGGCCGCCGCCGAGGCCACGCTGGAGATACAAAAAAGGGCGCTCGAGCGCGGGATGTCGCTCAAGGACGCCAGCGCCTACAATATCCAGTTCGTGGGCGGCAGGCCCGTTCTCATAGACACCCTCTCCTTCGAGAGGTACCGGGAAGGCGTCCCCTGGGTGCCGTACGGGCAGTTCTGCAGGCACTTCCTGGCGCCGCTGTACCTCATGTCGAAGAAGGACGTACGGCTCGGGCTCCTCTCCAGGGAGTACATCGACGGGATTCCCCTCGATCTCGCCTCGAGCCTCCTGCCGCGATCGACCTGGCTGCGCCCCGGCCCCCTGATGCACGTGCACCTGCACGCCAGGAGCGACAGGAAGTATTCGGAGCGGGAGATAGGCCCCGGGGAACTCAAGGGACTTTCACGCGGCCGACTTCTGGCTCTCATAGACGGCCTGGGCTCTGCGGTCCGCAGGATGCGCTGGAAGCAACCCGGCACCGAATGGGCGGAGTACTACGGGGAGACCAATTACTCCGAGGAGGCGTTCGCCTGCAAGAGGCGCATCGTGGCCGACTTCCTCGAGAAGGCGGGGGGCGTCGAGGTGTGGGACGTCGGCGGCAACGTCGGGGTGTTCGGCCGCCTGGCCGCCGAGAGAGGCATGTTCACCGTGTGCATGGACGTGGACCCGGCGTGCGTCGAGCGGAATTACCTCCAGTGCGCCGGGTCGGGGGAGGGGATGATGCTGCCGCTGGTGGTGGACCTGTTCAACCCCAGCCCGGCCATCGGGTGGGAGGCGCGGGAGAGGATGTCGCTGTTCGAGAGAGGCCCGGCCGACACCGTGCTGGCGCTGGCGCTCATCCACCACCTGGCTATCTCCAACAACGTGCCGATGGGGCGCCTGGCTTCGTTCTTCGCGGCCATCTGCGGCCGGTTGATAATCGAGTTCGTGCCCAAGTCGGACTCCCAGGTGCGCAGGCTCCTGGCGGTGCGCGAGGACATCTTCGACGACTACACGCTGGAGGGTTTCCTCGCCGCGTTCGGCGGTCCTTTCGAGGTCGAGGAGGGCCGGAAGGTGGACGGCTCGGAGCGCGAGGTTTTCCTGATGAGGAGGCGGTAGGAGGTGTTCCTGCTGCATCCCGCCATCCTCTCGGTCGTGCCGGTGCTGTACCTGTATTCCAGCAACTGGGGGCAGGTCCCGTTCTCCGATGCGCTGACGCCGATGGCGCTCTCCCTGTGCGTGGCGATGGCGCTGGTCGCGGCCCTGCGCCTGGTGCTCAAGGACTGGCGGGCCTCCGCACTCCTGGTCTCGACCATGCTGATACTGTTCTTCACCTACGGCAGGCTGGTCAACTCGCTCGGCGGCTCGCGCGCCGTCCGGCTGGCGCTGGCGCTTGCGTACCTCGCGGTGCTTGCGCTCGCGGCCTGGCTGGCGGTGAAGAACCGGGGAGGGCTGGAGAAGCCGACGGTGATAATGAACGTGGTGGCCGGCGCGCTGCTGGTGATGACCATGGCCGGCATGGTGACGAACGGCCTCAAACGCGAGCCGCCGGCGACGACCTGGAAAGGCGAGGTGGCGCGCCTGGCGGCCTCGGGCACGGTGTCGAAGCCCCCGGCGGAACGGCTCCCCGACATCTACTACGTCATCCTCGACGGCTACGGGAGCGAGCGCGTCCTCTCCAGGTACTACGACTACGACAACGGCGAATTCGTCCGGGCGCTGGAGGGGCGCGGCTTCCGCGTCACCAGGGACAGCCGCAGCAACTACATGCAGACGCGGCTCTCGCTGGCCTCGTCTCTGAACCTGGAACACATAACCTTCCTGTCCCGGGACGTGGGGGAGAACTCGCGCCGGGCCGGCGCGCCTAACACGATGATAGAGGACAACGGCCTGGCGGAGTTCCTGAAGTCGAGGGGCTACGGGTTCGCGTTTTTCGGGACCAACTGGTCCGGCACCAAGTCCAACAGCAACGCCGACGTCAGCGTGACCGACGGCGGCTGGCTGGACGGTGAGTTCATGACGGCGCTCATAGAGACGACCGCCCTGCGCCGGATGATCGGGGAGCGGGGCCTGTACACCCGCGAGGGCGTGCTCAGGGCGTTCTCGCTGATTCCCCGGATACGCGAACGGATGAAAGGGCCGGCCTTCGTGTTCGCCCATATCGTGCCCCCCCACAGGCCATTCCTCTTCGCCGCCGACGGCGGGCCGGTGAAGGGAGGCGCCGACACCTGGAGGGAGCACGGCAAGTACCTGGGGCAGGTCGCTTTCGTCAACGGCAAGACGCTGGAGATGGTGGACGGGATACTGGCTAACTCTGAGAGGCCGCCGGTCATCGTCATCCAGGCCGATCACGGGCCGATGCCAGATGGCGATCCCGAGGGCATCGCCGACCCGGACTTCGTCGAGGCCGACCAGCGGACGGGGATACTGAACGCGTACTACCTGCCGCCGGGCGCCTGGGAGGGGCTCTCGGAGGACATAACCCCGGTGAACTCGTTCAGGGTGATACTCAACGAGCTGTTCGGCGCCGGGCTCGGGCTGCTGGAGAACCGCACCTACGCGTCAAGTTACGCGAAGCCCTACAGGTTCAAGGACGTCACCGAAATGCTCCGGCAGGGCGCTAGTCCTTGAAGTCGGCCTTCAGGTAGCAGACGCCCTCGGAGATCTCCTTGCGGAAGTCGAAGCCGGCCTTCTCGACCAGCTTCATTACCGGGGTGTTCTCCCCCAGCACGTCGGCGGTGAACCCCAGCAGGCCCTGCCGCCTGGCTATTTCGGAGAGGTAGGCGAGCAGCAGGGCGCCTATGCCTTTGCGCTGGTAATCGTCGCGAACCGTGAGCGCTATCTCGGCCGTGTGGGAGTCCTCCATGACCACGTACTGCCCCACCCCCAGGACCATCTCCCTCTCGCCCTCCTCGACCGTGGCCAGTATGACCATCTGCCTGGTGTAGTCGATTGCGGTGAACTTCTGCAGGACTTCGTGACCGAGCCGCCGGCGCAGCATGATGAACCGGCGGTAGTTGCTCCGGTCCGAAAGCGAATAGAAGAACTCCTTGAGCAGGTCTTCGTCGCTCATCTTGACCGGCCTCAGGAACAGCTCGAGGCCCGAGGAGGTGGTCCTGTACCTCTCGAGCTCCTCGGGGTACTCCCCCTCTTCACCGGAAATGAACGCCTGGTCGGCGTAGATGTAGTTGAGCTTTTTCGCTTCCTCGATGAGCCATTCGCGGAAGTCGGGGTGGGCTATGGAGATCAGCTCCATGGCCCGCTGCCGCACGTTCTTCCCGTGCAGGTATGCGATACCGTATTCGGTTACCACGTAGTGCACGTCGCCCCTGGTAAGGCTGACCCCCGCCCCTTCCTTCAGGAACGGGACTATCCTCGACGTCTTTCCGTCCTCGGCTGTGGATTGGAGGACGAGGACCGTCTTCCCCCCCGGGGAGAGCACCGCCCCGCGCATGAAGTCCGCCTGTCCGCCCACCCCGCTGTAGAGGATCGTGCCGATGGACTCCGCGGTCGCCTGCCCGGTCAGGTCGATGGAGAGCGCGCTGTTGATGGCGACCATGCGCTCGTTCTCGGCGATAACCAGGGGGTTGTTGGTGTAATCTATCGGCTTGAACTCCACGCCGGGGTTGTCGGCGATGAAGGCGTAGGTGTCGGCGGTTCCCATGCAGAACGTCGCGATCGTCTTGCCCCGTCCGAGCGACTTCATCGAGTTGTCGATGACGCCCTTGCGCATCAGTTCCACGATGCCGTCGCTCATCAGCTCGGTGTGGACCCCCAGGTGTCTCTTGTCCGAGAGGCTCGAGAGGATCGCGTTGGGGATGCTGCCGTATCCGACCTGGATCGTGTCGCCGTCCTCGACTATGCGGGCCACGTGCCTGCCGATCCTCTGCGCCAGCTCGTCGGGCACCCCGGCGCGGTACTCCAGGAGCGGCTCGTCGTGGGGCACCACGAAATCGACGTCCGCGATGTTGATGAAAGAGTCACCGAGCGTGCGCGGCATGAGGGCGTTCACCTGCACGATGACCCGCGAGGCGTTGTCCACCGCCGCCTTGGTGATATCGACGCTGACCCCCAGGCTCATGAACCCGTTGGCGTCGGGGGCGGAGGCCTGGACCAGCGCGACATCGATCCCGACAAACCCGGTCTCGAACAGCCCCGGGACCTGGGAGAGGAATATCGGGGTGTAATCGGCCAGTCCTTCGTTGACGGCTCCCCTGGTGCTGTCCCCGACGAAGAACGAGTTGTGCCTGAAGTTCGCCAGGTACTTGCGCTCGGCGTACGGCGCCACACCCAGCGTCCAGACCTGGAGCACTTCGGCGTCGAAGAACGCCTTGGGGTTTTCGTCGACGAACTCCGCCAGCGCGCTCATGAGGTACTGAGGTTCGCCGCAGCCCGACGCCACGAAGAGCCTGTCACCCCTGCGGATCGCCTTGAACACATCTTCCTCGGGCACGAACTTCCCGGGATACCGCTCCTTGAATCGTTTCAGAATGCTGCCCGCTGCCTCCATCGCCATTCTCCTCCAGGTCGATTGACGTCACCCATATATTAGAACAGCGCGCCCCGCCGGGGCGTCCCTGCCAGGGGCGGACCCGCCCGGGGCGTCGTTCCCGCCTGCGGGCTTTCCACCCGTTGTGCTGTAGAATGTACCCGCGCCGCGCCGCTCGAACCCGGTAACCGGAAGGAGAAGACTCATGCATGACGCTCCTGCCACCTGCGCCTGCGGCGGGGAATGGCCCGCGGCCGACGCCCGCGAGCAGGCCGTGCTGATAGGCGCCGGCCTGGGGCTCATCCTGGCGGGGGCCAGGGCGCTACTGCGCAACAGGCCGGGGTGGCTTCCCCTGTGGCTGGCGGGCCTGCTCGCGTGGGCAACGGTCCCAAAGTACTTCATCTGCGCGCGGTGCGAGAACTACGGCAAGCCCTGCGACTTCCTCTACGGCGGCAGGTACGCGGCCCGGCTATTCAGGAAACAGGACAGACCTTTCAACGCGGCGGGCTACTTCGCGGAGGGCGCGTCACTCTCGGTATTCCAGTTTCTCCCCGCGATCGCGGCGAGGCGCGACCCCGGAGCTCTTGTAGCCTACGGGCTCGCCGGCCTCTTTTTCCAGGCGGTCCTGATCAAGGTCTGCTGCATCGATTGCGTCCGGCTCGCGTCGGACCCGTGGAAGGCGAAGTACTGCCCTACCTACAAACTGGTGGAGAACCTTGGGCTAGCTTCTCCCGGACCACGTCGCGGGGAACTGCCTTGAGCGACTGGGTCATGCGGTCGATACCCGCCGACGACTACCTCGAGGAAAGCGCCCGGGTCGTCCGCGACGCCTTCGCAGGCGCGGCCCGCGAGTTCGGCATCAACGAGACGGACTGCCCGGACTGCCCGGCGTTCGAGACCGCCGAGCGGCTGCGCCGCGGGCGCAAGAAGGGCCTCCGCCCGTTCGGCCTCTTCGAGGACGGAACGCAGACCGGTTTCGTCGCCGTGGAGCGCGAGGGACGGGAGCTCTTCAGGCTGGAGAGCCTGGCGGTGGCCCCCGGGCGCCGGAACGAAGGGCGGGGCCGGGCCCTGGTCGAGTTCGCCCTGCGCTACGCCGCCTCTCGGGGGGGAACCACCGCGTCCATCGGGACGTTCGCCGGGGACGAACGCCTGCGCGCCTGGTTCCTTTCGCTCGGATTCCGCGAGCGGGAGAAGGCGGAGCCGGACAGCTCCCCCTTCCAGGTGGTACTGATGGACATCGACCTGTCTCCTTGACGTTCATCATGTGACCTGCCGTCCTCCGGCCCTACAGTGAGGTCGGGACATCCAGGGAGGGACTGCCGCGGTGAAACTGAACGAACTCACTCCCGAAGAGGAGTACGTCATTTTGAGGAAAGGGACCGAGCGCCCGTTCACCGGGGAATACGACCGGCATTTCGAGCCCGGCACTTACCTGTGCAGGAGGTGCGAAGCCCCGCTGTACAGGTCCTCGGACAAGTTCCGCTCGGGATGCGGCTGGCCCAGCTTCGACGACGAGATAGAGGGCGCCGTGAAACGCCGGACCGACGACGACGGCAGGCGGACCGAGATAACCTGCGCGCGCTGCGGGGCTCACCTCGGGCACGTCTTTGAAGGAGAAGGCCTCACCCCGAAGAACACCAGGCATTGCGTGAACTCCATCTCGCTCGAGTTCGAGGAGGCGTCCGGTGGACGGGAGTAAGGAGATAGTCCTGGGGGGCGGGTGCTTCTGGTGCACCGAGGCGTGTCTCGTCCTCGTTGACGGAGTCCTGAGGGCGACCGCCGGGTACGCCGGGGGCGCCACCGAAAACCCCACCTACGAGCAGGTCTCCTCAGGGGGGACCGGACACGCCGAGGTCGTCGAGGTCGAATACGACCCTTCGGTGGTAGGCCTCGAGGAGATACTGGACGTTTTTTTCGCCTCGCACGACCCCACCTCTCTCAACAGGCAGGGCGCCGACGTCGGTACCCAGTACCGCTCCATCGTGCTCTGCGCCGATCAAGAACAGCGGGCGGTCGTCGAGTCGTACATCTCGAGGCTGCAGCGCTCCTACAGCAGGCCGGTGGTGACCGAGGTGGCCGAACTCGAGAGGTTCTATCCGGCCGAGGAGCACCACCAGCAGTACTACGCCAGGAATCCCGGCCAGGGCTACTGCAGGGTTGTAATCGCCCCCAAAGTGGAGAAGCTCCGCGGGAGACAGGGCGACCCCTGAGCGCCGCCGCCGACGCGCCGGGTCCAAGGCCGGCCCCGGGCACACGGGGGTTGTTCCCTCGCGCACGGAAATCTCATACTCTATTGTGGGTCAGGCCGTGTCGTTGGCCCCGCGCGAGAGAGCGGACCGCCGCGGGCGAGTGAATCGCCGGTCGCCCGGGACGCGGACGCGGAGCCGCGCCAGGTAGTTCACCGACCTCGGACCCGAGGGCTTGGACCGGAGGAGAAGGAATGCCGATAAGGATTGCCGTGCAGAGGGCCTCCTGGGACGTCATGCACCACAAGCTGGTGACGCCCGAGTTCATCTCCATGCTCGAGCGCGTGTGTCCCGGGACCCGGATCAAGCCCGTCAGTGACGAAGACATCATCGACCGCGCTCTGGACTGGTTCGACGCGGTCTTCTTCCCCGGCAGCGTGGGCAGCGTGATGGCGGTGGAGAAGTACGGCGACGGGTACCGGGCCACCGTACGGGACTTCGTCAGGCGTGGCGGGTGCTACATCGGTGTGTGCGGCGGGTGCTACGTGGCCGTCCGGGACTTCCCCATGAGGCAGGTCGCCAGGATAGGCGCCGCCGGGGCTCTCAGGAACCCGGGGATGCTGCGCGGCGCCCTGAGCGAGATGACGGGTCTCGACCCGGCGATAGGGCGCAAGACGGGACGGGCCGCCGGGCCCAGGATGGCCGGCGCGCTCGTCAGGGGGCGCCTCAAGACGTTCGACCTCATCGACGCCAGGGTCCGCACGCCGCTCTTCTTCGGCGATCCATACTTCATAAAGAACCGCTGGTCGAAGATGGTCACCGAAGGCGCCATGCTGCGCGTCCAGGTGAAGGTTTCCGGCGGCGACCACCCGCTGATCGAAGGGCACCAGGGCGAGAAGTTCTGGAGCGCCTACTCGGGCGGGCCCATAATCGAGTCTATCGGCCACGCGGCAAGCGCCCTCGCCTACTACGGCTCCTCCGACACCGTGCCGGAAGCCGAGGGAAAGATCGCCGTCGCTTACGCCAGGCACGGGGACGGAAGCGTTGTCGTCTCCGGCCCTGATTACTTCCTTCCCCTCCAGTCCGCCCCGGGTATAAGCATCGCCGAGGGCATGGAACCCAGCGTCCCATGGCTGACTGAGCGGATCCTCTCCACCCACGAGAACTGCCGGCGCGCCGGCTGACCCGAAGGGAGACCGTTGGAAGCCAAAGAACTCATAATCTACAACCTGATAACCTGGTTCGGCGGTCCGCTGTTCACCACGCTGCTGCGGGTGAAGTGTGAGGGCGCGGAGAACATCCCGCCCGAGGGGGGCGCGATCCTGGTGGGGAACCACCGGCAGCCGGTGCTGGACCCGATGATCATTGCCTGCAAGTCCGGCCGGCCGATAACCTGGGGTGGTTACCAGGTGGCCTTCAACATCCCGTTTTTCCGCGTCTTCGCGAAGCTGTTCGGTGTCGTGCCAGTGGACATCCACGGTGGGAAGAAGGCCAGGGAGGCAATAGACAAACTGGCGGAGATCGCCGGAGACGGAGAGGTGGTCGGACTGTTCCCCGAGGGCGACCGCGCCGTGATACAGCTCCACAAAGTGAGCAAGGTGTTCAGCTTTCATACCGGCTTCGCGAGGATTGCCCTGAAGGCCAGGGTGCCGGTCATTCCCGTCGCCATCATCGTCCACGAGGAGATACACCTTCCGAACATACCCCCGCGCATCACCAGGATGTTCTGGGACCATCCCATCCTCAACGAGACCGGCCATCCGGTGACCCTGTACAACCGCGTCACGCTGCGGATCGGGAAGCCGATTGACCTGGGTGAGTTCTACGACCAGGAGGTAACGCGCGCGATGCTTGGTCAGATAAGCGGTAAGGTGCGCCGGGTTGTATGCAAGCTCTACGAGGGCGAAGACCTGGACCGCTTCATGACCGGCGAAAAACCGTTTGACATCGTCAACGACAGGGTCTGACGGCGCCGGACCCGTTCGGGGGGCATGACGGCCGTGAAGAAGGCGAAACACTATTTCCTGAAGCACCAGCAGATGGACTTCGAGACCCAGGCGGCGCTGGGCGGTTGCGTTTACAGTTCCGGTGACGCGGGCGAGATACTGTCCACCACCGACGGCGTCAAATCGGGGGACTTCGAGAGCTGGTACCAGGCGTGGCTCGCGACGGCGCGGCGTGTCGAAGGGTACGCGTGGGAGTCTGCCCGGGCCGGTCACGACGTCAGCGCGCGCGAGGCGTTCCTGCGCGCCGCGTCTTACTACGCGGCCGCAAACGCCATGGTCGATGGGACCGACGACCCGGCGCGCGGCCTCGAGACCTGGAAGCGCCATCTGGCGTGCTGGGAGGAGTTCGGCTCGAGGACCTCGCCCCCGGCGGTCAGGCTCGAGGTTCCATACGAGGACACGACGATGCCGGGCTACCTGTTCCTGCCCGACGCGTCCCCAGGGCCATTCGCGACGGTCATCTTCAATAACGGCAGCGACGCTCCCACCTGCGCCATGTGGGGCGCCGGGATAGCGGGGGCGCTGAGGCGAGGCTACGCGGGGTTCACCTTCGACGGGCCGGGTCAGAACGCCATGTTGTGGCTGAAGGGGATCGGGTTCAGGCACGACTGGGAAAAGGTCATAACCCCGGTCGTGGACGCCCTGTCGGCGCGCGACGATGTCGACGGCGAGAGGATAGCGCTGTCGGGCATCAGCCAGGGCGGCTACTGGGTCCTGCGGGCGCTGGCGTTCGAGAAACGCCCGAAGGCGGGGATCGTCGATCCGGGGGTGATGGACGTTTCGGCGGCCACCACCGCGCGGTTTCCCTCCCGGATGCTGAAGCTCCTCGAGCAGGGGAACAGGGAGGAGTTCGACAAAGAGATGCGCCTGGGCATGAAGGTCGCCGGCCGGGAGGCGAGGCAGACGCTCGCCTGGCGGATGAAACCTTACGGCACCGACAGCTATTACGACTGGATAACGGAATCGAAGAAATTCAACGCCCGCGACGTGATCAAGCTGATCGAGTGCCCGATGTTCGTCGCCGACCCGGAGGACGAGCAGTTCTGGCCCGGGCAGCCCCGGGAGGTGTACGACGCTCTGGAGTGCCCGAAGACCCTGGCGAGGTTCACCCGCGAGGAAGGCGCGAACTGGCACTGCGAGCCGAAGGCGAGAAGCCTCTACGATCAGCGGATGTTCGACTGGCTGGCCGGCGTCATGCCCGCCTGAGCCGACCGGCCGCGGACCCGTGCCCGGTGCGACCTTCCCCGCCCCGCGTCAAGCCGGCGCAAAAAGCGCAGAAGAAAACGGAAGGGGAACGGCGCCCCTGTTCTATTTCGGACGCAGGGCTATTTTGACGGCGTGGTGGCGGCCCTTGTCGAGGGCGACCTCGAGGGCGCGCGGCCACTCCGACAGCGCGAACTCGTGCGTGACCAGCGGCGCGAGGTCCACCTTCCCCTCGGCGTGGAGGCGTAGCGCGACCTGGTAGTCGTGCTCCCCTTCACACGTCCCCGGGGTCACCTCGTAGCCGTACATGCCCCGAAGGGTCAGCTCCTTCAGCCAGACCGGGGTCCAGTCGATCCGCTTCGGCGCGCCGATGCCCAGCAGGTTGAACCAGCCCGCGTTGGCGAGCACCCGCAGCGACATCTCTATGGTGTCGGTGCTTCCTACCGTGTCGAACACCCTCTCCGGCCCCCCGATGAGAAGGGGCTTGCTCAACAGCGGCGTGTGCATCCGGGCGCCGGTGAGGTCCGCGACCTTCCTGTAGAAGGCCTTGTCGAACGGCGGGGACAGCACTTCCTCCGCACCCAGGTCCCTGGCCAACCGCGCGTTGTGGGGGTCCGACTCGACCGCCAGGAGCCGCGCTCCCGGGTGCAGCGCCCCGAGGGCAGCCAGGGCGCAGAGGCCCATGACGCCGCAGCCGACCACCACGACCGTCTCGCCCGGCGAAACGGGGTTCACCCGCGCCATGTGGATGCCGTTGGCGAACGGGTCGGTTATCACCGCCGCCTCGTCGCTGAGTCCTTCCGGTACCGGGAACAACTGCGACACGTGCGCCACCCCGCACTCGCTCAGGAAGCCGGGCACCCCGGCGGTGGCGCCGATGATCGTGCCCGCGGCGAGCCTGCCCTCGGTGAAGTTGACGCACAGCTGCGTCTGTCCGCGAGCGCAGAAATCGCAGGGAGGGTCGATGCCCCTGGGCAGGCACCCGAGCATCGGGTTTGCCACCACCCTGTCCCCGAGACCGACGCCTTCCGCGCCCGGTCCCTTCTCCACGATTTCCCCGCAGACCTCGTGGCCCAGGACGAACGGATACGAAGCGAACGGCTGGAGGGTCAGGCTCTCGTGGCAGAGGATTATGCTCATGTCGCTGCCGCACAGGCCCGAAAGCCGGGGGCGGATTTTCACCCAGTCGTCGCCGGGAAGGTCGGGCTCGGGCACGTCGCGGAGCCGGACCGGGGCGAGCCTGGTGAAGAGCACCTTCTGCCAGCGCCTGTCGAGCAGGCCGGTAAGGAGGTACTGCGGCACGTTGTACTTGAACGAGACAGCCTTCATGACTCCCTCCAATCCTTTCCGCTCCCCGGAGAGAAAACTACCAGAGGCGCCGTTCTCTTTCCACTTATCCCTGCCACTTCTCGAAGGGGCGGCGCCGGCGGTCGACGAAAGGCGCCCGTGGACGCGATCCTTTTCCTTTCCATTCCTCCTCCTTCCTTCTTCGCGCCCGCGGCCTCGAGGGCTTATCATTGAACGAGGGCGACGAAGGACCAGGAGGTTCACGTGAAAGGCTACGTCGTGTATCACAGCAGGTTCGGGAACTCCCGGAAGATCGCGGAGAAGATCGCCGAGGGCCTGTCAGGGTCGGGGTGCGAGGTGCGGGTCTTCCCGGTCGAGGAAGCGCCGGTTCCCGACGAATCGGTTGATTTCCTGGTCCTGGGAGGTTCGACCCGCATGGGAAGGGCCGGCGGCAGGATCAGGAAATACGCCGCCAGGGCCGCCGGTGTGATGGGAGGCAAGGGTTTCGCCACCTTCAGCACCGGCGCGACGGTCTACGGCGAGGGCGCGAGCTTACAGGCCTCCGACCGGCTCTTCGCCCTGTTGAAAGAAACAATGGAACCGCTCGCCGTTCCATTGAAGGCCGGCGTATCGGGCATGAAGGGGCCGCTGGCCGAGGGTGAGGAAGAGCGGGCCGTTGCCTTCGCCAGGGAGATAGCCGAGAAGCTCGGTTGACCCGGCTTCGAGGGGAGAGACGGTGAGTGGAGGGTACGTCCACGGGTACTCCGGGCGGGAGGCGGAGCGCCTGCGCGACCAGGCCGGCACCCTTTCCCGGCTGCTGCACCACGACACCTCCTATCCCGGGGGGAGCGAGGTGCTGGAGGTCGGCTGCGGGGTCGGGGCTCAGACCATCACCCTGTGCGCCAACAGCCCGTCGGCGCGCTTCACTTGCGTCGACGTCCACCAGGAGTCCCTGGCCCGGGCCGAGGACCACGTTACCGCGATGGGACATGCCAACGTGCGGTTCGTCCGCGCCGACGTGTTCGACCTGCCGTTCGAGCCGGGGGCTTTCGACCATGCGTTCTGCTGTTTCCTGCTGGAGCACCTGGCCGATCCCGCGGCGGCGCTCGGATGCATCAGGGGGGTCCTCGCCGACGGCGGGACCCTTACCGTAATCGAGGGGGACCACGGGTCGGCGTTCTTCCACCCCGACAGCGAGTACGCGCGCCTGGCGGTCCGCTGCCTGATCGAGTCCCAGGCGCGGTTGGGCGGCAACGCGCTCGTGGGCAGGGAGCTCTTCCCTCTCCTGGCCTGCAACGGCTGGAAGGACGTACGGGTCTCCCCTCGAGTGGTGTACGCGGACTCCAGCCGGCCGGACCTGGTGGAGGGCTTCACCAGGAACACCTTCACGGCGATGGTCAGAGGGGCCCGCGATACCGCGATCGAAATGGGGCTCGCTTCCGGGGAAGACCTGGACAGGGGGATACGCGATCTGTACCGGACTTCCGAGGACGGCGGGACTTTCTGCTACACGTTCTTCAAGGCGTTCGCCCGCGCGTAAACAACCCGCCCCGGGCGCCCCGGGGCGTTGTACAATTGACCAAACGCCGGACCGCCGAAAGGCGGCAGTCATCGGACATGGTGAGAATGCAGTTCAATGCGTACACGGTATCGCTGTTCGTGGCCGCCCTGATATCGGGAGGCCTGTCCTGGTATGCGTGGCGGCGGCGCTCGGTGGAAGGGGGCGCGGAAATCGCGGTCCTGATGCTGAGCGTCACTCTATGGGCCCTTTTCCAGTGCCTCGAGGGAGTGGCCGCTACGCGGGCCGCCAAGATGTTCTGGGGCACGATGGGCTACCTCGGAAGCCAGACCACCCCCGTCCTGTTCCTCATCTTCGCCATCAAGTACACGCAGCACGAAGAGTGGTTGAACTGGAAGCGTACCGCACTGATGTTCGTAATCCCGCTGGCCTCCATCGTCCTCGCGGCCACCTCGGGCCTGCAGCACCACCTCTGGAGGAGCGTCACCATCACCACGACCTTCGCGGGCAAGACCGGTGTCTATTCCCACGGCCCATGGTACTGGGTCGAGTCCGCATACGGGTACGCCCTCGTCGTCGCGGGGCTCTTCCTGCTCGTCCGTGCGGTGTTCAGGCACCCCGGCCTCTACTCCTGGCAGGCCCGAACCCTGATCGTCGCCACGCTGGTCCCGCTGGCCTGGCACCTGGACTACTCGTTCGTTCCCAACGCCCTGCAGGGGCTCGACGTGACGCCGATCGTTTTCACCTTCACCGGGATACTCGTCGCCGTGGCGCTGTTCCGGTTCCGCCTGCTGGACTTGCGCCCCGTTGCCAGCGGCGTCCTTTACGAGAGCATCGGGGACGCGATGTTCGCCCTGGACAACCTCAACAGGGTTGTTGACGTGAACCCGGCGGCGTGCGAGGTCATCGATATGCAGGCCGGCGATGCCGTCGGCAAAGGCATATCGGAGGCGTTTGCCGCGGTGCCGGCGCTCGGGGAGCGCGTCCGGTCGATCTCCGCGGGGGAAACCTCGGAGTTCGAGACCGTCGCGGAAGGCCGCAGGGTCTACTACAGCGTCAGCGCCTGGCCGCTGGTCGACAGGAGGAAGCGCGCGATAGGCCGCCTGGTCACGATGCACGACATAACCGGCCAGAGGGAGGCGCAGGAGGAACTCGAGCGCATCAATACCGACCTGGACGTATACGCCCACACGGTGTCACACGACCTCAAGAGCCCGCTCGCCGCGCTCCAACTGGCCAGCGAGTCGCTGGACAGGTTCATCACGCTTCCCGAGAGCCCCGAGCGTAACGAAAACATAGGCAAGCTGGCCAACATCATAGGGAAGAACACGCGCAAGTCCGCGGCGCTGGTCAACTCGCTGCTGGCGCTCGCCGAGGCGGGCCAGCGTCCGACGGACGTTCACGATGTGGACCTGGACGCCATCGTGGAAAGGGTCATCGAGGAGAGAGCCGGCGAGATCGAGGCGAAGGGGATCCGCGTAGAGCGCTCCGCCCTCGGCACGATCAGGGCGGACGAAGTGCACATGTACCAGCTCTTCGCCAACCTCATCGCCAACTCCATAGCGCACAACTTAAGCGAGAACCCGGCGATTACCGTGGAACGCATGGACGCTCCCCCCGGGTCTCACGGCTTCAGGGTGCGCGACAACGGCGAGGGGATGGCCCCGGAGGACCTGGAGCGCATCTTCGAGCCGTTCTACAAGCACGGGACCGCCGGCGCGGGGATAGGGCTCTCCACGGTCTCCCGCATAGTGCAGGTCTACGACGGGGAAGTCGGTGCCTACAACGACAACGGGGCATGCTTCGAGGTCACCCTGAAAGATTACCCCGGCTGACCGGAGTCGGCGCCACGGAATACCGCCGCCGGCTTCGAAGAACGCCTCGTCCGGCCGCGGTTTTCAGTCGGCGTAACCTCCTATGGTGCCGGTGCCGGCTCCACGGTTGTTCCAGTATATAGCCCGCTCCACCATGATCGGCTTGCCCGGGGACTTGCTGGTAACCACGACCGATGCCCTCGTGTTGGGCATCTCGTCCCCCATGTTGTACGACTTGCGGGAGTTGGCGGGAATCCTGGCCTTCAGGGTTTTCACGGCCGACCCGTTGAGGCCGAGGTACTTGATCTCGACATCGACCGCTTGCCCGTTCGGGTTCTGCACCAGGGTCCAGGTCTCGGTGTTGTTGTAGGTCTCGCCGTCCGGCAGGAAGAACTTCATGTGCGGCGCCGACATTCCGATGGAGTCGTGGCACGCTTCACCGAGAGGCGTGCCCTCTCCCCAGTACATCGCTCGTTCCGCGATAACAGGAACCGATCCGTCGACTTTTATCGAAAGGTCCTTCTTCGGCACGACGTTGTTCACGTTAATGGTCTTGCGCGAGTTCGGCTCCATCCGGAAGGCCGGTTGCGGCACCGCGCCAGTGCTCGTCATGTAGGTTACCGTTATGGTCGCGGCCTCGTTGTTGGGGTTCTGCACCAGCACGTAAGTGGTGAAGCCCCAATCCGTCGTTCCCTCGGCCAGGTAGAAGCTCTTGGCCGGAGTGGTGGTCCCGATGGAGTTGTGCCCCTCGCGCCGGTTGTAGCGGTACATCGCCCTTTCGGGTATCACGGGCTGGTCGGAATCCACCATTATCGACGCGTCCGCCTGCCCGATATCGGCTTCCATATTGAAGGACGCGCGCGTGCCGGCGTTCACCACCTTGGTTCTCTCCACGGGCCCCTGCCCCTCGATCATGTAGATCACCTTCACCGTCGCGTTCGTCTTCCCGGGGTTCTGTATCAGCAGCCAGGTCTCGAAGCCCCACCTGGAGGAGCCCTCCGCCAGGTACCATCTGCGGGCGGGCGAGGTCACGCCCACGGAGCAGTGGCCTTCCGACGAGGCCGCTCCCGGTCCGGTCCAAACCATGCGCCTGTCCACGCAGATGCTCTTGCGTTCCTTGCACTCTACCCTGGTCGAGAAGTCGGTGGTACCGATGTCATCGAGGGGATTGATGACCGTTTGCGACATGGGCTCGAGGCGCACCGGCTCCCTTGGAACCGTGCCGGATTTCGTCATGTAAGTGACCAGCGCGGTTGCCGCCGACTCGTTGGGGTTCTCGATGTTGATGTACGTGCCGAACCCGTAATCGGAAGTGCCTTCCGCCAGGTACCAGACCGGCTTGGGTCCATCCGCCGGTGCCGGAGGCTCGGGCGTTACGCCGCCTTCGACGGTGAAGCGCCGGACATTGCTGGATTTGCCCGCCACCGTGACCCTGACATCGCCGGTAGCCGCTCCGGCCGGCACCTTGCACTTGATCGACTTGTCCGACCATGACGGGTAGTTCGTCGCGGCTTTGTTGCCCCCGAACCTTACCACCGAGTCGCTCCTGCTGACGCCGAAATGGTCCCCGGTGATGGTGACGACGGTACCAATCCGTCCCCTGGAGGGGCTCAGCGAGTCGATGCGGGGCGGATCGGTTCCCCTGACGTTGAAGTGCGAGTCACCCTGCCGGAGGGTGTCCTGCCCGTCGTCGTTCATGACCACCACGTTCCTGTAGCCGCTCCGCGCGCCGGAGAGGTTGAAATCGCAGGTCAGTTCGGTGGGCGATGCCAGGACCACGTTCGTGCCCGATACGGTGTCGTAACCCGCGTCGCTGGTCAGCATTGGGAGGACCCGGTCGTAGAAATCGGTACCGGTTATTGTCGCCCTCACGATTTCCCCGGACCGCCCTGACGCCGGCGTTATTGATTCGAACGTCGGCGGGTTGGGGAACGGTACGGTAAAAGCCTTCGCCAGCGTGGCGCTGCTCCCGTCCCGGTTGGTCACCACAACATCCCAGCGCCCCTGCGTCATGTCCGGCGGGAGCGCGAAGGTGCACTGGATGAGCTTGTCGGACTTCACGTCCGGGTCGGCGTTCGGTGCCAGGTCGGAGAGCCCCGCCTTCCTCAGCCTGACCGTGGCTCCATCCCTGAAATTGGTGCCCTTAAGGTTGACCGGTACGGTCTCGCCCCGGTTAGACCTGTCCGGGGTGATCGAGCTCACGGTCGGCGCCGGCCATGTCACCGTGAACCCGCCGGTGAGTTCGGCGCTCTTCCCGTCAGGGTTCGTCACCACTACGTTCCAGGGGCCGGCATCCCTGCCGGCGATGTTCAGCCTGCAATCGATTTTATCGGGCTTCCTGGTGGTGTAGTCGGTGGCGACGATATCGTCCTGGCTGGCTTTGGTGAGCCTGACCGTCGCGTTGGATGTGTTGAAGTTGCCTCCCGAGACGGCGACATCAACGGGGCCCGTGTCCATGGCCCGTTTTGGGTTGATGGACGTTACGACCGGGGCGTCCTGCTCGACCGTGAACCCTGCGTTGATCCTGGCCTCCTCCGTACCGGTCCTCACGGTCACGTCCCTGGGGCCGAAAGCCGCGCTCGGCGAAATGGTGATGTTCGCCACCGCGGTCGTCGGGTCGGTGACAACCGTGGAATTCACGGTGATCCCCGAGCCGAAACTGGCCGTGGACTTCTTGTTCTCGAAGCTCGTGTCGGACCCCACTATTTCCACCGCGGCGATTCTCTGTCCGCGCAGCCCGGCGCCGGGGGATACGCTCAGTATCCTGGGGTTGTGCGTGGTGACCCGGAAGCCGTCCTCCAGCGGAACCGACATTTTAGTGAACTCCTTGACCGCCACGTCGAGAAGCCCGGGGTCGCACCACGGCCGTATTGTCACGTTCGCCTTGCAGTGCCTCTGGTCAATCACCGTCGTGGAGTTCACAATCAGCTCGGTGTCCTCGTTAAGGGGCTGCCCGTCGCGCAGGAACACCGCCTGGCTCGTTCCATTGACAAAACTGCAGCGTTCGTTGCCGGTGATGTCGACCTGGAGCGTCTGGCCGGCGCGACCGGACACCGGAGAGACCGCGGTGACCGCAGGACCTTCGACTGTAAACCCTTTGCGCAGCGGAGCCACTACCTCGCCGCCGTTCGTGACGCCGATGTCCCACTTCCCCAGCGTCGCGGTACTCTTGATATTGAGGCTGGCCGTGCAGTGGGTGCTGTCCTGGACGGTGGTTTCGCCGCCGCCGGGCCCGTTGATCGTTATCCCGGTGCCGTCTTTCTTGAAGACCGTAACGCGGGTGGTGCCCTGCACGAAGTGGGTGTTCTCACCGACCAGGGCCACCTGGCAGTTGGGATTCGGCAGCGGCGAGGAGTTCGGCGTCACCGAGATTACCCTGGGGCCCGCCGGGACCACATATTCGTAGAAGATGGAATCGGACTTTGTCACCTCGTTGGCGGGCATTGCCCTGTCGCGGAATTTCACGTAGACGGTGCGCGGCCCGCTCTCGGTTCCCCCGGTGATGACCCAGCTCCTGGTCGTCCTGTACGGCTCCCACTGGGCGCCCGCGAAGTTCGGGTCGTTGGAGACTTTCATCTCCCCGACGCCTGACTCGGAGTCGCTGGCAGTCAGCGTCAGCGTCACCGCGGTCGATGACGTCGACGCCGCGCCGTCGTTGATGATCACCGATCCTGTGGGAGGGGTGCTGTCCGGCGCCGCGCTCTTCTGGACCCTGACGTTCTTGTTTGCCTGGTTGGCGCTCGTCCCGGTATATACCTGGTTCATGCGCACCGACGGGCTCACGTCGAACGTCTCGCCCCAGGTCCCGTTGCTGAGCTGGTAGTAGTAGCCGCCCGAGAGCATCTTCATCGGAAACTCCAGGTACATGTTGTCGAGCGGCTTGTCGTAATTGTTGGTGAGAGAGCAGGTGACGTCTTCGGTGGTCGGGCCGGGCGTCGCGGTCCAGGCCTGCTGTACCGCTGGGGTGCTGAGGCCGCCGAGGTTGGTGGTGCCGCCGACGTTGGTTCCCTTGTACGCGGGCCAGGAGTACTTCGGCTCCTGGTAGTTGTAGCTCTGGTTGCCCGCGGTCGTCACAGACCCGTTGTTTATCCACACACGCCGGTAGCCCGGGTATTTGTCGGAGTTCCCGTCTCCCTGGAACGAAGACGAGGTGGTGTTGGCGGAAATGCACCGCCCGCCCCCGCCGTCCCAGTCGAGGAAGGCCGCGTTTCCACTGCCCTCGCTGACGTAGTCGGAGTGGTCGTGCCCGTGCAGCATCATGGCGACCCTGTACTTGCCGGCGAGCCTGATGAGCACCTGGCGTCCCTCGCCGTCGCCCATGTTGAGCACGCCGACTATCCTGCTCAGCCAGTCCTCACCGCCGCTCGCCCACATCGAACCGGACCCGTTGTCTTTCCACGGATCGTGGTGCATCGCCATGATGCGGGTTCTAGCCCCCTGGTTCGCCGCGAGCCTGTCTCGCAGCCACCCGAGCTGCCCCGTCAGGCGGGGGATGTAGCTATTCGCCAGCGCCAGGGACTCGGCGCTGACCCCGGGCGCCCACTTGTCGCCGCCGCTCAAGGCTTCCCCGAGATACTTGACCGGCTGAAGGATTATGTTGAGGTAGTTGGTGAGGCTGCGCTGGTCGCTCGCCCAGTCCATTGTGTTCACGGCGTAGAACTTGTTCTCGGGCCCGTACTCGAACTCGAAGCAGAGGGGCCCGTAGAGCTTGACCCAGTTCACAAGCCAGTCCTGGTCGACCGCCGCGCCTTGTTCTGTGATGTAGTTGTAGCCGTCGTGGTTTCCGATGACGATGAACGCCGGCACCTCGAGCTTCGAGATCTCCTCGTAGAACCACTCCTGCTCGAATTCGTACTGGGTCTTGGTGCCCCATCCGCCGTAGCCGATGTCCTTGTAGAAGTAGCGTTGCCCGAAGTCGTAATCGCCCGTAAGCAGGACGAAATCGGGGTTCATGCGGTTGATCTCCATTATTTCCTTGTGGAGGTACCTTGCGCCGTATCCTGCCCCGGTGGGGCCGCCGTCATACGAGTGCTGGCGCTGACCCCGCTCGGTCCTTGAATGTTTGTAGAATATCGAGGCATCGGTGTTGTCCGGCCCGTAGACGTGTATGTCCGACATCTGGATGAAGTTGAAATTCGTCTTGAACTCCTCGATGACGTCCACGGCGTTGGGCTGTGAGTCCTCGTAGTTCTTTCCCTCGATCACGCATCCGATGGTCAGGTCGTACAGGTCGCAGGGGAGGGACTCGGGGACCGCCACGGTGAGGTTGTATACGGCGTTGGTGCCGGGAGGAGGGTAGGGGTTCGACGCCAGGGTCGGCCACTTCGTGCTCTGGCCCACCCGCGCATCGGTTACCGCAAGCTCCCTGGTAATAGTGCCGGCGCCGCCGTTGCTGCTCTTCAACGTGGCGGTGAAGTTGGTGCAGGTGGGAACGGGGACGTAGCTGGGATTCCGGTAGTACGTCCCCTCCCGCGGGTCCCACTCGACGTGCAGGGTGGTGCCCCGCTTCACTATCGAGGGGTTGCCGATCGTCGGGTAAATGAGTTTGGTGATCCTGGCCGGCGTGTTGAGGCCGATCACGTAGTCGGGCGGGTCCTCGTACGCCGCCTGGGCCGTACGAGGCAACGGCAGCCCCGTCGCGACCATCAGGAAAACGACGGCCAGGACGGCGAGCGCATAAGCGGCCTTCCGGGACGATCCCCAGGATCCATGCATTGTCCCCTCCAGGTTCACGACATGTGTTTTTTGATACACCAACCCAATAATACCAACGAACGAACTCCGTTAACGTTACCAGGAATAACTGAATTGGCGGGCTCGCTGCAGGAAGTTCGACAATGCGCAACATGCCCCGCTACGCCGCGGGCCGCGCCGACTTCACCGGTAGCCGAGGAGGCTATAGAGCTTCATCCGCAGGCTCTCGTGGACGCTCAGCGCGGTGCGCGGGCAGAGCTCCATGCAGCAGTAGCAGGCGATGCAGCGGTCGTAATCGTAGCGGGGCGGCCCCTTGTCCTCCACGACCACCGCCCCCGCCGGACAGGCCCTGGCGCAGGAGCCGCACGAGTCGCAGAGCCCCTCGTCCACGTCGAAGCGCGGGCGGCTGATGCCCGGGAAGAACGCCTTTACCCAGCCCGCCCCGAACCGCTGGGGCAGGGCCGGCATCGGGCGCCGGAACCGCTTGAGCCGCGACGCGTCACCCTCGACGTCAATCCGGTCCTCGGCGATCGGGCCCAGGCCGATCTCTTCGGCGTACTCGAGCATCCTGATTCGCTCGGGCTTCATGCCCATCATTCGGGCCATCACGCTGTCGAGCGCTACCCCGTTGTCCGAAACCAGGAGCTTCCCGGCCCGGTACAGGAACCTGTTCTGCGGCCCGTTTCCCTGTATGCCGACCACGGCGTCCATGATAACGAGGTCCGGCGGCCGCAGCCTGTACACCTCCGTGACTATCTCCGAGAAGCCGCTGAACCCCGGGTACTCCAGGTGCAGGCGCGCCTTGTCTCCCCCCACCAGATAGCCGTAGCTGTTCTTGACCGCTCCGGTTATTCGGGTGTAGGTGTGCGTCTTGAACTTGGGCACCGATATGACAACGTCGGCCTCCAGCACCCGCCGGGAGACGCTGACTTCCTCGTCGCGCCCCCGGAGCCTGACCATCACCGGGTCCCTGGCGATGTTCTCGAAAGCGCCCATTGAGGCCTCGCGTATTCCCGACACCGTGGCGCTCCGTTCCACCGCGCCGTAGCCGGAGGTCCCGGGGTTGTCTCCCACCACGACTTCCGCCCCCCCGGCGCGCAGCCTTTCCACGAGGGCCCTGATCACCGACGGGTGAGTGTTTGCGTGGGACTCCGGTTCGTAGACGCCCAGCATGTTGGGCTTCAGAAGGACGGTCCTGCCCCTTACCTCGAGCTCGAACCGGTCCAGGGCCGCGTCCACCGCGCGGCGCATGTCGTCGTACGAGGCCTCGAGGACCACCACCTTCGCCCTGCTCACGCCGCGCCCTCCCGGCGCCCGCCGCGGCGCTCCTCCAGCTTCACCAGCAGCCAGTGGTCGATGAGGAAGTTGGACGGTATCATGACCAGCCAGAAGTACTTCGCGGCGTCCACGTTCAGAAAGCTCACCGCGATCGACAGCAGGAAGATGAGCGCCATGCTGGAGTACCCGAACATGAACCTGAGGTGCTCGTTCTCGTCAACGAAGTCCACCAGCCTGCGGTCGTGTACCCCGTACCACATGATCAAGCAGAGAAGGAGGCCGGAAACGGCGATCGACACCGCGTAGACGATGAGGGCCGCCCGCGAATCCGAGTACTTGCTGATAAGGCTGGTCGGGAACGGCACGAAAACGATCGTCATCAGGAAGATCAGGTTCAACCAGAGGAGGCCTCTGTCGTATCGCTTAAACAGCCCGAACACCCGGTGGTGTCCGATCCAGAAGAGGCCGACCACCAGGAAGCTGATGACGTACGCGGTGAATATCGGCGACAGGCGAAGAAGCGCCCGGGGAAGCTCACGGTCCGCGACCTCGGGACGAAGAACCGGCACCTTGATGCTCAGTACCAGCAGGGTGATGGCGACGGCGAAGACCCCGTCGCTGAAAGAGACGATCCTCGACAGGCTCATCCCGAGCGAGTCGAGGTTGTTTTCTCCGTCACTGCCGTTGTCGAGGCGGTCGTCACCCAATGGAGATCCTTTTCGCGGCTTCCTGGAATATACCATTAAAGAGCGCGCGCCCGGAACGCGAGGAGGCAACCCCCGCGGGCGCTGAAGGGGGTGACCGGAGGCGGCGGGTTCCCTCCGGCCGCCGGCGCCATCTCGCGCGTGTGCACGCCCCCTCCCGCGGGCGTCACTTCACGCAGCCCCCCGCGTACGTCAGTGGAAAATCTCGGTGACGGAAGCGGGCGCGCCGCTCTCGTCGAGTTCCAGGGAGCGGAGGGCCAGTCCGGTTACGCGGCTGCCGGCACGGGTTACGTGGACGAGGTCACCTTCCCATGTCCCGTCGCGTAGGAGGGTTTCCCGTGCGTCTTCGGGAGACACGGGGTACTCGGTACGCAGCAACCCGGAGGCGTCTTTCCCCGTGGCCTCGTCGGCCGTCCAGCCGAAGGCGCGCTCGGCGGCCGCGTTCCAGAAGGTGATGGCGCCGTCAGCGTCCATCACGTATACCGGGACCGGAAGCAGGCCGAGGACCCGCTGCCTGTGCTCGAGACGCGCGACTTCCCGCTCGAGCTCGTCCTGCAGTGCTCTACGGTCCGAGACGTCGAGTTCGACCTCCAGCACCGAGTAGGTCCGACGGTCTTCGGACCACTGGAGGACCTGCCTGCTGGCGACCGTGCGCCTCGCGCCGTCCTTCGCAGTCTGCACGAGTTCTCCCTCCCAGCGGCCGTCCTGGAGCAGGAGCTCTTCCAGCTCGTCAAAAGGCAACTCGGACTCCGTCTTCAACAGCTCGAACCGGTCGCGCCCCACGGCTTCCCGGCTGCTCCAGCCCCACGTCTCCTCGGCGCCGGCGTTCCACAACGCAATCCTCCCGGTCGCGTCCCTGACGAGGATCGTCTCGTGGGTCAGGTCCAGCAGCCTCGCCCGGGCCTGAAGCGACGCCGTTCGCTCGGCGAGTTCTTTGCGGGTCGCGTTCTCCTCGGTCACGTCCCGCGCGGAAGCTACGACCGCCTCCACGCCGCCGTCGGCCTTGAACACCGGAGAGAGCACGTACTCGAATTCGCGGATTCCCCGGACGGTGGGGAACGTCATCCCCCCGGTCCACGTCTTGCCGGTCCGGCGTACGTTCTCTCGCTCGACGTCCAGAACGCCCATGACGTCGCGGGGAAAGCCGAGGTCCCACCAGTACTTGCCCGCGAAATCCGACTGGTCGCGACCGAGGAGCTCGGCCGCGGGTCTGCTCGCGTAGATGAACTTGCCCTTTTCGTCGAACAGGTAGAAATGCTGCGGGCCGGACGATAGGATCTGGTCGAGCACCCACGCCTGCTCCTGTACCCGGTCCGACAGGGCGCGCAGCGTTTCCTCCGCCCGCGCCCGTTCTTCGACCTCTTCCGCGAGTTCGGCGTTGGCCTCGCGGAGCTGCGCCGTCCGCTCGAGCACCCTGTCTTCCAGCTCCGCGTGCGCCTTCTTCAGGGCTTCCTCGTTCGCCCTGGCCCGGGTGATGTCCCGGGAGAAGGCCGCGATCCTCTCCACCTTTCCGTCCTCGCCGAGGACCGGGTAGAGGACGTTGTCCAGGACCATGCCGTCACGTTCGTCCTCGAACCTCAGGGGCGCCGAGGTACGGGCGGCACGCGCGAACTGCTCTCTGCGGCCGGCTGCCAGCTCAGGGTCCAGGTAGTCCACGAGCTTGCTGCCAGCCATCTCCCCGGGCGTGCCCCCGAGGCGAGACGCGCCGGTCTCGTTGATGGTCAGGATGCGACCTTCCATGTCCACGAGCAGCAGGGCCTCGGGCGTCGCGTCCAGCAGCGCCCTCTGGTTCCGCTCGCCGGAGAGGAGCGCTTCCTCGGCTCGGCGCAGCGATATCTCCCCCAGCGCCCGCGACACGACCTGCGAGACCATTTCGGGCAGCTTGCTGTCCTTGACCACGTACCCCGACGCCTGGAGGCGGAACGCCTCCGCCGCGACGCCTTCGTCGCCCTGACCGGTCACGAGTATCACCGGCAGGTGTTCCGGCCGCAGCGACACCTCCCGGAGCAGGTCGAGCCCGCTCCCGTCGGGGAGCTGGTAATCGGTCACCACCGCGTCGTAGGCCTGTCCGGCCAGCGCCGCCCGGGCCGAAGCGAGGTCGGTGACCGTGTCTATCGACGCCCGGAGTCTCCTCGCCAGCAGGCGCATCATCGCGTACGCCTGCTCGGGGTCGTCCTCCACCACGAGGAGCTTCCAGTCGTCACCGTTGTGAATATTTATCATGCACCTTCCTGCGGGTAGCCGGACGGACTTATTCCGATGTTCCCCGGAGGAGGCTCGAACCCTTCAGGGAACGGGAGAAGTGGTGGGGTTGGGGCCGCCGGCCGCGGCCGACGGATGAACCGGAAGCGGCCGTTCAGCCGATCGGCCGGGCACGGTCGCGCAGTTCGAACTCGAAGCAGGCCCCGCCCTCGTTGTAGATGCGGAACGTTCCACCGTAAACGTCGACTATCCGCTTCACGATGGAGAGCCCCAGGCCCTTGCAGCTCCCCGGGGGGCCGGGGCGAAGCGGCCCGAAAGCCGCCTCCATGTTCTCCCTGGAGATGCCCGAGCCGTTGTCCCGCATCAGGTACCGGTGCCTGCCCTCGCAGGGGCTGCTGTGCGTCAGGGTCAGCACCGGGGAGGGGCTGTCGTTGTGCCGGAACCCGTTGCCCAGGAGGTTGCTGAAGAGCTGGTAGAGGTGCGTCTCGCTTGCCACCACCCGGCCCAGGTCGCCGTCGCAGCGCACCTCCACGCCCCTGGCGCGGATCTCGTCGGATCGTTCCTCGAGCACCATCGCGACGACCCGGGAGACATCGACAACGACCGCCTCCTCCGGCCGCTGCCCGGATTCGGCCAGTGAGAGGACCCCGTCGATGAGGGAATACGCCCGGCTGATGCTGCGGCCGATCGAAGATGTCCACTCCTCGATCTCCCGCCCCCGCTCCTCCGCGTCGTCGAGGTAAGCGGCATCCCTCAGCATGCGGTTCGCGAGGACTATTGAAGTCAGGGGGCCGCGGAGGTCGTGGGATACGGTGCGGGCGTACGAATCCAGGGCGGCGTTCACCTCCCGAAGGCGGGACTCCGCCCACTTGAACGCGCTGAGGTCCGTCATGGTCGCTACGCGTCCGAGGGACCCGCCCGAGTCGTCGTGGAGACCGGCGGCGGAGACCAGCACGGGGACGCGGCTGCCGTCGGGCCTCCTGATTGTGATCTCGCCGGACCAGCAATCGTGCTCGCGGAAAGCCCGGTCCACCTCTGTGGCGAGTTCCTTGCTTTCAGTGTCGCTGAGGCCGAAAGCAAGCGGGTCCTCCCCGAGGAGCTCGTCGGCGCCCAGGCCGTAGAGCCGGCACCAGGCGTCGTTCACGTAGACAAGGCGCATGTCGGTTCCGATGACGGCGATGCCTTCAGCGGCCTCATCGGCGACGCGCTTGAAGATCCGGCTTTCTCCGGGCGCCGGCGGCGGGGCACTGACCGCTACTTCCCGATTCGCATCGGTATCGACGGCTGGAGCCTGGCGGGTCCCCGAGCCCGGCGCCGCGCGAGACGACCTGCGATATTTTTCTCGTGGCATCGCACGCTCCGGCGTTTCCGGTCAATGGCACGAGACGTTTGCATCACGGGAAAAGGTGCCCCTGGCTGCCGCAAAGCATTACCATGCTACACCCGTGGAAGGGAGCCGTAAAGGAGAACGGCCGCCGGGTAACCGCGCCATCGCGGAACCGCGCGGGAACCGGGCTTCGCCTCGAAAACCGCCGGTCCTCGCGCCAACGTCCAAATGTACGGCGGTAAGTTCATGCCGCAGAGGCGGAAGGTCTTGTGCTCGGGCCAGATAAAATATGTAATTGAGTGCGGTAGTACGCCGGCGGAGGGCAGAGAAGGCGAAAAAATGCGCGGTAAAAACGCGGTTGTACAGAGGGTAGCGCTCAGGGCGTTCCGCACGTTGTCCCCGCTGGTCGCCGCTCTGGCGGTCTGCTACGCGATGGCGCTGGCGGCGCTGAACTTCATGGTAGCCATCGGCCACCGGTTTGACACCGTCACCGCCGGTGTCGACCGGGTCACCCACTTCGCGATGTGGAGGGGCCCCGCCGTCATCCCCTCGATGCTGGGACTCTTCATGATGCTTCTGGCCTACGAACTGTGGATGCGGAAGCGCGCAGCGCTGCTCGTATTCTGTGGGTTTCTCGTGGCCCAGGCCGGCGTCGAGGCGTTCAGGGGTTCGGGCAGGGACGCCCTGGCGGTCACCCTGCTCACGGTCATGGTGATGGCTCTCGCGGTCGGCCAGTTTCCCGGCAGGCCGGATCGGAACTCCATGAGGAGGCTGAAGCTGGCAGTGCCCGTTATCCTGGGCACGTTTTTCACCGTCGGCGTGACGGGCCTCTACCTACAGAGGGCGTACCTGGGCCTGCGCGACGCGAACCTGTACGAACTGGGATACAGGACGTTGGCGGTCGCCGTCGGCAACGGCGGCCTGCGGTTTGCCGGGTGGCACCTGGCGTTCAGGATCTCGCTTACCGTGATGGCGTTTGCCGCGATCGCATGCATCCTGTTCCTGCTGTTCCGGCCTTATCGCGAGACGGAAGGTCTTTCCCGCGACGACCAGCTCCGGGCGCGGAGCCTGGTGGAGAGCTACGGGGCGGACTCGCTTGCCTACTTCAACACCCGTCACGACAAGAACAAGTTCTTCCACGGGGATCGCACGTTCCTGGCGTACAAGACCGTTGGGGACGTGGCGGTGGTGTCGGGGGATCCGGTGGGCCCGACAGAGGAGCTCCCGGAAGCGATAGCCGCGTTCCGCGAGCACTGCCGGGAGAGAGGGTGGACTTTCGCGTTCCTGGGGGCCAGCGGTAATCTCATGCCGCTTTACGAGGAAGCGGGCCTGCGGGCGTTCTCGCTGGGCGAGGAGACGATCGTGAACGTAGATGGCTTCACGCTGGACGGCCGGAGCGTACGGAAGCTCAGGCAGTCGGTGAACAAGCTGTTGAAGGCCGGGTACCGCATGGAGTTCATGTACACCGCGAGCATTCCCCCCCACATGAAGCACGAACTCGCGCGCATCTCCGCCGACTGGCGCGGAGGGAAGGACGAGACCGGTTTTTCCATGGGCCTTGGGAGGCTCATGAGCGTGGAAGACCCCGACTGCCTGCTGTCCGTCGCGTACGGACCCGGCGGCGAGCCTGAGGGGTTCCTGCATTTCGTGCCCATGTACCCACGGGCCGGCTACTCGCTTGACGTCCACCGCTCGAAGATAGACAGCCCCGGGGCGCTCTCGGAGTTCATGATCGCCCAGACGGCGCTCTTCCTCAAGAAGGAGGGGTACCGGCGGATGTCACTGCACTTCCTCGCCTTCGCCGAGCACTACCGGGAGGACAGCGCGGCGAAGGGCAGCGCATTCTGGAGAAAGGTCGCCGGCGCCGCCGACCGCTTTCTCCCGGTTGTCTCCGCCTACCGCTTCGACAGGAAGTTCAACCCAGGCTTCAAGAAGAGATACCTGCTCTACGAGGGCGCAGCCGACCTGCTGCTGGTCGGCCTGGCCGCCATTTCCGCGGAATCCGCCTTCTCGGTCACCCGCCCCTCCGACCGTCGATAGGGTCGTCCCGTCGGGGGCAGGACCATTATCTCCTTCGCGTCTCTTGGGCGCGTTCGAACCGCGGCCGTTCCCGCCGGCACGGGCGGGGAGTGAAGCGGGAAGCGAAGAGCCGCACCGGTTTGTTATACAATGTTGCGCGTACCGCTTGAAGGATGACTAGGATCTCGCGATGCTTATCGACCTCCACGTGCACACTAATATCTCGTCGAGGTGTTCGTCGGTGATGCCGGACGAGCTGGTCGAACGCTCCAGGGAGCTGGGGCTCGATGCCGTCTGCGTTACCGAGCACGCGACGTACCGCGGCGCCCAGGTGAACTACGAGTTCGCCAGGGAGAAAGGCTTCCTGGTCTTCCGCGGCATGGAGGTCTACACGGAGCAGGGGGACATGCTGGTGTTCGGCTGGGAGGCCAATATCCGTTACTACCTCTTCCCATTCGCCGACCTGCGAGCGGAGGTCGAGAAGCGCGACGGGATAATAATTCCGGCACACCCGTGCCGGGGAATCGCCGACGCCAGGCATCGCAGCAAGGAGCAGATCGAGCCCGAACTGCTCGAGGCCATCAACTGTTTCGAGGTGTTCAACGGCGCCATCCCCAGGAAGGCTAACGCGAAGGCCCAGAAGCTCGCCGAGAAATACGGGCTCTTCGGCACCGGGGGCAGCGACGCCCACCACGTCAGCCATATCGGTCGCTGCGTGACCGTGTTCGAGGAGGAGCCGGAAAACGAGGTCGAACTCATCGAGGCGCTCCGGGGAGGCAGGTACCGCGCCTGCTACTACGAAGACCTGTGAGCGCCCCTGCGTCACGCGCTCCGACTGGCGGCCCCCGGACGAAGCGCGCCGCGGCGGGCCCCACCGTTCCCACCGCCGCGGACGTTTCCCGACCGGCGCTCTCTCGCCAGATTGACTATGTGGTCAAAACTAATAGAATTATCAACGCTTTTACTGGAGAGCCCTGGCGGCGGTGATGTTTTGCGGACAGTCGAGGCGCGCTTGTCGCGGAGAGGTGTGGCGGAGGCGGGTGGCGGCACCGGCCGGACGGCATGCCGCCCTGCGCGCTCGCTCGCGTGGACGATGAGCACCGAGGAACATTGATGACCCCTTGCCGGGGGTTCTTTTTTTGCAAGGAGACAGGCTCGGCTGAAAGAGGTGAGGCAGTTGGCTGACTGGAAGTCCGAGGTGGAGGAGGTAGTCTTCCCTGGCAAGATCTGTGTGCCCTACTCCTGGACCGTCGGCAGCACACTCAGCAAGTGGTATGTCCAGCTGAGGGACGACGGAGAGATCTGGGCCAACAGGTGCCCGTCCTGCGGCAAGGTGTACGTCCCCCCGAAGATCAAGTGCATCGATTGCTACAGGGACATGAACGACTGGGTGAAGCTGCCCGGTACGGGCACGGTCGACGCGTTCACTGTGGTGAACTTCCACGTGAAGGGGCTGCATCCCAAGAAACCGCCCTTCGTCTACGCGGTGATCAAGATGGACGGCGCGGACACGGGGCTCACCCATTTCATCGGCGGCGTGGAGCCCGAGAAGGTGAAGGTGGGCATGAGGGTCAAGGCCGTGCTGGCCAAAGAGCGCGACGGGCACATAACGGACATCAAGTATTTCAAGCCGATCGCTTGAGGCGGCGGAAAAAGGAACGGTGGTGAGATAATTGGAGAGAGTAGCTGTCATTGGAGTAGGACAGACCAAGTACGCGAACGGCAAGCGCGAGACGTTCCACGAGATGATCTTCGAAGCGGCCTCGAAGGCGCTTGACGACGCGGGGATCACCGTCGCCGACATCGACAACGTCGTCTCGGTTTCGAGCGACTTCTGGGATGGGCGCACCATCTCCAGCATGGCGATCTCCGACGCGTCCGGCGCGTTCAACAAGGATATCTCGACGGTGGAGGGCGACGGTACGTTCGGCGTGCTCTACGGCATGATGAGGATTCTCTCGGGTTCTTTCGGTACCACGATGGTCGTGGCGCACCACAAGGGCTCGGAGAGCAGCATGGCGGGAATCACCAACACGGCGTTCGACCCTCTGGTGGAGCGCAGGCTGGGGCTGGACGCCATAACCTCGGCGGCGCTGCAGGCATGCAGGTACATGACCGTGTCCGGCGGCACCGAGCAGCAGTTCGCCATGGTCTCCGTCAAGAACCACGGCAACGCGCTCAAGAACCCGCTGGCGCACCTGCCCATGGAGATCACGGTAGAGGACGTCATGGCTTCGCCGATGATGTCCACGCCTCTCAAGAGGCTGGACTGCTCGCCGGTAACCGACGGCGCCGCCGCGGTAGTGCTCGCGGCGGAGCGCAACGCCAAGAAGCTGACCACCAACAAGAAGAGGGTGTGGCTCGACGGCGTGGGGCATTGCGCCGACGCTTTCCGCCTTGGAGACCGCGACCTCGCGGACACCAGGGCGCTGAAGAAGGCGGCGAAGAAGGCGTACTCCATGGCAGGCGTCGATGCCTCCGATATCGATGTGGCCGAGGTCTACGACGCGTTCTCCTACATGGAGCCCCTGTGGCTGGAAGGTCTGGGCTTCTGCGAGGACGGCATGGGGCCGGAGATGGAGGAGCGGGGAAGGTTCGACATGGGCTCCGGGTGCCCGGTCAACCCGTCCGGCGGAAGGCTTTCGGGCAACCCCGTAATGGTGGCCGGGCTCGCGGCCGTGATCGAGTGCGTGCTCCAGGTCCGCGGGGAAGCTGGACGGCACCAGGTCAAAGGTGCCCAGACCGCCCTCGCGCACGGCGTCAACGGCATGTGCGGCCAGTCCCATTGCGTCTGGATACTGGGTAAGTAAGGGGGGTGCGACATGGGTAACAGAGTAGGAATAGTAGGGGTCGGACAGACCCATCACGCGGCCCACAGGCTCGACGTCTCAGGGGTCGAACTTATAGCCGAGGCGGTCACCAGGGGCCTCGACGACGCGCAGATCACGCTCGACGATATCGACGCGATCGTCGTCGGCAACATGGACCATTTCGAGAACATCAACTACGTGGACACCTGGGCGGTCGAGGGGCTCGGGGCCTGCATGAAGCCGGTTTTCAAGGTCACCACCGGCGGCACGACAGGTACGACGGTCGGGGCCGCCGCCTACTACAGCGCCGCGTCGGGCCTCTTCGACGTGGTCATGGGAGTCGGCTGGGAGAAGAACTCGGAGTCCGACACTCAGGCGGCGATCGCGACCTGCGCGAACCCCGTGCTGGAGCGCGACCCGTTCGCCGGGGCGATAGGCCCGCTGGCAACCGAGTACTCGATGTACATGAAGGCCTACGGCGCTACCGAAGAGGACGCGGCGATAGTCGCGGCCCGCGACCGAAACAACGCTATGAACAACCCGTACGCCCACAACCGGATGCACGTGACGGTGGAGGACGTGATGAACTCGCCGATGCTCTCGTACCCGGTGAAGTTCCTGGACATGTGCCCCCGCTCAGACGGAGCGTGCGCGGTGATATTCGCCGCCGAGCACAGGGCCAAGAAGCTGTGCGACCGGCCCGCCTGGATACACGCGTCGGTCGTCCGTCACGACTACACGCACTTCGGGGACCTCGAGTGGCAGTGGATGCCGACCCTGGAGAGGGCTACCCTGCAGGCGTACAAGCTCGCCGGCATAACCAACCCCCTCAAGGACCTGGACGTCGCGGAGCTTTACATGCCCTGTTCGACGACCGGTGTCAAGTGGATGGACTCCTTCTGGTTCTGCCAGCGGGGGGAGGGGCCCAAGCTGATCCGAAGCGGCGCCACACACATGGACGGCATACTGCCGATCAACCCGTCGGGAGGCGTTGTTGCCACGAACCCGATCGGCGCGACCGCCCTCATCCGCGTCGGCGAAGCCGCCTGGCAGATAATGGGACGCGCCGGCGAACGGCAGGTGCCCAATGTCAAGAAGGCGCTTGCCACGGGGTTTGGAGGCTGCAGCTGGTCGGACGCGTTCGTGCTCGGCGCGGACCTGCCATGAGTCGAGGGAGGTAACACTGGAATGGGTATCTATACTGACAAGAGGAAGTCGACGACCACCCCCGACGGGTACGAGCTGCTGACCCACGAATCGGGACACCTGGAGTACGACTTCGGATGGCACCTCGGGCCGTACTGGAGCAAGTACCTGACCGAGATGCGCGACAACGGCCGCATCATGGGAACGAAGTGCCCGAGCTGCGGGATGGTCTACATCCCGCCCCGCGCCGTCTGCGGCAGGTGCTACGTGGGGATGGACGAGTGGGTCGAGTGCGGTCCGGACGGCCTCCTCAAGGGATTCACGGTCGTAAGGTTTCCCTACATCGACCCCAACACGGGCAGCCTGATGAAGGTCCCGTTCACCGCGGTGTGGATCAACCTCGACGGCTCGGACACCAGGATGATGCATTTCTGCGACGAGCTCGACGAGATGAAGCTCGAGGTCGGGATGAGGATGCGCGCGGTCTGGGCGAAGAAGCCGCGGCCGATGTCCATCCATGCCATTGACCACTTCGCGGTCATCAAGGACGAGCCCGTGGTGGAGGAGCCACCGCCGGCCAGGATGAAGGGTCCTTTCAAGCTGGAGCTGCCGACCAAGAAGACGGCGAAGCGCAAGGGGGCCGCGAAGAAGAAGGCCACAGCCAGGAAGAAGGTTGCCGCGAAGAAGTAGACGGCCGACCGGACGACCTGACAAAAACGCGGGCCGGGCACCAAGCCCGGCCCGCTCGTTTTTCACTCCGGCCCGACAGGGTCAGCCGAAGGCGCGGCCTTTCTTCCTCTTCTTCTCCAGGACCCGCAGGATGGCCGGCAGAAGGGTCAGCGAAATCACCACCGCCGAGCCTATGCCCAGGACCGCCGCCAGGCCCAGGGATGACAGGCCCTGGTAGCGCGCCAGCATCAGGGCGGCGAACGCTCCCAGCACCGTGAGCCCGGACACCAGGATCGCCTTGCCGGTGTGTGCCAGCGTCGAAGGTATGGCGTCCTCGCGACTCCCGAGTTGCATCTCCTCCTCGTAGCGGTGGAGCACGTAGACGCCGAAATCCACCCCTATGCCGAGGATCATCGGCGTCACCGCGATGTTCACGATGTTGAACTTCATTCCCAGGAGGTTGAAAGCGCCCACCATCCAGACCATCGCGAAGGCGAGAGGCAGCATCGCGAGCAGAGTCGGCAGGAGCGCCTGGAAGTCGATAACCACCATCAGCAGCACCACCACGGCGGAGAGGATGGTGGTATCGTTCAAGCCCTTTCGGGTCGACTCGAGGATATCCTGGACGATGACCGGAAATCCGATGACGTCCGTGGAGACGCTCTTGACCTCGTCGAGGAATTCCCTGACGTTTTTCTCCTCGGACATGTTCCTGGCAGGGTACACGTAGGTGGCGTACGTGCCGTCGGAGGAGACGTATTTCTGCAGGGTGCCCGGGGGCAGCTTGTCCGCGGTCAGCAGGTCAGAACCTATGTCCTGGAGTATGGTCAGCATCTGCGGGGGCACGAAGGTGAGCCACTGCGGGTTGAGGTCTTCGATCTTCTTCTTTATCCGTGACATCTCGATGAGCTTGCCCAGCTGGTCCGAGGGGATGATGGTGGCCAGCGACTCCACGCCTTTGACACTGGGGTACTTCTCCCTGTCCTGGAGCTGTTCGGTCACCTCTCGCATTGCGGCCTCGTTGTTTGAGAGCACGATGACGAAGTCGGATCCCATGCCGAACTGACTGGCCAGCTTCTCCTCGGCCACCGTCACTTTCATGCCGCGGGGCTGCACCTTCCTGATGTTGCTCTCGTACTTGATGAATCCGGCGCTGGTGCCGAGCCCCAGGGTGATCACCAGGCCCGCGGCGATTATCCACCAGGGGCGCCTGGCGACGAACCGACCCTCCTTCCGCATCAGGCCGGACTCCTCGTCGAACTCGCGCGGCTTGTAGGGCGACACGCGCTCTTTCATGGTGACCAGGGCCGGCAGAACGAAGAAGGTAGACAGCAGAGCGAAGACTACCCCCGTCCCGAGAACCAGGCCCATATCGTGCATCGCCTTGAAATCGGAGAAGACGATGGCGTAGAAGGCGCCGGCGGTGGTGAGGGCCCCGGTGATGATTCCTTTGCCGGTCAGGGAGAGGGCGGCTACGAAAGCTTCCTCTCCCGTCCTGCCGCGCTCCCTTTCCTCGCGGTAGCGAGAAAGCAGGGCGATGCCGTACTCGATGCCTATTCCCATGAGGACGGCGGCGAACACCGACGACACGGTGTTCAGCGACTTGACCGTCAGGCGGGTGAACGCCAGGGTCCAGGCGACCCCGCACAACAGCGCGGCGATGGCGAGGAAAGGCGTAGCGATGCTCCTGAAGGCGAACGCCAGCACGACAATGATGACCAGTATCGCGATGAACCCGACCAGGATGATGTCGTGGTTGACCACGGTCTGCTGCTCTTGCTGGAAAGAATAGTTGCCTGACAGGAATATCCTGGCCCCGGGGTTCCGCTTCTCCACCTCCGAAACGATGGCGTCCGTCTTCTTGCTGAAGGGGCCCAGCCGCTTGAGGTCGTCGGCGCTGAACCTGGGGCGGGCGATGAGAAGCGTCGATTTGCCGTCCTTGCCGAGAAAGTAGCCTTCTTCGTCGAGGGACACCCCGCCACCGAAAGTCTGCGACAACCGGGAGCGCATCGCCATGAACGACTGGGCCATCCTGGTGAGCTCCGCCATGTTCTTCTCCGCCAGCAGGAGGTCCAGCCTGTTCAGGGTCGCTTTATCGAGGAAGAGGAGCCCGTACTTCTCGAACTGCGCCAGGTCCGCCCTGTACTGGACGTAGGAGAACTCCCCGCTCTTTTTCAGCTCTTTCGCCAGCTCGCCGGTGACAGTCCGGGACCGCCCGACGTCTTTCCCTTCGATCACCGCGATGAAGTAGTCGGTGCCGCCGAACTTGTCCAGGGCCTTGAAGTAGTTCTTGACGGCTGCGTGTTCCTGCGGGAGCAGGTCCACGTAGCGCGTGGTGACCCGCAGCGAGCGGATAGCGAAGAAGGAGCCTGCCAGCGTCAGCAGCGTCAGGAGGAGCACCATTTTCCAGTGCCTGGTTGTGGCCCTGCCGATCCAGCTCAGCGCCCTGGTGCGGAGACCCGGCCCTTTTTTCTTCTTCACCGGGCCTCACCGCCGTCGCCGCGGCCGCCGGGCGGTTCGCCCCCCGTGCCGGAGGCGTCCTCCACGGCGGTGTTGCCGCCTTTGTCGCGGTGGATGATGCGGGGGAGCAGGTGGTCGTCCTCGCCCTCTTCGCGCAGGTGCTCCTTCTTCCTCATCACCAGCCCGGTGACCACCAGTGCCGCCCCGATGAGGAGCATCGTGGTCATCATCCAGTCCTTCACGAAGCGCATCGGGCTTATGCGCTTCCCCGCGAAATCGGTCATCTGCCTGACCGTCGCGTCGTTCCACCCGTACTCTACCCGGTACAGTTCCTTGGGGTCCTGCAGCTTCTGCTGGTCGACCTGGCTCAGGTATTTTTCGACAAGGGGATCCTCGGAGTGGTTGGCGAGTATTCCCAGCAGTGGTTGGAACGTCCCGAGGTCGGTGTTCACGTAGATGCTCCTGCGCAGCCGGTGGAGCTTGACGATGGTTCCGGTGACAGGTTCTACCGCCGCCTTCCACTCGGCCTTCTCGCTGTAGGTGAGCCGCACCTCTCTGCTCTCCGGGAACTGCTCGAACGTCGCCCTCTCGACGGGAGTGAGAGAGCCCGAGGCGGCGGCCACCATCGCGTCGATCGGCACTCCCTGCTGCGCCAGCTCCGCTTTGAGAGCGCCGAATGTGGTGGTGGCGGGAAGCCCCATGGCGCGCGCGCGGTAGTCGAGTATGGGCCTGTGGCCCATCGTGCCCTCGAAGATGTAGACTCCCACTCCGTTGACCTTGCCGGTCCCTCTGTATTTGACCGCGAACGCCGAACCCACGTCGTTGTTGAAGATGTTGCGGCTTTCCTTCTTCGTTCCGAGCGGGAAGTTGACGTACCAGCTGCCGGAGCGGTCGACGATCTCGCCGTCGGTGGTCGAGTCCCCGCTCTTGAGGTTCTCGCAGTCGTGGCGGTTCAAGACGTAAGTGTTCTGCTCCGACAGGTCGAGCCCGAAAGGAGCAGGCTCGGTGTTATCCGCGGTCTCCTGGACTTCCGCCACGTTGGCGCGGTAGTCGGCGTCGAGCGATGAGAGCTTGCCGACCAGCCCGACGGGCGCCTTCAGCGGGGGGACGAGGGTGTAGAGACCGTGAGTGCCTGTCAGCTTCGTCACCGTACCGTGGCTCTGGATGGTGTGGTCGATACCGGCGGGGAAAACAACCAGCCTCTTGACCCCCAGGAGGTACCAGAGGAAGGCGAAGATGATGAGGCACGCCCCGATCAACGCGAGCACCGAGCCTATCGCGTTTCGCGCCCTGCCGGTCGCGGGCTTCATCTCGTCGGTCTCGCGCTCTTTACTCAATGCCCGTCGTCCTGTTCTTCCAGCAGCGCGTCCACCTGCTTCAGGAGGCTCAGGAAAAGCTCGCGCTGTTCTCCCGGTATCTTCTTGAACTGGTCGCCCAGCTTGTCCACGTGGTAGGAGACTATTTCCGTGGCGTAGTCCACTCCGGCTTCGGTCAGGGAGACCAGCACGACCCTGCG
The DNA here is from genome assembly GCA_964512645.1 of uncultured Acidimicrobiales bacterium. Taxonomy (GTDB): domain Bacteria; phylum Actinomycetota; class Geothermincolia; order Fen-727; family Anoxymicrobiaceae; genus CAZEJS01. The sequence continues at coordinate 124,029 of CAZEJS010000004.1, forward strand.
GTCTTCGCTGTCGCGCACCCGGTCCACCAGGCCTTTAATCACCATCCGGTCGACCGTCCGCGACATGACCCCCTGGGATATCTTGAGGTGCTGGGAGAGGCCGCCGATGGAAATCGTACCTTTCTCGAGGAGCGCGTAGAGGACCAGAACCTGGGGGTAGGAGAGCTCCACTGTGGAGAGGGCGGCCATGCCCGAATGGCGCACGTTCCCTATCATGTGGAAGATCGTCATGATGACCTGCGTCTGGAACTCGCCTATGCCGACGTCGGCGGCCTTCCCGGCAGGACCCATCCGTTCACCTCGAAATACTTGTGTTCAAATATGTTTGCGATATCAAACATATTCATTTTGAAACTAATATCTTCGCCGGTCAAGGGGGGCTTTCGGATACATTTTTCATTGACGCAACGGGGGGCTACGTCTTCGAGGGAGGTCCGATACCGGGGGGTTCGATACCGGGGAGGCGCTACCCGGTAAGGACGTCCTTGATATAGAGGTAGCGCTCGGAGATCTTCTCCACGATGTTGGCGGGGATTGTCGGCGGTGGAGGCGCCTTGTCCCATTCCAGCGTCTCCAGCCAATCCCTCAAGAACTGTTTGTCGAGGTTCTCCTGGTCGTGGCCCGGCTCCCAGGAGGCCTTCGGCCAGAAACGCGAGGAGTCCGGCGTGAACACCTCGTCAATCAGTATCGTCCGGCCCTGGTAGGTGCCGAACTCGAACTTGGTATCGGCAAGGATGACGCCCCGCGAATCCGCCATGTCGGACCCGCGCCGGAACAGCTCCAGGCTCAGGCGTTCGATCTCCCGGGCCTTCTGCTCGCCGATAACGCCGGCCACGCTGTCGAAAGTGACGTTCTCGTCGTGTTCGCCGATCTCCGCTTTTGTCGAGGGCGTGAATACTGGCTCGGGCAGCCTGTCCGCTAGCTTCAACCCCTCCGGCAGCGGAATGCCGCAAACAGCCCCCGTCTGCTGGTAATCTTTCCAGCCGCTGCCCGCCAGGTAGCCGCGCACCACGCATTCAACCGGGAGCGGCTCGGCCTTGACGACCAGCATAGAGCGTCCCTGGAGGCTTTGCTTGAAGGGGAGGAGCCTGTCGGGGAGATCCGCCATGTCCGTGGAGACCAGGTGGTTCTCGACGATATCCGCGGTGGCGTCGAGCCAGAAGGCGGCCAGTTCGTTGAGCACCCGACCTTTACCCGGTATCCCCTCGTTCATGATGACGTCGAACGCCGAGATCCTGTCCGTGCTGATTATGAGGAGCTCGTCTCCCACCTCGTAGATGTCCCGGACCTTTCCCTTCCTGAACAGGGGAAGGCCGAGGAATTCCGTGCTGGTCATGACGTCCATACCGCCCCCGGCTGTTAGCGCTCTCTCGCGGTTCCCGTAGATGATACAACAATCCGGCGGGAGCGCATGAAAAAAACGGGGCGCATTTCGACGCGCCCCGTTTTCGATGCCTCCCGGGTGGAACTCCGGTCGCTGATCTTACTTCTCGTCCTTGGGCTTGCCGGCCAGCATGAAGCCCGCCTTGAGCCAGACCGGGTAGGTCAGGAACATCAGCGCCGCGATAACGTGGCCCCTGGCGCTCACGTTCTCGTGGTCGAAGTTGAAGACGCCGCTGTTGATCATCCAGTCACGCCCCGACTCGGCCCCGCACATCTCCCATATCCAGCGGGTCCACTCCAGGTTGAAGTAGAGCGAGATGCTGGTTACGTAGAAGATGAGAATCGTGGCGATGCTGAGGCCCAGCCCGGCCTTCTTCCTCTGGTCCGCGTCATCGACGTACTTGTTGAGGATCTTGCCCATGATCCAGCCTATGGAGACCAGCCAGGGACCATCGATCAGGAAGCTGTCATACGGCAACAACGATACCACCCCTTTCGTAGGTGACACTGCGGGCGACGACTGCAATTATATATGAAACGGCGAAGCCGAACCCTCGAAAAAAGAGCCGGAGCGGTCCGAAGCCGCGCCGCCGGGGCGCCGTCACTACATCTCGCAGGTGCCCGAGTCCTTGCAGCGGTCGCACAGCGCCATGGCGAACACGTCCCCGCCGATGTCGAACGCCAGGGGGGCGACCCGCTTCACGTAATAGTCCATCCAGTTGATGAAGGACTGGATGACCCGGCGCTTGCGCCGCTTTATGCCCTTGACGATCTTGCGCGCCATCACCTCGGGCGTGGAACCGAGCGCGTTGATGTACCAGAGGACCAGCTTCTGCGGCAGCGTGGTGGCGCAGACGTCCTTGTAGAACGGCGTGCTTATCAAGCCCGGGAACACCGTGGTGACCGCGATCTTGAAGCAGGACAGCTCCCAGGTGAGACATTCGGAGTAGGTGGCCAGGGCGGCCTTGGTGGCAGCGTACGCGCCCCATGTGGGCACGGGGAAGAAGACCTGGCCGGTGGACATGTTGACTATCTGCCCGCCCCCCTTCTTTATCATCGCCGGGAGGAAGGCGTTGGTCATGTCCAGCACCGCGAAGAAATTGATGTTCATCAGCTTCTGCCAGTCGGCGTCGGTAGTATGGCGCAGGTCCTGGTTGTGACCGATCCCCGCGTTGTTCACCAGGATGTCGACCGCGCCTATCTCGGCGGTGACCTCGGAGGCCAGCTCCCTGATCTGTTCCTTGTTCGTTACGTCCACGACTTTCGAGATGACCTTAGAGCCCAGCGACTCCAGTTCCGCCTTGACGCGGTCGAGCCCTCCGGCGTCTATGTCTATCACCACGAAGTTGCATCCTTCCCTGGCGAGGAGGAGGCAGGTTTCCCTTCCGATACCGCTGGCGGCGCCGCTGAGCAGCACCCATTTACCCTGGAGATTCTGGACCATGGCGACCTCCTGTATCGAAAACTGGCGGCAGGTTGAGCGGGGAGCTCTCCTGTACGGGCAAGCATGAGTTTATACGACTGCGATGGCGTTTCCAACAGGGTGAACAACCGGACCAGACTATTTCGATATTACGTTCAAAGCATCAAGCCGGTACGATGGTATAATCACCAACGCGGAGGGGTGCCCGAGTGGCCGTAAGGGAGCCGCCTGCTAAGCGGTTTGCCGGGTTAACTGGCACGTGGGTTCGAATCCCACCCCCTCCGCCAGGGGGCGGAGCCCCCTGGCGAGGGGGTAGTACGCAGAAGCCACTGAGGGGTCACCGCGCGCCGCAGAAGTCCGGACAGTCGGGCTCGAACTCATACCACCACTGAACCACCAAACGGAATGCAACTCCTCGACCATCGAAACAGTTCCCCGTTCAACGGCGCGTGGGGTGGGTGAGAATCCCACCCCCTCCGCCAGGGGGCGGAGCCCCCTGGCGAGGGGGTAGTACGCA